>NZ_JBFAAL010000010.1:0-233306 GCF_040639715.1 Micromonospora sp. NPDC023737
CACCCGCTACGCCAAACGCGCATCTCTCTACCGAGCCAGCCTGGTCCTGATCGCCGCCATCATCTGGCTTCCATGATCGACAGGACAGGCCCTAGACCGCCCCGGCCGGCGGCGGAACGCGGGTGGGCGGGAACGCCGTGACGGCCACCCCGCGAGGGGCCCGCCACGACGTTCCCGCCGGCCCGGTCAGTTCAGTGCACCGGCGGCGAGACGTTCAGCGGCACGCCGGATTCACAACGGGCCGTAGCGGGTGTGTGGGGCGTCGGTCATCAAGGCCCAGTAGCGGTCCCCGTACGACCAGTGCCACCACTCCGTCGGGTAGTTCACCATTCCCGCCCCGCTGAGCGCGGCCACCAGAATCTCCCGGTTCCGCCGTGCCGCGGCCGGGATGTTGTCGGCCGCGGTGAAGCAGGCGTTCGCGCTCGCCTCCGGGGTGGCGTCGACGACCGTGCCCATGTCCAGCTCGACACCGTCCGCGTCGCAGAGGGTCAGGTCGACGGCCCCGCCGGTGCTGTGCGGAGCCACCTCGACCGGCGAGACGAACTTGGTGGTCTCCACGTGCAGCCGCTCCGGCGACCACTCGGGGTACCGCCGGCGCAGCTCGTCCCGGTAGCCGGTGAAGATTTCCAGCTGTGCCTGGTACGGCCGGTAACCCTCGATGACCAGCAGACGCAGGCCCGCCGGGAGGGCACGCTGCGCGGCGAGCAGCCGGTCCGCGACGCCACGCCGCACCCGGGCGTACGACCCGGCGGCATCGGCGGCGCGGACGTCGAGCCGCAATTCCGGCACCTCACGCAGGTCGACCAGCTCGTCGCCGTCGTCCTCGCTCCGCACCGCGGCCACTCGCGGATCGGAGAGCAGGATCATCGGGGGTCTTCCACGGGCGCGCTCGCCGGCCGCTCGGCGTGCCGGACGAAGGCGAGCTCGACCAGGCGGTTCACGAGGTCCTGGTAGCTGACGCCGGATGCCGCCCACACCTTCGGGTACATCGAGTGCGCGGTGAAGCCCGGCAGCGTGTTCAGCTCGTTGACGTACAGGTCGCCGTTCGCCTCGTCGTAGAGGAAGTCGACCCGGGCCAGACCCCAGCCGCCGATCGCCGCGAACGCCCGTACGGAGAGTTCCCGGATCCGCTCGGTGACCTCCTCCGGCAGCGACGCCGGAACGATCATCGGGTCGCTGTCACCGAAGTACTTCTGCTGGTAGTCGAACCAGCCACCCTTCACCTGGACCTCGCCGACCGCCGAGGCCTCCGGACGCCAGCCGCCGAGCACGCCGGCCTCCAGCTCCCGGCCGGTCACGCCCTGCTCGACCACGATGACGTTGTCGTGCTTCAGCGCCTCCTCGATGGCGGGCGCCAGGTCGTCGCCCTCGGCGACCCGGGAGATGCCGATGGAGGAACCCATCCGGGCCGGCTTCACGAACAGCGGACGGCGCAGCCCCAGCACCAGCTTCTCCGGGTCGTCCACGGTCCGGTAGGTCTGCGCGTCGAACGACACCTGCGGGGTGACCGGCACACCCTCGGCACGCAGCGCACGCTTCATGGCGACCTTGTCCATACCGATCGCGGAGGCGAGGATGCCGCACCCGACGTACGGCACGCCGAGGGACTCCAGCAGCCCCTGCACCACGCCGTCCTCGCCGTACGGACCGTGCAGGACCGGGAACACCACGTCCAGCTCGGCCGCGACGGTGCCGGGGGCGTCGGCCTCGGTCACCGCGAGGGTGCCCGCGCGGGCGCCGGCCCGCAGCTCGACCACCGGCCCGGTCACCGTGAGCCGGTCTTCGATGGCCAGCCCGGTTCCGACAGCCGCACGCAGCTCCGCCAGCGTGGCGTCCGGCACGAGCCGGAAACCGCCTGTGCGGGTCACGCCGATGGCGAACACCTGGTGGCCGGCGTCGGCCAGGGCCCGGGCGACGCCGAGCGCGGAGGCGCAGGACACCTCGTGCTCGGCGGACGGGCCACCGAACAGGATTCCGATCCGGACAGGCGTGCTCATGCCGCCACCCCTTCCATAGTCGCCAGGTCGGCGAACTGCCGGGTCGCCAACCGGGCGACCAGCTCGGCTTCGACATTTCCGCCGGTCAGCACCACGCCGACCGTGCGGTACCGCTCCCGTCCCTGGCCGCTCTGAACGGCGTCGGGCCGGTTGACCGCCTCGCCGAGGTCCGCCGCCAGCCGCAGCGCACCAGCGAGCCCGGCCGCGCCGGACGGCTCGGTGAGCACCTTCAGCTCCAGCAGGAGCATCTGGAACGCCTCGGCGATCTGGTCGTCGTTGACCCGTACGACGCCTCGGATGGCGTCCCGCGTGACGGCGAAGGGTAGCTCACCAACGCAAGTGGGGCGAAGGCCGTCCGCGATCGTCGGCGCCGGCGACACCGCCGTCGGTCGGCCGGCCGCGAGGCTGTGGGCCAGGGAGTCGCAGCCCACCGGCTCCACCCCGTACACCTCGATCGGGGTGCCCGAGGCGGCCAGGCAGGCGCCCGCCACGCCGCCGCCACCGCCGACCGGCACCACCAGCGCGTCCAGCGGCGTGCCGGCGCGCTCCGCCTCCTCGATCAGTTCCAGGCTCGCGCTGCCCTGCCCGGCGATGACGTCCGGGTGGTCGTACGCGTCGATCAACGGGTGTCCCTGGGCTTCGCTGATCTGACGGGCGGTCGCGATCCGCTCCTCGAGCGTGCTGCCAGCGAAGACGATGTTCGCTCCCGCCGCCCGCGCCCGGGCCACCTTGGTCGCCGTCGCGTCGACCGGGAGCACGACCGTGGCCGCCAGACCGTGCCGACCGGCCGCGAGCGCCACGGCCACCCCGTGGTTGCCGGTGCTCTGGGCCACCACTCCGGTGTATCCGGCCGCGGCGAGCCGGCCCACGGCCAGCATCGCGCCACGCATCTTGTACGAGCCGCCGGTTTGGAGGTTCTCCGCCTTCATCAGGATCCGGACCCCGGCCAGCCGGTCGATGGCCGGAGAGTTGAGCACCGGCGTACGCACCACGCGGCCGGAGAGCCACCAGGCGGCCTCCTGTACCCGGGCCCGGTCCGGTACGGCCCGGATCGGGACCGTTTCCGGCGCCGAAGCTGCAGGTGGGACCTCGGTCGGCCGTTCTGTGCGCGACATGATCTCTCCTTCACGGTTGCGCTTCCGGCCGGTACGCGGTGGCAGCTGGAACATCCACCACGCGCCGACCGCCAGCAGTCCGCGGTGGATGGCCAGACTCAGCGCCAGCACCGCCGCGGTTACCAGGACCGGATATCCGGCCACCAGCAGTTCCCGTCCCGGCCCGTTCAGCTCCGCGACCGGGCCGGCAAGGAGCCGGTGTAGCAGAGCGAGCACCGGCATGTGAATCACGTAGACCGGCAACGTCTGGCGCCCCAGCGTGGCGAGCATCGTGCCGACTGCCCGCGCCCGCTGGGCGACAATAGCCGCCGCCGTGATGCCGAACGCCACCGCGGTTACCGAGACGACCGGCCACACGCCGAACCACTGCTCGGCGGCGGCCAGCCCCATGGCGGCCAGCGCGGCCACGTAGACCGCGGTGGTCCAGACCAGGCGTCGACGGTTCGCGGTCGCCGCCCAGCGGGTCAGGTAAGGCCGCAGGTGCACGCCGGCGAGGAAGAACACGAGGTTCTGGTACACGCCGCCCCGATTGCCGGGTGTGTCCAGCAGCCCCGCGGCGGCGACGGCCGACAGCACACCCGAGACGCCGAGCAGCACCGCCGGGTGGACCCGGCGCAGCGCCTTGGCCACCACGAAGTAGAGCGCCAGCGCGTACAGGTACCAGAGGTTGGACGGCGTGATGGTGAGCTGGGCCAGCAGCCCGCCGAAACTGGTGGCCCGGTCGGTCGGGAAGCCCGGGGAGAGGGCCAGCAGGGCGGTGTGGACCAGCAGCCAGATCGCGTACAGGTACAGGTTGCCGGCGACCCGGGGGCGGGCGGCGGTCCGCCACGATCGTTTGACCGCGTTGGCCGCGAAGATCCCGGAGATGGTGAAGAAGAGCGGCATCCGCAGCGGCAGCAACTGCTCGGTGAGCAGGCCCCAGGCCCCTGGCACCGGAATGCCGACCCGCCAGTCGATCTGGAGGTAGTCCTTCACCACCACGTGCCAGAGCACCACGAGGATGATGCAGGCGCCTTTGGCCACGTCGGCCCACGCCTCGCGCCCCGCCTTCGTTGGCACCGCGGGCGCGGTCGACGTCTCGGTTGCGTTGGTCACAACGTCCTTTCCTCTCCGGCTCCGGGGCGGTGCCGGCGGGCCGCGGGCGCGGACCGCCTGCGTTTCCGGGCAGGCCGGAGTCGGGGATCCGCGTATACACGGATCCCGCGGCCGATCGGTTCGGTCTCTGGTCGGCGGCGCTGCCGATCTAGTGCGGTACGGGTAGCTGGACGTCGACGCGCAGGCCGCCGCCGTCGAGGGGCCGGGCGGCGATGATGCCGTCGTGTGCCTGGGTGATCGAGCGGGCGATGGCGAGGCCCAGTCCGGCGCCACCGCTCTGGTTCGTCCGGTCGCGAGCCAGCCGCCGGAAAGGCTCGAAAAGGCCGGCGACGGCCTCCGCCGGCACGATCTGCCCGGTGTTGGCCACGGTCAGCGCCGGAGCCCGCCCGACCGTGACAGCGAGCCGACCGCCGGGCCGGTTGTACTTGATCGCGTTCTCCACGAGATTGGTCACCAGTCGCTCCAGCAAGACCCGCTCCCCCATCACGATCCGCGGTGCGAGCTGGCTCTCCACGGTCACCCCGGCCGCGGTCGCCCGATCCTGGTACGCGGCCAGCACCACGCGGGTGATCTCGTGCAGCGGCTGCGGGGTGGAGGAGCGGAGTCCCTGATCGCTCTCGCTGAGCGCGAGCAGCCCCTCGATGAGTCGCTCGTTGCGCTCGTTGGTCTGCAACAGCTGGGCGGTCAACAACTCGAGCTGCTCTCCGGTGAGCGCCTGAGCCATGCCGACCTCGATCAGCGTCCGCTGGACCGCCAGCGGTGTACGCAGCTCGTGCGAGGCGTTCGCGGCGAACCGTCGCTGCCCGTCGTACCCGGCGGCGATACGTTCCATCATCTGGTCGATGGCCCGGGTGAGCTGCGCGAGTTCGTCACGGCCGCGTCGCCGGATCCGATACCCGAGGTTCTGCGGCCCGACGTGCGCGATCGGCTCGGCGAGGTCGCGTACCGGCCGCAGGCACCAGACCGCGGCACCCCAGACCCCGACCACCGCGACCACCGCGAGGACGAGTTCGACCAGTTGGGGGATCGCGTAGTCGAGCTGGCGGGCCGGATCGCACGCCAACCGCAGTCCGGGGACCGGCAGACCGCAGATCTCCTCCGCGGGCAGCCACAGCATGCCCAGCACCCATTTGCCGAGGCCGGGCAGGAACAGCCCGGCGAGCAGCGCGAGCACGCCCACGAGCACGACGCGGCGGCGCGGACTCACTCCGGCCCGCCGATGCGGTAACCGGCCCGGGGCACCGTGTGGATGATGGCCGGCTGCCCGAGCTTCTTGCGCAGGGTCATCACCGTCACCCGCACCGCGTTGGTGAACGGGTCGGCGAACTCGTCCCACGCCTGCTCCAGCAGTTCCTCCGCGCTCACGACCCGACCGTTCGCACGCATCAGCACGTGCAGGACGGCGAACTCCTTCGGGCTGAGGTTGACCGGACGTCCGTCGCGGGTGACCGTGTGCCGGGCGACGTCCAGCGCCATGTCGTACTGCTCGAGCACCGGCGGCACGGCCGGCGCGGACCGGCGGCCGAGCGCCTGCACCCGGGCGACGAGCTCGGCGAACGCGAACGGCTTGGTGAGGTAGTCGTCGGCGCCCAGGCCGAGGCCCTCCACCCGGTCCCGGATGCCGGCGGCCGCGGTGAGCATCAGCACCCGGGTGCCGGCATCCGATCCGGTGAGGCTGCGGCACACCTCGTCGCCGGTCCGCCCGGGCATGTCCCGGTCGAGCACGGCCACGTCGTACCGGTTCACGGCGATCCGCTCCAACGCCCCGTCGCCGTCGTAGCAGACGTCGACCGCCATGGAGACACGACGCAGCCCCTCGGCGATCATGTCCGCCAACAACCGCTCGTCATCCGCCACCAGCACCCGCACGCTTGCCGCTCCCGTGATCCTTCGTTGTCCGGCATACGCTCTCAAGCGGGAGATAAGCGTTTTGTAAACACCCGCCTGAGCAATCGTCCACGACCCGGGAGCAGGGACAAGCGAGGGCGAACGGACGCTGTCCCGCGCGTACCGTATGGGGCGGTCCGTCCCAGCCCTGGCCGCTCGGCGACACCGCGGAGTGAACCGGATCACGCCGCGCGCCCACTCCGACTTCCTCATTCGCACCCTTGGCGGGCGGGGGTGACCTGGGTCACCATGGGCGCAAGGAGGTCGCCGGTGGCTGACCCGTGGCTCGCCCTGGAACTCGGCGCCGATCCCGCGGAGCGGATCGCGCAGGTCGCCGCCGCGCACGAAGCGTTCCTCGCCGTCGGCACGGCCCCCGGCCGGGTCCGCGACGTGGTCCGGCGGTCATGGGAACGATCCGCCCTGCTCGACCCGGAGGCCACCCCGCCGGTCGACCTGACCGACGACGCGCTGGTCGACTACCGCGCCGCCCACCCGCTGGCCCGCGTGCTGCCGCTCTTCCGGGACCTCCTCGGCGGCATCGCCTTCGACGGCGCGCACCTCATGGCGGTCTGCGACGCACACGGACGACTGCTCTGGGTCGAGGGCCATCCGGGGGTGCGCCGGCGCGCCGAGGCGATGAACTTCGTCCCCGGCGCCCGGTGGGACGAGGCGCACGCGGGCACGAACGCCCCTGGCACGGCGCTGGCCGTCGACCACAGCGTGCAGATCTTCGCCACCGAGCACTTCAGCCGTCGGGTGCAGCGCTGGACCTGCGCCGCCGCGCCGATCCACGATCCGCGCACCGGGCGGCTGCTCGGCGCGGTCGACATCACCGGCGGCGACCACCTGGCCAACCCGCAGAGCCTGGCGCTGGTACGAGCCACCGCCCGCGCCGCCGAGGCGGAACTCGCCGCGGAGCGGCCGTCCGAACCGGGCGTGGCCACTGTCCTGGCGCTCGGCCGCGACGAGGCGGAGCTACGGGTGGACGGGCGGCGGGTCCGGCTCGGACGCCGGCACAGCGAACTGCTCGTGCTGCTGCTCGAGCACCCCGAGGGGCGGTCCGGGGAGCAACTCGGCCTCGACCTGTACGGCGACGACCGGCTGCATCCGGTCACCGTACGCGCCGAGCTGTCCCGGCTGCGCCGGGTACTCGGCCCGGAACTGCTCGGCTCCCGCCCGTACCGGCTGCGCGGGACCGTACGCGCGGATTTCCGCTCCGTCACCGCCCTGCTCGACCGGGGCGACCCGGCCGGCGCGCTCGACGCGTACACAGGGCCGCTGCTGCCCGCCTCCGACGCGCCGGGAGTGGCTCGCCTGCGTCGGCTCATCGACGGTCAGCTCCGGGCGGCCGTGCTCGCCACCGCGGATCCGGCGCTGCTCGCGGCCTGGACCGCGACGCCCGCCGGCGCCGACGACCTGGCCGCCTGGCAGGCGTTGGCGCGGGCGCTGCCGCCGGGCGCGCCGCGCCGACCGCTCGCGGTCGCCCGCATCCACCAGCTCGCCCGCGAGTACGGCCTGCCGCGCGCAACGTGGTTGCAACGTTCCGGCAACTAGCGTCGCCGCCGTCACCGCACCTCGACGGCGGAGGTAACCATGACGCGCTACGACGCGCCCACCCACTGGCAGTCCCGCTACGACCACTTCATCGGCGGCGAGTACGTCAAGCCGCACGGCGGACGGTACTTCGAGAACCCCACCCCGGTGACCGGCGAGACCTTCTGCGAGGTGGCCCGGGGCACCGCCGAGGACGTCGAGAAGGCCCTCGACGCCGCGCACGGCGCCGCCGACGCGTGGGGCCGTACGTCCGTGGCCGAGCGGGCCCGCGTGCTCAACCGGATCGCCGACCGGATGGAGGAGAACCTCGAATCCCTGGCGATCGCCGAGACCTGGGAGAACGGCAAGCCGGTACGCGAGACGCTCGCCGCGGACATCCCGCTCGCCATCGACCACTTCCGCTACTTCGCCGGGGCGATCCGGGCGCAGGAGGGAAGCGTCGGCGAGCTGGACGACGACACGGTCGCCTACCACTTCCACGAACCGCTCGGGGTCGTCGGGCAGATCATCCCGTGGAACTTCCCGCTGCTGATGGCCACCTGGAAGCTCGCCCCGGCCCTCGCCGCCGGCAACGCCGTGGTGCTCAAGCCGGCCGAGCAGACCCCCGCGTCGATCCACCACTGGCTCTCCCTGGTGGCCGACCTGCTGCCGCCCGGCGTCGTCAACGTGGTCAACGGCTTCGGTGTCGAGGCGGGCAAGCCACTCGCCTCGTCGGCGCGGGTCGCGAAGGTGGCGTTCACCGGCGAGACCACCACCGGGCGGCTGATCATGCAGTACGCCAGCGAGAACATCAAGCCGGTCACGCTGGAGCTGGGCGGCAAGAGCCCGAACATCTTCTTCGACGATGTCAGCGCCGCGTCCGACGACTTCCTGGACAAGGCGCTGGAGGGCTTCACCATGTTCGCGCTCAACCAGGGTGAGGTGTGCACCTGCCCGTCGCGGGCACTGATCCAGCAGGGTCACTACTCGGAGTTCCTCGCGGCGGCGGTGGAGCGGACCAGGGCGGTGAAGCAGGGCCACCCGCTGGACACCGAGACGATGATCGGAGCGCAGGCGTCGAACGACCAGCTGGAGAAGATCCTGTCCTACCTGGACATCGGCCGGCAGGAGGGCGCGAAGGTACTGACCGGCGGGGCGCGGGCCGACCTGGGCGGTGAGCTGTCCGGCGGGTACTACGTGGAGCCGACCATCTTCGAGGGCGACAACTCGATGCGGATCTTCCAGGAGGAGATCTTCGGTCCGGTGGTCTCCGTGACCTCCTTCGCCGACCTCGACGAAGCCGTGAAGATCGCCAACGACACCCTGTACGGGCTGGGTGCCGGCGTCTGGACCCGGGACATCAACACCGCCTACCGGGCCGGGCGGTCGATCCAGGCCGGGCGGGTGTGGACCAACTGCTACCACGCGTACCCGGCGCACGCGGCGTTCGGCGGGTACAAGCAGTCCGGCATCGGCCGCGAGAACCACAAGATGATGCTGGAGCACTACCAGCAGACCAAGAACCTGCTGGTCAGCTACTCGCCGAAGAAGCTCGGCTTCTTCTGATGGGCACCGACCCGTCGGGCGCCGCGGTTCCCGGTCCGCCGGGCGCCGCGGCGCCGCCCGGCCCCGTTCCACTTCCTCGGGCAGCGTCGCCGATCTCGCTACCCCGCCCGGCGGAACCGGTCTCCGTGACGCCGGCCGCGGCGGAGCTGCTCCGGTCGCTACGGGAGCAGCACGGGCCGCTGATGTTCCACCAGTCCGGCGGCTGCTGCGACGGCAGTGCCCCGATGTGCTACCCGGCGGGCGAGTTCCGCACCGGCGGCTCGGACGTGCTGCTCGCCTCGCTGCACATCGACTGTGTGCCGGAGCCGGTGGAGTTCTGGATGTCCCGCGCGCAGTGGGACCTGTGGAAACACACGAGGCTCACCGTGGACGTGGTGCCCGGCCGGGGCAGCGGCTTCTCCCTGGAGGCCCCGGAAGGTGTCCGCTTCCTGATCCGCTCCCGGCTCGCCGGGGCCGATCGGCCGGACCACCAGGATTGACCCGTGGTCGGCGGGCGCTCTCCGCCACGACGAGGTGGCTCCGCGGCGACACCCGTCGGTGGCGCGGGCCGGTGGTCGCGTCGTCAGTCACCCGGACGATCCTCGTCCGGGCACGTCACCGACGTCGTCCACCGGACCCGGCGCTGAGCCCGCCTCCGGCCCCTGCCGGTCCCGGTGCAGCCAGTGCAGCACGTAGCCGACCAGCACCGCCGCGACCAGCACCGCGACGGCCAGCAACAGCGCCCAGACGGTACGCAGGTCGTACCCCGCCTGGATCAGCTGCATCACCCCGGACAGACCGATTGCCGCGACCACGCCCAGCAGGATGTCGATCCGGCGGCGGTTCACCCGCTCACGCTCGGCGTGCCGCCGCGCGGCGGCCTCCTCGCGGGACAACCGCAGCCGCAGCTCCCGCTCCTCGCGCTCCCGGGCGGCCCGCGCGGCCACGATCGCCCATTCCTGCTGGCGACGCATCGACGCCTCGACCAGCGCGCCGGCCCGCTCGGCGACCTTGTCGACCATGTCCTCGAACTCGGCGCGAAGCTCCCCGAAGCGCGCGGCCAACAGCAGCCGGTCGATCGTCACCCGGATCGCCGGGGAGGTGACCAACGACGGTGCGGTGAGGAACATCAGGACGGTACGGCTCGACATGACGAAGCCGTGCATGCGGAGCTGCTGGGCCTCCAGCCGCCCCTGCAACTCGGTCAGCTCGTCCACGTCACGCCGATGCTCGGCCGAGGAGATCGCCGCCGTGTCGAGCCCGGCCCGGCCCCGGTCCAGCCGGGTGGTCATCTCCGCCAACTGCTTCAGCACGGCCTGGTGGTAACAGCCCAGCTGGGACTGCCAGCCGGCGAACATGCCGTCGAGGGAGGCCACGAACTCGACCGTCTCGGCGAGCGACCGGACCATGTAGTCGGGTCTACCTGGCATCATCATCAGCGTCGTGTTGCAGCTGGGCATCAGCAGATCACCGACGAAGCCGGGCACGTCCACGACGGGCAACCACGCCGCGTCGATCGGATAGCGCAGCCACTCCGCCACCGCGCTCATCCCGTCTCGTACGGGGTTGCAGAGCGGTTGCGCCCCGAACGCCGAGAGCAGCTCCGCAGCCGTGCGCACCGGCTCGACCGCGCCGGTCGAGGGTGAGACGAGACTGGCCCGGTCGACGGAGAGCAGCACGTGGTACATGCCAGGGCGCCCGCTGCACAGGATCTGCCGATCCGTGGTCCGGGCGAGTTGCCCGGCCAGATCGGAGATCACCTGGTTCGCGAAGTCCGACAGCCGTTGCCACTGCGGGGCCGCCGGCCCTGATTCGACCATCCGCAGCGGGGTACCGAGCCGGGCGAGGTTCCCGGTCTCGGGGGCGACCCGGACCATCGCCGCGTACACCTGCGGCGGGGTGGCACCGGAGAGCTGCCCCACGATGCGCAGGCAGTGATTGCCCAGCTCGGAGAGGCGCAGCTCCACCGTGAAGGCCTGCGGCTCGGCGTCCGGCCGGTCGACGTCCCTGAGCTCCAGGTCGGGCAGGGTGATCGTCATGCCGCGGAACTGCCGGTCGAGCGGGTCGTCGCCCTTCCAGATGTCGCTCAACGAGAGATCATCCGAGACGTACGCCTGCGGATGCTCGCTGATGGAACAGCCCGCGAGAGTCCAGTCGGGCGCGGCCCGGCGGGCCGCGTCGGTCAACTCCTGGGGCAGGCTGACCGCACTCGGTGGCACCCCGACCGACGTTCCCGCACCGGCCACGTCCTCGAAGAGGCCGAACGGGTGCAGGTAGACGATCTGGCCGCGCTCGACCCGGAGCCAGGGCTTCTCGACCGAGCCGGCGAGCGCCTCCAGCGCGTATCGGTGGGCCCGCATCTCGCTCCGGACGATGCCGTCCGGCAGGCTCTTCTCCGCGCCGCGCAGGGCCCGGATCGCACCGTCCACCCCGCTCTCACCCGTGGTGAAGTGGCCGTGGACCGCCCGCGCCGCCAGGGAGAGGGCGCGATAGTAGCGGACGTCGCCGCCGGCCTGGCCGGTCAGGAATGCCAGCAACGGGGACTGCGGGCAGGAGACGGCGTCTGCCAGCATCCGCTCGGCCCGCTCGGCCACCCGTCCGGTCAACTCAGACCAGGCGACGAGGGAGCCGGCATAGCCGGCGTCGTAGGAGACCATCTTGACGGCCAGCAGTTCGATCGTCTGGAGCACCAGCCCGGCCACCGCCGCGTCGACGGCCTGCCCCTGTGCGGTGAGCCGCGACCACCGCTCGCCCACGAACCGCATGTGCTCCAGCGCCGGCTCGATGTCCCAGGCCTCTTCCCAGTACTCCTCGAAGAGCGCCTCGAGGTAGAGCAGCAGGGCCGGTGCCGCTCCCGGCAGGGGCGCGGCGACCGCCAGCGCCCGCTCCATCGCCGAGCGCAGCTCCCGCTGCTCCACCCGCGCCGAGTCCCAGGCGGAGAGCGAGGCCAGGAGGTCGAACTCCTCGGCGGCCAGCTCTCCGGGCCGGCACAGCCGCTCGGACAGCCAGCGACGCAATGGCCGAAGGTCACCCTCACCGAGCGCGTCGACGTGCTCAGCACCGATCTCAGTCAGGATGTCCACTGAGCACTCCTCCGCTGCGGCCGGCGTCGCACAGGGCACTATGCCAATTGACCGCAAGGAATCTCGACCCCCGGCGGCACCGGGTGCTGGCTCGCACGATCCAGCCGTCGCGCGCTCCGGCTCGGGCTCCGCTTCCCGCGACCGGATGACCGGTCTGCGTCCGACGGCGACCGGGAGGCGATGGGCGACCGGCCGGTGTGCCGGAACCGGCACCGGACCGACCCCCGAGTACCTAGCCTGACAGGCAGGAGCGGCTCAGCGACGTTGACGGAGGCTCGCATGAGCATGGAGGCCATGGACGCGTTCGCTCGCGAGCGCGAAGTCGAGATCACCGTGACCGGCCGGAAGACGGGCCGGCAGATCTCCCACCCTGTCTGGTTCGTGCAGGAGGAGCAGAGCATGTTCCTGGTGCCGGTCTCCGGCCCCGACAGCGACTGGTACAAGAACGTCCGGCAGACGCCGGTGATCCGGGTGGCCGCGAACGGTACGGCGGTGAACTCGACGGCGACCCTCATCCAGGACCCGGATCGGGTCGACCATGTGGTGTCGATGTTTCGGGAGAAGTACGGCGCGGACCAGGTGGAGAGCTACTACCCGAGGCACGACGTGGCGGTGCAGGTGCCGCTCGGCTGACCGGGGTCGGCGAGCGGCGGCGACGCGACGCCCGGCTCAGAGGTTCGGCGGAATGACCCGCAGGTGGCCGCGCCGGCCGGTCGAATGGGACTGCTTGTCCTGGTCGTCCTCGGGCGGACGCGGCGCCGGACGTGCCGCCTCACGGACCGCCTCGGCCAGCGCGACCAGGTCGTCGGTGGTGGGCGGGGGCGGCTCGAACTCGCCCTCGTGACGAACGACGTCCCAGCCCCGGGGGGCGGTCAGGCTGCGGGCGTGCGGCTCGCAGAGGTCGTACGTGTGCGGCTCGGCGAAGGCCGCCAGGGGGCCGACCACCGCGGTCGACTCGTTGTAGACATAGGTCAATGTGGCGACCGCTTGCCGGGGGCAGCCGTTTCGGGAGCAGCGCCGTGGTGACCTCACGGCGGCAGGGTATCTCCATTACCGGGTCCGGCGCACCGGTTCGCGTTGCGACACGCCCGTCACGGTGATCACAATTCCTGGTTTCGGCGGCTGACCCAGCCCCGGCACGCCCGAACCGAGGCGCTGCCACAGGCCGAGGTCGCCCGGGGCTACCCTTTGCCTCATGACGAGCCCGGAACACCGCCGCCCCGGCTCCGGCCGGCGCGCACACCGCGACCGGCACGGGCGCGGCCTGCGCGGACGGCTGGTGCCGGCCACCGTACCGTTGGCCCGGACCAAGGCCGAGGTCTTCGACGACCTGGTCCTGGACACCGTCGAGACGCTGGAGCGGCGTTTTGCGAAGGAGCTGGCGGGTGTCGAGTTCGCGGTGGAGGACGTCCCGCCCGAGCTGAACGTCTACGACTCCGACGTGCTCGAGGACGGCGAGGTGCCGCTCGCGCGCCTGTTGCCCGGGCGGCCGGGCCGGCAGGAGGTGCCGCCGCGGATCGTGCTCTACCGGCGGCCGCTCGAGTTCCGGGCGATGGACCGGGAGGACCTCGCCGACCTGGTCCACGACGTGATCATCGAACAGGTGGCGAATCTGCTCGGAGTCGATCCGGACGAGCTGGCCTGACCGGTCCGGCCCCCACCGGGACCCGGTCACGACCAGCCCGCTCGCGGGGACCTCTGGTCACACGCCTGACCCGGGCGGCCCCCACCGCCCGGGCTCCGCGTCGATCAGGCGGCCCGCCGCTTCAGCTTCCGCCGCTCCCGCTCGGAGAGACCGCCCCAGATCCCGAACCGCTCGTCGTGGCCGAGAGCGTATTCGAGGCATTCCGTCTTGACCTCGCAACGCGAGCAGATCCGCTTCGCCTCACGGGTCGAGCCGCCCTTCTCGGGAAAGAACGCCTCCGGGTCGGTCTGCGAGCAGAGCGCCCGCTCCTGCCACTCCGGCGCGTTTCCGAGCAGGTCGGCCACCTCAAGCTGGCCGTCCATCAAATGCCTCCTTGTCGCGCACCGGCGTCATCGCCGCTGCAACCCCCCACGCGAAAGGCGTGCGTGTCCGTCCGGTCCGGTTTTGATTGCGTTCCGTGCGAACAACCCCATTCAAATTACACGTGTGTAATACGTGCGCCGTCAAGCCAAACTTGATAATGGAGTCGTCCTCCCGACATGACCCGGACGGCCATCCGACCACCCGGCCTCGCAACCTGCCCTATCGATTCAGACCCCGGCCGAGTAACGCCCTCTCCGGCGAGTTGCCAGAGTTTTTCCCCGTGGCGTACCGGCGCCGGCCACGCCGGAGCGGTCGCGAAACGCCACAGGGGCGCACCCGGACAGTCCTGCTGATCTTGGTGGGGCACCAGGTTAACGCGACTCGCAGCAGACCGCCCGTCGAGCGACCGCCGACGATCGCGGCTCGCCCACATCGTGGACGAGGCACCACGGACGAGAGTGGACGAAGATGCGTACGAGCCGGACGCAGGCAGCTCGAAGCGGTCATCCCGCCAGTGCGCTCCGACGACGGATCGCGTCGAGAAGTTCCCAACAGACGGTACGGGCCTCCGGCGCACGACCGTACGTGAGGCACGGCGCAGTGCTGGCGCGCACCGACGCGACCGTGCCCGCGCGGGGTGCGGCCGCCCGGTCCGGCGAGACGATCCCGACCAGCGACGAACGTCGACCGCACTCGGCATCTTGAACAACTGGTTGCCCGACCCCGCCCAGCCGAATTCGCACCGGAACCCAATTGTCGATCAACTAAGGGCACCGGCCGCGGCGAGCTGTACGGGGTCCACGGAATCGCACGACTTACCTCGGCGACCATTCGGCAGGGGCAGTAGCCGCGCTCGCACGGGCCACGCCGGCCGACGGTTCCCGGCGGTGAGCTAGCGAGCCGTCGCCGGCGCCACCCGGGACGCCGGCGACGGATCTCACGGTCATCGCCGCCGGCCCCGGTTGCACACGGCCGACAACGCGCGGAAGGTTCCGGCCTCAGGACCCCACGGTGCCGTACGCGGTGCTCCGCCGACGCGCCGGACGTCCGGCCGCCGCCGCGATCGCCCGCAGCTGCTCCTCCGTCCGGGCCGACCCGTTCGCCGAACCGGCCATCCGGGAGATGGTCTCCTCCATGAGGGTGCCGCCCAGGTCGTTGCAGCCGCCCTGGAGCATGGCGACCGTCCCGGCGTCGCCGAGCTTCACCCAGGAACACTGGATGTTGTCGATCCGGCCGTGCAGCAGCAACCGCGCCATGGCGTGCACCACCCGGTTCTCCCGCCACGTCGGCCCCGGCCGGGCGATCCCGGCCAGGTAGATCGGGGCGTTGGTGTGCACGAACGGCAGCGCCACGAACTCGGTGAACCCGCCGGTACGGTCCTGCACCCCGGCGAGTACCCGGAAGTGGGCGAGCCACTGCCCCGGGTGGTCGACATGTCCGTACATCATGGTCGAACTGGACCGGATGCCCAGCTCGTGTGCGGTGGAGACCACCTCGACCCAGGCGGCCGCCGGCAACTTGCCCTTGGTCAGCACCCAGCGGACATCGTCGTCGAGGATCTCGGCGGCCGTACCCGGAATGGTGTCCAGCCCGGCCTCCCGCAGTTGCGTCAGCCACTCCCGCACCGGCACGCCGGCCTTCGCGGCCGCGGTGACGATCTCCATGGGCGAGAAGGCGTGCACGTGCATCTCCGGCACCCGCGACTTGATCGCCCGGACGATGTCGGCGTATCCGGTCACGGGCATCTTCGGGTCGATACCACCCTGCAGGCAGACCTCGGTCGCGCCGGCCGCCCACGCCTCCTCGGCCCGGTCGGCGACCTGGTCGACCGAGAGGCGGTACGCGTCCGCGTCCCGCTCGCGCTGGGCGAACGCGCAGAACCGGCAGCCCACGTAGCAGACGTTGGAGAAGTTTATGTTGCGGTTGACCACGTACGTGACGTCGTCGCCGACCGCCGAGCGGCGCACGTCGTCGGCGATCCGGCACAGTTCGTCCAGGGCCGGGCCGTCGGCGCCGAACAGCGCCAGCGCGGCGTCGGTGTGTCGCGGCTCCAGCAGGGCCGCCGGATCGTCGGCCGCCAGCCGCAGACCGGCCCGCAGATCGTGGTCGCCCGCACCGGCCGGCACCGGCGCGGCGGTCACCTTCGTGGCGACCTCGGCCCAGTCGCCGTAGACGTTGTCGAAGTCGCCCCGACGGTCGCCGGTGCGGCCGGTCGTGTCGATCGTGACGTGCAGGTCGGTGCGCCCGCCGAAGACCTCCTCCGGCTCCTGCCACGGCCGGCCGACCGGGCGGGCGTCCTCGACGGCCAACCCGGTCTCCCCGTCGGCCAGCGCGGTGACGTGCGCCAGGACGCGAGGGTCCAGCCACGGATCACCGGCGCGGACGTACTCCGGATAGATGGTCAGCCGCTCCCGCAGGGTGAACCCGCCGTCGGCCGTACGCCGGGCCAACTCGTCCAACTGCGGCCAGGGACGCTCCGGGTTGACGTGGTCCGGGGTCACCGGGGAGACCCCACCCCAGTCGTCGATGCCGGCGCGCAGCAGCAGGTCGTACTCGCCCTCGATCAGGTTCGGCGGCGCCTGGATGCGCATCCGCGGGCCGAGCAACAGCCGGGCCACCGCCACAGTGGCCGCCAGGTCGTGCAGTTCCGCGTCCGGCATACCGCGCATCGCGGTGTCCGGCTTGGCGCGGAAGTTCTGCACGATCACCTCCTGGAGGTGGCCGTACTCCCGGTGGGCGCGGCGGATCGCGAAGAGCGCGTCGACGCGTTCGGCGTGGGTCTCCCCGATACCGATGAGAATCCCGGTCGTGAACGGGACGCCGACGCGGCCGGCGTCGTCGAGCACCCGCAGCCGTACCGCCGGTTCCTTGTCCGGCGACCCGAAGTGCGGGCCGCCCGGCTCGGACCAGAGCCGCGTCGCCGTCGTCTCCAGCATCATGCCCATGCTGGGCGCGACCGGCTTGAGTCGTTGCAGCTCGGACCAGGAGAGCACACCCGGGTTCAGGTGCGGCAACAGCCCGGTCTCCTCCAGCACCGCCACCGCGCAGGCGCGCAGGTAGTCCAATGTGGAGTCGTAGCCGCGCTCGTCCAGCCAGCGACGGGCCGCCGGCCAGCGCTCCTCCGGCCGGTCACCGAGAGTGAACAGCGCCTCCTTGCAGCCCTGCGCCGCGCCCTCCCGGGCGATCGCCAGCACCTCGTCCCGGTCGAGGAAGGGCGCCGGGAGGCGGTGCGGCACGGTGGCGAAGGTGCAGTAGTGGCAGCGGTCCCGGCACAGCCGGGTGAGTGGGATGAAGACCTTCTTGGAGTATGTGACGACCCCGGGCCGGCCGGCGTCACGGAGCCCGGCGTCACGAATCCCGGCGGCAACGCCGAGCAGCTCGTCGAGGGCGTCGCCGCGCGCACCGAGCAGCGCGGTCGCCTCGTCGACGTCCAGCGCCCGGCCGGTGGCGGCGCGGCGCAACGCCCGGCGCACACTCGCCTCGGTCGGCGCGGAGTCGGTGCGATCAACCATCCGCCCAGCCTAAGCGGTGATCGGCAGCGCCCTACCGCCCTCGTGGGCAACCACACCCCGACACGCGCCACACCCGCCCCTGCGCGGCGGGAGACACGTTCACCGAAAGAGTGGCCTTCCGATGTCGGAAGGCCACTCTTTCAGTGAATTCGTGCGTACGGTCAGGGTCGTGCGTCGCCGGGGTTCAGTGAGTCGTCGCCCGGGTTGATCGGCTGGGTCCGGTCGCTCTCACCGTCGCCGGGGCGCGGGATGGCCTGGGTGGGCTCGGCCGGCTGACGCGGAATCGTCTGGGTCGGCTCCGCCGACGGCGGCTGCCCGAACGGCGGCGCCGACGGCGGGGCCGGGTTCGCCGGCGGGGCGGACTGCGGCGCGGCGTTGGCCGGCGGAGCCGACTGCGGCGCCGGCGTGAACGGCGGCGTCGGCTGGCCGTACTGCCCGTACTGGCCGGGCTGTCCGGCGTACGGGTAGCCAGTCGGCTGGCCGGGCGCCGGGTACGCGCCGGGCTGGCCGGGGACCGGGTAACCGCCGGGCTGGCCCGCGCCGGGCCAGCCACCGGGCTGCGGCGGCCAGCCGGGCTGCGGCGAACCGTAGACGCCGGGCTGCGGCTTGGGCTTCGGCACGTAGTAGAAGGCCCGCCAGATCGTGTAGACGACGTACACGGCCACCGCGAAGAGCGCCAACTGGGCAAGCCTGGTGAGCAGGGCGAGCAGGGAGTCCAGCACCTCTCCCTCGGCCAGCCGTCCGACCGTCGCGATCAGGAACGCCAGGGCGCCGAACAGGGCGCCGACAGCGTATTCGACCAGCGCCACCTGGGTGATCGTCTTCGCCTTCGACAGGATCGGCTCGATGTGCGTGGCGAGCAGCACGGCCAACAGCGGCAACGCCGCCGCCTCGAAGCCGACGAAGGTGAAGAACGAGCCGCCCGCACGGTCGCTGAAGTTGCCGTAGTCGGTGCCGGTCAACATCCGGATCAGGCCGACGAACAAGAACACGGCGTTCGCGCCGAGCAGCGCGAACGCAGCCAGTTCGCGTAGCGGCTTGGTCAGCTGGCGGGCCCGGTTCGCGTCGGCGGACGCGGGCTCGGCGGGGCTGGTCACTAGCTCTCCCAGGGGCGAGGCGGACAGTTTGCCGGACGTGAGCCTAGTCTCCCGGGCCACCGGAGGACCGCAGGCGTGGCGTGCGGGAGGATGGTCGGCATGCGCATCGTGGTTCTCGCGGGTGGCATCGGAGGCGCCCGGTTCCTGGTCGGCGTACGGGCGTACGCCCGCCAGGTCGGTGCCGAGGTGACCGCGGTGGTCAACGTCGGCGACGATCTCTACCTGCACGGGCTGAAGATCTGCCCCGACCTGGACAGCGTCATGTACACCCTCGGTGGCGGCGCCGACCCGGAGCGGGGCTGGGGGCGGGTCGGCGAGAGCTGGACGGTCAAGTCGGAGCTGGCCGCGTACGGGGCGGAGCCGACCTGGTTCGGCCTGGGCGACAAGGACATCGCCACGCATCTGGTGCGCACCACGATGACCACCGCCGGCTACCCGCTCTCCGCCGTCACAGAGGCGCTGGCCACTCGCTGGCAGCCGGGCGTACGGCTGCTGCCGGCGACGGACGACCGGCTGGAGACGCACGCGGTGGTCGACCTCGACGGTGCCCAGCGGGCGATCCACTTCCAGGAGTGGTGGGTACGCCACCGGGCCGAGGTGCCGACCCACCGGTTCGTCTTCGTCGGCGCGGAGACGGCCAAGCCGGCGCCCGGTGTGTTGGAAGCCGTCGGGTCGGCCGACATCGTGCTGGTCGCGCCGAGCAACCCGGTGGTGAGCATCGCGCCGATCCTGGCCGTACCCGGGCTGCGGGAGGCGGTCATCGACGGGCCGGCCCGGGTGGTGGGTGTCTCGCCGATCATCGGCGGCGCGCCTGTGCGCGGGATGGCCGACCGCTGCCTCGCGGTGCTCGGGGTCGAGTGCAGCGCGGCCGGGGTGGGCGGCCTCTACGGCGGGCGGTCGACGGGTGGCCTGCTGGACGGCTGGCTGGTCGCCGAGGAGGACGAAGGCACGATGGTCCCGGACGTGACGGTCCGCGCGGTACCGCTGCGGATGACCGACGAGGCGGCGACGGCGGCGATGGTCCGCGCCGCGGTGGAGATGCAGTGAAGCTGGAGATCCTGCCGGTGCTGGGCA
Organism: Micromonospora sp. NPDC023737; assembly: GCF_040639715.1. Taxonomy (NCBI): domain Bacteria; kingdom Bacillati; phylum Actinomycetota; class Actinomycetes; order Micromonosporales; family Micromonosporaceae; genus Micromonospora; species Micromonospora sp. NPDC023737. The sequence goes on from NZ_JBFAAL010000010.1 coordinate 19,947, forward strand.
TCGGCCACGTGTCCGAGGGCGACGACCTGGCGACGCTGATCGCGACCGCGGCACCCTGGCTGCGCGACGGCGACGTGCTGGTGGTCACCAGCAAGATCGTCTCCAAGGCGGAGGGCAGGCTGGTGGACGTTCCGGCCGACGGGCCCGAACGGCAGGCCGCCCGCGACGAGGTGCTGGCCGCGGAGACCGCCCGGGTGGTGGCCAGCCGGGGCGCGACCCGGATCGTGCAGACCCACCACGGTTTCGTGATGGCCGCCGCCGGCATCGACGCCTCGAACGTCGACAAGACCCGGCTCGTGCTGCTGCCGAAGGACCCGGACGCCTCGGCCCGGGCGCTACGCGCCGCGCTGCGTGAGCGCTACGACCGGGACGTCGCGGTGATCGTCAGCGACACCATGGGCCGGCCGTGGCGCAACGGGCTCACCGACGTGGCGCTCGGGGTGGCCGGGATGGACGCGATCCGCGACCACCGCGGCGAGACCGACCCGTACGGCAACGAGCTCAATCTGACCGAGATGGCGGTGGTGGACGAGCTGGCCGGCGCCGGTGAGCTGATCAAGGGCAAGATCGACCAGGTGCCGGTCGCCGTCATCCGCGGCTACCTCGGCACCAGCCGGGACGACGACGGCGCCGGCGCCGCGGTGCTGGTCCGCGACGCCGCGCAGGACCTCTTCTCGCTCGGCACGGCCGAGGCCAGGGCCGCCGGCCTCGCCGCCGGGGCCACCCTCACGGACGGCCCGGGTGAGACGCCGGCCGACCCGGACGCCATCCGGCGGGCGATCGACGGGATCGCACACACGGTCGCACCCGGCACGGTGTTCACCCTCGTGGACGACGACGTACATTCCGGGCTGGCCGCCGCGGTGGCCGGCTGGCCGTCGCGGGCGACCCGGCTGATCCTCGGTTCGCCGCCGACTCCGGTGAACAGTCTGGACCTGGTCCGCTTCGGCGCCGACCTGCACCGGCTGCGTATCGCGCTGGCCGTCGAGGGCATCCCGTCCCTGCTCCTGCCGCCCCCGGCGGCGAGCACCGCGAGCGCCGCACTGGCCGTCTGACCGGTCCCGGCCGGTTCCGCCGCCAGCTCACCGGCCGGGTCGCCGCGTCCTGCTCCCTGTCGAGCACCCGGTGCAGCCAGGCGAGCTGTTCGGCCGGACGGTCCTGGTCATGCGTCGAGGACAGCGCGACCGAGCGGGGTGAGGGTGTGCAGCACCGTGTTGCGGTCCCGCTGGCTGACGAGCAGTCCGGCGTTGCGCAACACGGCCGTGTGCTGACTGGCCGCCGCGGGCGAGATGTGCAACCGCCGGGCCACCTCACCGGTGGTGCAGCCGTCGTCGCTGGCCTCCAGCACCGCGGCCCGCGTCCGGCCGATCAGCGCGGCGAGCGCCTCCCGACCGGCTACGGGCCCGGCCTCGCCGCCGGAGGGCAGCAGCCCGCCCAGCCGGTCCACCGGATACGCGAGGACGGGCGGCAGCGCCGGGTCCAGCAATGCCACCGGGGTACGCGCGCAGAAGAACGACGGCACGAGCAGCAACCCCCGACCGTCCAGGTGCAACTCGCGGCTGTCCGGGTAGTCACGCACCTCCAACACACCCGAGTCCCAGCGCATGGTCGGCCGCAGGCTGGCGAGCAGCCCTTCCACACCGCCGTCCAGCACCGCCCGGGCCCGGCGCGCCCGGTCGGCCTCCACCGCGGCCTGGATCCGCCCCCAGTACGGGCTGATCGCCACCGACCGGTAACGCTCCATCGACTCGGTCAGCGCGCTCAGCGCCTCCGGCTCGCCCCTGGCCAGTGCGGATGCCGACGGCGGCAACGGATTCTCGCCGGCGAGCACGGCCAGGTCACGACGCAGCATCTGGGTCGGCGTGCGGCGAACCGCGTCCAGTCCCGCCTCGAAGCCACCAAGGCTGGCGTACGGGGTGAGGAAGTCGGGGAAGTATCCCCGTGGCGGATTCAACGCGAGCAGGAGACGTAGCTGCTCGGATGCGTTCTCCCGGCGCAGCCCGCCGGCCACCGTACGCCGCCAGGCGGCCATCATCGGGTCCCGGCTGCGGCCACGCAGGAGGTGCAGACTGAGGACCAGCTCCCAGACCGGATCGGCGGCCGGGGCGACCCGGGTCCGCAGGACGTCCTCGCCGGAAAAGTAGATCTTCAACATGGCGCGCTCCCGCTCGCCCGACCGGGGTGTGTCAGGCGACCGTTTGCACTCTACCGGCCGGCACTTATCTCCATCTTTAAGCGTGGGCTGAAAAACCTCGACGTACTCCTGGCGGGTTGGGCATGCTTCCAGTGCCCGCCGGTGTCGGCGCGTCCGTTGCGTGACGCCGCCGGGGCACCGGGGCCGGGGAGGACCGGCGACCGGGCGGCGCCACGAGGGTCTGCGGCCCTTGCACCGCAGGGGTGCCGCCCGGCCGTCCCGCCGGGCACCTCAGGCTCAGCGGCTCGCGAGATCGATGCGGGGTCGACTCGTACAGTGTCGGGATGCCCGACGTCGCACCCGCACCGAACAGCCCGATCAGCCACCCGACGACGCCCGCGTCACCTGCCGGAGACGGCCCGTACGCGGCGTTGCACGCCGACGCTGCCGCGCTGCTGACCGGGTGGACACCCACCAGCCCCACCGCCGCCATCGCGCGGGAACGCACGCTGGCCCTGCTCGCGGCCGGACCGGTGGCCATGAGCCGGGCGCACCGCCCGGGGCACGTCACGGCGAGCGCGCTGGTCCTGGACGCCACCGGCAGCCGGGTACTGCTCTGCCTGCACGGCAAGTTCCACCGATGGGTGCAGCTCGGTGGGCACTGCGAGCCCGGCGACCGGACGCTCGCCGGCGCCGCGCTGCGCGAGGCCACCGAGGAGTCCGGGATCCCCGGGCTGCGGATCGACCCGGTGCCGATCGACGTGGACATCCACCCGGTCGCCTGCCAGGGCGGCTCGCTGCACTACGACGTCCGGTTCGCGGTCGTCGCTCCGGCCGGCGCGGTGGAACAGGTGAGCGACGAGTCCACCGCGCTCGGCTGGTTTTCGCCGGAGCAGTTGCCCGAGCCGCTGGCCGACGGGACCGTCCAGCTCGTGGCGCCCGCCCTCGCCACGCTCAGACGTAGTCCTCTTCGCCCCGCTCCTTGAGTTCGTCCACCAGTGCCTTGACGTCCTGCGCCCGCTCGCGGGGACAGACCAGCACCGCGTCGGGGGTGTCCACCACGACGAGGTCGTGCACGCCGATCGCGGCCACCAACCGGCCCGAGTGCGGCACCACCACGAGACCGGTGCTGTCCCGCAGCAGTACGCCCGGCTTGGCGGCACCGAGCACCACATTGCCCGTGTGGTCCGCCGGCAGCACGTCACCGAGCGTGTGGAAGTCGCCGACGTCGTTCCACCCGAAGTCGCCCGGGACGGTCGCCACCCGGCCGGCCATCGCCGCACCCTCCATGACCGCGTAGTCGACGGAGATCTTCGGCAGCGTCGGCCAGACCGCACCCAGCACTTCGTCCTGCTCCGGGGCGCCCCACGCCGCCGAGATCGCGGTCACGCCGGCGTGTAGAGCCGGCTGCTGCCGGGCCAGTTCGGCGAGGAACACGTCCACCCGCCAGACGAACATGCTGGCGTTCCAGAGGTGCCGGCCGGAGCGGAAGTATGCCTCGGCCACGTCGGCGGCGGGCTTCTCCTTGAACTCCGCGACCATGCGCAGCGGGCCTTCGCCGAGCAGGTCGCCGCACTCCAGGTAGCCGTAGCCGGTCTCCGCGCGGGTCGGGGTGATCCCGACCGTCATCAACAGCCCCTGCTCGGCGCCGCGCATCGCCTCCCGCACCGTCTCCGCCCAGCGCAGCGGGTCACCGATCAGATGGTCGGCCGCGAAGGAGCCCATCACCGCGTCCGGATCCCGCCGCGCGATGACGGCCGCGGCCAGCGCGATGGCCGCGCACGAGTCCCGTGGCGACGGCTCGACGAGGATGTTCTCCTCCGGCAGACCGGCCAACTGCCGTGCCACCAACGTCACGTGCGCAGCCCCCGTGACCACCATCGTCCGTTCAGGTGTGGTCAGCGGGGCCAGCCGCTCCACCGTCGCCTGTAGCAACGAGGCGGACGTTCCGGTGAGCGGATGCAGGAATTTGGGGTGGCCGGCACGGGACAGTGGCCACAACCTCGTGCCACTGCCTCCCGCCGGGATGACGGCATAGAACATCAGCACATCATGCCCGAACGGCGCACACACGAACCGGCGGTTTCGATGGACGTCAGGACCGGGCCCGGCTCCAGGCCGCGATGTGCACCTCGGCGCTGGACTCCCAGGTGAACTCCTTGGCCCGGTCGAAGCCCGCCTTGGCCAGGGACAACCGGCGCGGCTCGTCGTCCAGCAGTGCCGCGAGATCGGTCGCGACCTGGTCAGGGCTCTCACTCGTGTACGCCACGGCGTCACCGCCCACCTCGGGCAACGACAGCCGGGGCGTGGTGAGCACCGGGGCCGCGCAGGCCATCGCCTCCAGGATCGGCAGCCCGAAACCCTCCCCGTAGGACGGGTAGGCGGCCACCAACGCCCCGCCGAGGAAGCCGGGCAGGTCCGCGTAGCGCAGGTAGCCCGGACGCAACAACCGCAGGTGCGACGGCACCTCGGCGACCGCCCGGTCGATGTCGTCGTCGTGCCCCTGGCCGCCGGCGATCACCAGCGCCGGCGGGTTGGGACGGTCGGCGACCGCCCGCGCCCAGCCCCGGATCAGGTTGGGCACGTTCTTGCGCGGCTCCTTGGCACCGAGGAACGCGATGTAGCTGCTGCTGCCCAGCCCGAGCCGGGCCCGCACGCGGGCCTTCTCCTCGTCGCTGGGCGCATGGAACGCGGCGTGGTCGACCCCGTGGTAGGCGACGTCGATCCGGGTCGGGTCGGCGTCCAGCAGCCGGATCAACTCGTCCCGGGTGGCCTTGCTCGGCACGATCACCCGATCTGCCCTCCGCAGCGACGTCTTGATGGCGCTGCGGAAGAACGTGCGGCGGGACTTGTCGTAGTGCTCAGGCTCGGTGAAGAAGGTCGCGTCGTGCACGGTCACCGTGACGGGACAGCCCGCACGTAGCGGACACGTGTAGAAGGGAGAGTGCAGCACCTGCACACCGAGCTGCTGGGCCAGCAGCGGCAATCCGGTCTGCTCCCAGGCGAGCCGGGCCGGCCGGTGTGCCACAGCCGCCGGCGCCGGCACGATCTCGGCGCCCGGCAGCATCCGGGAGTAGCGCTCGAGGTCGGTGCGGAGGCTGACCACGGCCAGATCCACACCCGACCCACAGACCTTGCCGAGAGCCCCGAGCAGGCCGTCGACGTATCTCCCGACGCCGCCACGGTCGGCGGGGACACTCGTGGCGTCGATGAGCACGCGGGGCGGGCGACCGGCGGTCACGGGGCGACTCCTTGCTGGCGGGTCTGTGGGGAACAACACTCCGGTCGCAAGCCTACGCCGGAGCCCGCCGCCGACGCTGACTGCGACCCGACGGTATGCGTACTTGTCATCGTCATCAGGTACGTACCGTGGCGGCGTATCGTTCGCGCCGATGGCCGAGAACATTGCCCGGGTCTTCGCCGACGCGATCGCACCCGATCCGACCCGACCGTTGCTCACCTGGTACGACGACAGGTCCGGCGAGCGCACCGAACTGTCCGGCGCCACGCTGGCCAACTGGGTGGCCAAGACGGCCAACCTGCTGGTCGACGGGGCGGCCGTGGGGCCCGGCGACACCGCCGGGGTGCTCCTACCGCCGCATTGGCAGACCGCCGCGGTGCTGCTCGGCTGCTGGTTCGCCGGGCTCACCGTGGCCGAGAAGCCGGGCGCGGTCGACGTGCTCTTCGCCACCCCGGACCGGGTGACGGAGGCGGACGCCTGGCCGGCGGACGAGCGGTACGCGCTCGCGCTCGACCCGTTCGCCCTGCCGCTGCGTGAGGTGCCCGCCGGTTTCGCCGACTACGTGGTCGAGGTGCGTGGCCACGGCGACCACTTCAGCTCGCACGGCTCGGGCGGCGCGGCCGACGCGGAGCTGCTCGGGCGGGCGCGGGCCCGCGCGACGGAGTTCGGCCTGGTCGAGGGCGACCGGCTACTGATCGACGCGGCTCGGCATCCCGAGCCGGTGGACTGGTTGCTCGCGCCACTCACGGTCGGGGCCAGCGTCGTCCTCTGCGGCAACCTGGACCCGACCCGCGTCGCCGACCGCCTGGCGGCGGAAAAAGTCACCCGAACCGTGACCTGACGCCTCCCGCCCCTCGCGTCACCGTCGTACGACGACTGCGGAGATGCGGCACGCCGAGGGGCGGGGAGCGCGGTCGTCAGGCGGGGGTGGGGTGGTCCTGCGGAGCACGACGTTGGGCGAGCTGCGCGAAGGCAGTGAGCGACTCGGGGTTGGCCAGGGCCCCCTTGGCCGCCGCCCGGTCGATCGGGGTACCGGTGAGGATCTTCTTGACCGGCACCTCGAGCTTCTTCGCCGACAGCGTGCGCGGCACCGCCCGCACCTGATGGATCTCGTCGGGGACGTGCCGCGGCGACAGCGCGGTACGCAGCTCACGGCTGATCTTCTTCCGCAGTTCGTCGTCCAGCTCCAACCCGTCGGCGAGCACCACGAAGAGCAGCAGCTCGCCGGTGCCGCCCTGGTCGTCCTCCAGGTGCACGACCACCGAGTCGACGACCTCGTCCAGCCCCTCCACGACGGAGTAGAACTCGGCGGTGCCGAGCCGTACGCCGCCCCGGTTGAGAGTGGCGTCGGAGCGTCCGGTGATCACACAGCCGCCCCGCGAGTTGATCGTGATCCAGTCCCCGTGCCGCCAGACTCCCGGATAGACGTCGAAGTACGCCTCCCGGTAGCGGGAGCCGTCCACGTCGTTCCAGAAGCCCACCGGCATGCTCGGCATCGGCTCGGTGATCACCAGCTCGCCCAGCTCGTCGATGACCGCGGTGCCGTCGGCCGAGCGCGCCTCGACCTTCGCGCCGAGGGCCCGGCAGGTGATCTCACCGGTGTGCACGGGGAGCAGCGGCACCCCGCCCACGAATCCCGTGCAGACGTCGGTGCCGCCGGAGAGGGACTGGAGCTGGAGGCGTTCGCCGACCGTCTCGTACACCCAGGTGAAGCCCTCGGCCGGTAGCGGCGCGCCGGTGGAGCCGAGACCGCGCAGCGCGGAGAGGTCGGCGATCTCCTTCGGCACCAGGCCGGCCTTGCGGCAGGCCAGCAGGAACGGCGCGGACGTGCCGAAGTACGTGGTGCCGGTCTCCGCCGCCAACCGCCACAGCGCCCCGAGGTCGGGGTGGCCCGGGTTGCCGTCGAACAGCACGATCGCCGCGCCCACCGCCGGTCCGGAGACCAGGAAGTTCCACATCATCCAGCCGGTGGTGGTGAACCAGAAGAACCGGTCGTCGGAGCCCAGGTCGTGGTGCAGGGCGAGCATCTTCAGGTGCTCCAGCAGGATCCCCCCGTGCCCGTGCACGATCGGCTTGGGCAGCCCCGTCGTGCCGGAGGAGTAGAGCACGTAGAGCGGGTGGTCGAAGGCGACCGGGGTGAAGGTCGACGGCTCGTCGGTCGGCGCCGCCAGCTCCGCCCAGGACGTCGCTCCCTCGGGCACGGCCGCCGGGTCGAGGTAGCCGATGCCGACGGTGTGCCGCAGTGACGGCAGCGCGGCACGGATCGCGGCGACCTCGGCACGGCGGTCCACCGCCTTCTCGCCGTACCGGTAGCCGTCGACCGCGACCAGCACCGTCGGCTCGATCTGCTGCCAGCGGTCGGTGACGCTACGCGTTCCGAACTCGGGCGCGCAGGACGTGAAGATCGCGCCGAGACTGCTCGTGGCGAGCAGCAGCACGTACGTCTCCGGGATGTTCGGCGCGTACGCCGCCACCCGGTCGCCCGCGGTGACCCCCAGCCGGCGCAGTCCCGCGGCCACCCGCCGGACCTGTTCGCGCAGCTCCGCGGCGGTCAGGGTGACCGGCGTACGGGTCTGGCCGTGCGCGATGACCACGGGATCGGTGTCGGCCCGGCCGGGCATGCGCAGCACGTTCTCGGCGTAGTTCAACGTCGCGCCGGGGAACCAGCGGGCTCCGGGCATGCTCCGGCCGGTCAGCGTGGCGGTCGGCGGAGTGTGCGCCACCACCTCGAAGTGGTCCCAGATCGAGCGCCAGAACGCTTCCAGATCCGTGACCGACCAGCGCCACAGCGCGTCGTAGTCGGCGAAGTCCAGGCCACGGTGCTCCCGCAGCCAGCGCAGGTAGCCCCCGATCCGGGACCGCTCACGTACGTCCGCCGGCGGCGTCCACAGCACGTCACCCACTGCTCTGCCCTCCCCTGGCCCCGGACACGACTCTGTGCGATGGGCCGTGGCGCCATCTTGCCCTACGTCGAAGCGCCATTCTCCGCACCCGCCGCCGCCGAAGGGGCGTGGCGGTCACACATGCCAACAGGCTTCCCTGTGTGGGCCAGGGCGGGGAAGGGACACCTCGTCACGTCCAGCGACCCCACCGGGGGTGCTCGTCGAGGACCGGCTGCGACAGTGCCCCCGCCCGCCGGGAAGGTCGAGCAGGGGCTGCCTCCTCGCAGGTCAGCCGGCGCGGTGGGCCTGGATCGCGCGGCGGCGGGCCAGACGGTGGGCCCGTCGGATCTCCGCCTCCCGGAAGCGTCGCTCGTCCTCGGTCGTCTCCGGCAGCACCGGCCGCACCGGTCGCGGCGCGCCGCCCACGTCGACGCTGACGAACACCAGGTACGCGGTGGCGACCCGGATCGGCTCGTCCTCGGCCGAGTCCCACCGTTCGGCCACGACCCGGACACCGACCTCCATCGAGCTGTGACCGGTCCAGTTCACCTGGGCGTGCGCGTGCAGCAGGTCGCCGACCCGAACCGGCTCGGAGAAGACGATCTCGTCGATCGCGGCGGTCACCGCCGTGCCACCGCTGTGCCGGGCGGCGGCTGCTCCGGCCACGTCGTCCACGAACTTCATCAGCACGCCGCCGTGGACGGTGCCGTACAGGTTGACGTCCACGGCGGTCATGATCCGGCTCAAGGTGACCCGGGAGTACGACGTCGGCTTGCCGGCCGGCGCGGTGGAGGGGTGCTCGGTCATGACGGAAACGGTACGGTGCGCGGATGCGACATCTCTGGAGCTTCCTCGCCGGTTTGGTGGTGGCGCCTGTCACCTGGGTGCTGGTCACGCTCGGGCAGGACGGGTCGAGCGGCACGATCGGCCGCTGGGTGGAGATCGGAAAGTTCAACACGGCCAACCTGATCGAGCCGGCCGTCTACCTCGGTGTCGGTGGCATCCTCCTGGGCCTGCTCGGCACGCTGCGCATCTCGCCGGTCGGTCCGTTGGTGGCCGGGCTGCTGATGGTCGTCCCGTACATCGGGATGTTCGTGGCGCCGTTCGAGGTACGCGACACCATCCCGGACGGCTGGAAGGTGCTGGGTGATCCGCTTCCGCTGCGACTGCCGGTGGAGAACGGCACGCTCTTCCTGATCGGCATGATGTTGATCATGGCCACGTTCAGCCTGCAGCGTTGGCGGCGCTGGCCGGCACCGGTAGGCGCGCCGGTGCCCGCCGAGACGGAGAAGAACAGCACGGACAACGACGTCACGTTGACCGACTGGCCGCCGGTCGCCTCGCCGGAGCGGGACACCGCCGCTCCGATCACCCTGGCCTACCCGGACTCCACCCCGACCGAGCCGCTCCCCCGGCGTACGGGCGGGGAGTCGCCGTGGTCGGCCCCGCCCCGCAAGCCGGAGGACAGCACCGACATCCGCTGAACCGTGGGCGGGCCGGCATTCCCGGCCCGCCCCCGACCCCGTGCTCGCGGGGGCGGGGGCGACCCGACGCGTACCTCGCCTCAGCCGCGCAGCAGCTGGCGGGCCATCACGATCCGCTGCACCTGGTTGGTGCCCTCGTAGATCTGGGTGATCTTGGCGTCCCGCATCATCCGCTCGACCGGGTAGTCCTTGGTGTAGCCGTAGCCGCCGAGCAGCTGCACCGCATCCGTGGTGATCTCCATGGCGGCGTCCGAGGCGAAGCACTTGGCCGCCGCGCCGAAGTAGGTGAGGTCCGAGTCGCCGCGCTCGGACTTGCCCGCCGCCGCGTACGTCAACTGCCGGGCCGCCTCCAGCTTCATGCCCATGTCGGCGAGCATGAACTGGACACCCTGGAACTCGGCGACCGCCTTGCCGAACTGCTTGCGCTCCTGGATGTACCCCTTGGCGTAGTCGAGCGCGCCCTGCGCGATGCCGAGCGCCTGGGCGGCGATGGTGACCCGGGTGTGGTCCAGAGTGCGCATGGCGGTGGCGAAACCGGTCCCCTCGGCGCCGATCATCCGGTCGGCCGGGATCCGCACGTTGTCGAGGTAGACCTCGCGCGTCGGGGAGCCCTTGATGCCGAGCTTCTTCTCCGGCGCGCCGAAGCTCACGCCCGGGTCCGACTTCTCCACCACGAACGCGGAGATGCCCTTCGACCGGGCGGACGGGTCGGTGACCGCGAAGACGGTGTAGTACTCCGACTCCCCCGCGTTCGTGATCCACCGCTTCACGCCGTTGAGCACCCAGTGATCCCCGTCACGCACCGCCCGGGTGGTCATGGACGCCGCGTCGCTACCGGCCTCCGGTTCCGAGAGGCAGTACGAGAACATCGCGTCACCGCTCGCCACCGGGGTCAGGTAGCGGCGCTTGAGCTCCTCGGAACCGGCGAGCAGCAGTGGCATCGTGCCGAGCTTGTTCACCGCCGGGATCAACGAGGACGCGGCGCAGGCCCGGGCCACCTCCTCGATCACGATCGCGGTGGCCAGCGCGTCCGCGCCGGCCCCGCCGTACTCGACGGGGATGTGTGGCGCGTGGAAGTCCGCGGCGCGCAACGCGTCGTACGACGCCTTGGGGAACTCGCCGGTCTCGTCCGCCTCAGCGGCGTTCGGTGCCACCTTCGCCGCGCAGACCTCCCGGACCGCCTCACGGATCGCCTCGTGCTCCTCGGGCAATCGGTAGACGTCGAACGACTCCTCTGCGGCCATGTCGGCCCCTCCCCTTCACCGCTATCATGCGCAGTCTGTACCGTCTCTGACCGCGGACCGCGCAGACTGAAGGATAGCGACCAAGGTTCAGCTACAAGTTACCGCGGCGTAGGCTCGTCCTCGACGGGTACCGCCGCCGCCCGGCGAACATATAAAGACGAGCAGTTCCCCTCCGGTGCCCGGCCAGGCGCCGCAGCAGTAGCGACGCGACGAAGCGCCGCCCAGTGCGAGCGGAGAAACAGGCGTGACGATTCCGTACCCAAACAGCCAGCCGGTGTCCCCGATTCCCACGGTGGCGCCGCCGTCGGGTGCAGCCCGGCCCCGAGTGACTTTCCTCGGCACCGGCTACCTCGGTGCGACCTACGCCATCTGCTACGCCGAGCTGGGCTACGAGGTGCTCGGCTTCGACGTCGACGCTGACAAGATCGCGATGCTCAACGCGGGTCAGGTGCCGATCCACGAGCCGGGCCTCGACGAACTGCTCCGGCGCAACCTCGCGGCCGGCCGGCTGCGGTTCAGCACCGACATCGCCGAGACCGCCGACTTCGGTGACGTGCACTTCATCTGCGTGGGCACGCCGCAGCGCGCCGACGGCATGGGCGCCGACCTGTCGTACGTCGAGGCGTCGGTGACCGGTCTCGCGCAGCACCTCACCCGCAAGGCGCTGATCGTCGGCAAGTCGACGGTGCCGGTCGGCACCGCCGAGTGGGTGGAGCAGCTCGTCGGCAAGCACACCCCGGCCGACCTCGGAGTCGAGGTCGCGTGGAGCCCGGAGTTCCTCCAGGAGGGCTTCGCCGTCGACGACGTGCTGCGCCCCAACCGGATCGTGGTCGGCGTGAAGAGCGAGTGGGCAAACGGGATGCTCTACGCCGCGCACAAGGGCGTCTTCGACCTGGCCGCCACCGAGGACCGCGAGGTGCCGCTGGTGGTGACCGACTTCGCCACCGCCGAGCTCGTCAAGGTCGCCGCGAACGCCTTCCTCGCCACCAAGATCTCGTTCATCAACGCGATGGCCGAGGTGTGCGAGGTCGCCGGCGGTGACGTCACCCAGCTCGCCCGGGCGATCGGCTTCGACCCGCGGATCGGCAACCGGTTCCTCCAGGCCGGTCTCGGCTTCGGTGGCGCGTGCCTACCAAAGGACATCCGCGCCTTCCAGGCCCGGGCCCAGGAGCTGGGCGCGGGTGAGGCGTTGCGCTTCCTGCACGAGGTCGACCTGATCAACCTTCGTCGCCGTACCCGCGTTCTCCAGCTCGCCGCGGACCTTCTCGGCCGCCGGACCGGTCCCGCCGGACCGGACCTCTCCGGTACCCGGATCGCCGTGCTCGGCGCCACCTTCAAGCCCAACACCGACGACGTACGCGACGCCCCGGCGCTCGCCGTGGCCGGGCTGCTGCGCAAGGCCGGCGCGGACGTGCACGTCTTCGACCCCCAGGGCACGGAGAACGCCCGCCGGGCGATGCCCGAGCTGGTCTACGAGGCCAGCATGACCGACGCCGTGACCGGCGCGGACCTGGTCTGCGTGCTCACCGAGTGGGCCGACTTCCGCAACGCCGACCCGGTCGCCCTCGGCGAACTGGTCGCCGGCCGGAAGGTCGTCGACGGGCGCAACTGCCTCGACGCGGCAATGTGGACGCAGGCCGGCTGGGAGTACCGAGGCATGGGCCGCCCCTGACCGGGATGGCCACGACGGCCGGCCGCGGAGCTCCTCCGCGACCGGCCGTTGCCTTTTGCCGGAAGGCTCGTTTGTCCTGAACCCGCCGACAACTGTCGAAAATCGCGCCGGACTTGGGCATGCTGCGACAGTGGAGGTCCACAGTGCGGGTGGAGGGGTGTCGTGGCGACCTTTCAGTGCTCGTCGTGCGGTCGGGAGATCAAACCGGCCGACCGGTGCCCGCACTGCGGCGCCGAACAGCCACAGTGGGTCGAACACCTGGCGGAGATCGAACGCTCCATAGCGGAGATGAAGGCGCGCGAAGCCGCCATCGCTCGTGAGCAGCGGCAGATCGCCGCGAAGATGCAGGCCGCGCTCTTCCAGCGGGACATCCTCGCGCACGCCGGCGAGGAGCGCACCAAGCAGGCGACCCGACCGCGCCGGGTGCTCCGCCGCCGCCCCGGCCGACGTCCGCCGACCGCCACCACCGGCGCGCCACCTCGGGTCCCCCGGCAGGGCACCCCGCCCGGATCCGCCGAGCCGCCACCGCCACCACCGCCGGTGACCTGGTTGGACGTCGACGATCCCGAACACCCCCCGGAGGCGTCCTCGCGGGAGGTTCAGAACATCCCGCTCGGGCTGGGCGCGCTGCTGCTCGGCGTCGCCGCAGTGGTCTTCGCCGCGGTGGCGACGAGCTCGATGGACGCGCTCGTACGGCTCGGCATCCTGCTCGTCGCGACCGTGCTGCTGCTGCTCGCCCCGCCTGTGCTGGCTCGGCGTGGGCTCACCTCCACCGCCGAGACGATCGCCACCGTCGGCCTGCTGCTGGTGCCCCTCGCCGGGTACGCGCTCTGGGCGGTGGACCGGATCGGCAACGGCGGCGCATCCGGCGCGATCTTCGCCGGGTTGATCTTCCTGGCGACCACCGCCGTCTCGATCGGCTACGCCGCCTGGACGGGGCTGCGCGCACCCCGGTTCACCACCGTGCTCGCCGCCCAGCCGGTGGTGCCGTTGCTGGCGTACGACCGGATCAGCGGGCCGGCCGGTTGGGCGCTGGCGCTGACCGCGGTCGCTCTGCTGGATCTCTGGTTGGCCCGTTCCGGAGTGGCCGTGGAGCGCCCGGTCCGGCGCGACCTGCCAGAATCGCCGCCCGCGTCGCCGGCACAGCCGACCGCGCCCCGGCAACGGTCCGCCGACACCCGTCCGGAGGGTGCGCCGGAGGAGGCCGGAGAGGTCATCGCCCCACCGGAACCGACGGCCACCGACGCGCCACCCCGTCCGGTGCCCGGCCTGCGCGAGCTGACCTGGCTGCTGCACGGAGTCGCCGTCGCCATCGCGCTGGCGTACGCGGTGACCGCCCTGCTCCGGGCGACCACCGTGCCGGCCGCCACCGGCGCCGGGCTGGTGCTGCTGCTCGCCGCCATCGTGGGGATGGCCGGCACCCTGGCGCTGCGCCGCCCACCCTTGCCGGACCTCGGCGCGGGCGTCCTCACCCTCGCGGTCATCGGCGCGTTGAGCCGAGTCGCCTCGGTGGCTCTGCCGGGCCGGGCGCTGCTGCTGATAGCGGGTGTCATCGCGGTCACCGGCCTGGCCGTCCGGGCCGTACCGGAGGCAGCCCGCCGCGGGCCGCAGCTCGCCTCGGCGGTGGCGCTCACGGTGAGCGGTCTGGTGGTGGCCGGGAGCGCGCTGCGCGCCGGCGTCGCCCCGCTCCGCGCCGCGCTGCCCGCCTGGGCCGCCGACCTCGACCGGTATCCCGCCGAACTCGCCGCCGCGGTCGGCTCGGCCGACTGGCAGTTGGCCGCGAGCGCCTTCCTGCTCACGATCGCCGCGGTGCTGGCCCTGCCGCCGGAGATCCGGCGCGAGTTCGCGGTGGCCGGAGCGGCACTGACCGCCTTGGCGGTACCGGCGTCGTTCGGGCTGAGCTGGGCGGCAGCCCCGTGGCCGATGGTGCTCACGGCAGTCGGCATCGGCGTGGTCGGCCTATCCGCCCGCACCAGGCGGGCCGGGCTGGCCCACGCGGTAGGCGCGGCGGCAGTGGGCCTGTTCGGGGCGGGAGCCGGCCTCGCGCGACCCACGCTGACAGCGGCCGTGCTGGTGGTGCTCTTCCTGGCGGGCGTACTCGTCGCGGCGGCACCCCGGATCCGGATCGCCCCGGCACCGGCCGACGTCGTCTCCGCGTGGGCCGCCGGCGGGGCGGCGTTCGCCCTGCCGGGCGCGGTGGCCGCATTCGTCGCCGCCACCACACCGGCGGACCCGACGCCGACCCCGGCGAGCCTGCGCGAGGAGACCGTCCCGGTGCTCGCGGCGGCCTTCCTGGCGGTGTGCGTGACCCTCGGGTACACGGCGATCGTCCAGGTCTCGCAGCGGCACATCCCAGCGCCGCTGGCGGTCGGCACCGGGCTCGGCGCGCTGCTGGTGACCGCCGCCGCGTTCGGCGCTCCCGGGGCCACCGTGGCCGACGCCTGGGTCGGCGCGCTGCTGCTGGTGGCCGCGGTGCTGCTCTTCCTGGCTCCGTCGATCGACGCGGGCCGTCGCTCCGACCTCACGCTGGACGGATCGGACCTCGCGGCCGCCGCGGTGACGGCGGCGCTGATCGCCACGCTGGTCCGGATCACGGCCGTCCTCGCTCCCGGGGGTCAGCTCGCGGTCGCCGCCGCGCTGGTGCTGGTCGTGGCCGTGGCAGCTCGGGCGATGCCCGAGGAGTGGCGGCGCGGCCCGATCCTCGGCGTCTCCGTGGGTGGCCTGCTGATCGGCCTGGTCGCCGGCTGGATCGCGTTGCGCGGTGGGGTCGGCGTGCTGGCCACCCCTGGTCCGATCTGGAACGGGGATCTCTCCGGCTGGCCGGCCGCGCCCACCGGGGGGTCCACCTGGCAGGCGCCGGTCGCCCTGGTGCTGCTCGCCCTCGCGGCCGCCGTCCTGCTGCCGCCGCCCTGGAGGTACGACGTCGCCGGTGTCGCCGTGGTGCTGGCCACCATCGGGGCACCGGCCGCGTTCGACCTGCCGTGGTGGTCACCGGTGCTGGTCGGCGGCATGGTCGCCGCCGTCTTCGGGATGGCCGCCACCGCGTCGTTCGATCCGCGGGCCGCCCTCTCCCGCGCGACGGTCGCCGGGGTGGTGGCCCTGCACGCCGCCGGGGCGGGACTGGTCCGCCCGTGGACGACCGCGATGGCGCTAAGCAGCATCGCGTTGATCGGTGTGGTGGTGGCCGTGCTGGCCCGCAATTTCGCCGGCACGCTGACCGAGGACGTCGAGACCGAGGGCATGCCGCCGCACCTCGCCCAGATCGGGGGCGCGGGCGCAGGCGCGGCGTTGCTCGCCCTACCGGGCGCGCTCGCCGCTCTGTCCGCCGAGTTCGACCACTCGGCGCAGGTGGTGCTGACCGCCGCGCTTGCCGCGTCCAGCCTCGGGCTCGCAGCGGTGGCCGTGGCACGCCGCCGCATCCCGCAGTACCTTCCGTGGGCCAGCGTGGCCGTGGCCGGCGGCGCGACGATCAGCGCCCTGGCCGCCTTCCCCACCAGCCTCGCGGTCGGCGTGTACGCGGCCGCGGCGGCCCTGCTCGGTGTACTGGCCGAGTTGGTTCGCGCGGCCACCATCCCGCCCGCCGGTGCGGCGCAGCCGGTACGACGGTGGTCGGTGCTGCTGGACGGCGCGCTACGCCGATCGCCCGACGACCTGGAGCGGCGCCGCTGGCGGGTCAGCCCGGCCGCCGGGGCACTGGCCGCCGCCGCGCTACCCACCGCCCTCGCGCTCGCCTCGATCGCGCAGGCTCTGGAGGTGGCGCTGGTCGAGCCGCACCGGACGCTGGCCCGGATCTGGCAGGGGCCACCGCCGGAGCTGCTCACCCCGCCGCCCGGCGCGGTGGATCCCACGCACGTGCTCACCGCGCTCCTGCTCACCGCGACCGCGACTCTCGCGGCCACCGGGTTCAGCGGCGGTCGGCCTACCCGGGCGGTGCCGGTGGTGCTGCCGGGCGCGGCCGTCACGCTGCTCATCGCCCCGACGGCGCTGGGCGGCGGCTGGCCGGCGAATGTCGTCGCCGCGTTGTCGGTCTTCACCATCTCGATGCTGGGGCTCGCCCTGACTCCGCCTCCGCCGCTGGTCGAGCCGGCCCGCTCGCTGCGCCTGGCCCGGGTGCTGGTCTTCGCCATCGGCCTGGCGGCGGGCGGCGCGGGGCTCGCCGGCAGCCTGGCCACCCGGGAGCTGACTCTCTTCACCCTCGGTGGAGCGGTCGGCGTGGGCACGGTGGCGGCGGTCTTCGGCACCACGCAGCGTGCCCGGATCCTGGGCTGGCTCTTCGCCTCGTTGATGGCGCAACTGTTCGTGCTGACCGCCGGCCTCGTCGCCGGACTGGCCGCAGTCTGGTCGGCGTTCGGCGTGCTCGCGGTCGGCGCCGCACTGCAGGTCTTCGCCGCTTTGCTGCCCCGGTTGCGTCGTCCAGAGGCGCAGCGCGAGGCGGCCACCGTGGAGTGGAGCGGTCACGCGGCCGCGCTCATCGCGCTGGCGCTGGCGTTCGACTCACCTCGGCACATCGCCGCCCTGCTGGCGGCCTGGGGTGCGGTGCTCGGTGTGGCGGCCGGCCGGCCCAACCGCCGGCCAGTCGAGCGCCGAGTCCTGTTCTGGGCCGTGGTGGTGTGTGAAATCACCGCCTGGTGGATCCTCATGCGGGTCGCCGACGTGGCGCTGCCCGAGGCGTACACCCTGCCGTTCGCCGCGCTGGCCCTTCTCGTTGGAGTGCTGGAGCTGCGCCAACGCCCGGACATGAGCAGCTGGGTGGCGTACGGCCCGGCGCTGGTCGCCGCGTTCGTGCCGAGCCTCGCGATCGTGCTGGCCACCGGCTCGACGACGCTACGGCAGGTGCTGCTGCTGCTCGGGGCGGTCGCGGTGCTCATCTTCGGCTCGTCGAGCCGGCAGCAGGCACCCGTGATCGTCGGGGCCGCCGTCACCGCGATCACCGCGATCCATGCGCTCTTCGCCTTCGGGCCGTGGCTGGCGCTGATCCCCGTCGGCATCCTGCTGCTGGTCCTGGGAGCGAGCAACGAGCGCCGCCGCCGCGCCCAGGAGCGCCTGCAGACCGCCCTGCGCGGCATGCGGTGAGGCCGAGGGCGCGCCGGGCGGAAGCTTCACTCAGAGCCGGGTGTAAAGCTTCCCGCAATGACTGTCAGTGATGCCACTGGCTGGTCACCAATCGTGACGGGCAGCTCCGTCGGGCTGCCATCCACTTCGACGCCTTTGCTCTGCACCCCGATACGCACCACCCACCTGAGCAGGGCATTCACAAGCCCCCAACCGCCCGACCGGCAAAAGCGATGGTCACGCACCGTGTCTGGCGCGTATGTGAGTGCAGAGCGAAGGATGCTGGTGGGGGTTGCCGGATAGGGCGCGAGAATCACCGACGGTCACGATGGTTCACGCTGGGCGCGATGGGTCACACCGGGCGGTGCTCCACGCTGGGCGCGATGGGTCACGCCGGGCGGTGGTTCACACCGGGCGCGACGGCGCGGCCGGTCAGGCCAGGGTGTTGACGCTCGCCTGGAGCTTCGCGTCCTTCTCGTTGATCATCTGCTCCAGGTTCTCCTGGAAGGAGACCATCCGGGTACGCAGCTCCGGGTCGCTGGCGCCGAGGATGCGAACAGCGAGCAGGCCCGCGTTGCGGGCGTTGCCGATCGAGACCGTGGCGACCGGGATGCCGGCCGGCATCTGGACGATGGAGAGCAGCGAATCCATGCCGTCCAGGTGCTTGAGGGGCACCGGAACGCCGATCACCGGCAGCGGCGTCACCGAGGCGACCATGCCGGGCAGCGCGGCGGCACCACCGGCCCCCGCAATGATCACCTTCAGGCCACGCTCAGCGGCGGCACGGCCGTACTCGATCATCTTCACCGGGGTGCGATGGGCGGAGACCACCCCCACCTCGTAGGACACCCCGAACTCGTCGAGGACCTCGGCGGCGGCCTTCATGGTCGGCCAGTCCGAGTCGCTGCCCATGATCAACCCGACGGTGGTCACGCTGTTCTGCCTCTCGTTCATTTCAGCGGGGACGCGAGCTCGCTCCTCGCGTTCACTCATGCCCCTCGCGCAGCCAGCGCGCTGCTCGCACGGCCCGCGCCCGCACATCGGCCAGATCGTCGCCGAGCACCGTGACGTGCCCGATCTTGCGACCCGGGCGGACCTGCTTGCCGTAGAGGTGCACCTTCGCGCCCGGCTCGGCGGCGAAGAGATGGTGCAGCCGCTCGTCGATGGAGATACCGCCCGGCTCACCGCCGAGCACGTTCGCCATGACCACCACCGGCGCGGCGAGCGAGGTGTCCCCCATCGGATAGTCGAGCACCGCACGCAGGTGCTGCTCGAACTGCGACGTACGCGAGCCCTCGATGGTCCAGTGCCCGGAGTTGTGCGGCCGCATGGCCAGCTCGTTGACGACGATGCCGGGCTTCCCCGAAGCCTCGGCCACCTCGAACAGCTCGACCGCGAGCAGGCCCACCACGCCGAGCGAGGTGGCCAGGTCGATGGCGAGCTGCTGGGCGGCGAGAGCCAGCTCCTCCGGCAGGTCCGGCGCCGGGGCCAGCACCTCGACACAGATGCCGTCGACCTGAACGGTCTCCACCACCGGGTACGCGGCGACCTGCCCGAACGGCGAGCGAGCCACCTGCACGGCCAGCTCCCGGCGCAGCGGCACCCGCTCCTCGACGATCAACTCGGTGCCCCCGGCGAGCAGCGTGGTGGCCAGCTCGGCCGCCTGCGCCGCGTCCGTCACCATCCAGACGCCCCGGCCGTCGTAGCCACCGCGGGCCGCCTTCAGCACCACCGGCCAGCCCACCTCGGTGCCGAAGGCCACCAGGTCGTCCGGCTCGCCGACCGGCCGCCAGACCGGTACCGGAGCGCCCAACTCGGTGAGCCGCTCCCGCATCGCCCGCTTGTCCTGGGCGTACCGCAGCGCGTCGGCCGGCGGGTAGAGCTTCGCCCCTTCGGCCGCGAGGGTGCGGATGTGCTCGTTCGGCACGTGCTCATGGTCGAAGGTGACCACGTCACAGCCCTTGGCGAAGGTGCGCAGCGCCGCGAGGTCGGTGTGATCGCCGTACTGCACGTCGGCGGCGACCAGCGCGGCACCGTCGTCCGGGGCCAACGCGAGGACGTGTAGCGACTGACCGAGGGCGATCGCGGCCTGGTGGGTCATCCGGGCCAGTTGGCCACCACCCACCATGCCGACAACAGGCAGACCGGTACGGGAATCCATAGCGGCGCAAGCCTATCCGGGCCGCCTTTCAGGGCCGGCCCCGGATGGCGAATCGCACGTTCGGCCGCCGTGACGGCGCACTGCCTGGCGTGGCCTGGTAGCACGGGCCACGCCGGTCGGGCCGCCGCCCCTCAGCGCCGGCCGAGCTGCGCGACCAGGTCGTCGACCTCGTTGACCGGACGCTCGCAGACGAAACCCCGGCAGGCGTACGCGGTGGGACGGTCGCCGACCATCGGCCGGTCGGCGAGCAGCGGTACCCCGGGCTGGTCGCTGCGACCCGCCACGATCACGGCTCCGGGCGGGGCGTGCCGGTACGCGGCCGAGAGCAGCGGCTCGTCGGCCGGCTGATCGGTCACCACGGCGATCTCGTACGGCCCGGAGACGAGCGCCTCGCCGACGGTCGCCGCGTACCCGGTGAAGCGGGCGTGCCGCGCGACGATCGGCGCGACCGTGGCCAGCGCGGCCTCGGCCGCCTCCCGGTACCGAGGGGCGCCGGTCAGCGCCGCGTACGTCACGAGTGCCGCGACGATCGCCGAGCGCCCGGAGGGGGTGGCGTTGTCGGTCGGGTCGGCCGGCCTCGTGACCAGCCGCTCGGCGTCGTCGGCGGTGTCGTAGAAACCGCCGCCCGGTGCCGCGAACCGCTCCAGCGCCGCGTCGAGCAGCTGACCGGCCAGTTCCAGCCAGCGCCCCTCGCCGGTCAGCTGGTGCATCGCGCAGAACGCCTCGGCGACGCTGCCGTAGTCCTCGAGTACGCCGGCGGGGGCACCGACGACACCGCCACGGGAGACACGCCGCAGCCGCCCGTCCACGATGTGCGCGGTCGCCAGGTGCTCGGCGGTGTCCCGCATCGCGCCGTCGGCGACGATGACGACGCCCTCCATCAGGTTCGCGTCCTCGTCGTCCGGGTTCGCGTAGAGCCTGGCCACCTGCTGGAACTCGGCGATCGCGGTGATCGCCAGCCCGTTCCAGGACGCCACCACCTTGTCGTCCCGGGCCGGCTGCGGCCGGGTGTCCCGGGCGGCCAGCAGCCGGCCGATGACACCCTGCCAGCGGGCGCGGACCTCAGGGTCGGCGTCGTCCACGTCGCGGGCCAGTTTGAGCACGCTGGTGCCGTGCTCGAAGGTGCCGTCGGCGGTGACCCCGAAAAGGTCGGCGGCCCAGCGGCCGTCCTCCTCGCCGAGCGCCTCGACGAGCTGCTCCGGCGTCCAGACGTAGGTGAGGCCCTCGACGCCCTGGGTGTCCGCGTCCAGCGCGGAGGCGAACCCCTCGCCGGGCCGGTGCAGTTCGTCGGCGAGGAACCGGGCGATGTCCCGAGCCACCCGCCGGGCCAGCCGGTCTCCGGTCAGCCGCCAGAGCTGGGTGTACACCCGGAGCAGGAGCGCGTTGTCGTAGAGCATCTTCTCGAAGTGCGGCACGGTCCAGTGCGCGTCCACCGAGTACCGGGCGAAACCACCGGCCAGCTGGTCGTAGATGCCGCCGCGGGCCATCGCCTCGCAGGTGTGCCGGACGATCTCCAGACTCCGGGCCGAGCCGGTGCGCTGGTAGTGGCGGAGCAGGAACAGCAGGTTCATGTGCGGCGGGAACTTCGGCGCGCCGCCGAACCCGCCGTGCGTCTCGTCGTACTCCTCGGCGAGCTGCGCGGCGGCGGCGTCGAGCAGGTCGGCCTCCAGCGGCGCGGTGGGGCCACCGACGGCCTGGGCGCCACCGATCGCCTCGACCACCGCGGCGCCCTGGCGCACCACGTCGTCCCGCTGGTCACGCCAGGCGGTGGTGACCGACTGGAGCAGCCGGATGAAGTTGGGCTTCGGGAAGTAGGTGCCGCAGAAGAACGGGGTGCCATCGGGGGTGGCGAACACGGTCATCGGCCAGCCGCCATGACCGGTCATGGCCTGCGTGGCCGTCATGTAGACCGCGTCGACGTCCGGACGCTCCTCCCGGTCCACCTTGATCGAGACGAAATCGGCGTTCATGAGGGCGGCGACGGACTCGTCCTCGAACGACTCGTGCGCCATCACATGACACCAGTGGCAGGCGGCGTAGCCGACCGAAATGATCACGGGTACGTCGCGCCGGCGCGCCTCGGCGAACGCCTCCTCGGACCACGGCCACCAGTCGACCGGGTTGTCGGCGTGCTGGAGCAGGTACGGGCTCGTGGCGTCGGCAAGTCGATTCACCCGACGACCTTAACCACCGCGCCCACACCGACTCCGTTGATCATGAAGTTATCGCCGTCGGCACCGGCGTGTCGAGGCAACAACTTCATGATCGACCCACCTGGAGGCGGGAGGCGGGAGGCGGAGTCAGGACGCGCCGTCGGCTCGAAGGGGGAAGACGTTGCGGCGGGCCCCGTCCAGCAGGGTGCCGAGGACAGCGCCGATCTTGTCCGCCGGCATCGGCTTGAAGAAGTGGTAACCCTGGGCCGCGGTACACCCCAGCTCGGCCAGGGCCAGCCGCTGCTCCGCGGTCTCCACCCCCTCGGCCACCACCCGCAACCCGAGCTCGTGTGCGAGGCCGACGGTGGTCCGCACGATGGCCGCCGCCTCCGGCGACTCGGCCATCCGGATCACGAAGGAACGGTCCACCTTCAGTTCGTCGACCGCGATCCGGGTGAGGAACGTCAGAGACGAGAAGCCGGTGCCGAAATCGTCCACCGCGAGCTGCACACCCATCGACCGGAGCGTCGCCAGCACCTCGTCGATGATCTCCAGCTCACTCATCACCACCGTTTCGGTGATCTCCAGCACCAGCCGGTGCGCCGGCACCTGGTGGCGACGCAGCGCGTCGGCGATCTCGCCGGGCAGCCGCGGGTCCAGCAGACTCCGCGCGGAGAGGTTCACCGAGATCGGGATGTCCAGTCCTTCGCGGGCCCAGCCGGCGGCGACCGCGAGCGCCTTGTCCAGCACGTACCGGGTGAACGTGCCGAGCTGCTCGCTGTTCTCCACCGGCCGGATGAACTCGACCGGGCTGAGCCAGCCGCGGCGCGGGTGCCGCCAGCGGATCAACGCCTCCACCCCCGTCGGCGCCCCGGTGGCCAGATCGACCGCCGGCTGCAACGCCAGCACGAGCTGGTCGTCCACCTCCAGCGCCTCGCGCAGTTCGGCCAGCAGGGCGAGTTGATCCGTGCTCGCCGCGTCGCGGGTGCTGTCGTACGCCGCGACGTTGCCGCCACCCTCCTTGGCCTGGTACATGGCGATGTCGGCCCGGCGCAGCAGCTCGGTCAGGTCGGCGGTGCCCGCGTCGGCCACCACCACCCCGACGGAGACCTCGACGGACATCCGCACCCCGGCGATCTCGGTGGGTGCGGCCAGCCGCTCGGCGATCTCGCGGGCCTGACGCAGCGCGTACGCCATCGGGGCGTTCCGGTCGCCGAGCACCGGGACCGACGTCAGCAACAGCGCGAACTCGTCGCCGCCGAGCCGGCCGAGGAGGTCTCCCGAGCGGGCGAGCGCGCCCAGCCGACTGGCGGTCAGCCGCAGCAGCTGGTCGCCGGCCACATGCCCGAGGGTGTCGTTGACCTCCTTGAACTGGTCGATGTCGAGCAGCAGCAGCGCCACCGGGTGATCGTGTGCGAGCTGCCGCAGCAGCTGGTCGCCGCTACCGAGCATGGCTGCCCGGTTGACCAGGCCGGTGAGCGGATCGTGCACCGCCTCGTACGACGACCGGGCGGTGACCTGCCGCAGCTCGTGGTGGGTCGCGGCGTCGTGCAGCGCGGCGGCGAGCGCGTCGCCGAAGGCCGCCACCGCATCCCGTTCGCGCCCGCTGGGCGGTGCCGACCGGGGGAAGCGGACCCGCAGGCGCCCGACGGGCAGGTCGCCGACGGTGAGCGAACGGACCAGCTCGTGGTCCTCGGGCTCCCCTGGGCCGGATTCGGTGATCTCGCGGTCGACCAGACCACCCGCGGCGTCGCCGCGGTACCGCCACCAGCACCCGTCGGCACGGACCACGTCGACCTCGACCAGCTCGGCGTGGAACAGGGCGAGCGCACCGGCGACCGCCGCGCCCGCCACACCCCGCTCGTCGAGCTGGTTGAGGGCGGCCGTGGACTCGGCGAACGTCCGCCAGGTGCGCCGCTCCTGATCGGCCCGGAGCCGGTGCCGGTAGGTCTGCTGAAGAAGCCAGAGCGGTGGCGGGAGCAGCAACAGCCAGCGCGCATCGAGGTGGAGGAGCACCACCACGACCAGGCCGACCGCCACGTTGCCGACGAACATCAGCAGCTTGCCGCGGAGCGCGGCGAGCAGCGGGGGCCCGATCGGGACACCGTGCCGCAGGCCGAGCGTGACCCCGCTGAGCCAGGCGGTGACGAGCAGGTACGTCACCGCGCCGGCGACCATGGCGGCGGCGAGCCCCGGTGCCGGGGCGGCGAGCAGTGGGTGCGCGAGAGCGGTGGTGACCGCCACGGCGAGCGCGGAAGCGGCCGACAGCGACGCCGCGATCCGGACGGTCTCCAGCACCGGTCGCCGCTCGCCGAACATCGAGAGCGCCGACCAGGCGAGCCCGGTGCCGACCAGGGTGGCGGAGGGGATCCAGCCGGCGGGCACCAGGTAGAGGCAGATGATCAGAGCTGCCTCGCCCCAGGTGATGCTCACCATGCCGGCGGGCGCACGGAACCGCAGTCGGGCCAGTTGGGCGAAGGCGAAGACGGCGACCGCGATGCCGTAGCGCGCGGGCGCGGGAAGCGAATCGTCGACGGGCAGGCGGTGCGGCAGGACCAGACCTACCACCGCGGCGGCGAGGGAGGCCACGAGGAGCGCAGCCGTGAGCATCCGGACCTGGGGCGGGATGCCACGCAGCCCGAGCCGGTCGGCCTGCTCGGCGGCCCGATCGGAGGTCACCGACCCGCTCCGTGGACCGGTGCGCACGCCGTACGACGGGCGGCCGCTGCTGTGACGGTCATCGGCGCCCCCTCCCGCGCACGGTTCGGGGACGCGTGGTCCCCCCGGCGAGAGGCTAAGCCAAACCCGGTGGCCGCAACAGGGGTCGACCGCCGGGTTCGGCGTGATTCACGCTCGGACTACCCGTTTCGGTGCTGCTGGCGCCCGGTGGGAGCGTTCGAGGATGAATCCTGTCCTTCACTTCCGTCCGTCGGATCCACGACCGCCGCGTCCGCTCTGCCCGGGTTGCCCGCCGGACCCTGTTGTGGGAACCGATCGGGCAGTCGGCGCAGCCGGGAGTTCATGTTCCGGATCAGCAGGACGGTGGCGGTGCCCAGCACCAGGATGAGGAGAAGACCCATCGGGCCGGCCAGGCCACCCGTGCGGGTGTCCCCGAAGTTGTTCTCCGCGAGCACCTGGGCAGCGGTCAGCATGGCGTTCCTCCGATGTGCGGTTGTCCACCAGCGTAACGCCGCACCAGATCAGCGGGCATGCGCCGTCCCACGTACACCGGCGAAGAGATCCGACTCGGGCATCGAGCTCTCCACCAGCGAGCGCGCCAGGTGGAAGTCCTCGGTCGGCCAGGCACTCTGCTGGATCTCCATGGGCACCCGGAAGAAGAAGCCGTCCGGGTCGACCTGGGTGGCGTGGGCACGCAGCGCGTCGTCGCGGACCGGGAAGTACTGCGCGCAGGGCACCTGCGTGGTGATCTGCGGGCGCTGATCGTTCGGGTTCTCCTCCCAGCGCTTGAGCCAGTCCTGGTAGGGCGACTCCAGTCCGGCCGCGAGCACCGCCTCGTGCAGCGCCATGATCTTCGGCTTGGAGAAGCCGATGTCGTAGTAGAGCTTCAACGGCTGCCAGGGCTCACCGAGCTCGGGATAACGCTCGGCGTCACCGGCTGCGTCGAAGGCCGCGACGCTGATCTTGTGACACATGATGTGGTCGGGGTGGGGGTAGCCGCCCTGCTCGTCGTACGTGGTGACCACGTGCGGGCGGAACTCGCGCATCAGCCGCACCAGGGGACCGGCGGCCAGCTCGACGTCCTGGAGCGCGAAGCATCCCTGGGGCAGCGGTGGCAGCGGCTCGCCCTCGGGCAGCCCCGAGTCGACGAAGCCGAGCCAGGCCTGCTCGACGCCGAGGATCGCGCGCGCCGCGTCCATCTCACCGCGGCGGATCTCCGCGATGTTCGCCCACACGTCGGGCCGGTCGAGCTTCGGGTTGAGCACGCTACCGCGTTCGCCCCCGGTGCACGTCGCGACGAGGACCTCGACGCCCTCGGCGACGTACTTGGCCATGGTGGCGGCACCCTTGCTGGACTCGTCGTCCGGGTGCGCGTGGACGGCCATGAGGCGCAGCTGTTCTGCCAACTTCGGCACTCCTCGTCTGGGTCGGCCGGCCGGCCCGGGACTGGGCCGTTGACCTGCCATGATCCTCCGCCCGGTGCCCACCGGGCGGTCACCTCCGACAACCGACCCGCCATGCTTGACGCGGAGCCTTGCTGGGAGGATGGACTGAGTCATTCTTACTGATCCCGCTGACAACGACGCCAGGAGATACCCGCCGGTGAGCGAGACGCACACCACAGTTGCACCGGAAGTCCCGGTGTTTCCGCCCGGGCGGTACGGCCGCCGCCGGGAACCGGGCCGCCGCCGCTCGAAGGCGCCGGCCGTCCTGGCGCTGGTCGTCCTGCTGGCCGCGCTGAGTGTGATCTCCGTGCGGCTCTACCGCCAGTACGGCGATCCGAACTATGACGCACAGGTCATCACCTACACGGACATAACCGATACTCAGGTACGACTCGACTTCCAGGTGACCGTGCCGAGCGGTGGATCGGCGGTCTGCCTGCTGCGTGCCCGCGACCGGGCCGGCACCGAGGTGGCTCGCGAGGAAGTCACCGTGACCGCGCCGCCGGGCGAGAAGCACCTCACCGTCCAGCACCGGTTGTCGACCACCGGGCGCGCCTTCATCGGCGAGGTGCTGCGCTGCCGCCCGGCAGCCTGACCTCCGTGACCGGCCCGAGCCGTCGGAACGACCGCGATCGTCCCCGGGCCGCACCGCCGACCCCGCGCGGCCACTGACCGGCGCCGACATCGACCCGGCGGCCGGAGCATCCGGCTGCTCCCCGGAAGTCACCGGGCCCTTCGCCTCCAAGGGACGCCGCAGGGCATCC
Source organism: Micromonospora sp. NPDC023737 (assembly GCF_040639715.1). Taxonomy (NCBI): domain Bacteria; kingdom Bacillati; phylum Actinomycetota; class Actinomycetes; order Micromonosporales; family Micromonosporaceae; genus Micromonospora; species Micromonospora sp. NPDC023737. Next base: position 46,858 of record NZ_JBFAAL010000010.1, read on the forward strand.
GACCGCACCTGACCAGCCCGTACCCGGCCGCCAGGTAGGCGCGCAGGTGGACGGACGGGCGTGCCGACGGACAGGCGCGGAGCGATCCGCCGGTGGTGTTCGTCGCCACCTCGTGTCGTATCGCACTGGTAACTTGGAGATTCACCTGTCAGCCAGCCACGCACAACTGAGGAGATCGCCTGTGTCCACTGGCAACGAGGCGCCCGCCACCTGGCTGTCGCAGGACGCTTACGACCGGCTCCAGGCCGAACTCGACGAGTTGATCGCCAATCGGCCGGTCATCGCCGCCGAGATCAATGCCCGGCGCGAGGAGGGCGACCTGCGCGAGAACGGCGGATACCACGCCGCCCGCGAGGAGCAGGGCAAGGCCGAGGGGCGCATCCGCTACCTCCAGGAGCTGCTGCGCACCGCGCAGGTCGGCGAGGCACCGTCCGCCGACGCGGTGGCGCCCGGCATGGTGGTGACGATCTACTTCGACGACGACAAGGACGACACCGAGACGTTCCTGCTCGGTTCCCGCGAGATCGCGTCCACCACCGACCTGACCGTCTACAGTCCCGAGTCGGCGCTCGGCAAGGCCATCCTCGGCGGCCGCGCCGGGCAGACCTGCACCTACACGGCGCCCAGCGGGGCGGACATCAAGGTGAGCGTGGTCAAGTTCGAGCCGTTCGGCGGCTGACCCCCGGGCCGGGCGGCCCGCACACCGTGCAGCGAGGCGTGACACCGACCGGTGCCACGCCTCGCTGGCATGAACCGCCTAGCGCTCACCCCTCGCCGGCGAAGACCACCTGGTAGCCGCTGGCCCGCAGCGCGCTGATCAGAGTGTCCGAATGCTCCACGCCGCGCGTCTCCACCGAGAGCGCCACCTCCACCTCACCGAGATGCAGGTGCGGGTGGACCCGCTGGTGCTCCACGTCCACCACGTTCGCCCGGTGCTCGGCGATCTCACTCAGCAGCGAGGCGAGCTGACCGGGGCGGTCCGAGCAGCGCACGGTGAAGCGCAGGTAGCGGCCGGCGGCGGCCAGCCCGTGTTCGATCACCCGCAGCATCAGCAGCGGATCGATGTTGCCGCCGGAGAGCACCGCGACCACCGGCGCCTCCACCTGCACCACACCGGCCAGCAATGCCGCCACTCCGACCGCCCCGGCCGGCTCGACCACCTGCTTGCCGCGCTCCAGGAGCATCAGCAGCGCCCGGGAGATGTCCTCCTCGGAGACGGTGACCACCTCGTCCACCAGCTTGCGCACGTGGGTGAAGGTGAGATCGCCGGGACGACCCACCGCGATCCCGTCGGCGATAGTGGCGAACGCCGGCAGCCGCACCGGCTCCCCCGCGAGCAGGGAGGGCGGGTACGCGGCCGCGCCGGTCGCCTGCACGCCGATCACCCGGATCTCCGGACGCAGTGCCTTCGCGGCCACCGCGATCCCGGAGACCAGACCACCTCCGCCGACCCCGGTGATGATCGTCTTGACGTCCGGGCACTGCTCGAGGATCTCCAGCGCCACCGTGCCCTGGCCGGCGATGACGTCCCGATGGTCGAACGGGTGGATGAACACCGCGCCGGTCCGCTCGGCGAACGTCTGCGCCGCCACCATCGACTCGTCGACCGTGTTGCCGATCAGCTCGACCTGTGCGCCGTACCCCTTGGTGGCGGCGACCTTCGGCAGCGGCGCGTTCACCGGCATGAAGACCGTGGCGTGCGTACCGACCAGGCCGGCGGCGAGCGCCACCCCCTGGGCGTGGTTGCCGGCGCTCGCCGCCACCACACCTCCGGCGCGCTCCTCCTCCGACAACCGGGAGATCCGGACGTACGCACCGCGCACCTTGTACGACCCGGCCCGCTGCACGTTCTCGCACTTGAGCCAGGCCGGTCCGCCGAGGGCTGCGCTCAGCGGCCGGGAGGGCTCCAGCGGGGTGGTGCGGGTGACGCCGGCGAGCAGCTCTCGCGCGGCCTGTACGTCGGCGAGACCGACCAGTTCCGTCATGCCCCGATCGTGCCATCCGCCGGTCTGACCTCCGGCGGCGACGCCCGCGGAGTGTCGCCCACCCCGCGGGTCAGACGATCATGCGACGGCGGGTGACCCCGTACCGACCCGGGGGTAGCCGGGGGCATGCCGGGGCCACGGCGACTCCATCTCGAACTGGCCGGCGACCCCGAGCAGCAGCAGTTCCGAGCCGGGCGGCCCGACCAGTTGCACGGCGACCGGCAGGCCGTCCGGACGCCGCCCCACGGGCACCACGATCGACGGCAGGCCGGCGATGTTCCACGGCGCGGCGAACGGGGCGTACCGGATGTTGGCCGCCATGTTGGCCCGCCAGGAGCGGGACGACCAGCTGATCGCCTCCGGCGGCACGGACGCCAGCGCCGGGGTGAGCAGCAGGTCGACCGAGTGGTCGCTGAAGAAACCGACGGAGCGGACCCGCCAGGCGGCGCGGTCGGCCTCCCGGACGTACCCACGTCGCTGCGCCCACTCGCCGAGCGCGATGTGCCGGCGGCTGCGCCGCTGCAGGCGGCGCCGGTCGACACCGGTGGCCCGCACGTCCGCGGCGGCCGCCGCGAACCAGGTGGCGAGCCCCTGGAGGCCGAGGCGGGTCGGGTAGACCGGGTCGGCCGGTACGGTGTCGTGGCCGGCGGCGGCGAGCAACCGCCCCGCGGCGGCCACGGCGTCCCGGTTCGGCTCGTCCGGCGACACGCCGCGCACCGGCGAGCGCAGCGACACGCCGACCCGCAGCCGCTGTGGCGGCACCAGCTTCTCCGGGCGCCGCCCGGCGAGCACCGAGAAACCCACTGCCGCGTCGGCGACGGTGGTGGTCAGCACGCCGTGCTCGGTGAGGCCGAACCAGTCGTCCGCGCCGAGCTCGCAGGGGATCACGCCCCGGCCCGGCTTGAGCCCGATCAGCCCGCAGCAGGCGGCCGGGATACGGATGGAGCCGAGACCGTCGTTGCCGTGCGCCATCGGCACCAGCCCGGCGGCGACCGCGGCAGCGGCGCCGCCGGAGGAGCCACCCGGGGTGCGCCGGGTGTCCCACGGGTTGCGGGTCACCCCGGTCTCGTCGTCGGTCAACGCCCAGAGGCCGAGCTCCGGCATCCGCGTCACGCCGAGGATCACCGCGCCGGCGCCGCGCAACCGGCGGACCACCTCGTGGTCGGCCTCGGCCACCGGGGTACGCACCGCGGCCGACCCGTTCCAGGTGGGCAGCCCGGCGACCGGGGTGTTCTCCTTCACCGCCACCGGCACACCGGCCAGCGGAAGGTTGGCCAGGTCCTCCTGCTCGTCGACCTTCTCCGCCTCGGTGATCGCCTCCCCGCCGCGCAGCGCGCGGAACGCGGCGAGGTCGGCGTCGGCCCGGGCGATGTGGTCGAGGTGGTCCGCGACGACCTGGGTGGCGGAGACGTCACCCCGCCGTACGCCCCGGGCGATCTGCTTGGCGGTCGCCCCGACCCAGGTCGGCATGATGTCCTGCACGGCCACCCTCCCCAGCCAGCGGTCAGCCCAGCGCCTGCTCCAGATCGGCGAGCAGGTCGTCGACCGTCTCGATGCCGACAGACAGTCGCACGAGATCGCTGGGAACTTCAAGCGGTGAGCCCGCAGCACTTGCGTGTGTCATCCGGCCCGGGTGCTCGATCAGCGATTCCACCCCACCGAGCGACTCGGCGAGGACGAAAAGCTTGGTCCGGTTGCAGATCTCGACGGCGTGTTCCTCGCCACCCGCCGCGCGGAAGGAGATCATGCCGCCGAACCGGCGCATCTGCTTCGCCGCGATCTCGTGACCGGGGTGCGAGGGCAGACCGGGGTAGATCACCTGCGCGACCTGCGCGTGCCCGTCGAGGTAGGCGGCCAGCCGCTCGGCGTTGTCGCAGTGCCGGTCCATCCGTACCCCCAGGGTCTTGATGCCCCGCAGGGTGAGCCACGCGTCGAAGGGACCGTTGATAGCGCCCATCGCGTTCTGGTGGTAACGCAATTCCTCGCCCAGCCCGGCGTCGGCCGTGATCAGCGCGCCGCCGACCACATCGGAGTGGCCGCCGACGTACTTCGTCGTCGAGTGCACCACCACGTCGGCGCCGAACGCGATCGGCTGCTGCAGGTACGGCGAGGCGAAGGTGTTGTCGACCACCAGCAGCGCACCGGCCTCGTGCGTGACGGCAGCCAGGGTGGCGATGTCGGCGATGCCGAGCAGCGGGTTGGTGGGCGTCTCCACCCAGACGATCTTCGTGCTGCCGGGACGGATCGCGGCCCGGACCGCGTCCGGGTCGGAGACCTTGGCCGGCGTGAAGTCCAGGCCCCAGCGCTCCAGTACGCGGGCGAAGAGGCGGTAGGTGCCGCCGTACGCGTCGTCGGGGATCACCACGTGGTCACCGGGCTTGCAGAGGGTACGCAGGACCGTGTCCTCGGCCGCCAGGCCGCTGGCGAAGGCGAGCCCGACCGAGCCGCCCTCCAGCGCCGCCAGGCATTCCTGGAGCGCGTCGCGCGTCGGGTTGCCGGAGCGGCTGTACTCGTAACCGAGGCGCGGCGCGCCGACGGCGTCCTGCGCGTACGTGCTGGTCTGGTAGATGGGAGGGATCACCGCGCCGGTGCGGGCCTCGGGGTCCTGACCGGCGTGGATGGCGAGCGTCTCGAAGCCGTGACTCATTCCCGTGACGTTAGTCCGCCATCCCCGCCGGCCGGGCGCAACCCAGCGCGTCGCGTCGGCAGGCTATCCCACCGGTCGGCGATAATCGCTCGGTGACCTCGGCCGCTCTCCCCTCCCGTCTGCTCGGTGTGGTCGACCGCATTCCGGCCTCGCTCGCGGAGCTGTCCGGTCCCGAGCACGGCCGGGTCGAGCTTCCGGTACGACTGGCCTGGTCCGGCCTGACCAACTTCGACGTCAGCGACTCGCGGCAACGGCTGACGCTCTACCGGACTCTGATGGACTGCGGCCAGCGCGAGGACATTGTCCGTTATGTCAACGCGACGCTGGTCTGTTCCGACTGGCCTCGGATCAAGCGCCTGACCGCACGGCGCACAGTGGCTCTCTGGGAGCGCAAGCTGCCCGGGCTCGCCGCCTGACGATGGAGGACCTGCATCTGCGGCTGCTGCAGATCGGCTTCGCTGCGGGCGACGACCTCGGGCTGGTCCTTGCCGGTGGTTACGCGCTGTCGGCGCACGAACTCGTCGACCGCCCCTCGCGGGACATCGACTTCGCGACCGCGACGGTCCTGCCGCTGCCGGTCGTGGCCGCCCGTCTCACCGAGGCGTACGCATCCGCCGGGTTCGTCGCACGCGTCATCGAGGCCACGCCCCGTGTGGCTCGCCTGATGGTGCTGGCCGGACCGCTGGCGTGCGAGGTCGACCTACTCAAGGAAGCGATCGGCCCGCCTGCATCGCTCGCTGTCGGTCCGGTGCTCGCGTTCGAGGATGCGATAGGCCTGAAGGTGTGAGCACTGCATGACCGGGCGGCGCACCGCGACTACATCGACATTCATGCCGCTCATCGGCGGTTGAATTGGCGAGAGTTGGAGTCCCTGGGTGCGCGGCACACCGTCGACTTCTCGCTCCTGGAACTGGCCGATCGGCTCGGCGGGATCATTGAGCTGGACGACGAGACCTTCATGTCGTACGGCCTCAGCGACTCGGACATAAGCGAGCTGAGGAGTTGGGCTGTCGCCTGGGAGGCGGACATTCAGGGGCGCCTCGCGAGCGGTGAGACCGGGCCGGTGGGTGTGCCGGACGACGAGTGGGACGCCTACCTCGACCCGGCCTGATCCCACCGGTGGACCCGACATAGCCTGGCCGGGTGGCCGGATGCGTGTTCTGCGGGATCGTGGCGGGTGACGTGCCCGCGTTCCGGGTGACCGACGAGCCGGACGGGGTGGCTTTCCTGGACACCCGGCCGGTGTTCAAGGGCCACGTGCTGGTGGTGCCCCGTGCCCACCTGGTGACGCTCGCCGACCTGTCTCCGGAGTCCTTGCCCGGCTACTTCGCCCTCGTGCGACGACTCGCGGTGGCGGTCGAGGCCGGTCTGGGCGCGGGTGGGACCTTCGTGGCCATCAACAACAAGGTGTCCCAGTCCGTCCCACACCTGCACACGCATGTCGTCCCGCGGACCAAGGGCGACGGACTGCGCGGCTTCTTCTGGCCCCGTACCCGCTACTCCGACGACGCCGAGGCGCAGGAGCACGCCGGGCGGGTCGCCGCCGCGCTGGCCACCGGGTGAGCCGGAGCGCAGCGGGTAAGGATGAGGCACCCGGCGGTGTTGCACGGGCTGGGAAAGCCAGGAGAGGAGTCCCACTGTGTTCCTTCGCCGCATGAAGGCCGAGATGATCTCTGCCGACCAGGCCCTGCCGGGCCGCCTGATCGCGATGCCGGTGGCCGACCGGCATGAGGTCCTCGGCACTCCGCTGAAGGGCCCCTTCCCCGAGGGCAGCCAGGTCGCCGTCTTCGGCATGGGGTGTTTCTGGGGAGCCGAGCGGCTGTTCTGGACTCTGCCCGGTGTCATCACCACCTCCGCCGGCTACGCGGGCGGCTACACGCCGAACCCGACGTACGAGGAGGTCTGTTCGGGCAGGACCGGGCACGCGGAGGCCGTCGAGGTGGTCTACGACCCCTCGAAGATCACCTACGAGGACCTGCTGAAGGTCTTCTGGGAGAACCACGACCCGACCCAGGGCATGCGCCAGGGCAACGACGTCGGCACCCAGTACCGGTCGGCGATCTACGCGACCACGGACGAGCAGCTGGCCACCGCGATCGCCTCCCGCGACGCGTTCGCGCCGATCGTGGCCCGCGCCGGCAAGGGTGAGATCACCACGGAGATCGACCGGCTCGGCGCGTACTACCTGGCCGAGGACTACCACCAGCAGTACCTGGCGCCGACGAAGAACCCGAACGGCTACTGCAACCACGGCCCGAACGGGTTGAGCTGCCCGGTGGGCATCGCACGTACCGCCGGCTGACCCGTCCCACCGCCCGCTTCCTTCCCGCCGCCCGTGGCCCTGCGCCGCGGGCGGCTCGCATTCCCGCTCGGCGTGTGATCGAAATCCGTTGCCGCGCCCCTCGGCGACTGGATAGCGTGGCCGTACACGGGAAAGGAGGTGGTCCAGACTTGTATAGCAATCGGACTCGTGAGGTGGCTGTCCGCTAGCCGCTGTCCTCGACAGTGATTCACGTCCGCCGCGAGGTGGGCACAGGCACGATCGTCGAGACCGTGTGGCAGCGGTGCGGCGAAACCACGACAGCCACCCGACCCCCGGGGTGCCGGCCAAAGTCCAGCCGGCCCGCGCGAGAGCGCGGACACCCCGGGGGTCGCTTCATATCCGGCGAAGGAGCCCCCCGTGTCCATGCGTGAACTGGTGGTGCTCGGGACGGCCAGTCAGGCACCGACACGGGCGCGTAACCACAACGGGTACGTGCTGCGCTGGGACGACGAGGTGATCCTCTTCGACCCGGGTGAGGGCAGCCAGCGGCAGCTGCTGCACACCACGGTCACCGCGACCGACCTGACCCGTATCTGCGTCACCCACTTCCACGGCGATCACTGCCTCGGCCTGCCCGGCACCATCCAGCGGCTCTCCCTGGACCGGGTACCGCATCCGGTGGCGGTCCACTTCCCGGCCGGCGGGGCGGAGTACTTCGCGCGTCTGCGGTACGCGACGAGCTTCCACGAGACCGCCGAGCTGCGCGTCGAACCGATCGAGGCCGACGGAGAACGGATCGAGCTGCACTGCGGCATGCTGGAGGCCCGCCGGCTACGCCACCCCATCGAGACGTACGGCTACCGGCTGGTCGAGCCGGACGGCTGGCGGATGCTGCCGGAGGAACTGGCCGCGTACGGCATCAGCGGTCCGGCCGTCGGTGAGCTGATCCGCGTCGGCCACCTGGACGTGGACGGACGGCGCGTCACCCGGGACGAGGTGAGCGTGCCCCGGCCGGGACAGCGGTTCGCCTTCGTGATGGACACCGGCCTGTGCGACGGTGTCTACGCCCTGGCCGAGCACGCCGACCTGCTCGTCATCGAGTCGACCTTCCTGGAGTCGGAGGCCGCGCTCGCCGCCGAGGTCGGGCACCTCACCGCCGGCCAGGCCGCGCGGGTGGCGGCCGAGTCGGGCGTACGCCGGCTGATGCTCACCCATTTCTCGCAGCGGTACGCCGATCCACGCCGTTTCCACGACGAGGCCCGGGCGCACTTCGACGGCGACCTGATCATCGCCGAGGACCTCAGCACCGTTCAGGTGCCGCCACGCCGGGTAGCCTCGACCGGGTGACCGTCACGCTCCGCCGGGCCGCCACCGACGACCTGATGGCGATCGGCGCGCTGCACCAGCGTTCCCGGGTCGCCGCGTACTCCTCGTTCCTGCCCCCGGAGGCGTTGGTCGAGCCGACGGCGGATGCGATGGGTCGCTACTGGGTCGAGCGGTGGGGCTGGGAACGCGACGACCACCTGATGACCGTCGCCGAGCGGGACGGCGAAGTCGTCGGGTTCACCTACCTGGGCCCGGACGACGAGGGTGATCCGGCTACCGGCCTGCTGAACGCCATCCACCTCGACCCGGCCGAGCGGGGCCGCGGGACGGGCCGGGAGCTGATGATCGACGCGCTGGCCAGCATGCGGAAGCGGAGCTGGCGGCGAGCGGCGCTGTGGGTCCTGACGAAGAACGCCTCCGCCCGCCGCTTCTACGAGCGGGGCGGCTGGTCGCCGACCGGAGTCGAACGGGAGGAGCTGATCGGTGCTGCGGTGACCGGCCAGCTCCGGTACGTCCGCCCGTTGTAGGCGCCGCCCGGCCGTGCGGTCCGGGCGGCGTGGCCGGGCTGGCGACCGGGCCACCCCGACGCAGGGGGTGGCCCGATCGTTCGGTCGTCAGTTCAGCGGGCGCCGAGGTGTGCCAGCAGGTCCTGCCGGGTGAGCACACCCTTGGGCTTGCCGTCGACCAGCACCAGGGCGGCGTCGGACTTCTCCAGCAGACCGACCGCCTCGCTGACCGGCTGCCCGCCGCCGATCATCGGCAGCGGCGCGGCCATGTGCCGCTCGATCGTGTCGTGCAGGTGTGCCTGGCCGGTGAAGAGCGCGTCCAGCAGGTCCCGCTCCGCGATCGAGCCGGCCACCTCACCGGTGACGACCGGCGGCTCGGCCTTGAGTACCGGCAGCTGGGAGACGCCGTACTCGCGCATGTAGTCGATCGCGTCCCGGACCGTCTCGGTCGGGTGCACGTGCACCAGCTCCGGCAGGCCGCCCGGCTTACTGGCCAGCGCGTCGGCGACGGTCGGCTCGGTGCCCGAGTTGTCCAGGAAGCCGTACCGGGCCATCCAGGAGTCGTTGAAGATCTTGGAGAGGTAGCCGCGGCCGCCGTCCGGCAGCAGCACCACGACCACGTCGTCCGGTCCGGCCTTGCGGGCGACCTCCAGCGCGGCCACCACGGCCATTCCGCAGGAGCCACCGACGAGCAGCCCCTCTTCGCGGGCCAGCCGCCGGGTCATCTCGAACGAGTCCTTGTCGGAGACCTCGACGATCTCGTCAGCGATGCCCCGGTCGTACGTCTCCGGCCAGAAGTCCTCACCGACCCCCTCGACGAGGTACGGCCGGCCGGTGCCGCCGGAGTAGACCGAGCCCTCCGGGTCCGCGCCGATCACCCGCACCCGCCCCTCGGAGGCCTCCTTCAGGTACCGGCCGATGCCAGAGATGGTGCCGCCGGTGCCCACTCCCGCGACGAAGTGGGTGATCCCGCCCTCGGTCTGCTGCCACACCTCCGGGCCGGTGGTCTCGTAGTGCGACCGCGGGTTGGCCGGGTTGCTGTACTGGTCGGGCTTCCACGCGCCGGGGATCTCGCGGGCCAGCCGGTTGGAGACGTTGTAGTAGGAACGCGGATCCTCCGGGGCCACCGCGGTGGGGCAGACCACGACCTCGGCGCCGTACGCCCGCAGCACGTCCTGCTTGTCCTGGCTCACCTTGTCCGGGCAGACGAAGACGCAGCGGTAACCCTTGAGCTGGGCCACGAGAGCCAGCCCGACGCCGGTGTTGCCGCTGGTCGGCTCGACGATCGTGCCGCCCGGCTTGAGCAGCCCGGCCGCCTCGGCGTCCTCCACCATCCGCAGCGCGATGCGGTCCTTCACGGAGCCGCCCGGATTGAGGTACTCCACCTTCGCCAGCACGGTGGCCTGGATGCCCTCGGTGACGTTGCGCAGGCGCACCAGCGGGGTGTTGCCGATCATGTCGACGACGTTGTCGTAGTACTGCAACTCGATGTGTCCTTCTCCTCGGCGCCGGCGCCGGGCGGCCGGGCAGCTGGGCGGATTCCCAGCGCCCAGGGTACGTGCCGTCAGGGCACCGCATGACCAGGGATGACCTGGCCACGACGCGTCTCCCACTCCAGGAACCGCTCCGTCTCGGCCAGGACGCTGCCGGCCAGCCAGGCGACCAGGACCGCGTCGTCGGCCAGCCCGAGAACCATCAACGGGATCTCCGGTATCAGGTCGATCGGCGAGGCGATGTACGCCGTGGCGGCCGCCATCAGGGCCAGTCGGAGCCCGCCGTCGTACTCCCGGCGGGCGGTCGCCCGGATCATCCGGGGCAGCGCGGCCAGCCGGGCGCCCAGCGACGGACCGCCGCGCGCACCGGTGGCCAGCGCCCGGGCCAGCGCCGTGAAGGCCGCGCTCCGCCTCAATGTCTTCGCCATCCTCGTGCTCCTTCCCGCGAGCAGCATGCCGTCCCGGCGCAAGCGGGCCGGGCAGGCCCCGCCGGCCGGAGCCGGACGGGAGTCGCATCGGCCGTGGTGGACGGGCGCCGGGAACCACGAATCGCGCCGGACCGCAGCCGATCGGAGGAGGTAGTACCCGGAACGGTCGTGTGTGTCCCGTAACCGTCTGCCCGGTATGACGACAGCGGTCTGTCGGGGTGGCGCGATACTGTCGCGGTATGGGGGTGGCTGGTTCCGTCGCACCGGTTGGTCCGCGCTGGCAGCGCGCCCGGCAGATCGCCCGCTTCACGGCGATCGGCACGGGTGCCACAGCGGCGGCCGTGGTCGCCACCGTCGGAGTGCTGCTCGGTCAGGCCCGCCAGGCCCGCCGCACCATCCCGATGGCCGAGGCGCCGCCACCACGCGTTGACGGCGTCTACGGTGCCAAGTTTCCCGGGCCTCCGCTCACCATGGTGGTGCTCGGCGACTCCTCGGCAGCCGGCTACGGCGTGCACCGCCGCCGGGAGACGCCCGGCGCGCTGCTCGCCACCGGCCTGTCCCGCCGTGCGCAACGTCAGGTGCGGTTGCACCGGTTCGCCGTGGTCGGGGCGATCTCAGCCGGCCTGAAGCACCAGGTGGACGCCGCCCTGGAGTGCCAACCCGACATCGCGGTGATCTTCATCGGTGGCAACGACGTCACCAACCGCACCCCGCCGGCCCTGGCCGTGCGCTACCTGGTCGAGGCGGTCCGCATGCTGCGCGCCGCCGGCTGCGAGGTGGTCGTCGGCACCTGCCCGGATCTCGGGGCGATCCAGCCCATACAGCCGCCGCTGCGTTGGTTGGCCCGGCGGTGGAGCCGACAGCTCGCCGCGGCCCAGACGGTGGCCGTGGTCGAGGCGGGCGGCTGGACGGTCTCCCTCGGCGACCTGCTCGGCCCCCGGTTCGCCGCCGAGCCGGCCCGGATGTTCGCCTGGGACCGGTTCCACCCCTCCGCCGAGGGCTACGCCGTGGCCGCGGCCGCGATGTTGCCTACCGTGCTCTCCGCGCTCGGCATCGGGCCGGAACGCCGGGCAGCGCCGATCCTCGATCGGGGCGTACGGTCACTGCCCGAGGCCGCGCAGGAGGCGGCCCGGCACGCCGGCACCGAGGTCAGCGGCGCCCAGGTTCGTGGCCGCGACCGAGGGCCGACGGGTCGATGGGCGCAGTTGCGCCGGCGGTCGTTCTTCGGGGTCGGCGCGGTGTCACAATCCGGTCCCGCCGCCGACTCACCCGCCGTGGAGGGACTGGCATGAGCGAGCGTGTCCTCGCCACGAGGTTCGCCGGCCGGCTCGGCCGGGCGGCCCTGCTCACCCTGATCGCCGGCACGGTCGGCGGGGCCGCCGTCCTGGCCGGTGAGGCGTTCGTCGCCCGGCACCGCCGCTACGCCGAGCCCGAACTCGGACTGGCCCTGCGCGCGACGGTCGGCCGGGCCGGCGCGCCGCCGCTGCGGCTGGTCCTGCTGGGCGACTCGTCCGCCCTCGGCGTCGGCGTCGACCGACTCGACGACACGATCGGGGGCCAACTCGCGAACCTGCTCGCCGAGGGGCCCACCGGCCGGTTGGTGCACCTCTCCAGCGTCGGCGTCAGCGGCTCCCGCTCGACCGACCTCGCCACCCAGGTGGCTCGGGCACTGCTCGGCAGGCGGCCCGACGTGGCGCTGATCCTCATCGGGGCGAACGACGCCACCGGTCTGCGCCGCTCAGGCGACGCGGCGGCGTACCTTGCTGCGGCCGTGCACCGACTGCGCGAGGCGGGTGTGGAGGTCGTGGTCGGCACCTGCCCGGATCTCGGCGCGGTCCGTGCGATCGCGCCACCGCTACGGCAGGTGGTCGGCTGGTCGGGACGGCGGGTCGCCCGCGCCCAGACCGTAGCCGTGCTGAACGCCGGTGGGACGGTGGTCGACCTGGCCACCGAGACCGGGCCGGTCTTCCGGGCCGACGCCGGCACCCTCTGCTTCGACGGCTACCACCCCTCGGCGGACGGTTACCGGGTGTGGGCGCACGCGCTGCTCCCGGCGGTCGCCGCGGCGGCCACCATCGCTTCCCGGCACTGATCTGCGCCGGCGGCGGCGTGCCGGGGCGCCGCGCCGGGGCCGGTCGCGGCTCGTCGTGCGACGTCCGTCCCCGGCAGCCCGGTAGTGACATTTCTCGTTACGTGGGCGACTTCCACACCAAGTTACCGACCGGTTAACGTGGCCCCATGTCGACTGAGTCGTCCCGCGACGCCGTCATCGTCGCCACCGCCCGCTCCCCCATCGGCCGGGCCCACAAGGGTTCGCTGCGCGAGGTACGCCCGGACGATCTGGCCGCCACCATCGTCCAAGCCGCTCTCGACAAGGTCCCCCAACTCGACACAGCCGAGATCGACGACCTCTACCTCGGCTGCGGCCTGCCCGGCGGCGAGCAGGGCTTCAACATGGCCCGCGTGGTCGCCACCCTGATGGGCCTGGACGGCCTGCCCGGCGCGACCCTGACCCGCTACTGCGCCTCGTCGTTGCAGACCACCCGGATGGCGATGCACGCGATCCGGGCCGGTGAGGGTGACGTCTTCATCTCCGCCGGTGTGGAGACCGTCTCCCGGTACGCCCGAGGCAGTTCCGACGGCCTCCCACCGGAGGCGCAGGCGCTGGTCGGCGGCGGCTGGGAGAATCCGCGCTTCGCCGCCGCCCGGGCGCGGTCGAAGGCCCGGGCCCAGGGCGACGCCGAGGTGTGGACCGACCCGCGCGAGTCCGGTGAACTGCCCGACATCTACCTGGCGATGGGGCAGACCGCGGAGAACCTGGCCCAGGTGTACGACGTGACCCGCGCCGACATGGACGAGTTCGGCGTACGCAGCCAGAACCTCGCCGAGAAGGCCATCACGGACGGCTTCTGGGCCCGCGAGATCACCCCGATGACCACTCCGGACGGCACGGTGGTCAGCACTGACGACGGCCCGCGTCCCGGGGTGACCCTGGAGGGTGTGGCCGGGCTGAAGCCGGTGTTCCGGCCGGATGGCCGGATCACGGCCGGCAACTGCTGTCCGCTCAACGACGGTGCCGCCGCCGTCGTGGTGATGAGCGCTCAGCGCGCTCGGGACCTGGGCATCACACCGTTGGCCCGGATCGTCTCCACCGGTGTCACCGCACTCTCCCCGGAGATCATGGGCCTCGGCCCGGTGGAGGCGTCCCGGCAGGCGCTCAAGCGGGCGGGGATGACCATCGACGACGTCGACCTCGTCGAGATCAACGAAGCGTTCGCCGCCCAGGTGATCCCCTCTTACCGGCAGCTGGGCATCCCGCTCGAGAAGCTGAACGTGATGGGCGGCGCGATCGCGGTCGGCCACCCGTTCGGCATGACCGGTGCGCGGATCACCGGCACCCTCCTCAATGCCCTCGAGTGGCACGACAAGACCATCGGCCTCGAGACGATGTGTGTCGGTGGCGGGCAGGGTATGGCCATGGTGATCGAACGGCTCAGCTGAGCCGGGCAGGCGTGGTCGTCGGGGCCGGGCGGAGTCAGAGGGCGCCGCGGGTCGCCGCCACCTCGGTGGCGGCCCCGGCCAGCACCTCGGGCGCCGCGCCGGCCGCGACGAGGTCCGCCGCGACCACCCGGAGCTGATCGGTCAGGGCGAGGTCGTTGGCCAACCTGGGCACCGTACGCCGCGGCTCACCCTCGGCGTCGGCCGCGAGATTGGCGACCTCCTGCACCAACCGGTGCACCACGTCCGCCCGGGACACGTTGCCGGTCGCGGCGGTCGCCGCCCACCGAGGCTGCTCCCAGTGCCCGACCTGGCGGACCAGCAGCTGCACCGCCCGTTCCAGTTCTGCTGCGCTCACCCCCCGAGTCTACGGATCGGCGCGCGACGCGGCGGCTGCCCGTGACCGGCCCCGAACGCCAGCGAGCCGGGCCACGACCGCGGGCGCTGCAACAGACCGGTTCGGCGGCGACATCGCGTTCACCGGCGCAGGTAGCTGAGCAACCGCAGCAACTGCCAGTAGAGGAAGACCAGGCCGGTGAGCAGCCCGAACGCGCAGAGCCAGGCGTACCGGCGGGGTCGGCCGGCGCGGACGGAGCGCTCGATGAGATCGAAGTCGAGGACGAAGCTGAACGCACCCGCGATGATCGCGATGACGGCGATCACGTACGGCAATGCGCCGACCTCGCCGGTGAGGCTGTAGACCACCAGCCCCTGCCGGCCGGTGACCAGGTAGACCACCAGGTTCACCAGACTGATCGCGACGATGCCGAGCAGGGTTCCGATGACCAGGCGGGCCAACCGGGGCGTGGCGCGGATCAGACGGGCCCGGTAGAGCAACGCCATACCGAGGAAGACACCGAACGTCCCGGCCACCGCCAGCGCGACGATGCCCGGGTAGACCAGCTCGAACGCCCGGCTCGCCACCCCGAGCAGCAGCCCCTCGATCACCGCGTACCCGGCCATGGGCAGCGGGTTGGTGATCCCGCGCAGCGAGATGACCAGTGCCAGCACGAGTGCGGCGAGGGCGCTGCCGCCGAGGGCGCCCGGCACCCAGACCGCCGCCGGTATGAACAGCCAGGAGAGCAGCGCCGTGATGCCGGTGAGCAGGAGCAGCCCGACCGTACGGACGACGACGTCTTCGACGGTCATCTCGTCCGCGACGTCGAGCACCCGGTCGCGCCGCCAGGTGGTCTCGTCGAGCCGGTTCAGCACCGGGTTGCTGCTGCGCACCACGCCACCGCCTTTGCCGCCGCTTCCCTCGCAGTCACTCTGCCCCGGCGCGCCGGGCGGCGGCGGCAAAACGGCCCAGCGGCACCGGGCCCGCACGCGACGGCGCCCGCCCCGCAGTGCGGGACGGGCGCCGGTGGTACGCGGACGGTCAGTCGTCGCCCTGGAAGTAGCTCAGCAGGCGCAGCAGCTCCAGGTAGAGCCAGACCAGGCTGACCAGGATGCCGAAGGCGGCGACCCAGGAGTAGCGCTGCGGCAGGCCCATCCGGACGCCGTCCTCGACCTCCTTGAAGCTGAGCACGAAGCTCAGCGCGGCCACCACGATGCAGACGAGGCTGAACCCGATGGCCAGCTTGCTGCCGTCACGCAGGTGGGTGTTGACACCGAAGAGCGCCAGCACCAGGTTGATCAGCATCACGGCGAAGAGGCCGGCCATCACGGCGACCATGCCCTTGACGAACGCCGGGGTGGCCCGGATGACCCGCGCCTTGTAGAGCATGGCCATCACGAAGAAGACGCCGAAGCTGGCGACCACGGCCTGGAGCACGACGC
Source organism: Micromonospora sp. NPDC023737 (assembly GCF_040639715.1). NCBI lineage: Bacteria > Bacillati > Actinomycetota > Actinomycetes > Micromonosporales > Micromonosporaceae > Micromonospora > Micromonospora sp. NPDC023737. The sequence continues at coordinate 62,783 of NZ_JBFAAL010000010.1, forward strand.
CGTCGTACGCCCGCTCGAAGGCCTTGCTGACCATGCCGACGAAGACGCCCTCGACGACGGCGTAGGCCACGACCAGAGCCGGGTTCGCCATCCGGGAGAACGAGATGATCAGGCCGAGGACCAGGCCTACGACCGCGGCGCCGATCCAGGCCACCCCGACCACCGCGTCGGGCACGAGCACCCAGGCGGCCGCGGCGGCGACGCCGAGGATGCCGAGGAGGGTGACGGTCTTGACCACCACGTCGTCGATGGACATGGGCGCCACGGTGGGCGGCGCCGCCGGGTAACCCGCCGGGTATCCGGGCTGGCTCGGGTACTGCTGCGGAACGCCGGGCGCACCGTACGGCCCGGTCGGGGCGTACCCGGCGGAGCGCTCACGCTCGGCCGCCTGGCCGAGCCGGGCGAGCACCGGGTTCGAGGTCTTCACTGTCTGGCCTCCCTCAGGGGGTCGTCATGCACGTGAACGCGCACACACAAGAGTAAACCGCCAGACCCATCCGTGGAGATCATCGATCGGATACGGGAGTCGAAAGTGTCGGTGCCCGGGGCGGGGGTCGAACCCGCACGCCTTGCGGCAGCCGCTTTTAAGGCGGCCGTGTCTGCCGTTCCACCACCCGGGCAGGGCGGCACCGGCGCGTCGACACGCGGCGGTGCAATGCCACGTTAACCGGTCGGCCGCGACTCGGCGCACCCCGTCGCCGTTGCCGGTTTGTGAGCACCGCAGCCCCCACGGCTACCGACGCCGTACCCGAGCGGATTCCCGGCCCCGCCGACCGGACCGCCCGCCGCCTCCGCCCAGTCCGGATCCGGGCCGCCCTCGGCCGGCACCGCACCGACCTCGCGGTGGCGCTGTTCTTCGCCGCGTTCGCCGGCTGGCTCACCCACGGGCTGTGGCCGGACCCCGGTGCTCGGACACTGGCGCTGAACCCTGCGGACCAGACCCTCTACGAGTGGTTCCTCACCGTCGACGCCCGGGCTCTGCTCGGTGACTTCGGCCTGCTCACCGACCGGCTCAACGCGCCGGAGGGGGTGAACCTGATGGCCAACACCACGGTCATCGCGCTCGGCGTCGTGCTCGCCCCGGTCACCCTGCTGCTCGGCGCGCCGGTCACCTTCGCACTGCTGGCCGCAGCCAATGTGGCCGGCACGGCGGTCGCCTGGTACCTGTTCTTCATCCGGGTCCTGCGGGCCCGCCGGCTCGCCGCCGGGCTCGGGGCCGGCCTGTGCGGCTTCGGTCCGGGCATGGTGTCGCAGACCAACAGCCACCTGCACATGACGGCACAGTGGCTGGTTCCGGTGATCGTCTGGCTGGTGGTACGGCTGCTACGCGCCGCGGACCCACGACGACTGCGGGCCGCCGGCCCGCCGGGACGGGGCCTGCGGACCGGCGCGGACCGCCGGCGGATCGTGAGTTCCGCGGTCGGCCTCGCCGTGACGGTCAGCGCGCAGGTCTTCATCGGCGAGGAGGTGCTCTTCCTCGCCGCGCTCACCCTGCTGGTCATGGCCGTGACCTGCGCAGCGGCCGACCGGGACCTGGCCCGCCGCGCCCTGCCGGGTTTCGCCGGTGGCCTGGCGCTCGCCACCGGGCTCGCCGTGCTGGTGCTCGCGTACCCGCTCTGGTTCCAGTTCGCCGGCCCGCAGGGGGTCGCCGACGGGGTGTTCAACCCGCGCCACTTCTCGGCCGACCTGCTCAGCTGGTGGGCGATCTCCCCGCTCTCGGTGGCCGGGAACGAGAGCTCGGCCACGCTGACCACCGGACCGGCCGAGTACAACACCTTCCTCGGCTGGCCCCTCCTGCTCGTCACGGCGGGCTGCGCCGGCTGGCTCGGCCGCCGCCGGCTGGCGGCCCGCGCCTGTACGGTCGCCGCGCTGGTGATGGCGGCGCTGGCCCTCGGCCCGACCGTGGTGCTGGGCGGTACGCCTACCGGGCTGCCCGGCCCTTACGTCCTGCTGGCCGGGCTGCCGGTGGTGGACGGCGCGCTGCCGATGCGGTTCGCTCTCGCCGTGCTGCCGCTGGTCGGGGCGCTGCTGGTGCTGGCCGTGGACCGGGCGCTGCGTGGCACCGGTCTGGCCCACCGGCTGGTCCCGGCGGCGGTCGGCATGGCGCTGCTGCCGCTGGTGCCCACCCCGCTGCCGACCGTCGAACGTCCCCCGCTGCCGGAGTTCGTCACCGGCGGCCACTGGCGGGCGTGTGTCGAGCCGGGAGGCGTGCTGGTGCCCGTGCCGCTGCCCAGCCCGAAGGATCCCTGGCCCATGCGCTGGGCGGCCGCCGCGGACGCCGCGTTCCGACTGCCGGAAGGGTTCTTCATCGGCCCGTACGGCCGCCGCGGCACCGCCGCCTTCGGCAGCTACCCGCGGCCGACGTCGCGGCTGCTCGCCGAGGTCGCACGACGGGGCGAACGGCCGGTGATCGGGAACGAGGAGCGCCGGCAGGCCGCGCGGGACATGGAGTTCTGGAACGCCTCCTGCGTGGCGCTGGCCGACGGGACTCCGCACGCGGAGAGCCTGCGGATCACCCTCGAGCAGCTGTACGGCCCGGCCACCCGCATCGCCGACGCCTGGACCTGGCGGGTCTGACCCACACCTGCCCGGTACGACGAAACCCCTCCGGTGGTTGGCCGGAGGGGCTTCGCGACAGGTCCGTCAGCCCTGGCGGGAGGGCACCGGCGCCGACGCCTCGAGGAACTCGACGCGCGGCTCGTGCAGCTGCCCCAGGGCGACAGCCTCACGCCGGAGGAAGAACGCCAGCGTCCAGTCGACCACAACCCGGACCTTCCGGTTGAACGACGGGATCCGGCTCATGTGGTACGTCCGGTGCATGACCCAGGCGGGCAGGCCCTTCACCTTGATGCCGTACACCTGGCCGACGCCCTTGTGCAGGCCGAGGCTGGCCACGCTGCCGGCGTGCTTGTGCTTGTACTCGACCGGTTCGCGCCCGCGGATCACGTTCGCGATGTTGTCGGCCATCCGGGCCGCCTGACGCACCGCGTGCTGCGCGCTCGGCGAGCAGTACGCGCCCGCCGGCTTGGTCAGGTCCGGCACCGCGGCGCAGTCGCCCGCGCTCCAGGCACCCTCGACGACCTTGTCACCGTCGACCACCTGGAGCGTCGGGATGCAGGTGATGTGCCCCCGCTCGCCCCGCGGAAGGTCCGTCTTGTCGAGCAGCGGGGACGGCTTCACACCGGCGGTCCACACGATCGTGCCGGCGGGGAAGCTGTCGCCGTCGGAGAGCTTGACGACCCCGTCGACGCAGGACTCGAGCCGGGTGTCCAGCCGGATGTCCATGTTCCGCTTGAGCAGCTGCTGCACCGTGTAGGCGCCCATGTCCCGGTCCACCTCGGGCAGCACCCGCTGGGTGGCCTCGACGAGCACCCAGCGCATGTCCTCCGGCTTCAGCTCCGGGTAGTAGCGCAGCGCGTCGCGGGCCATGTCCTCCATCTCGGCCAGCGCCTCGATGCCGGCGTAGCCACCGCCCACGAAGACGAAGGTCAGCTCGCGCCGACGGACGTCCGGGTCGGAGGTCGCAGCCGCCAGGTCGAGCCGAGCCAGCACGTGGTTGCGGAGGTAGATGGCCTCGCCGATGGTCTTGAACCCGATGCCGTTCTCGTGCAGGCCCGGGATCGGCAGGGTGCGGGAGACCGAGCCGGGGGCCACGATCACGTGGTCGTACGCGATCTCTCGCGTCGGCCCGGCGATCGGTTGAACCGTCGCGACCTTGCGGTCGTGTTCAAGCCGGGTGACCGCACCAGCCACGACCGTGCAGCGGCGCAACTCCCGACGCAGCGGCACCACGGAGTGCCGGGGAGAGATGTTGCCCGCCGAGGCCTCCGGCAGGAAGGGCTGGTAGGTCATGTGGGGCTGGGGGTCCACCACGATGACCTCAGCCTCGAGGGAGCTGAGCTTCTTCGACAGGCGCAGGGCCGCGTAGAGGCCGACGTGACCAGCACCCACCACAAGGATCCGCTTCGGATTCACGCCGACTATCTTTCCCCGGCCCGCTCGGCTAATCCCGATCGCGCCCCCGTTCTGTGACGGAGCACAACCGCTGTGACCTGCGCAACTCCTTCAGACCCCTGGTGTCACCGCCGCCTCAGCAGCCAGCCGAGCAACCCAGCCACACCCACCGCGACCAGCAGCCCACTCACCGTGACCAGTTGATGGCCGGCGGTTCCGCCCAGACCGCCGACCACCATGATCAGCACCCCGAGCACCGAGGCCCCCAGCACCACAACGCCCGCGCGCAGCAGCCAGCGCGTGATCACGTCCGGATCCACCACGGCGTCGTACGGCAGCAACGCGGCCAGCGCGCAGAGCGTGTGCGCCAGGTAGAGCAGAGCGGCGAGGGCGAGCAGCCGCCACAGCTCGATGGGCCGGTCGTACCCGTCGGCGGCGACCAGCCACCCGCCCACCGCGACGAGCGCGGCGAAGGTCGGCCAGACCCGGCGCGGGCCGACCGCGGGCAGCAACGCCGCGATCGCCAGCAGGCCGAGCGTCCGGCTGGAGAGCATCTCGGCCGGATAGGCCAGCACGAACCCGGCCAGCACGGTGAGGAAGATGCCGGCCCGGACGATCAGCGGCGCCAGACTGACCCGGGTGGCTGCCGACCGGAGCGTACGCACCCGCTCGGTCAGGGCGTCGATCATCGCGGCCCACCTCCGTCCACCGACCGGTGCCCCGCGCTCACCGGCCGCCCACCCGAGGTGCGGTGGCGAGCCGGGCCACGTCGCGCAGCACCTGATCCAGGCTGCCCGCCCCGGCCCACCGCACCACCGGCACGCCGTGCTCGCGCAGCTGGGCGATCATCGTGTCCCGGTCCAGCCGCCACAGCCGGTACGCCACCTCCGCCCAGCCCCGGTCCTTCGGCGGCGCCAGGTCGGCGGGCAGGGTGTCCACCGCCACCACGAACCGGCCGGAACGGGTCAACCGGGCCAACATCTGCGCCGACCGCTCGTCCAGCAGCGGAGTCAACACCACGACGAGCGCGTCCGCGGAGAGCAACTGCGGGCCGAAGACCTGGTCGTACGGTTCGGCTGCGCCGCCGATGTCGACGTGCACGTCGAGCAACCATTCCAGCACGGTCAGGTACTGGCGGCGACCGGTGGCGGGGCGTAGCCGCCGCGCGGCCGGGCCGTACTCCAGCAGGGACACCCGGTCACCGCGGTGCAGGTAGTGCTCGGCGATGGCGGCCGACGCCCGCACCGTGGTGTCCAGTACGGACGCCGCGCCGTCGACGCCACCCGAGCGGCCCGCCTCGGCGAGCACGTCGAGCAGCACCACCACCTCGGCGTCCCGGTCGGAGAGGGTGGCCGCCACGTGCAGCTGTCGCGCCCGTAGCGACACCCGCCAGTCGATCCGGCGCAGCCGGTCCCCCGGCGCGAAGATCCGTACCCCGGCAAGCTCACCGCCCTCACCGGGACGCCGGGAATGGTGCGCGCCGACCAGACCCGCGGCCCGGGGCATCGCCTCCACCGCCTCGAACGGCTCGGTCTTCGGGTAGACCTTCACCTGCACCGGTTCGGTGACCACCGCCCGGGAGATGAGCAGCCCGCCGGCCGCGGCGACGCGCGCCCCCGCCGGACCGATCGGGTGCCGACCCCAGCGCAGCGCGGTGCCGGCCAGCTCCAGGTCGACCGCCGCCAAGGTCGGCACCGCCGTGACGAACGGACGGTCCAGCACGGCACGCCCCTCGGCCCGGGCACCGCTGGCGAACCCAGCCCGATCGATCCGCAGCCAGGGTGAGACCCGGCTCCGGATCACCGCGATCTCGTAGTCGACCGGGTCGGGGTTGCCGACGGTGACCGCCGCGACCAGTTCGCTGCCCTCGACCACGTGGCCGTCGTCGGTCTCCACCCACACCTGGGGCAGCGCGGCGGGCCGGCGGCGCAGCGCGTACGCGGTGCCGAGAGCGAAGGGAGCGGCCAGCACGATCAGGTCGATCCGGCCGAGCACCACCCCGGCCACCAACAGCAGGCCGGTGAGCAGCACCGCGCGGCCGAGCGCCCGGGTGGGCGCCCAGCCGGTCGCCGCCGGCTGCTGGTCCGGCACGCTCGCCCGGGCCATCAGCGCGTGGGCCCGCCGGCCGCGTAGCTGGGCAGGGCGCCGCTGGCCGGTGCGGGGGTACCCTCCAGCACCTCACCGACCACGAAGGACGGATCGACCCGACGCAGCCACATCTCCGGTCGGAGCGTGATCCGGTGCGCCAGCGCCGGAGCGGCCACCTCCTTGACATCCTCCGGTACCACGTAGTCGCGCCCGGCGAACACGGCCCGCACCCGGGAGAGCAGCAACAGCGCCAGCGACCCCCGCGGTGACGCGCCGACCAGGACCGACGGGTGCTCACGGGTGGCCGCGGTGAGCGCCACGATGTACCGCCCGATCGAGTCCTCGACCACGACATCCTCCAGCGCGGACTGCATGGCCCGCAGCGTCGCCGCGTCCACCACCGGCTTGATCTCGGCCTCCTCCCGGCGGCGGGCCATCCGCCGGCGCAGCACCTCCCACTCCTCCTCGTGGTCGGGATAGCCGAACGAGACACGCAGCAGGAAGCGGTCGAGCTGCGCCTCGGGCAGCGGGTAGGTGCCCTCGTACTCGACCGGGTTGGCGGTGGCCAGGACGTGGAACGGCTCGTCCAGCCGGTAGGTGACACCTTCCACCGAGACCTGCTTCTCCTGCATCGCCTCGAGCAGCGCCGACTGGGTCTTCGGCGGCGTCCGGTTGATCTCGTCGGCGAGCAGCAGGTTGGTGAAGACCGGTCCGGCCCGGAAGGAGAAGTCACCGCTGCGTTGGTCGTAGAGGAACGACCCGGTGACGTCGGCGGGAAGCAGGTCCGGTGTGAACTGGAGCCGGCGGAAATCCAGCCCGAGCGCCTGTGCGAACGAACGCGCCGTGAGCGTCTTGCCGAGCCCGGGCAGGTCCTCCAACAGGACGTGCCCGCCGGCCAGGATCCCCGCGAGGACCAGCTCCAGCGCGTCCCGCTTGCCGACCACGACCGAGCCGACCGCGTCCAGCACCGCCCTGGCCAGGCGGCCGACCTCGGCGGCAGGCATGCTCCGGTCCACGTCGTTCATCAGATCTTCTCCAGTTCGGCGACGATCGCCGCGACGTCGCGCGGCGACGGTGTGCGGCGGGGGGAGGTCTCCAGGAACAGCCAGAGCCGCTCACCCAGTAGGTCACGGGCTCGGGCCGGATCCGACTCGCGGGTGACGCCGTGCCGCAGGCGTAGCCGCTCGTCGGCCAACTCGCCGAGGCGGGGCAGGATCACCCCGGTGAACCGCTCGGGCCGGGTGTTCGTCCACTCCAGCGGCCACTCCCAGCCGTTGATCGCTCTGCGCAGCGCGTCCTGGGCGGTCCAGTTCCAGGTGCCGTCGTCCGCCCGGGTCACCGGGCGCCGGGGCGGGGGTGGAAGCGGACCGGGAGCGAGCGCGGCCACGATCCGGCGTACGAGGAAGAGGGCGAGCACGCCCGCGATCAGGATCAGCAGCGAGACCTGCATGCCGACCGCGCGTAGACCGACGATCACCACGACGACCACCGAGGCGACACCGGTCAACAGGCGCAGCACCCCACCCAGACGGCTACGCCCGCTCCGCTCGTCCTGCCGGGGTCGCTCCTCCTCGAAGGTGAGCAGGTCGTCGATGCTCGCGCTACCGCTCATGTGGCGGCACCGCTCTGCGCGGTCGTGGTGAGTTCGCCGCGCAGCCGTCGCAGCGCCGCGCGGGCCTGGTCGCGGGTGCTTTCGTCGACCGGGCGGGTCGCGTACCGCGCCTCCCGGTAGACGTGGGCGAACTCGGCCAGCACGTCGGCGCTGGCGATCGCCGGCACACCGGCCGACGGGTCACCGCGCAGCAGGCGCAGCACCAGATCCGTCGAGGTGTCGCCGGCCAGCCGGGGTACGCCGGCCGCGGCTGCGGCTTCCTCCAGCCGCACCCAGCAGGCGATCACCGCGACCCTCGGGTCGACGGCCTGGTCGTCGAGTTCGACGAGGCCGGCGTCGACTGCGGCCACCACGTCCTGGGTGGCGCCCTGGGCGGTGCGTCGGTTCCGCTGCTGCGGCAACGCGCGGGTACGCCGGCGCAGTGCCCCGCGGAGCAGCACCCAGAACAGGTAGCCGAGCGCGGCCGCCACGGCCAGACCGCCCAGGACGATCGCCACGGTGACGACCCACTTCGGGATCTCCCGCCCGTCGGCCTGGCCGGTGTCGCGGGGCTCGACCGGGATGGACGGCTGTGCCGACGGGTACTCGGGGAGGAACGGGATCTCCTCGACGGCCGGCGGGATCCGGCTCGCTCCGATCGACGAGTGCCCGGCCGCCATCGCGGCCACGCCCAGCAGCAGGGCCACCGCGACCACCGGCCACCAACGACGCACCAGGTCGAGACCGGTACGCGCCGGAGTCTCGTCGCCCGGAGCGTACGACGTGGGCTGACGCCCGCCGTCCGTCATCGCCACCGCCCCACGCAGGTTTCAGTCCACTCCGGCCAGCTGCTTCGCCCGGGCGAACACATCGTCCAGCATTCCTGGTGTCAGCCGTCCCGTGAAGGTGTTCTGCTGGCTGACGTGGTAGCAGCCGAGCAGATCCGGTACGGCCGTGCCGGACCAGTGTGCCCCATGCGTGAAGGCCGGTCGCGGGCTGGGCGGACGGAGGCCGTACACCTGGCGCAGCGTCGGCCACCACGCTGCCCAGGCGAACGCACCCAGCGCGACCACGACACGCAGCGTGGGGCGGATCAGTGTCACCTCGCGATGCAGCCAGGGCGCGCAGTTGTCCCGCTCCTGCGGGGTCGGCTTGTTGTCCGGTGGTGCGCAGCGCACCGCCGAGAAGATCCGCGTGTCGCGCAGGGTGAGCCCGTCGTCGATGGCGACGCTGGTCGGCTGGTTCGCCAGTCCCGCACGGTGCAGTGCCGCGAAGAGGACGTCTCCGGAGCGGTCACCGGTGAAGATCCGACCGGTCCGATTGCCGCCGTGCGCGGCGGGGGCGAGGCCGAGAATGGCGATCCGGGCGTCGGGTGCGCCGAAGCCGGGTACCGGGCGGCCCCAGTACCGTTGGTCGCGGAACGCCGCGCGACGGGTGCGGGCCACCTCCTCGCGCCAGTCGACCAGGCGTGGACAGGCGAAGCAGTCACTCACGGCCGCGTCGAGATCACCGAGGTCGGTCGCCCGGGCGGCGCGGCCGACCACCTCCTCGCGGGTACGGGGCTCAACCAAGCTTGCCCCGGAAGAGTTCGAGGGTGCGGGCCCAGGCGGTCGCGGCGGCGCGCTGGTCGTAGTTCTCCGGCCGGTCCTCGTTGAAGAACGCGTGCGCGGTGCCCGGGTAGTCGTACGTCTGGCAGGTGCCACCGGCGGTCTCGATGGCCCGGCGCGCGGTCCGCACGCCCTCGTCGGCGGAGGTGCCGTCCGCTTCGGAGCAGTGGATGATCGCCGCCTTACCGGCGTAGTCGGCCCACTCGGTGCGCATCCCCTCCCAGGGAAGCCGCGGGTAGAAGGCCGCCGTGGCGACGATCCGCTCCGATCGGGTGGCCGCCCACAGGGCCAGGCTGGCTCCGGCGCAGAAACCGGCGCAACCGACCTTGCCGGTGACCTCGATACGACCGGCGAGGTAGTCGGCCGCGGTCGCGATGTCCGCCGCCGCCTCGTCCATCTGCACGCTGTTCAACATCTGCCTCGGCTCACTGGGCTTGCTGGCCGGCTCCCCGTGCCGGAAATCCGGCGCGAGGGCGACGAATCCGGCCTCGGCGAACCGGTCCACGACCGCCCGCACGTGGGGCACGAGGCCCCACCAGTCCTGGATGACGATGACCGCGGGGCTGGCCGCACCGCCGGAGGGTATCGCGAGGTAGCCCTCGCCCGCGCCCTGGCTGCGGTACCTCACCATTTCGCCCATCGGACGTCCTCCTAGCGGTCAGTCATCGTTGGCTGGTCGCCCAGTGCCGGTAGCCTGCCATGCCGCGACCGCGCCGGGAAGACGGCGGAACAGTGGTATTCACCTCCTGTTCGCCTGTCGCCGGCTCGAGAGACGCCGACGGCGGCGCGAACACTCGCGCCGCCGTCGGGGGCCTGCGTCGGGTGACCCCGGCAGGCCCGAGGCGATCAGGCCTTCTCGGTCAGGCAGAGCAGGTAGCCCTTCTTCCCCGGCTCGATGCTGTAGAAGAGGTAGCCGTCCTGACCCTCCTTGAAGAACGGCTCGCAGGCGGTGCCGGCCTGCGCCTGTGCCTCGGTCTGCCCGTCCACCCGACCGACCACGTTGTACGCGGCCTCGGTCGAGGTGCAGTCGACGATCTTGGCGTCGTCGACCTCCTCCTCCTCCGTGCCGAGGACCTCGGGCAGCTCGGCGATGCAGTCGCCGACCTTCGCCTCGGCCGTGGCGTCCTTGTCGAAGACGTTCCTGATCGCGGTGGCGACGCCGAACTTGAGCCCTGCGATGACCACGAACACGACGATCGCGCCGATGATGCCGAGCGCCTTCTTGCCGCCGGACTTCTTCGCCTCCGGTGCGGCCGAGGGCGGCACCTGCCCTGCCGGGGGTGGCGCCTGCTCGGCCGGCTGGGCCTGCTGCGCCGGGTGAGGCTGCTCAGGGTTGGCCGAGGGGGGCGGTGCGACCTGCTCTGACACGGGGGTTCCTTCCGGGGGGTGAATGAGCAGACGACACGCTAGCGATCAAGAACGTCGTCCGTCGCCCCTCGAACCTCATCCGTTCAGTTATTTCTCAGCTTTCACAGCGAATTCACAGCCTCGTGGCAAACGCCGGAACTCCTGGTCACCGGGTCGGCGGTGACCAGGGGTTCCGGCGGGGCTCAACCGGTGGCGCCAGGAGTGGGCGTCACGGTCGCCGTCGCACCCGGATCGGTACTGGCGGTCGGCCCCGGGGTGGCCGTCGCCGAAGGGGTGGCGGTCGGCTCCGGGGTGGCCGTCGCGGACGGGCCGGACAGCGGCGGAAGGACCGGTGCCGCCGAGGGTCCGACCGGTGCCCGTGGCGCGAAGGGCGCCTGCGCCGGGCAGTACGGGTACGGGCGCAGCAGCGGGTTGGCGTGGTACGGGTCCTGCTCGTCGAGACAGTCCGGGTAGCCGAGCCGGATCGGGTTGCCGTTCTGGTCGAAGAGCCGGGCGTTCTGCACCAGGTGCCCCTCGCTGTCGTAGACGAAGACGTCCCGGATCTGTTCGTACGGGTTGTTGACCGCGATCGGGTCGTAGGAGTAGTAGCCCGCCCGCTCCTCGGCGTCGGCCAGCCCGGCCAGCCCGAAGACGACGAGGACGAGGCTGCTGGCGTGCAGGGCCCAGCGGCGCCAACTACGCAACCGCGCGGAGCGGCGGCCCAGCCAGATCGACGCGAGCAGGAATCCGATGAGCATCACGAGGCCGGCGAGCAGTTCGCCACCGAACCGCGGCAGGAGTCCGAGCGAGCCGCCGGTGGTCACGACGGTCACCAGCATGGCGGCCAGGTAGGCCCGCAGGACCCACCAGGCGGGCCGGAGCAGTCGCAGGAACTCAGTCGCGCTCGGGTATCCCAGCGGTGGGCCCAGCCGGGCGTCGACGGTGTGCAGCCCACCGCCGATGCGGCGCACGACGGCGGCCACCCGCTGGTCCAGGTTCCGTCCCTTTCGGACGGGAGCACCGGCGGCGGCCCGCAGCTCGGCCGCGTACGCCTCGGGCGCGCCGAGCCGGTCGAAGAGTGAACCGTCGGCCTCCGCGGCCACCTCGGTCAGGTGCTCGGGCAGATCCTCGGTCAACTCCTCCCGCACAGTGGGTGGCAGATCGGCCAGTGCGGCCCGGACCCGGCCGACGTACTCCGCGATCTCCTGCTCCGTGACGGTCATGCCGCCGCCCCCCGTTCGTCGAGCAGTGCGTCCATGGTGGTGGCGAACGATCGCCACAGCTTGCCGGAGCGGGCCAGTTGGTCGCGCCCGGCAGCGTTCAGCGAGTAGTACTTGCGGTGCGGGCCGGATTCACTCGGCACGACGTACGTGGTCAGCAGGCCGGCCGCGAAGAGCCGGCGCAGAGTGCCGTAGACCGACGCGTCGCCCACCTCCTCCAGGCCGGCCTCCCGGAGCCGGCGGAGGATGTCGTAGCCGTAGCCGTCCTCATGGCGGAGCACGGCGAGCACGGCGAGATCCAGCACGCCCTTCAACAACTGCGTGGTGTCCACGCCTCGGACACTACTTCGCTGTACGTAGTACCGTCAACGAAAGACTAGTGGCGAGCCGTGACCCCGGTACGTAGGCACGAAACCGGGAGAACTGGGAAAACCGCTCCCGACCCGTGATCCGCACCGCCCGCCCGGACAACCGGAGGGATGCCTCCATATAATCGGAGGCATCCCTCCGCATGATGCGAGGGCAACCCGGTCGACGAGGAGACGACGATGGACGCACGCGACACCCGCCGGACCTGGTTGGTGACGGGAGCCGCCCGAGGCCTCGGTCTGCACCTGGCCCGGGCCGTGTTGGAGAGCGGCGACCACCTGGTGGCCACCGCGCGCACCCCGGCCCAGCTGGACGGCCTGGTCGAGACCTACGGTGACCAGGTCCGGCCGTTCGCGCTGGACGTCACCAACCTGGAGGCCGCCCGGCGGGCGGTCGACTTCGCGATCGAACAGTTCGGCCGGCTCGACGTGGTGGTCAACAACGCCGGTTACGCCAACAGCGCGCCGATCGAGGAGATGCCGGAGGAGGACTTCCGGGCGCAGATCGAGACGAACCTGTTCGGCGTGGTCAACGTGACGCGGGCGGCGCTGCCGGTGCTACGTCAACAACGCAGCGGCACCTTCGTGCAGGTCTCGTCGGTTGGCGGCCGGGTCGGCGGCAGCCCCGGTCTGGGGGCCTACCAGGCCGCGAAGTTCGCCGTCGAGGGCTTCTCGGAAGTACTGGCGAACGAGACCGCGCCCTTCGGGGTCAAGGTGATCATCGTGGAGCCGGGGGCGTTCCGCACCGACTGGCAGGGCGCCTCCATGCGGCTGCACGACGTCGGCGCGGACTATCAGGACTCCGTCGGCAGGATGCACCGACTGCGGCGGGAGACCGACGGGGCGCAACCCGGCGATCCCGCCCGGGCGGCGGCGGTGATCGTCGACATCGTCGGCCACGATGCACCGCCACGGCGGTTGCTGCTCGGCGCGGACGCCGTCGAGGCCGCGCTGCGCAGTGGCGCCGAGCGCAACGCGGAAGCCGAGGAGTGGGCCGAGATCAGCCGCTCGACCGGCTTCCCCACCTGACGCCGGCGACCGGTCAGCCGGCGCTCGGCGCGAGGCTCCAGGCGATGCCGTCGAGGATGTCGTGCTCGGACGCGACCACCGACGGCATCCCGGCCCGCTCCATGATCACCTTGAGCACCAGTGCGCCGGCACCGATCACGTCGGCCCGGCCCGGGTGCATCACCGGGATCGCCAGCCGCTGCTCCCGCGTCTTGCCGAGCAGGTCGGCGGTCACCTCGGCGACCTGCTCGTACGACACCCGGGCATGGTGGATACGGGCCGGGTCGTACGCCTGAAGGCCCTGCGCGATCGCGACCACGGTGGTGACCGAACCGGCGAGCCCGACCAGGGTGGCCGCCTCGCGGCCGGGCACGACCTCCAGCGCCCGATCGACGGCGACCGCGATGTCGGCCTGCGCGGCGGCGATCTCGTCCCCGCTCGGCGGATCGCCGTGCAGGTGCCGCTCGGTCATCCGGACGCAGCCGATGTCCATCGACACGGCCGCCTGCACCCCGCCCTCGCGGGTGCCGACCACGAACTCCGTGGAGCCGCCGCCGATGTCCACCACCAGGAACGGCGCCTTCGCGTCGGTGGGCAGCCCGCGCACCGCGCCGGTGAAGGAGAGGCGTGCCTCCTCGTCGCCGCTCACCACCTCGGGGAGGACACCGAGGGTCCGCTCGACCATGGCGCGGAACTCGTCGGCGTTCTCGGCGTCCCGGCTCGCCGAGGTGGCGCACATCCGCACCCGATCGGCCCCGAGCTTCTCGATCTCGGCCGCGTACTCGACCAACGCGACCCGGGTCCGCTCGATCGCCTTGGGCGCCAGGCGTCCGGTGCGGTCCACGTCCTGGCCGAGCCGTACGATCTCCATCCGCCGGCTGAGGTCGGTGAGCGGGCTCTCCGGCCCGGCGGCCGGGTCGGGCAGGTCGGCCACCAGGAGCCGGATCGAGTTGGTTCCGCAGTCGATGGCGGCCACGCGCGTCGTCACGCCCGCAACCCTACGGCAGCCTCCACGCCGAGGCCGTGGTCACGGGCCCTTACCCGACCGGCGACGCGGCCAGCAGGTGCATGCCCAGCGATGTCAGCCGGTGCCGCACCGTTCCACCCACCCGGACCGTGCTGAGCAGGCCCGCGGCCCGCAGGGCGGTGGCGTGCTCCGAAGCCGACGCGAGACTGATCCCGGTCGCCTGAGCGAGCGCCGTGGTCGTGTGTTCGCCCGGCTCGGCCAGTCGCCGCAGGACCGCGGCCCGGGTGCGGCCGAGCAGCCGAGCGAGGGGATCAACCTGCGACGCGACGGTCAGCGGTGCGCCGGTCAGCGGTGCGCCGGTGGGGACGGGATAGACCAGCAGGACCGGGCGGTCCGGCTCGACCAGCACCCGTGGCCGCGCGCCGGCCAGCGACGACGGCATCAGGATGAGACCGTTCCCGGTACCGGGCAGATCGCCACTCCACCAGGTTTCGATGTCGAGCACCGGCGCCCGCCACCGGATCAGTGGATGAAGCCCGCCGAGCAGGCCGTCCAGCCCGGTGGCTGCGAACCGCTGCGCGGCCGCGTCGACCTGGTGCCGGTGGGCGAGCGTCAGTTGCGCCCAGTGCGGCGCGAGCACCGCGTCGAACCAGGCGCGGGTCGCGTTGGCGAGCAGGTCGAACACCTCCGGATCGGCCGCCGCGAAGCGCCGCCGCAGCGGGGTGGCCGGCAGGTCCGCGTACGCGGCCCTCACGTCCGCCCGTACCCGCTGGATCGGCGCCGACCGGATCGCGTCGAGGCCGGCCTCCAGCGATTCGAGGCCGTCGAGCGGAGTCAGGAAGTCCGGCAGCCGGCCACGAGCGGGCAGCAGGTGCCGCAGCGCGGCAGTGGCGGCCCGGAACTCGTCTCCGGCGGCACCGACGGCCCGGTCCACCGGCGCGGGGGCGTTCCCGACGACCGCCGGACCGCGCAACGCCTGGCTGGCCAGCAATGCCGTACCGACCGGATGCAGACGGTCGACGAAACGGATCCGGCGCAGGTCCGCCGGTCGGAGCCGGAGGCGAAGCATGCGAGCAGCCTGCCCGCCTTCGGGCAGGCCCGAAAGGGTTGACCGCCCAACGGTCGGTAGCCGAGGGTTTGCGACACGGGGGACGAAGGGACAGGTATGCGACGGTTGCTGGCGGTGGTGGCAGCGGCGGGACTGGTGTTGGCCGGGGCCGGGTGTAACGGGGGCACCGCCGCACCGGAGTCCTCGCCTGCCGGCGCGGCAGCGGAGCCGGCGCCCGGGGAACATCGACTGACCCTCGCGCACGGCGGAAAGGAGCGCAGCTACCTCCTGCACGCTCCGCCGGGGTACGACCGGACGAAGCCCAGCCCCCTCGTCGTCGCGCTGCACCACTACCCGGGCACCGGAGCCGCGATGCGGGAGATGGTGGGCCTCGACGCCATCGCCGCCCGGGAGAACATCCTGGTCGCGTACCCTGACGGGCTCTCCGGGGGCTTCAACGCGCTGATCTGCTGCGGCACCGCCGACGACGTCGGCTTCCTCACCGCCCTGACCGAGCATCTGGTGAGCAACTGGGGCGCCGACCCCGACCGTGTCTACCTGACCGGCATCTCGAACGGCGGCGACATGAGCTTCCGCGCCGCGGTGGAGGCGGCAGGTGTCTTCGCCGCGATCGGCGTGGTCAGCGGCGGCTACATCGGTGCCCCGACGGAGCAGGACGACTACGTGCCGAAGCAGCCCGTCTCGGTGATCACTTTCATCGGCGGTCAGGACCGGTACGCCGACGCCTTCCGCAGCGGCGTGCAGACCTGGCAGCGGCGGCTCGATTGCCGGCCGACGCCGGCCGGCCCGACCGGAGCGCCGGGAGTCACCCGTACGGACGCCAGCTGCGCGGACGGCAGCGACGTCACCGTCTACACGCTGCCCGGGATGGGCCACTCGTGGCCCGGAGCGACCAGCGGGCAACTCGCCGACGCCGACGCCGGGGTGAAAGCCACCGAACTCATCTGGAAGTTCTTCTCGGCGCGCCCGCGCCGGTCCTGAGCGCGAGGCGCGCACTCAGCGGTCAGAGCCGCAGCAGCATACGAGTGTTGCCGAGGGTGTTCGGCTTGACCCGCTCCAGGTCGAGGAACTCCGCGACACCCTCGTCGTACGAGCGCAGCAGCTGCTCGTAGACCGGCTGCGGCACCGGAGCACCGTCGATCTCGGTGAAGCCGAACGAGCCGAAGAAACGGGTCTCGAAGGTGAGCACGAAGATCCGGGCGACGCCCAGCTCGCGGGCCGAGTCGATCAGCTCGCCGACGATCCGATGCCCGAGCTTCAACCCCCGGTACGACGGGTCGACCGCCACGGTACGGATCTCGGCGAGGTCCTCCCACATCACGTGCAGCGCGCCGCAGCCGACCACCGTGCCGTCGTCGGCCCGTACGGCGACGCGGAACTCCTGCACGTCCTCGTAAAGGGTGACAGTGGCCTTGCTGAGCAGCCGACGGTCGTCGGTGTAGGTGTCCACCAGCCGGCGGATCCCCCGGACGTCCCCGGTGCGGGCCCGCCGCACCACGATCTCGTCGGTCACCGCGCTCACTCCGCCGCCGGCACGTCCACGCAGGGTCCGGCCGTCCACCAGGGCTCGATCAACGCCAGCGTCTCGTCGCCGAACGGGTTCACCCCGGGCCCCGCGCCGAGCGCATGACCCAGGTGCACGTGCAGGCACTTCACCCGCCCCGGCATCCCGCCGGCGGAGATGCCGTCGATCTCCGGCACGTGGCCGATCGCCTCACGCCGGGCCAGATAGTCCTCGTGCGCGGCCCGGTACCGGGCCGCCAGCTCCGGGTCGGCCGCCAGCCGATCGGCCATCTCCTTCATCAGCCCGGCCGACTCCAGCCGGCTGCACGCCGCGGTCGCCCGGGGGCAGGTGAGGTAGAACAGCGTCGGAAACGGGGTGCCGTCGGCCAGCCGGGGTGTCGTCTCCACCACGTCGGGCAGGCCGCACGGGCAGCGGTGAGCCACCGCCCGCGTGCCGCGGGGCGGGCGTCCGAGCTGGGCGCCCACCGCCGCCAGGTCGGCCTCGGTGGCTCGTTCCCGCTTCGGCGGGGGTACGGAATCCGCCGCCGGCTGCTGCGGTGGTACGACAGTCACGATCCCCATCTTTCGTTCGGTGCGGCTGGTGCTCACTTGGCGGGCTGCTCGCCGTTCGCCGCCCGCACGCTCGACCAGAGCGTGTCGTACCAGGGGTCGGGCGTGGCCGGGGCCCCCGGCCCGGCCTTACCCGCGTCCCGGGCCGCGCCCTCCGGGTCGTTGAGCACGATCACCAGCTTCTCGCCAGGCCGGCCCATGAAGAACCGGTCCCGCGCCTCGGCCTCGATGAAGGCCTTGTCCTGCCACTTGGCGGCCTCCTCGGAGAGGTCGGCGATCAGCTTCTCCTGCGCCGCCTGGGCGGCCTCCATCCGCTGGATGTCGGCCTGCTGGTCCAGGTAGACCCGAACCGGGTAGGTGTACGCCAGGGCGAGCGCGATGAGCACCGCGAACAGCACGGTGGCCCGCCCGGTGAGGCGTCGGGGACGGGGTGCGGAGAGGCGTTTGACCGGACCGCCGGCACCGGTCCGCCGGGCGGCGGCGGGCCGGTTCGCGGAACGTACGCCCTCGGCGCCGCGGGCGACGCCCGGAGCGCGACCGGCGGCGCCCCTCGGCTCGGCGCGGACGCCGACCTCCCGGAGCGACCCCCGGGCGCGGGCCCCGCCCGGCCGGCCGGACTGGCCGGGCCGGCGGGCGGGACGCTGACCACCCGGTGTGCGGCGCTGCTGCATCGTCACACCCCTCCCCCGAGGCCTCGCGCGTCTCAGGCGGAACGGTAGCGCGGGAACGCGCCCGCGCCGGCGTACCGCGCCGCGTCGCCCAGCTCCTCCTCGATCCGGAGCAGCTGGTTGTACTTGGCGACGCGGTCCGAACGGGCCGGCGCGCCGGTCTTGATCTGGCCGCAGCCGGTGGCCACGGCGAGGTCGGCGATGGTGGTGTCCTCGGTCTCGCCGGAGCGGTGGCTCATCATGCACTTGAAGCCGGCCCGGTGCGCCAGGTCGACGGCGTCGAGGGTCTCGGTGAGCGAACCGATCTGGTTCACCTTGACCAGCACCGCGTTCGCCGCCTTCTCCGCGATACCGCGCGCGATCCGCTGCGGGTTGGTGACGAACAGGTCGTCGCCGACGATCTGCACCCGGTCGCCGATCGAGGCGGTCAGCGTCTGCCAGCCGCTCCAGTCGTCCTCCGCCAGCGGGTCCTCGATCGACACGATCGGGTACTCGTCGGCCAGCTTCGTGTAGTAGGTGCTCATGTCCTCGGCGGACTTCGCGGCACCCTCGAAGGTGTAGGTGCCGTTGTCGAAGAACTCGGTGGCGGCCACGTCGAGCGCGAACACGATGTCGGTGCCGAGCCGGTATCCGGCCTTCTCGACCGCCTCGGCGATCAGGTCCAGCGCCGCCGCGTTGGTCGGCAGGTTCGGTGCGAAGCCACCCTCGTCGCCGAGACCGGTCGACAGGCCCTTCTTCTTCAGCACCGACTTCAGCGCCTGGTAGACCTCCGCTCCCGAGCGGAGCGCCTCACGGAAGGTGGGCGCGCCGATCGGCGCGATCATGAACTCCTGGATGTCGACGTTGGAGTCGGCGTGCGCGCCACCGTTGAGGATGTTCATCATCGGCACCGGCAGGAGGTGCGCGTTCGGGCCACCGAGGTAGCGGAACAGGCTCAGCTCGGCGCTGCCGGCGGCCGCCTTCGCCACGGCCAGGGAGACCCCGAGGATCGCGTTGGCGCCCAGCTCCGACTTGGTGTCGGTGCCGTCGATGTCGAGCATCTTCTGGTCGATGAGGCGCTGCTCGCTGGCCTCGTAGCCGATGATCTGGTCGACGATGCGGTCCTCGATGTTCGAGACGGCCTTCTCGACGCCCTTGCCCAGGTACCGGTCGGCGTCACCGTCGCGCAGCTCGAGCGCCTCGAAGGCGCCGGTGGAAGCGCCGGAGGGCACCGCGGCGCGGGCCACCGTGCCGTCGTCCAGACCGACCTCGACCTCGACGGTCGGGTTACCCCGCGAGTCGAGAATCTCCCGGGCGACGATTCCCTCGATGGTTGCCACTGAGTCGCTCCTCGTATGTGTGGTTCGGGTGCGGCCGCGACGGTGCGGCTGAGGCAGGTGTTGAACGCAGCGTAGCGGGCGACCGTTGTACGCGGGCCGTCCGGGCGTACGCATACCGCTCCGAAACCTGACCATCGCAGCATCGCGACCGGACATTCCCGGATTCTCCGGCCTCAACCGGCAACGGGTTTGCATAGGGTGGACCCGATCTATAAGGCTGGGTCACATGCCCGCCGCCTCGACCAAACTCCGGATGCTCGCCGTGTCGGTCATCGCGTCGCTCACGGTAACCGGCTGCCAGACCCTGGACGATGCCGGACGGGTGGTCGGGCGAGCCGATCTGGTCAACGACCTCGCCGCCCGGCTGGACCGGGCGCTCGAACTGACGTACTCGGCCGACTACCAGCTACCCGGTGGGCAGAGCGCCTCGATCGCCCAGGCGCAGGACCCGGCCCGCTCCGCGTACAGCTATCCGGGCGGCAAGCTCACCGTCACCGACGAGGCGACCACCCAGTGCGAGATGACCGGTGGCCGTGCGATGTGCACGCTGGCCGCGCCCCCGGCCGCAGGGGGCAAGCCCTCGGTGGCCGTCTTCGCCGAGGCGAAACGGCGCGGCCTGCTCACCCCACCGGTCGTGGTGGGGATGTTGACCGAGGCCGCGCTCGACCCCGAGGCGATCATCGAGCAGGACGACACCACGGTGGCCGGGTACCACGCCACCTGCGTGGACGTCGACCGGGCCGGCGACGACTTCACCGCCTGCGTGACCACGGACGGCGTACTCGGCAGCTTCACCGGTCAGGTCGACGGCAAACCGGTGGAGGTGACGTTGAGCCGGTACTCGGAGACGATCGACGACTCGGCGTTCGAACTGCCGCCCGGCGCCGGCGTCATCGACCGCCGAACGACGAAATCTTGACCGACGAACCGGTGCCCGTTCCTGACGGCCAGCTGATCTCCACCCCGGCCAGCGGGTCGATCCCCGCGACTGCCACCGCGCCGGTCTACCTGCCCGGTGCGGGTGTGCCCGGGCCGCCCGAGCCGCCTCATCTCGCGCTGGTGGTGGCCGACCGACGGCTGCTACTCGGCGCCGACGGCGAATTTCCCCGGATCGGCGACCTGCCCGCCCACTCTGGCTGGGTGCCCCTCGGCACGCTGGACGGCGTACCGGCCTGGGGCATCGCCCAGATGGCCGACGAAGAACCGCCGGCCGCCGGGCTCCGAAACCACGAGCCAGGTCGCTGGACGGGCTGGCCGGCCCTCGCCGCCGAGGTCTCCGCCCCACTCGCCGCGCTGGCCGGGCGGGCGCTCCAGGTGATTGATTGGCGGCTCAGCCACCGCTGGTGCGGCGCCTGCCGCGCCGAACTGGCCGACGTGCCGGGCGAGCCCGCCCGCCGCTGCCCCGACTGCGGCCGGTACGTCCCGATGCAGCTCTCCCCCGCCGTGCTGGTCGCCGTCACCCGCCCCGGCCCGGCTGGCCGCCCCGACGAGCTACTGCTGGTGCGGCACTCGTACGGCCCGACCGAGCTGTGGGCCCTGGTCGCCGGCTTCGTCGAGGCGGGCGAGACGCTGGAGGCGGCGGTGCACCGCGAGGTCGGCGAGGAGGTCGGGCTGGCGCTGACCGAGCCGGCCTACTTCGGTAGCCAGCCGTGGGCGATGTCCGGCCCGGGCGTGCTGCTCACCGGCTTCACCGCCACCTCGGCCGATCCCACCGCCGAGCCGGTGGTGGACGGCCGGGAACTCGTGGCGGCCCGCTGGTTCCCACTGGACGCGTTGCCGGCCGAGCTGCCACCCGAGTACTCGCTCTCCCGCTGGCTGATCGACTCGGCCCGGTCAGCGGTGCGGCGCTAGGCACCGCACCGCCGCGACGGCCGTCCTACAGACCGAGCAGGGCGCGCAGGTGGCGCGGTGGGGGGCAGTCGTGGGCGAGCATCGCGTCGTGCCAGTCCCGCAGCGACACGCCGTCCGGCCGGGCGGCGGCGATGTCGGCGACCTCGGTGTAGCCCACGAAGTACGTGGACAGCTGGGTGGAGGTGAGCAGCGCCCGCCGCCACTTGCCGGCCGCCTCGCCCTCCTCCTGGAACCCTCGCCCGGTCATCAGCGCCATCGCCTCGGCCTCGGGCAGTTCCTCGCAGTGCACCAGCTGATCCAGCAGCGCATTGATGGTCATCCGCAGCTGCATCTTGAGCTGCTGCAACCGCACCGGCAGGCCACCGAAGCCGAGCCCGGTCATCACCTCCTCGGCGTAGACCGCCCAGCCCTCGATGAAGGGACCGGACTCGGCCAGCGCCCGCACCCGGGTCCCACCGGCGTACCGGCGGGCGTGCGCGAGCTGGAGGAAGTGCCCCGGCATCGCCTCGTGCACCGTGAGGTTGCGGATCATGTGGTCGTTGTACTCGCGGTAGAACGACTCCACCCGCTGGGCGGGCCAGCTCGCCGGGGTCGGCGCGATGCAGTAGAAGGTGGGCACGTCGGCGGTCTCCAGCGGCCCGGGCGCGTCGCAGTAGGCGACCGCCACGCCCCGCGCGAACTCCGGCATCTCCTGGATCACGCACGGGTCGTCGACGAGCGTGACCAGATCGTGGGCGCGGACGAAGTCCGTCGCCTCGTCGAGGGTGATCGAGGCGAGATCCACGATGGTCGCGTCGTCCGGGTGCTCGGCGGCGAGCAGATCCAGCGCGCGGCGTACGGTCTCGTCGTTTGCCGGGCCGCCGACCAGCTCGACCGCCGCCTCCCGGATCTGCTCGGTGACCCGCTCCAGGTTGGCCCACGCCCGCTCAAGGATCTGCGGGGCGCCCAGCTCGGTGTCGAGCGTGTGCCAGAGCCGCGCCTCCCAGCGACGCCGACCCAGCCGCGGGTCACGCCCGGGGCCGGCGTCGGCGGCCAGTCCGGTCCGCAGCCAGGCGACGAACTCCTCCAGGGCCGCGATCGCCGCGGTCGCAGCCGGCTCGACCCGGCCGTACAGCTCCGGGGCCTGGGCGAGCAGCGCGGGCACCTCATCACGGATCAGCGCCGCCGTGCCGGTGAACTGCCCGACCGCCGTCTCCGCGTGGATCCGCGGCATGTCGCGCAGCGTCCCGCGGGCGATGGCCAGCATGTCCGGTACGGCGGAGAGCCGCCCGGCGAGCTGCGTCAGCCGCACGTCGGCCGGAGCGTACGGACGAGCGACGATCGCGTGCAGCAGCGGACCCGGGTTGTGCCGGAGCGGGTCCCACTCGTACGACCGGATCTCGGTCAGCTCGAACAGCTCCCGGTCGACCCGGGCACTGAGCAGAGCGTGGTCGACCCGTTCCTCGATCTCCAGCGCGTCCGGGTCGATCTCGGACAGCGCGTTGGCGGCGTCGGTGAGCATGGCCCGGTCGGCCGTGCGCCCATCGGGCGAGAAGTCGGGCAGCCGGTCGTCGAAACGGTGGTCACCAGCGGACGAGGCCAGTTCGGGTCGACTCTCCAGCAGCGCCTCGACGATGCGCTCGGCGAGCGGGGCAAACGATTCCACCCGCCGACCCTACCGACTCTCCCGACACTCCCCCGTCGCCCACCGCCCCAACCGCCACCGTTGATGATGAGGTCGACCGGGCGGATGGTCCCTTCGCCGCCCGCCAACCTCACGATCAACGAGGCTCGGCGGGAGGGTCGGGTTCGGGGGCGCGGGGTTCAGCGGCGCGGATGGCGTCGGCGTAGGACAGGGCGGCGCGGCGCAGGGCGGCCTCCGCGTCGAGTCCCGCCTCGCGGGCGGCAGCGACCGTGGCCAGCAGGCTGGCCCCCAGCCGGGCCTCCGCGTCCACCTGCCCCTCGGCGAGCGGCGGCGGCGCGGCCAGCCCGAACCGGTCGGCACGCTCCAGGACCTTCGCGGCCAGGGCGAGCGCCGGCTGGCTGAGCGCGACCCCGTCCAAAACCGAACCACTCGGCTTCTCGGCCCGCTTGATCCGGTCCCAGTTGGCGGTGATCTCCTCCAGGGTCTCCGCCTCGACCCCGGCGAAGACGTGCGGGTTGCGCCGGATCATCTTGTCGACGAGGCCGCCCGCCACGTCATCCACGTTCCACCGCTCGCCCTCGGGCAGTTCCTCGGCGAGCCGGGCGTGCAGCACCACCTGGAGCAGCACGTCCCCCAACTCTTCGCGCAGCGCGTCGGTGTCCCCTGCGCCGATCGCGTCGTACGCCTCGTAGGACTCCTCCAGCAGGAACCGGGCCAGGCTCTCGTGCGTCTGCGCCCGCTTCCACGGATCACCACCCGGGGAGGCCAACCGGTCCATCACGGCCACCGCGTCGAGCAGCCGGGCCCCCGGCGGGTCCCACGAGCCGTACATCAGCTCCAGTTCCGCCAGGCCGGGCTCCCGCGCCAGCCGCAACCCCAGTTCACGCGCGAGCGGCTCGTCACCGCTCGGCCCGGCCAGCCAGACGGCGGTGCCGTGCTCGCGGACCGCGTCGAGCAAGGCCTGCGTCGCCGGACCGTCGACCACTGTGACCTGACCACCGGCGACGCGGATCGCCGTGGTCAGCTCGCTCTCCGCGCCGGTCAGCACCGGCGCGGTGCGTACGACGTCCCAAGCGGCCGCGGTCAGCAGCCCGGCCGGCAGCCGGGGCGAGGTGACCAGCAGGACGATCCGCGCCGGCATGCTCAGTTGTTGACCGGATCGGTCACCGCGGACGGGTCGGTCGGCTCGGCCGACTCGCTCGACGGGAGCGGCTCCGGGGTGGAGATGTCGGTCACCGTGCTGTTCTCCTGGTGGAGGTAGGGCAGGTCGAACGGGTGGCTACCGGAGCCCGGCAGCACCAGCAGCGCCGGAATGGCCAGCGAGGAGTAGCGCGGGTTGACGCGTACGTCCTCGCGCTCCACCGCCTCCTGGA
Source organism: Micromonospora sp. NPDC023737 (assembly GCF_040639715.1). Lineage (NCBI taxonomy): Bacteria > Bacillati > Actinomycetota > Actinomycetes > Micromonosporales > Micromonosporaceae > Micromonospora > Micromonospora sp. NPDC023737. Next base: position 86,910 of record NZ_JBFAAL010000010.1, read on the forward strand.
ACGCCTTGCTCAGCGCCACCACCGCGCCCACCTGCTGGGCGATCTCCGGCTGGGCGAACTGCATCCGCTGATCCTCCACCGACCATCCGGGCGGGGCCACCTTGGCCTCCACCAGGTTGTTGTAGATCTCGGTCCGCGCCTCGTCGCTCAACTCGGCGGGCGGCGTCGAGACCTGCAGCGCGATGAAGTGGTTGTACCAGTCCGCGGCGAGCTTCGCGTACTCGGTGCCGGGCACATGGAGGTCCTGGCCGAGCCGGTCGGCAGTGAACTCGGGCTGCACGCGGATCTGCTTCTCCGCCACGATCCGCTTGGCCAGATCCAACCCCACCAGCAGGTTGAGCACGTCCTGCTCATCCACGCTCCAGCGCAGCTCTTCGGGCTGCGGCGAGGCGGACGGGCCGTTCTGCTGCTGGATCGCCGACCGGACGAACTCGGCGTACCTCGCCTGGCCCTCGTCGTGGATCGCGTCGACGCGATCCAGCTGGTAGGTGGTGTCACCGACGAGTACGGCGGCGCCGGGGGCGGTGTTGCCACAGGCGGTGAGGACGAAGAGACCGAGGGCCGCGACGCTGGCGGCGATCAAACGGCGAGCACGCATGACGATCACTCTCTCATGCCGACCCTCCACCTGTGACGCCCCCCACCCCGCCCCCACCCCACCCCACCCCGCCCCCACTCTCGGCCTCACCCCCGTGATCATGAAGTTGTTGCGCGCCGTGTCGGCGTGTCGCGACAACAACTTCATGATCAACGCGGAGGGGCGGGGAGGGCGGGAGGGAGGAGGCGCGGGTGGGGGTGGGGGTTAGCTGGTTGGCGTTGTCAGGGCGGGTTCGCCGAGGACGTCCTTCAGGAGCTGGGCGCACCACTCCAGCAGGGCCTGGTCGCGCAACGGCTCGCCGCCGACCCGGCGGGTGCTCGGCCGAGGCACGCTGACCTGATCGGCGGCCGCCTTGTAGACCGCGTCCGGGTGGTAGCGCTTGAGCCGCATCTGCTTGGAGTCCGGCAACGGCAGCGGGCCGAACCGGATGTGCTTGCCCTGCATGGAGACGTCGGTGAGGCCGTACCGGCGGGCCAGCAGCCGGAACCGGGCCACCGCGACCAGGTTCTGCACCTGGACGGGCGGCTCGCCGTACCGGTCGGTCATCTCGGCGACCACCTCGCGCAGCCGCTCCTCGTCGCGCGCCTCGGCGAGCTTGCGGTACATCTCCAGCCGCAGCCGCTCCACCCCGACGTAGTCGTGCGGCAGGTGCGCGTCGATCGGCAGGTCGATCTTGACGTCGGTCTCCTCCTCGGGACCCTCACCCTTGAACGCCTGCACCGCCTCGCCGACCATCCGCACGTACAGATCGAAGCCCACCCCCTCGATGTGCCCGGACTGCTCGCCACCGAGCAGGTTGCCGGCACCGCGGATCTCGAGGTCCTTCATGGCCACGTACATGCCGGCGCCCAGCTCGGTGTGCTGGGCGATGGTGGCCAACCGCTCGTGCGCGTGCTCGGTGAGCGGCTTGTCCGGCGGGTAGAGGAAGTAGGCGTACGCCCGCTCCCGGCCGCGGCCGACGCGCCCCCGGATCTGGTGCAGCTGGGCCAGGCCGAGCAGGTCGGCGCGCTCGACGATCAGGGTGTTGGCGTTCGGGATGTCGATGCCGGACTCCACGATCGTGGTGCAGACCAGTACGTCGAACTCCTTCTCCCAGAAGCCGACCATGACCTTCTCGAGCGCCTCCTCGCTCATCTGCCCGTGCGCCACCGCGACCCGTGCCTCGGGTACGAGTTCCCGGAGGCGCCGCGCCGCACGCTCGATCGACTCGACCCGGTTGTGCAGGTAGAAGACCTGCCCGTCGCGGAGCAGCTCGCGGTGGATGGCGGCGGCCACCTGCCGGTCGTCGTACGCCCCGACAGCCGTGAGCACCGGATGGCGCTCCTCGGGCGGAGTGGCGATGGTGGACATCTCCCGGATGCCGGTGATGGCCATCTCCAGCGTGCGCGGGATCGGGGTGGCCGACATGCTCAGTACGTCGACCGAGGCACGCATGGTCTTCAGGTGCTCCTTGTGCTCGACGCCGAAGCGCTGCTCCTCGTCGACGATCACCAGACCGAGGGACTTGAACCGGGTCGCCGCCTGGAGCAGCCGGTGGGTGCCGATGACGATGTCGGCGGTGCCGTCGGCGGCCATGGCGAGGGTCTGCTCGGCCTCCTTCGGCGTCTGGAACCGGGACAGCTGCCGGATGGTCACCGGGAACTGGCTCATCCGCTCGGCGAACGTGTTGTAGTGCTGCTGCACCAGCAGCGTGGTCGGCACCAGCACAGCCACCTGCTTGCCGTCCTGCACCGCCTTGAACGCCGCCCGTACGGCGATCTCGGTCTTGCCGTAGCCGACGTCGCCGCAGATCAGCCGGTCCATCGGGACCGTCTGCTCCATGTCCCGCTTGACCTCCTCGATCGCGGCGAGCTGGTCCGGCGTCTCCTGCCACGGGAACGCGTCCTCCAGCTCCCGCTGCCACGGCGTGTCCGGGCCGAACGAGTGCCCCTTGGACGCCTTCCGGGCGGCGTAGAGCTGGATCAGCTGCGCGGCGATCTCCCGGACCGCCTTACGGGCCCGGGCCTTGGACTTCTGCCAGTCCGAGCCGCCCATCTTGTGCAGCGTCGGCTGCTCCCCGCCCACGTACCGGCTGAGCTGGTCGAGCTGGTCGGTCGGGACGAAGAGCCGGTCGCCGGGCTGGCCACGCTTGCTCGCGGCGTACTCGATGACCAGGTACTCCCGGCTCGCCCCGTTGACGGTGCGCTGCACCAGCTCGACGTACCGGCCGATGCCGTGCTGCTCGTGCACCACGTAGTCGCCGGCCTTCAACTCCAGTGGATCGATCGTGTTACGCCGCCGGCTCGGCATCTTGCGCATGTCGCGTGTCGACGTACCCCGACCGCCGGTGACGTCGTTGCCGGTGAGCAGCACGAAGCGGGACGCCTCGTCGACGAAGCCGGCGCTGAGCGATCCGCAGGTGACCAGCAGTTCACCGGCGGCCGGCGCGTCCGGCACCTGCTCGGTCAGCCGCGCGCCCAACCCGGCGTCGCGAAGCACCTCGACGGCCCGCGTGGCGGGACCGTGCCCTTCGAAGACCAGCGCGATCGACCAGCCTTCGCCGGCCCAGCGCTTCAGGTCGTCGACCACCCGGGCGGTCTCGCCGTGGTAGAGCGGCGCCGGCTGGGCGGCCAGGGTCACCGCGATGGCGTCATCGGGGGTGACGCTGACCTCCTCCGGCGCGTCCTCCCAGGGCTGCCGCGCCGGGGCCGCCTCCCCCTCGATCAAGCCGAACGGGGAGAGCGTCCACCACGGCTGGCCGAGCTTCCCGGCGGCCGCGCGGACCTCGGCCAGGCTGCGGAAGGCGGCCGCGCCGAGGTCGACCGGCGCCTGACCGCCGACGGCGGCCGCGGCCCAGCTGGCCTGGAGGAACTCCTCGGAGGTACGCACCAGGTCGTGCGCCCGGGTGCGGATCCGCTCCGGGTCGCAGAGCAGTACGTGGGTGCCGGCCGGCATCACGTCCAGCAGCAGCTCCAGGCTCTCGTCGCCGAGCAGCGCGGGGACGAGGGACTCCATCCCCTCGACGGGGATGCCCTCGGCGAGCTTGTCGAGGATCTCGGCGAGCTCCGGGTGCTGCCCGGCCAGCGCCGCGGCCCGTTCGCGCACCTGCGGGGTGAGCAGCAGCTCCCGGCACGGCGGCGCCCAGAGCTGGGTGACCTGCTCGATGGTCCGCTGGTCGGCGACGGCGAAGGTGCGGATCTCCTCCACCTCGTCGCCCCAGAACTCGACGCGGGACGGGTGCTCGTCGGTCGGGGGGAAGACGTCGAGGATGCCGCCGCGCACCGCGTACTCGCCGCGCTTGGTGACCAGGTCGACCCGGGCGTACGCCATGTCGGTGAGCCGGCGCGCGACCTCCTCCAGGTCCGCCTCGGCGCCCGGGGCCAGCTGCACCGGTTCCAGGTCGCCGAGCCCCTTGAGCTGGGGTTGCAGCAGCGAGCGCACGGGGGCGACCACGACCCGCAGCGGGCCGGTGCGACCGTGTGCGTCGGTCGCCTCCGGGTGGGCCAGCCGACGGAGCACGGCGAGCCGCCGGCCGACGGTGTCGGAGCGGGGCGAGAGCCGCTCGTGGGGCAGCGTCTCCCAGGACGGGTAGACCGCCACCTGCTCCGGCGGGAGCAGGCTGCCCAGCGCGGCGGCCAGGTCGTCGGCCTCCCGAGTGGTCGCGGTGATCGCGAGCACCGCCCGGCCGGCCCCGCCGGCCCGCTCGTCGCCGGCACCGCCCTGGCCCGGGTCGGCCGCGACGGCGGCCACCGCGAAGGGGCGCAGTGCCGGCGGGGCGGTGATGTCGAGCCCGTCGACCTGCGCGGCACCGGAGCGCGCCAGGTCACGCGCCCGGGCCAGCCCGGGGTCGGCCAGGGCGGCGGTGAACAGTCCGGTGAGCATCTGCGATCACTTCCAGAGGAGTCGACGCGAGTGGTGCGCTCGGAGCACACGACAGAGACCCCGCGTCCAGCTGGACGGGGGGTGCACGAACACCAGCCTATCTCCGCCTACCGACGCCCACCCCGATCCCGCGCCCCCAGCCGACGCAACGGTGGACGTCCCCGCACCGAGATCGTGCTCGATCCTGGAGGTAGTGGCCTCCGACACACCGTCAGGCCACTGGATCCAGGGTGTTGCGCGGCCTTGACCGCGCCGCCGGAGGCATGATCGGGTTTCGGGATGAACGGCGCGTCTGGCAGTCACCGGCTCGTGGAGCTGAGTCACGTGATCCACGACGGGATGGTCACCCTGCCGGGCTGGCCGGCGCCGCGGGTGAGCGAATGGCTGACCCGGGAGGCGTCCCGGGCGAACTACGCGCCGGGCACCGAGTTCCAGGTCGGCCGGATAGACATGATCGTCAACACCGGCACGTACCTGGACACCCCGGCACACCGCTTCGCCGAGGGGGCCGACCTGACCGGGGTGCCACTGGACCGCCTCGCCGACGTTCCCGGAGTCGTGATCCGGATGCCGACCGGCGCCCGGGCGCTGGACCGGCTGATGCTCACCCCGTACGACGTGACCGGCAAGGCGGTGCTGCTGCACACCGGATGGGACGCGCACTTCGGCACGCCACGGTACGGCGCTCCCGAGGCGCCTCACCTGACCGCGGACGCCGCACGGGCACTCGCCGAGTCGGGCGCCGCGCTGGTCGGCATCGACTCGATCAACATCGACGACATGAGCCCGGCGGCGAACGGCGAACGCCCCGCGCACACCACCCTGCTGGCCGCCGGCATCCCGATCGTGGAGCACCTGAGCGGCCTGGACTCGCTGCCGGCGGCGGGCTTCCGGTTCACCGCCGCACCGCCGCGGGTGGCCGGCATGGGCACCTTCCCGGTCCGCGCGTTCGCAGTGATCGACGCCTGAGCACGACACGGCACCTCCCGGAGGTCGCAGCCTCAGGCGAGACGGAAGCTGCGACCTCCGGGGTGGCTGCGAGGATCTTGGCCGCGGGGCACGCGGGCCGGGCCGGGCCGCGCAGAAGGGGCGTCAGTAGCGCACGCTGATCCGGCGTTGCACGGCGTCGATCCGCATCTCGCCGCCGTACGGGATGATCAGCTGCGGGTCGGTGTGGCCAAGGTCGACGTCGAAGACCACCAGGGCGTCGGGGTTGTACGCGGCCAGCGCCTTCGTGATCGCCGCCCGCTGCGCCGCGCCCCAGGCGATCCGCTGCTCCAGCGTGTGCGGCTTGTCGAACTCCCACGCCTTCGGCCGGCCGACCACGATCGCGGGGAACGCGCCGAGCAGCCCGCGCTCGCCCATGTTGCGCACGATCCGGAAGACCTCGGTGTCGGGCGGCAACTCCTCGGACGTCTCCATGATCAGCACCGACCCGGCCAGCTCCGCCGCCGACGGGACGCGATCGGTCGCCAGCAGCCAATGCAGGATCTCCAGGTTGCCACCCCAGGTCGGCCCCTGCACCACACGTTCCGGGCCCTGCCAGCGCCACCCCTCGCCGGCGAACATCACCGGCTCCTCGGTCAGCGTCGCCGGGTCGCGCCAGTCACGCGGCTCGTCACCCCACTCCGTCGCCGGGGTCAGCTCGTACCAGCCGGAGGTGAAGAGAGCGGCACGCAGCGAGTCGAAGGTCAGCCGGTGCGGCGCGCCGGAGCGGCCGAGGTGCACCAGCACCGACCCGCCGTGGTAAGCGACCACCCCGAGCCGGTAGAGGTGGTTGAGGATGTTGGTGTTGTCCGAGTACCCGAAGTACGGCTTCGGGTTGGCCCGCAGCACCTCGTCGTCGAAGTGCGGGGTGACGGTGATCAGGTCGTCCCCGCCGACGGTCGCCAGCACCGCGGTGATCGACGGATCGGCGAAGGCGGCGGTGAGGTCGCGGGCCCGGTCCCGGGGGTCGGCACCCATCACCCGGGTCGTCGGGTACTCGACGGGCTCCAGACCGAACTCCTCGCGCAGGCGCCGCAGCCCCAACTCGTACACGTGCGGGAAGATCGCCGGAAGCCCGGCGGACGGCGAGACGACGGCGACGCGGTCGCCCGGCTTCGGCTTCGGTGGGTATCGCAAGGGCGGCATGATCAAACGCTAATGGGCACGACAATCCGTTTTCCAAGCGATAACAAGGGTCCCCTCCTTACATCCACGTCCACGCGGATACGATCCAGTAAGTCGGACAGCGCTGTCCTTCGTACGCCACGTAAGGAGCGCCCCGTGACCGACCAGCACGTCCACGACGGCCCCGACGCCGCCCTGCGAGCCGACATCCGCCGCCTCGGCACCCTCCTCGGCCAGACCCTCGCCCGCCAGGAAGGTCGCCCGCTGCTCGACCTCGTCGAGGAGATCCGCGCGCTGGTTCGCTCCGACGCCCCAACCGCCGCACAGCGGCTCGCCACGCTCGACGTGACCACCGGCACCAAACTGGCGCGGGCCTTCTCCACCTACTTCCACCTCGCCAACATCACCGAGCAGGTGCACCGGGCCCGTGACCTGCGCCGCCGTCGGGCGACGCACGGCGGGTGGCTGGACCAGGCGGCCAAGATGATCGCCGAGCGTGGGGTACCTGCCGAGGAGGTCGCCGCGGTGGCCCGCCGGCTCGCCGTCCGGCCGGTCTTCACCGCGCACCCGACCGAGGCGGCCCGCCGGTCGATCCTGTCGAAGCTGCGCGCGATCGCCGACGAGTTGGACGCCGAGACGGCCAACGCGATCCTCTACGGAGCGAGCGACGAGGGGCCGGCGAACCGGCGGCTGGCCGAACTGCTGGACCTCATGTGGCAGACCGACGAGCTTCGGCTGGACCGGCCGGACCCGACCGACGAGGCCCGCAACGCCATCTACTACCTGCGCGACCTGTACGCCGAGGCCGCCCCGCAGGTCCTCGACGACCTCGCCGAGACGCTGCGCGCCCTGGGCGTGGAGACGTCGCCGACCGCCCGGCCGTTGAGCTTCGGCACCTGGATCGGGGGCGACCGGGACGGCAACCCGTTCGTCACCCCGGCGGTGACCCGCGAGGTCCTGCGGATCCAGCACGAGCACGGCATCCAGGCCACCGAGGCGGCGATGGAGGACCTGATCAACGAGGTCTCCGTCTCCCGGCGGCTGCGCGGGGTGTCGCTTGACCTCTCCGCCAGCCTCGCCGCGGATCTGGACGCGCTGCCCGAGGTGGCGCCCCGGTTCCGGCGGGTCAACGCCGAGGAGCCGTACCGGCTCAAGGCGCGCTGCGTGAAGGCCAAGCTGGCCAACACCCGCGAACGGCTACGGCAGGGCACTCCGCACGTGCCGGGCCGGGACTACCGGGGCTCGGCCGAGCTGATCTCCGACCTGGAGCTGTTGCGCGCCTCGCTGGCCCGCAACTCGGGCCAGCTCACCGCCGTCGGGCGGCTCGCCTCGACCATCCGTACCGTTTCCGCGTTCGGGCTGCACCTGGCCACGTTGGACGTCCGCGAGCACGCCGAGGCGCACCACGCCGTGCTGGCACAGCTGTACGCCGCGGTCGGCGAGGTGTCGGACTACCCGGGCCTCAGCCGCCTGGAGCGGACGAAGCTGCTCGCCGACGAGCTGAGCGGGCGCCGACCGTTGTCCACCCTGGACACCCCGCTCACCGAGACGGCCCGCAAGACGTTCGACGTCTTCAGCACGGTTCGCGAGGCACAGGACCGGTTCGGCAACGAGGTCATCGAGTCGTACATCATCTCGATGACCCTCGGCGTGGACGACGTTCTCGCCGCAGTGGTGCTCGCCCGCGAGGCCGGCCTGGTGGACGTGCACAGCGGGCGGGCCCGGATCGGTTTCGTGCCGCTGCTGGAGACCCCGGCGGAACTCAACGCCGGTGGCGAACTCCTCGACGAACTGCTGTCCCTACCGGCGTACCGGGCGCTGGTCGCGGCGCGGGGCGACGTGCAGGAGGTCATGCTCGGCTACTCCGACTCCAACAAGGAGGCGGGTATCACCACCAGCCAGTGGTCGATCCACCGGGCGCAGCGGGCACTGCGTGACGTTGCCGCCCGGCACGGCGTGCACCTGCGACTCTTCCACGGTCGCGGCGGCACGGTGGGGCGCGGCGGCGGGCCGACGCACGAGGCGATCCTGGCCCAGCCGTACGGCACCCTCGACGGCGCGATCAAGGTGACCGAGCAGGGCGAGGTCATCTCCGACAAGTACAGCCTGCCGTCGCTGGCCCGGGAGAACCTGGAGCTGACGCTGGCCGCGGTGCTCCAGGCCACCCTCCTGCACACCGCACCCCGGCAGCCCGCCGAGATGCTGGAGCGGTGGGACGCCGCGATGGACGTGGTCTCGGAGTCGGCGTACCGGTCGTACCGGTCGCTGGTGGAGGACCCGGAGCTGCCGGCGTACTTCTGGGCGTCCACGCCGACGGAGCTGCTGGGGGCGCTCAACATCGGCTCCCGCCCGGCGAAGCGACCGAACACGGGAGCCGGCCTTGCCGGTCTGCGGGCCATCCCGTGGGTGTTCGGCTGGACGCAGACCCGGCAGATCGTCCCGGGCTGGTTCGGCGTCGGCTCGGGGCTCGCGGCGGCCCGCGAGGCCGGACTGGCCGACGTACTGGCCGAGATGCGTCGCAACTGGCACTTCTTCGGGACGTTCCTGTCCAACGTGGAGATGATGCTGAGCAAGACCGACCTCGACATCGCCCGGCGGTACGTCGAGACGCTCGTACCCGAGCAGTTGCACCCGATCTTCAACAAGATCGAGCAGGAGTACGAGCTGACCAGGCGGGAGGTGCTGGCCGTGACCGGGTCTCCCGCTCTGCTCGACAGCTCCCCGGTGCTCCAGCGGACCCTCGCGGTGCGGGACACCTACCTGGAGCCGCTGCACCACCTCCAGGTGGCGCTGCTGCGTCAGTACCGGGACTCGGGCGCCGCCGGCCGGGCGGTGGCCACCGCGCCGGGCGGCCGCCGCGCTCCCAGCGACGGTACGGCTCTGGAACGGGCCCTGCTCACCACGGTCAACGGCATCGCGGCCGGGATGCGCAACACGGGCTGAGAACGCCGGGCGGCAACGTGTCGTGGGCGTGCCGGCGGCGGTGTCGCTCGGGCCGAACACCGGTGGCCCCACCGACGGAGAAGCCCCGGATACGCCGCACCGACCAACGAGAGCCTGATACCTCTGAGTCATAAATATGCCTCGGAGGTATCAGGCTCTTTCGGGTTGGTCGGGGCCGGCGCCGGTCCGCGGATCGGGATCAGTCGCCGCCGCCCCCGAAGTCGCCGCCCCCGAAGTCGCCCCCGCCGAAACCCCCGCCGCCGAAGTCACCCCCGCCGAAGTCGCCGCCCCCGAAGTCGCCGCCCTGGTCGCCGCCCTGGTCGCCGAAGTCGTTGCCGTCGGCGAAGCCCTCCTGGTAACCGGCCTCGTAGCCGTAGCCGGGATCGGCGAAGGCGGGCGAGAAGAGAGCGTCGGCGATGAGCATGCCGCCGAGCACACCCGCTCCGGCCCCGAGCGCGGTCTTCCACCAGGGCGTCGAGTACCAGCCGGCCGGTACCGGGCGGCCCTGGAACCGGCCGCCCGGGTAGTAGTACGGCGTCTCCCGCCCCGGCTGGGGACCCGCCTTGAACGTCTGCCCCTGCACCTCGACCTCGCGTGCCCGGGTCAACTCGCCGGTGCCGGCGGCGGCGGCCAGCGGCGGCAGATCAGGGCCGGGATCGATGCCGAGCGCGACGCGGGCCGCCCGCACGTACGCCAGCCCCTCCAGCGCCGTCTCCCGGGCCAGCCGGTACTGGTGCACCGTACCGGCCTGTTCGAGCTGGCTGCCCGCGGCGTTGTACCGCTCGGCCGCGTCCACCAGCGCCTGCCGCACCGCCGGATCGTCGCCGTGCAGGTTCATCACCTGTCCGCCGAGACGTTCGTACCAGCGCTGGGCGTCCGCCCGCACGTCGGCCAGCTCGCGGGCCGCCCGGGCCGCGGCTTCACGCCGCCACCAGACCAACACGCCCACGACCAGCGCCACGACGACGACCACGAGCAGAATTCTCATGGCACGACGGTACCCAGGCCGGCAAAGTCGTACGCGTTTGGCAAGCTGCGGTGATGGACTTCCCGACGCTGGCCGTGGTGGTGGTGTGTCTCGGTGCCGGTGGCGCGGTGGGATGGCTCGCCGCCCGGTCCCGCTCCGCTGCCGAGATCGCCCGGTTGGACGCCACGCTGCGGGCGACGCGGGAGGGCGAGGGCCGGCTGGAGCAGTCCCTGCGGGCACTGAGCTACGAGGCGACCGCACAGTCCCAGGAGGCGGTGTCCCGGGCCGTCGCACCGCTGCACGAGACCCTGCGCCGCTACGAACAGCGCGTGGCCGACCTGGAGCGCGACCGGGTCGACGCGTACGCGGAGCTACGCGAACAGGTCCGCTCGATGAGCGTGGTCTCGGGTGAACTCCGCACCGAGACGAAGCAGCTCGTGGCGGCGCTGCGCGCCCCCCAGGTCCGCGGGCGCTGGGGCGAGCACCAGCTGCGCCGGATCGTCGAGGCGGCCGGCATGCTGGAGCACTGCGACTTCGCCGAGCAGGTCACGGCCGCCACCGACCAGCAGGGCGTCCGTCCCGACCTGGTCGTACGGCTGCACGGTGGTCGTTCGGTGGTGGTCGACGCCAAGGCGCCGTTCGACGCGTACCTCACCGCGATGGAGGCACGCGACGAACGCAGCCGGGACACCCACCTCGACGCACACGCCCGGCACCTGCGGGCGCACGTCGACGCGTTGGCCGCGAAGACCTACTGGGCCGCGTTCGACAGCACCCCGGAGTTCGTGGTGCTCTTCGTCCCGGCGGATCCCTTCCTCGACGTGGCACTCCAGCGCGACCCGACGCTGCTGGAGCACGCCTTCGCCCGGAACGTGGTGCTGGCCACCCCGGCCACCCTGGTCGCGCTGCTGCGTACCGTCGCCTACTCCTGGCGGCAGGAGGCGTTGGCCCGCAACGCGGCGGCCGTGCACTCGCTGGCCCGCGAGCTGCACGGCCGGCTCGCCACGCTCGGCGACCACGTCGGCAAGCTCGGCACGGCGCTGGGCAGCGCGGTGACCGCGTACAACCGGGCGGTCGGGTCCTTGGAGGCCCGGGTGCTGGTCAGCGCGCGCAAGCTCGCCGAGCTGGGCGTCTCGGACCGGGACCTGGAAGCCCCGGCGCAGGTCGAGCTGGCGCCCCGGCAGCCGCAGGCGCCGGAGCTGCTCGAGGCGGCCGACAACGACGTCCCGTCCCGCTGACCCGGCGCACTCGGTCGCGCCGGACCGGCCGCGCGGCTCAGGACCGCCGCGCCGCCTCCACGACGAACGGCGTGCCCTGCTGGCAGGTGGTCATCATGCCGCGCTGCACACGACCGGTGACGGTCACCCGGGCACCCACGGCGAGGACGTCACGCGGGCCACCGATCAGGAGATAGCCGTCGAGAAGCAGGCAGTTCGCCTCGACGCCGGCGACGATCGTGCCGGTCAGCTCGGTGCCGGCGACCGGCGGCGGAAGGGTCGGCCCGCCCGGCTTCGTCGTCCCGCGGGGCGGGGTGGAGACGCTCGGCGGGGTCGGCGTAGCCGGATCGGTCGGCGACGTCGACGGGGTCGGAGGCTGGTCGGTCACCGGAGACGCTCCCGTGGAGGTGGGCAGGGTGGTCGGAGTGCCGGTGCCGTCCTGACCACCGCAGGCGCTCAACGCGGCGACGGCGGCCAGGGCAACGGCGGCGAGCCGAAGGTTCCTCATACCGGTATCGGACGTGTCGGGACGGCCAGGCGTTCCGTGCCGGTCAGCCACGAGCCGCGGCGGCGGCCCGCATGTCCCGCTTGAGCTCCTGCGGCAGCGAGAAGGTGAGCCGCTCGTCGGCGGTGGTGATCTCCTCGACGTCGCCGAAGCCACGGGCGGCGAGGTGCGCGAGAACCTCCTGCACCAGGTCCTCCGGAACGCTCGCCCCGGAGGTCACGCCGACCGTACGGGCGTCGGCGAGCCAGGCGTCTTCGATCTCGTGCGCGAAGTCGATCAGGTGACCGGCGCGGGCGCCCGCGTCCAGCGCGACCTCGACCAGCCGCACCGAGTTCGACGAGTTGCGTGAGCCGACGACGATCACGACGTCGCAGTCCGGCGCGATCTGCTTGACCACGTGCTGCCGGTTCGAGGTGGCGTAGCAGATGTCGTCACTGGGCGGCGACTGGAGCATCGGCAGCCGCTTCTTCAGCCGGGCGACCGTCTCCAGCGTCTCGTCCACCGAGAGGGTGGTCTGGGACAGCCACACGACCTTGTTCGGATCCCGAACGGTGATCCGGTCGGCGGCGTCCGGGCCGTCGACGAGCTGGATGTGCTCGGGCGCCTCGCCGGAGGTCCCGATGACCTCCTCGTGCCCCTCGTGGCCGATCAGCAGGATGTCGTAGTCCTCGGCGGCGAACCGCTTCGCCTCGTGGTGGACCTTGGTGACCAGCGGGCAGGTCGCGTCGATCGCCTTCAACGAACGCGCCTTCGCCTGCTCGTACACCTCGGGGGCGACACCGTGCGCGGAGAAGATGACGGTGGCACCCGCCGGGACCTCCTCGTTCTCCTCCACGAAGATCGCGCCCTGCGCTTCGAGCGTCTGCACCACGTGCTTGTTGTGCACGATCTGCTTGCGGACGTAGATCGGGGCGCCGTAGAGCTTCAGCGCCTCCTGCACGGTCTGCACCGCGCGGTCGACTCCCGCGCAGTAGCCGCGGGGCTTGGCCAGGAGCACGCGCTTACCGGTCCGGGGAGTCGCTTCATCCTGAGTCACCCGCCCATCGTACGTGCCCGCCCCGGACCAGACATCCGCTGCAACCGTCGCCCCGGCCCCCACCCCGCCCCCTGCCCCCGCCCCCGACGCGCCGTTGATCATGAAGTTATTGCTCCCGACACGCCGTTGGGAGGGCAACAACTTCATGATCAACCAGCCTGAGCGGGGGTGGGCCGTAGGGTGGGCGGGTGAGTACGGGTGAGGTGGATCGGAGCACGTCCGAGGAGCCCTGGCCGGTCCGGGTGGTCAGCCAGAAGATCGGCGCCTGGATCGGACGGCTCGGCTGGGTCTGGGTCGACGGGCAGGTGGCGCAGATCAGCCGCCGGCCGGGCGCCAGCACCGTCTTCCTCACCCTGCGGGACCCGTCGGCCGACCTGAGCCTGACCGTCACCACCAACCGCGACGTCCTCGACATCGGCACGCCCGAGCTGCGCGAGGGCGCCCGCGTGGTGCTGCACGCCAAGCCCGAGTTCTACGCGGCCCGGGGCACGCTGAGCCTGCGCGCCGACGAGATCCGCCAGGTGGGCCTCGGCGAGCTGCTGGCCCGGCTGGAGAAGCTCAAGAAGCTGCTCGCCGCCGAAGGGCTCTTCGACCGGGCCCGCAAACGCCGCCCGCCCTTCCTGCCCAACCGGATCGGCCTGATCACCGGCCGCGCCTCAGCGGCCGAGCGGGACGTGCTCACCAACGCCCGCCGGCGCTGGCCGGCGGTGGAGTTCCGCACGGTCAACGTGGCGGTACAGGGGCCGAGCGCCGTGCCGCAGATCGTCGACGCGCTCAAGGTGCTCGACACCGACCCGACCATCGACGTGATCATCATCGCCCGGGGCGGCGGCAGCCTCGAGGACCTGCTCCCCTTCTCCGACGAGGCACTCTGCCGGGCGGTCTTCGCCTGCCGCACGCCAGTCGTGAGCGCGATCGGTCATGAGACGGACGCGCCGCTGCTCGACTACGTCGCCGACCTGCGCGCCTCGACGCCCACCGACGCGGCCAAGCGGGTCGTACCGGACCTGACCGAGGAGGTACGCCTCATCGGGCAGGCCCGATCACGACTGGAGCGGGCGGTCCGCAACCTGGTCGACCGGGAGCAGCACCGGCTGGACGCGCTGCGCTCCCGGCCGGTACTGGCCCGCCCCCAGGTCATGATCGACCAGCGGAGCACCGAGTTGACCCTGCTCCGCCAGCGGGCCGGGCGTTGCCTGCACCACCGGCTCGCCGCCGCCGACGACGAGCTGCGGCACACCCTGGCCCGGCTCCGCGCGCTGTCCCCGGCGGCCACGCTGGAGCGCGGGTACGCGATCGTCCAGCGCGCCGACGGGCACGTGGTCCGGGCCGCGGCCGAGGTGGGCAAGGGCGACCCGCTGCGGGTACGCCTCGCCGACGGCGAGCTGGCGGCGACGGTGGACGGGTGAGTGGACCGGTGCCCGGCTGAGCTGCGCCGCGTGCGAACGAGAGTTGAGCCCCCCGCGCCGCGGGGCGGCCGTGTGCTGGGATGGAGCCGATGACTGAGGAGACGAAGGCTGGGCCGGACGAACGGCTCAGCTACGAGCAGGCCCGCGCGGAACTGGCGTCGGTGGTGGAACGCCTGGAGGCCGGCGGCACGTCGCTGGAGGAGTCGCTGGCGCTCTGGGAGCGCGGCGAGGCGCTGGCGGTGATCTGCCAGCGCTGGCTGGACGGCGCCCGGGCACGCATCGAAGCCGCCCGGGAGTCCCAGACCTCCTGACTCGCATCCCACCCGCGCCCCGCCGACCAGGCGGTCGAGGCATCCGGAACAGGCTGCCGACAACCACGAGATCGGCGGCGCGGGACGGGTTGGGTCAGTTGAACAGGTTGTACAGCTCGGCCGGGGCCTCGACGACCTGGTCGGCCGGGGGCTTCTGGGCGGCCGTGGCGTTGCCGTAGTCCGAGTAGGTGATCCGTACGTCCTGGGCCTGCTGTTGGCCGGCCGCCGGGACCTGGACCACCAGCTCGCTGAGCCGGCCCTGGGCGTCCACCCGGGCGGTGAACGGCACCGTCTTCGCCTGCGTCCCGAGCGCGGTGATCATGTTGGCGTCGAGCGAGCCGGCCTCGGCCGCCTTCGACACGTCGAGGGTGCCGGCGTACGCGCCGTCGCCGGTCCGCCGGACCTCCGTGACGCCCTGGGTGAGCACCTCGCTGCCGGCCGGGTCGAGCCGATCGAAGTCGAAGCCGAGGTTGCGGTTCCCCTTGATCCGGGTCTGGTCGAGGTGCTGGTACTTGCCGAGGTTCAGCTTCTCCGACCCCGGTACGCTGCCCGCCGCTCGGCCACCGAGGTCCACCTTCACCCAGCTGTCCGGCCGGTAGTGGATCACGTCGAGCGTCATCGACAGGTCGGACGACGAGTCACCGATCGACACCTTCATCCGCGCGCTCTGGCTCGGCTCGTGCACCTGCCCCTCGGCGCTGCTCCCGCCGCCGGTCATGGTGAACCGGAAGTTCCCGTCGCGGATCGCCGCCGTGGAGGCGAGCAACGCCTGCTTCGCGTCACCGGTCGCCGGCGACGCCGTCCCGGTCGCGGCCGCCGTGCCGGAAGCGGTCGGCGCGGCGGTGCCGCCCGGGGCGGTGGCGTTGCACGCGGCGAGGCCCGGGGTGAACAGCGCGGCGGCCACCAGACCGGCGCCGAGTCGTCGTCGAACAGTCATCCGTGTCTCCCGAGAGGGTCACCCGACGCGGGCTGGTGCGCCGGAACCGGACGACGCGGCGATCCACTGCCGCGCCGCGCGAGCCGCTCCGGCCGGAAGGCCGACCCGACCGGCCCGCCCCTCCTCTGTTCCCTGCCGCCGGGCCGGGCAATCGCCCGACTGTCCGGTTTCCCGGCAGGACCGAACGGCGATGCCCTCAGGACACGAGAACGGGGGCGTCCGCCGCCCCCGTCCCGCAACGTACGGCGATTACTTGAGCATCTCGTAGGTCTGCTCGGAGGCCTCCACGACCTTGTCCGCGGCCGGCTTCTGCGCGGCGGCGGCAGTGCCGTAGTCGGCGTAGCTGACCTTGATCTCGTGCGCCTTGGTCTCACTCACGGCCGGGATCGAGAGCACCAGCTCGGTGAGCCGACCCTGCGCGTCCAGCTTCGCGGTGAAGGGCAGGGACTTGGCCTGATCGCCGAGCGCCTTGATCAGGTCCTGGTCCAGGGCGTCGGAGTCGGTCACGCCGGAGGCGTCGAGCTTGCCGCTGTACGCGCCCTCACCGGTCTTCTGCACCTCGGTGATCGCCTTGATGATCGTGGCGCTGTTGCCCGGGTCGGGCTTCGTCAGGTCGAGCGAGAGCGAGCTGTCCTCGATCTTGGACTTGTCCAGGTGCTGGTACTTGTCCTTCAGCGCGGCCGCGCCGGGGATCATGTCGCCGAGCTCACCGAGGTCGAGCTTCACCCAGCTCTCCGACTCGACGTAGATCATGTCCAGGCCCATCGTCGTGCCGGAGCCGTCGTCGATCGTCATGGTGAGCTGGGCGCTGTTGCTCGGCTTGTGCACCAGGCCCTTGCCGGTCACGCCGTCAGCGCCGAGGGTGAAGGTGAAGTTGCCGTTCTCGAGCTCCTTGGTGGAGGCGACCAGCGCCTCCTTCGGGTCCGACGGGATGGCCGCAGCGGATGCGTCGGCCGAAGCACCGGAGTCGGCGGACTTGCCGGCGTCCGAGTTGCAGGCGGTCAGGCCCGGGACGAACAGCGTGGCGGCGAGAAGGCCGAGACCCCACCGTCGAATGTTCACGTCGTCTCTCTTCGCAGGAGTGTGTCGCCCGGTCGACATCGCGTCGCCGGGCGGGAGCCGACGCAGACTAGCCGATCCAATGCTCGCTTGGGGGACGATTCAGCGCAGCGCGCCGCCGAGCTCGCGCAGCTCGTTCTCCCGGGCGTCGCCCACCACGATCACCGTGCGGTCCGGCTCCAACAGCACCAGCGCCTGCTCGTTCTCGCGGGCGGTGTACCGCTGCCAGTTCCGCCCGTTCAGTTCGATCTGCCCCTGCGGCTGGGCCCGGTCGGTCAGCTCCGTCGGGATGAACTGCTCGGCGGGCACGTTGCTCTGCAGCAGCTGGGCGCCCTTCCCATCCGGCGTCACGTACCCGATCCGCAGCGTCGAGCCGCTCTCCGCCGTCTGGTAGCGAGCGTTGATCGGGCGCCAGTCCTCGCCCAGACCAGCCGGTTGGCTCACCGGGAAGGCCCTCGCGCCCTGAGCCTGCTCGATGGCGGGCGACGGGTCGACCGGGGTCGGCTGGTCGCCGCCGAGGAACCCCCGGTAGAACGCCAGCAGCAGCGCGATCGGAATCAGCAGCACCAGCAGTGAGATCGCCATGTCCTTCGGTGACCGGTCGGAGCGGCGTACCTCTGCCGGGGCCGGCGGCGCGGACGGTGCCAGCGGCGCGGCGGACAACTCGGGCCGGTCCTGCCGTGCGGCGCCTACCGGAGCGACCAGAGCCGGTTCGCCGGCCGGTTGCCCGTCGGCCTCGGCCGCCGCTGCGGTCGCCGGGGTCAGGCCGTCGGTCGGGGTCCGGTCGGCGGGTACGCGGTCGGCAGGCTGTGCGGGTTCCACCCTGCCATTCTCGCACCGCCCCGACGGGCGGTATCCAGGCCATCACCGCCCCGCCCCAGCGCCGCATCCGCGATCGTGTGAGGATCAGCGACATAGCCGGCAGCGGAGGACACCCGCGACGCCGAACCACCCCGCACCGTCGCGAGGAGGAGCCGTCATGACGAACACCAGGACCCGGGTCCCGCAGAATCTGGACCGCAACCTCGCCCTCGACCTGGTCCGGGTCACCGAGGCCGCGGCGATGGCCGCCGGCCGGTGGGTCGGCCGTGGCGACAAGGAAGGCGGGGACGGGGCCGCCGTCGACGCCATGCGCAAGCTGATCAACTCGATCCCGATGCGCGGCGTGGTGGTGATCGGCGAGGGCGAGAAGGACAACGCCCCGATGCTCTTCAACGGTGAGGAGGTCGGCGACGGGACCGGCCCGGCGGTGGACGTCGCGGTCGATCCGATCGACGGCACCACGCTGATGAGCAAGGGGATGCCGAACGCCCTCGCGGTGCTGGCGGTCGCCGAGCGGGGTGCGATGTTCGACCCCAGCGCCGTCTTCTACATGGAGAAGCTCGCCGTCGGCCCGGCCTACGCCGACGTGGTGGACATCAACGCGGGCGTGGCCGACAACCTGCGCCGCATCGCACGGGTCAAGGGCACCGACGTCTCCGAGGTGACGGTCTGCGTGCTGGACCGCCCCCGGCACAAGGACCTGGTCGAGCAGATCCGGCGGGCCGGCGCGGGCATCCGGTTCATCTCCGACGGAGACATCGCCGGCGCCATCGCGGCCGCCCGGGGTGAGTCGGACGTCGACGTGCTGATGGGCATCGGCGGCACCCCTGAGGGGATCACCTCCGCCTGCGCGCTCAAGTGCATGGGCGGGATGATGCAGGCGAAGCTCTGGCCGAAGGACGACGAGGAGCGGGACAAGGCCGTGGCCGCCGGCCACGACCTGGACCGGGTGCTCTTCACCGACGACCTGGTGACCGGCGACAACTGCTTCTTCGTGGCCACCGGCGTCACCTCCGGGGACCTGCTGCGGGGAGTGCGCTACCGCGCGGGCGGGGCGTACACCCAGTCGATCGTGATGCGCTCGAAGAGCGGCACGATCCGCGTGATCGACTCGTACCACCGCCTGGAGAAGCTCGCGCTCTACTCGGCCGTCGACTTCGACGGCCGCCCCCTGGCCGAGCAGGAGTGAGCGCCGCCACCACCGACCGGCCCGTCCTGCCGGCGACCCAGCGGATCGCCGGGGTGGGTCTGGCGACCGTCTCCGGCGTCGCCGTCGCCGTGCAGTCGAGGATCAACGGCGAGTTGGGCGTACGCCTCGGCGACGGTTTCGGCGCCGCGGTGATCTCCTTCGGCATCGGTCTGCTGGTGCTGCTGGTGCTGGTTCCCACCTCTCCGGCCGGGCGGCGTGGCCTGGTCACCCTGCGCACGGCACTGGGTAGTGGCGCGTTGCGGCCCTGGCAGTGTCTGGGCGGCGTGTTCGGTGCCTTCCTGGTGGCCACCCAGGGACTCACCATCGGCACGCTCGGCGTGGCGGTCTTCACCGTGGCCGTGGTGGCCGGTCAGTCCGGCAGCAGCCTGGCGGTCGACCGGGCCGGCATCGGCCCTGCCGGCGCACATCCGATCACCGGCCAACGGCTGGCCGGCGCCGCCCTCGCGGTGGTCGCGGTGCTCCTGTCCGTCAGCGACCGGTTCGACCAGCCGGACACGCTGGTGCTCGCCGTGCTGCCGCTGCTCGCCGGCGTCGGCATCGCCTGGCAACAGGCGGTCAACGGGCGGGTGCGGGGTGCCTCGGGCAGCGCGTTGACCGCCACCCTGGTGAACTTCACCGTCGGCACAGTGGCCCTGCTCGTGGCGTTCGCCATCGACGTGGCGGTACGGGGCTGGCCCACCGGGAGCCTGCCCGCCGAGCCCTGGCTCTACCTGGGCGGTCCGATCGGCATCGTCTTCATCGCGGTCGCCGCGGCGATCGTCCGCTTCACCGGCGTGCTGCTGCTCGGCCTGGCCACCATCGCCGGCCAGGTCGTCGGTGCCGTCCTGGTGGACCTGGTCGTGCCGACGGCCGCGTCGCACCCCACCCTCACCACCCTGGGCGGGGCCGCTCTCACGCTGGTCGCCGTGCTCATCGCCGCAGTGGCCCCGCAACGGTCGGCGCGGCAGTGACGGCCTGAGCGGCGGGCCCGCCCGTCAGGCCGGTGGCCTGATCGGCGCCCACGGGTACGCCGGGTCGACCCAGCGGGTGGGTGGCGCGACGAGACGGACCGCGCGCCATCCCAGGAGCAGCCCCGGCACGCCGGCCAGGAGCGCCAGCACCAGCGCCGTCCACAGGTACGCGGGCCGGCCGTAGAGCCACCCGACCAATGGCAGGGCGGCCATCGCCCCGGTCAGCGCGGCGGCCAGCGAGACCTCCAGCGCCCACCGGCGCGCGACGTTCGGGGCTCGGACCGGGGTCAGTGCCAGCGCGGCCACCCCGATCAGCAGCGGTACGAGCCCGACGGGCGCCACTGCGCCGAGCACGGCGGAATCGAGCCAGAGCACCAGCAGCATCCCCACCACCAGCGCCCCGAGAAGCCCCAGAGTGACGGGCAGCCAGTGAGCCGCACCGGTTCGCTTCCCGGCCCGGGCACCGGACACGGCCAGGACGAGCACCGCCAACCCGGACAGCAGCAGCACCACCCGTAGCGGATCCTGACCCCGGGAGTCGGGGCTGCTCTCGCCCAGCGTCGGTGCCCGCCCGTCGTACGGATGGTTGCCCACTGTCGCGCCGGCGAAGCCGATCCGCGCCCAGCCACCGTCGGCGCTCCGGAGTGCGAAGCCGTCGCGGCCGTTGGCGACCAGCACCAGGTGCCGGCCGTCCGTCGTGTCCCGGACGACCAGTTCCTGCCCGCTCACCCGCGGACCCCTGAGGCCGGACTCCTCGTACTGCCGGATCAGCACCGACCGCTGCTTCTCGGTCACCTCCCAGGCTGTCCGCCACGTCCGGCCCGCGTCGTCGCTCTCGTCGACCCGGAGCCGTCCGGTCACCAGCCGGTAGCACCGCGCGGGGTTCGTCGGCGAACAGGCATGCCGGGCCGGCTCGCCCGCCGCGCCGATCCGGCTTCCCAGCGCCTCCTGTTCCGTCTCGGTGGCGTCCCGCCAGGTCGCTCCGTCGTCCTCGCTGATCCGCCATGAGTCGGCTTCGGTCGCGTAGTCGCCGTAACCGCTGCCGATGGCGGCCACGAGACGATCGTCGACGACCGCGACCCGCACCGCGTCCGGGTAGTGGATCGCGCTGGTGGCCGCAGCCGCGAACGTCGCCGCCGGCAGCAGTACCAGTAGCCGGACCATCCGTGCCGTACGTAGCCGTACCCGCTCACGCCGGGCGCCGATCCAGCTCAAGGCGGCCACGGCCAGCGCGGGCAGGGCCAGCAGATCGGTGAGGTCCGCCCGGATCACCGACGGCCCGCTCACGATGCTCCAGATCGCCGAGGCCGCGGCAGCGGCTCCGGTGTCGGACTTGACCACCGTGAAGACGGCGCCGACCAGAGTGAGCCCGAGCCCGACCGCCGTACGGGCCGGCAGTCGTGGCGCCAGCAGTGTGAGCAGGACGGCGGTCAACGGTGGCGCGACCACCAGACCCGCCACATCGCTGAGCTTGCCGGTCACCGGTCCCGGGAACTCCACCTTGAGCAGCCGGTCGTTGACCAGGAGCAGGACGAGGGCAGCCACCGAGACCGGGTGCCCCAGCCAGGCCAGCACGGCGGGAGCGCTGTCCCGTGGCTGCGGACGCGGTTCGGCCATGCGCCCAGGCTGGCAGCGGTGCGTCTCGATCCGGCCACGCCTTGAACAGCATCGGGTACCGGTGTGCGGTCAGGTGCCGTCCGAGGAGTGGCCCGGGAAGAGGTGAGCACCCGGGTCGATGGCCACCGCCGCGTTGTTCACCGCCGTGGCGGCCTCGCCGAACCCGGTGGCGATCAGCCGAACCTTGCCCGGGTACTCGGTGATGTCCCCGGCCGCGAAGACGCGGGGCAGGTTCGTGGCCATCGTGCTGTCCACGACGATGTGCCGGCGGTCCAGCCGGAGGCCCCACTCGGCGAGCGGGCCGAGGTCGGCGGTGAAACCGAGCGCCGCCACCACGGTGTCGACCGGCAGGATCTCCGCGGTGCCACCCCGTACGGTGATCTCCGCACCGGTGACCGTGTCATCGCCGTGCAGCCGGGTGACCTCGGCGTTGACCAGTATCCGGATCGGCAGCCCCAGCACCCGGGAGACGGTGGCGGCGTGCGCCCGGAACTTCTCCCGCCGGTGCACCAGCGTCACGGAGCGGGCCAGCGGGTGCAGCGTGAGCGCCCAGTCGAAGGCGGAGTCGCCACCGCCGACGATCAACACGTCCCGACCGGCCAGCTCGGCCGGCTGCGGCACGAAGTAGACGATCCCGGCGCCGACGAAGTGTTCGGCGACCGGCAACGGGCGCGGGGTGAAACTGCCCAGACCGCCGGTGACGACCACCGCGCCGCAGTGGAGCCGCTCGCCCCCGGCGAGGCCGAGCACCGGGCGTTCGTCGGCGTACGTCAGCTTCTCCGCACGGGTGCCCAGCAGGTATCGCGGGCTGAAGGGCGCAGCCTGGGCGACCAGGTTCGCCACCAGATCCCGCCCCTTGATGGACGGGAAACCGGCCACGTCGAGGATGAGTTTCTCCGGGTACATCGCGGCGACCTGGCCGCCGGGCTCCGGCAGTGCGTCGATCACCGCCACCGAGAGCCCTCGGAAACCGGCGTAGTACGCGGCGAACAAACCGGTCGGACCGGCTCCGATCACGGCGACATCGACCTCGCGCATGGCGTACCGTCGCTTCCCGCTCGCGGATCAACGCGTGCTGATGTCGACCGTATGGCCCTGGCGCGGCTCGGGGCAAGCGTGTCGCGTCGGCGGCGCACGGGCAGGTCATGACGAGTACGCGGGCCGGGTGGGGCGGTGCGGGAGAACGAGGCCCACAGGCCGGGCCGGCCCGCTCACGGCATCGAGAACGTGGACTCCGAGCGGCTCGGGTCGTGCCGGCGGCGCCGGAACAGGATGGCGGCGACCACCCCGCCGAGCAGTCCGAACAGGTGCCCCTGCCAGGAGATCCGCTCGTCGGTGGGCAGGACGCCCACCAGCTGCCAGCCGTAGAGGAGCCCGACCAGCAGGAAGACCGCGAAGTTCCACCAGCTGCGTTCGAAGATGCCGCGGGTGAACAGGATCCCCAGGTAGCCGAAGATCACCCCGCTCGCGCCGACCACCACCGAGTTGGGTGAGCCGGTGAACCACACTCCGAGCCCGCTCACCAAGATGATCAACAGGGTGGACCAGAGGAAGCGGCGGGCGCCGGCCGCGAGCACGAACGTGCCGAGCAGGATCAGCGGGATGCTGTTGCTGTAGAGGTGGTCGAAGCCGTGGTGCAGGAACGGTGAGAAGAAGACGCCGTCCAGGCCGTCGATCCGCTTGGGGATGATGCCGGCGGAGGCGTCCAGGCCGAACGCGAGACCCTGATCGACGACCTCGATGAGGAAGAGGAACGGCACCACCGCGCACATCGCGACGAAGGCCCGGCCGAGTGCGGCGTAGAACGCCTCGGTGCCGAACCGGTGGGGGTCGTTGCTTCCGGGGAGCAGGGTCACCCCACCACTGCTATCAGTAATCTCGCCCGACCGCCACTCGCGTCCCGCGCCGACACACGGGAAACGGGGCGGGTGTACGCCACCCGCCCCGTTTTCGCGCGTTTCCGGCTCAGTACCAGCCGGTGCTCTGGGAGTGCGCCCAGGCGCCGCAGGGGGTGTCGTACCGCCCCTCGATGTAGCCCAGCCCCCACTCGACCTGCGTGGCCGGGTTGGTCTTCCAGTCGTCCGCGACCGAGCCCATCTTGCTGCCCGGCAGCGCTTGGGGAATGCCGTACGCCCCGGACGAGGAGTTGCTGGCCTTGTGGTTCCACCCGCTCTCCTTGGTCCAGAGCTTGTCGAGGCAGGGGAACTCCTTGATCGGGAAGCCTGCCTTGATCATCTCTGCGCAACCGATCTTCCGGTTGCCGCTGTACTCCTCGCACGAGGCGGGGATCGGCCCGGCGTACGGCTTCGCGGCCGCGTTCTCGGCCTCTTCGGCCTTCTCGCGCTCGCGCTTGCGGGACGCCGCCGCCTCCTCGGCCCGCTTGGCCCGCTCGGCGGCGGCCTTGGCGGCTTCGGCGGCCCTCAGCTTCGCCTGGTACTCGGCGGCGCGCTGTTGCGCGTACTGCATCTGGTGGGCCGCCTGGCGCTCGCGCAGGTACTCGTGCTCCGCCTGGTCGACCTCCGCGCTGACCTGCGCCGCCAGGCCATCCTGCTGGGCTTCCCGGTCATCGCCCAGATAGACGCCGCCGGCAACACCCACGGAGAGCAGCGCGACGGCGGCCGTGCGGGCGCCCAACCGGCTCCACAGCCGACTCACGAAGTGGTCCCTTCGTCGGGGGCAAGGACACGGCGGGGTCCCGGGCCGTCGAGGGCCGGGCCCACGCCGTGAGCGCCCCGACCGTCGCCGGCCGCAGCCGACGCACCGGTGTCGTGGCGGGTGTGACGAATGACCCCTGACGATCTCTTCGGTGTGTGGGCGCTCGTGGGACACGATTGCGCACGGTGAGGCTGATGGGAAACCAAGCGACGGATTTGTGACTTGGACCACACTTGGAATGCGGACGAATCGCTATCAAAACGTCATCAGGTCGGGATGTCCTCCAGCAGGTCGGTCACCATCGCCGCGATGGGCGAGCGTTCCGAACGGCTGAGCGTCACATGGGCGAAGAGCGAGTGGCCCTTCAACGCCTCGATCACCGCGGTCACCCCGTCGTGCCGGCCGACCCGGAGATTGTCCCGCTGCGCCACGTCGTGGGTCAGCACCACCCGGGAACCCTGCCCGATCCTGGACAGCACGGTGAGCAGGACGCCACGCTCCAGGGACTGCGCCTCGTCCACGATCACGAACGCGTCGTGCAGGCTGCGGCCACGGATGTGGGTCAACGGCAGCACCTCGAGCAGGCCCCGGGAGGTGACCTCCTCCAGCACGTTCTCGTGCACCACGGCCCCGAGGGTGTCGAAGACCGCCTGCGCCCAAGGCGACATCTTCTCCGACTCGGTGCCGGGCAGGTAACCCAACTCCTGGCCGCCGACGGCGTAGAGCGGACGGAAGACGACAACCTTCTTGTGCCGGCGGCGCTCCATCACCGCCTCCAACCCCGCGCACAGGGCGAGGGCGGACTTACCGGTACCCGCCCGGCCGCCCAGCGACACGATGCCGACCGACTCGTCCAGCAGGAGGTCCAGGGCGATCCGCTGCTCCGCCGAGCGACCGTGCACGCCGAACGCCTCCCGGTCACCGCGGACCAGCCGTACCGTCTTGTCCGGCAGCACCCGGCCGAGGGCGGACCCGCGCCCGGAGTGCAGCACCAGACCGGTGTGGCAGGGCATCCCCGCCGCCTCGTCCAGGTCGAGCGTCTCACCGGCGTACAGCTGACCGATCTGCTCCTCACTGAGCTCCAGCTCGGCCATGCCCGTCCAGGTCGGGTCGCTGGCCTGACCATGCCGGTACTCGTCGGCACGCAGACCCACCGAAGCGGCCTTGACCCGCAGCGGCATGTCCTTGCTGACCAGCGTGACCGCCCGCCCTTCGGCGGCGAGGTTCAACGCCACG
Organism: Micromonospora sp. NPDC023737; assembly: GCF_040639715.1. Taxonomy (NCBI): domain Bacteria; kingdom Bacillati; phylum Actinomycetota; class Actinomycetes; order Micromonosporales; family Micromonosporaceae; genus Micromonospora; species Micromonospora sp. NPDC023737. The sequence continues at coordinate 112,355 of NZ_JBFAAL010000010.1, forward strand.
GAGAGGATGCGGGCGTCGTTGCTCTCATTCCGGAACCCGGGCGGCAGCACTCCGTCGTCGGTGTGGTTGAGCTCCACGCGCAACGTGCCGCCGGCGTCGTTAGCGGGCACCGGACGGTCCAGCCGCCCGTGCTGTACGCGCAGCTCGTCGAGCATGCGCAGCGACTGCCGGGCGAACCAGCCCAGCTCCGGATGATGCCGTTTGCCCTCCAATTCGGAGATCACCACGAGTGGCAGGACCACCTCGTGCTCGGAGAATCGGTGGAACGCTGCCGGGTCGGAGAGCAGCACCGAGGTGTCCAAAACGAAGGACTGGCCGGCTGGTGGGGGCTCCTTGGCGTCGGCCGGCGCGGTGGCCGCCGTGCGGCGGCTCCGGGTGGCTCGGCGGGTCACGGCAGTCGCGGCCGGGGTCTGATCGGCACCGGCAGTGGTACGGCGAGTCGTCACAGGCCTGCTCCGGCGGATGGGCACCCGGCCACCCGCGTTCCGCCTCCGCCGGTGCCCGGGGACACGGGGTCGGATGCGGGCCCCATGCGCGAGGGTCGCAGGTCCGGGCTTGCCGGTTGGCCGGGGGAACCCCGTGCCATGCCTAGACGCTAGCCCGGTACGGGCATCCCGGCTAGAGGTTGAAGGTTGCTCTCCGCCGACCGGTACCTGAACGGGCCGTCACCGGCACAGCCACGCGCAGGTCCCCGATCGGGGTACCCAGCACGTACGCCGGCGGCGCGGCCGACCCCGCGGCAGCCGGCGCGATCGGGCACGCCGGCTGCCGAGCCGAGGGCGGCGGAGCCGGCCGGGATGCATGCCCCCTGCGCGCATCCCGGCCGGTGGGACCACCGTCACCGGTCTGACGTGGCCCCGACGGTGCGTGTCCGCCGCGGACGACGCACCGCGCCTTCGACCGGTCGACCGGGCGGGGCGCCCGGTCGACCGTCTCAACCAGTTCGTCTGACCAGGGTGCCGGTCGGGTGCCGCCCGGTGACCGGGGCAGCCGGCGCCGAGAACGACGAGCCGGTGTAGGTGGTGCCGGGACGGGCCACCGTCCCGCTCACCCGGATGGTGCTGGGCGGCGGGGGCGTGGACAGCGCCGACGCGATGGCGGCCTGCGCGTCCCGGCGGCGCCGGTTCCAGGCGCCGCGGTCGCCGTCGAAGTAGCCCTGCCGATAGCCGAACCGGTAGCCGATGCGGTAGCTCAGCTGCCCGTGCAGCCGGCCGGCGGCGTAGCTGGCAGCGCCGAGCACCAGCACGAGGAAGATCGCGAGGAAGGGACTCATCGGGCGGCTCCCGGGTGCCGCCGGGGCCGCGTCATCGCTCCTCCGGATCGACCGAGGTGGGATCGGCGACCAGCAGCTGGTCCAGGTCGCCGGTGCTGACCTCCTCGACCAGCTCGACGCTGACCCGGCAGCCGTCCAGGACCACCTCCGCCACCGACGACCGGCGGATCTCCCCGCCGGCGTCGTAGACCCGTACGCTCAGCTCCGGGCAGCCGAGATGGGTACGCCAGGCGTTCCACTCGGCCCGGTCACCGACGCTCAGCGACAGGTAACGGCAGCCCCGGGCGAGGTAGAGGCGCCAGGGGGCGCTCAGGCCGGCGGCGACGCCCTCGGCGATCAGACCGAAGGCCTGGGCACGCGTCGCGAGTTCGGTCACCACACCCCCCTCGCACCGGGGGCGTGACGCATGTGAGCACCAATCGTCTCAGGCACGTGACACACCGTAGGTTGTCCCATGAGCGTGACAGTATCAGCTTTTCGTCCGCTTACGGCACCACCAATGGTCATCTATTCTGCCCAGGTGACACCCCTCAGAAGCCGCACTGGATCGTTCGCCGCAAATCCGAGCCGGCCGTCACGTTCACGTGACAACGGCGTGCCAGGGACCCCGCCTGCCGCCGAGTGGCCGTACCGTCACAAGGTGACCGAGACCGCCAACGCACGGAAGATCGCCTTCGCCACCTTCGTCCGACGGGCGCTCGACGAGGCACGAGCCACCCGGGCCTGGAGCGGCACAGAGGTCTCCCGGCGCACCGGCGTCTCCCGGCAGACCATCAACCGGTGGGTGCGCGGCGACTGGGCCAGCGATCCGGAGGCCGAGCGGGTGGTCGCCTTCTGCGAGGGCCTCGGTCTCAACCCCGCCGCCGCGTTCGCAGCCCTCGGCTGGGACCGCACCGCCGCCCCCCGCGACACCCGGACCGTCCCGCCGATGGACCCGGACGTGGAGGCACTGCTGCGGCGACTCGTCGATCCGGACGTTTCCGACGCGGAGAAGTTCCACATTCGCGAAACCATTCGCTATCTCGCTTATCGCCCAACCCTCCCGGTCGATGTCCGAAAGCGCGGGAAACAGGCCGGGTAGTTCCTCAGATAGCGAAAGAACAGCAGGTCAGACTCATTCGTTTCGCTCCGGGGCCGTAACGGGCACGCTAGCGTCCCTATTCGTACTGCTTGGGCTCGTCATCGGCGGGGGGACGGGACAAGGCCGAACCCAGCCCTGCGGGACAGAAGGAGGGGTCTGTCCATGACCCTGAAATGGTTGGCAGTCGTGGTGGCCACGGTGTCGATGACGCTGTGCGTCACCGGAAACGCGGTGACACTCGTGGTCGACGGCGGGCAGCTTCCCCTGCTCGTCAATCTTTTCACGCTCACCGCCGCCGGCACCGCGGTCGTCCTGGCCGTCCTCGCCGAACTGCACGAACGGCTGAACGACCGGGTCAGCGCGCTCACCGAGTTCCTCGTGGCGCGGCTGGACGAGATCGAGTCGCACGCCGGCGACCGCAACACCGGCTTCGTGGAGGGCTACCTGCTCAGCCACGGCCAGGAGGCGGCGGTCGTACCGTTCGGAAGACGGGGAAGAGGAGCCGCCGAACGTTGATCCGACGCCCTCACCGCAGGGTCCGCTCGACGACGAATGAGCCCGCGTTGCCGGGGTACGCTGACGCGCGTGCCGCCGTTGAATCTGGGCAACCAGCAGCCAAGGGACCTGTCGAGCGCCGACGACGCCTGGCGCGCGAACGCCGGCCGGGCGGCCGGAACGGTGCTCTTCTTCGACTTCGACGGCACGCTCGCGCCGGTCGGCGACGATCCGACCGCGGTCCAGCCCGCCCCGCGGGTGTTGACCGCGATCGAGGCGCTCGCGCCCCTGGTACGCCGGATCGCGATCGTCTCGGCCCGCCCGGTGGACTTCCTCCGTGATCGCCTCGGCGGCCTCGCCGGGGTCGACCTCTACGGTCTCTACGGCCTGGAGCAGAGCCATTCCGGGGGTGACACGGTCACCGAGCCGGCCGCCCTGCCCTGGGTGCCCACCATGGCAGAGCTGGCCGAGCTGGCCCGCGCCGAGCTTCCCGCGGGCACGCTCGTCGAGTTCAAGCGGCTCTCCGTGGCGCTGCACTGGCGTACCGCGCCCCAGCTCGGCGAGGCCGTGCAGGAGTGGGGCCAGGCTCAGGCCGACCGCCTCGGGCTGCGGGTGCAGGGCGGCCGAATGGTGCTCGAACTGAAGCCCCCGGTCGACCGGGACAAGGGCATGGTGATCGGCGAGGCGATCCAGGACGCGGACGCCGCGTGGTATTTCGGCGACGACGTCTCCGACATCAAGGCGTTCGCCGCGCTGCGCGCCCGCGCCGCCGTCGATCCGCGCTTCTTCGGCATGTGCGTGGCGGTCGCCAATCCGGAGACCGGCCAGGAGGTGGCCGACGCCGCCGACCTCACCATCGACTCACCTGCCGCGCTCGGCGACTTCCTCACCCGCGCCGCCCAGCACCTCGGCTAGCCCGCCCTCGCCCCGAGGCGCAGGTCAGGTGCCGAAGCGCCGCTGGCGGTTGGCGTACGAGCGCAGCGCGCGGAGGAAGTCGGTCTGGCGGAAGTCCGGCCAGTTCAACTCGCAGAAGTAGAACTCGGAGTGCGCCGACTGCCACAGCATGAACCCGGAGAGGCGCTGCTCCCCACTGGTCCGGATCACCAGGTCCGGATCCGGCTGGCCACGGGTGTAGAGGTGCTCGGCGATGTGTTCGACGTCCAGCCCCTCGGCCAGCTCCTCGATGCTGCCTCCGGCCGCCGCGTGCTCCAGCAGCAACGAGCGCACCGCGTCGACGATCTCGCGCCGCCCGCCGTACCCGACGGCGATGTTGACCTGCGCCCCGCCGCTGCGACCCCGCGTGCGTTCCTCGGCCGCCTTGAGCGCGGCGGCGTGGTGCGCCGGTAGCACGTCGAGCGCACCCACCATCCGCAGCCGCCAGGGGTTGCCCTCCTCGGCCAGCTCGGTGGTGAGGTCTTCGATGATCTGGAGCAGCGGGTCCAGCTCAGCGGCAGGCCGGGAGAGATTGTCGGTGGAGAGCAGCCAGAGCGTGACGTGGCCCACGCCGGCGGCGTCGCACCAGCGCAGCAACTCCTTGATCCGCTCGGCGCCCATCCGGTGGCCGTCGTTCGGGTCGACGTAACCCATTTCCCGGGCCCACCGGCGATTGCCGTCACACATGACGCCGACGTGCCGGGGCACCGGCTTACCCACGAGTTTCGCCTTGAGGCGCCGCTCGTACGCCGAGTAGACAAGGTTCCGCAGAGACATCACCTAGCAGCGTAGCGACCTGCGCCGGGCATCAGCGTCGCGGAGCCTCATCACGCGCCGGAAGACCGATCCCGATCATCGCGAGGGTGCGCGCGTTCAGCCGTCCGTCGCCCAGCCCAAGCTCCACGACGCTGCGGTAGACCCGGTCGTCGCGCCGGGCGGCACGGACCGCCGCGTCCACCACCCGCCGGTGCCGGGCCAGCGACGCCGCCAACGAGCTGTGCCGCAGGTGGGTACCGAGCCGGCGGCGGAGCGAGTGGGCGTACCGCTGGGCGGCCCGGTCCGGCGTCCCGGCCGCCGCGGCGCCGGCCAACGTCCCGGAGACCAGCGCGTAGAAGATCCCCTCTCCGGTGAACGGATTGATCAAGGAGAGGGCGTCGCCGGCCAGCACCACGCGCCGGCGGCCGGGCACCGGGCGGTGCGTCGACAGCGGCAGGTGATGGGCGCGCAGCTCCTCGACCGCGGCCGGATCGATCCCCGGCAACAGCGCGGCGAGCCGGTCGAGCAGATACGCCCGGGTCAGCGGCTCCCCCCGCAGCACCTCCCCGTAGCCGACATTCGCCCGTCCGTCGCCGATCGGGAACGACCAGGCGTACGCCGGCCAGCGCTCGCCCGAGGTGACGATGAGCTGCTCCGGTGACCCGGGAGGGGCCGGGGCGTACCCGCGCATGGCCAGCGCGAGGTGGCGGTCCGGGTTGACCGGGTGCCCGAGCAGCCGCCGGACCACCGAGCCGGCGCCGTCGGCACCGACCACTGCCCGCGCCACGATGTCCTCGTCGAGCACGACCCGGTCGGTGCTCTGCTCCACTCGCCGTACGGTGTGCCGGCGCAGTTCCGCACCGGCCGCCACCGCCGCCGCGACCAGCCGGGCGTCGAAGACCTCGCGGGGCACGGTGTACGCCGGGCGGGGCAGCGGGCGGGCCACCGTGCCGCCGCCCGGGCCGACCAGCCGCAGCGCCGGCAGCGGCGGATAGCCGGCGACCGCATCCAGCACCCCCAACTCGGCGAGGGCGTCCACCGCGTGCGCGGCGATCCCGTCACCGCAGGCCTTGTCCCGGGGGAAGTCCGCCCGGTCGAGCAGCAGCACCCGGGCATCCGCCCGCCGGGCAGCCAGCGCGGCTGCCGCGCCGGCCGGGCCCGCCCCGACCACCACCACGTCGAACTCGTCGCTCACCGCGTCGCCCTCCTCCGGCCTGCCGATCGGGGTCGCGTTCGCCGGGTCGCACCCATAAGAAGCCCTCAGGTGACCAAGCTCACTCCCCTATCCTGCCCGGTCCCCACCCCCGACCGCTGACACCACTTCTCCGGGCGCGTCCGGTCCGCCCGGACCGCAGGGAGGGTGGTCGGGCGGAGATCTGCCGCTCCCTGTTCCCGACGCTGTCGAGCTGCCCCGGATATGGGGCGCACCCGGCACGGATGGCGCGCTCGACGGGCCGAGCGCCGTGCGGCGCCCTCGCGCTGCGCCTGCCGGGCCTGCGCATCCACGCCACCAGACGGCGAACGGCCGCCGGACCTCGCGGTCCCGGCGGCCGTTCTGATGATTTCCGTATCTCGGGCAGATCTAGTGCTGCGGTTGCTCCGCGTCGAGTCGGGCGCGCAGCGCGTCCAGCTCGGCCCAGAGGACACCGGGCAGCTTGTCGCCGAACTTCTCGAACCACTCGGTGACGAGCGGCAGCTCCTGCCGCCATTCCTCCGGGTCGACCTTGAGCGCGATCCGGACGTCCTCGGGAGTCATGTCCAGACCCTCGACGTCCAACGCGTCCTGCGCGGGCACCATGCCGATCGGCGTCTCCACAGCCTCGGCGCGTCCCTCGATCCGCTCGACGATCCACTTGAGAACCCGGGAGTTCTCGCCGAATCCGGGCCACAGGAAGTTGCCGTCCGGGTCCTTGCGGAACCAGTTGACGTAGTAGATCCGCGGCAGCTTGGACTCGTCGCCGTCGACGCCCTTGCCCATCTCGATCCAGTGCCGGAAGTAGTCGCCGCCGTGGTATCCGATGAACGGCAACATCGCCATCGGGTCACGCCGCACCACTCCGACCGCTCCGGACGCGGCGGCGGTGGTCTCCGAGGAGAGCGTCGAGCCCAGGTAGACGCCGTGCACCCAGTCGCGTGCCTCGGTCACCAGCGGGACCGTGTCCCGGCGGCGACCACCGAACAGGATCGCGTCGATCGGTACACCGTTCGGGTCGTAGTAGTCCTCGGCGAGGATCGGGCACTGGGTGATCGGGGTGCAGAACCGGCTGTTCGCGTGCGAGGAGAGGCGGTCGCTCTCCGGCGTCCAGTCGTTGCCCTTCCAGTCGATCAGGTGCGCGGGCGGTTCGCCCATCCCCTCCCACCAGATGTCCCCGTCGTCGGTCAGGGCCACGTTGGTGAAGATGGAGTTGCCCCGGTCGAGCGTGCGCATCGCGTTGGCGTTGGTCTTCCAGTCGGTGCCGGGCGCGACACCGAACAGGCCGTACTCCGGGTTGACGGCGTAGAGGCGGCCGTCCGGGCCGAACCGCATCCAGGCGATGTCGTCACCGATCGTCTCGACCTTCCAGCCGGGGATCGTCGGCTCCAACATGGCCAGGTTCGTCTTGCCGCAGGCCGACGGGAAGGCGCCCGCGATGTGGTAGACCCGCCCCTCGGGCGAGGTGATCTTCAGGATCAGCATGTGCTCGGCGAGCCAACCCTCGTCCCGGCCCATGACGCTCGCGATGCGCAGCGAGTAGCACTTCTTGCCGAGCAGCGAGTTTCCGCCGTAGCCGGAGCCGTACGACCAGATCTCCCGGGTCTCCGGGAAGTGCGAAATGTACTTTGTCTCGTTGCAGGGCCAGGCCACGTCCTGCTGACCGGGCTCGAGCGGCGCACCGATCGAGTGCAGCGCGTGCACGAAGTCCGCGCTGTCCCCCATGGCGTCGAGGATCTTCCTACCCATCCGGGTCATGATGCGCATCGAGGCGACCACGTACGGGCTGTCCGTGATCTCCACACCGAACATCGGGTTCTTCGCCTCGACCGGTCCCATGCAGAACGGAATGACGTACATCGTCCGGCCGCGCATGGAACCGCGGTAGAGGTCGGTCATGGTGCGCTTCATCTCGGCCGGCGCCATCCAGTTGTTGGTGGGGCCGGCGTCCGCCTCGTCGACCGAGCAGATGAAGGTCCGTTCCTCGACCCGGGCCACATCCGAGGGATCGGTGCGGGCGTAGAAGGAGTTCGGCTTCTTCTCCGGGTTCAACCGGATCAGCGTGCCCGCCTCCACCAGCTCATCGGTGAGGCGACGCCACTCCTCGTCGGACCCGTCCACCCAGACGACCCTGTCCGGGGTGGTCAGTTCCGCGACCTCACGGACCCAGGCGAGAAGTTTGGGATGGGACGTCGGGGCCTGATCAATACCCCGAACAACAGCCGGAGCAACCATGACACATCTCCTTGTGGTCGACGCTGACCGATCTATGGGATGCACGAGTGTCGGCGGGCGGGAACCGCTTCGCCTTCGTGGAAACCTGGGATTGGGCTCAGCGTAAACCGGGCAGCCTCCCCAGTCAGTGGGACTGGTTGTGAAGAACTGCACAAGGTACGGCCACGCTGCGGCATCGCGTTCTGATACCCGTTTTTGCGCGCAGTTTCACGCAAATCCTGCAGAGAACCTCTGTCGGCGCGGTATCTGATGGAGCGCGGCCCGGGCCCCCGGGCGTCGATGCGTCAGGTCGTACGCTTCCGCCGATCCGCCCTCCGGGAGGGTTCGGACGATTACACTCTGTTCATGTCGACCGCGGTCGCCGCGGGTGCCGCCGATACCGGTCGTCCCCGCTCGTCGTTGCTGCCGGTGCCGCATGCCCTCAGCCGGTAGGCTCAGCGCGTGGCCGCGACGATGACGGGAGAGCAACAGGGCTCTCCCCCGACCCGCAGGGGCCTACTTCGAGCGCTCTTCGACCGGTTCGGTCACCTCGTCCACGAGCTGAGCAAGTTCGCCACGGTGGGCGGGATCGCCTTCCTGCTCGACTTCGCGCTCTTCAACTACCTGACCGTCGCGCAAGGTCTGGAGCAGGTCACCGCGAAGACCATCTCCACCGTGATCGCCGCGACCGTCGCCTTCCTGGGCAACCGGTTCTGGACGTGGCGGCACCGCCAGCGCAACAACCCGGCGCGCGAGTACGCGCTCTTCTTCTTCTTCAACGGGGTCGGCCTGGGCATCGCTGTCGCGTGTCTCGCCATCAGCCGGTACGGGCTGGGCAACGTCTGGCCGGAGGTGTTCCGCACCCCACTGGCCGACAACATCGCGAGCTTCATCGTCGGCACCGGGCTCGGGACGCTCTTCCGTTTCTGGTCCTACCGACGGTTCGTCTTCCCGGAAGCGGGAACCCCAGCCGTTCCGGAAGTGACGTACGACCGAGACCACAGGGCGTGACCTGCCGCCCAGCCAGTCCGGCCGGAGACTGCCGGCCCAAACCACTGTCTTAAGGTGTTCCGCATGCGTCTTGTCCGTCTGCTGCCCGAGCGCTGGCAGAAGTTCGTCCACGAGGCGCTCAAATTCGGCATCGTCGGTGGCATCAACACCGTCATCAATTACGCAGTGTTCAATGCACTGGCACTGACCGTTTTCGCGGACGGCCAGCTGAAAGCGACCGTGATCGCCACCGTGGTGGCGACGATCACGTCGTATCTGATGAATCGCCACTGGACGTACCGGGATCGCCCGAAGTCAGCGCTTCGGCGCGAATATGTCCTGTTCTTCCTCTTCAACGCGACCGGCCTGATCATTGAGCTCGGTGTCCTGGCCGCGGCCAAGTACGGCCTCGGCGTGACCAGTCTGCTGGCCTTGAACGTCGCGAAGACCGGTGGCGTGCTGCTGGCCACCATGTTCCGCTTCTGGTCCTACCGGACGTTCGTCTTCCAGCCGGCACCGGATCCGGACAAGAAGACCTGGCACAGCGTTCCGCGGGACGAGTGGGACACGATGGCCGAGATGGACCCCGTCGCCGAGCTGGCCGAGTCCGTCTCCGAACTCGAGGAGGCCCAGCCTCCGGCGGCCGGCGACCGACACCCGTCGTCCAACGGCAGCACTCCGCCGGTTCAGAAGCGGCTCCCACGTCTGACCGACACGGACCTGGACGCCGCGTTGGCCGCCGAGTTCGAGCCGATCACCCGCCCCCGCCCCCGCCGCTAACCCCACCCCGCCCCACCCGGTCCCGGGGGCCCACCCCGACCCAGCGGTGATCATGAAGTTATTGCCGCCACAGTCGGCGTGTCACGACAACAACTTCATGATCACCGCGTCGGTGGGTGGGTGTGGGGGTGGGGTTAGGCGGAGGGGTCGCGGAGGGGCTTGCCTTCGCGCATGTCGGCGAGGATCTCACGCATCTCGCCGTCGCCCAGCGAGTGCTTGTCGTGCTGCTCCTCGACCAACTCGTAGAGCTTCGTCTGCACCTGCCCCACCTGCGGCACGTCGACGAGGACGGACTGCCCGCGCTCACCAGCCGACTCGATGGTCAGCGTGCCCGCGCCGAGCAGCCGCTCGATGAACTTCTGGCTCATCGAGTGGTCGTTGACCCGGGTGAGCGGGATGTCCCGCCGGTCACGGGAGAAGACACCGTGCTGGAGCAGCACCCGCTCGTTGGTGAAGAGGTAGTGGGTGGTGCGCCAGACCAGGAACGGCCAGAGCGCGAACCAGAGCACCGCCACCAGGGCGAGCACACCGATCACGGCCAGCCCGATCGACCCGCCGGTACCGTCGGGGAGCAGGACCAGGCCGGCCACCACCGCGGCGACGGCCAGCACCAGCGCGACCACCGGCCCGATCAGGGCCTTCCAGTGCGGGTGCAGGTGCAACACGACATGCTCGTCCTCGGTGAGCACGTCTTCAGGGAACGCCACACGAACCTCCTCGCAGAAACGGACGCGGTGACCGTAACCGGCCACCGCACATCCGACCATCACCCGCGCGGTCGGCCGTCACTGGCCCCCCGCGATCCTGCCGATCGGCACCCGAAGCTCGCCAGTCACGTCGCGTCGGGTCGAAGCCGCCCGCCCAAGGGTCAGACGGCCACCCCCGGTCGTACCTGGGACGGCGAACGGAACGGGAACTGGGCCGCTGTCGAGCTGCCCCAGATGTCCGGCGCCGGGGGTCAGCGCAGGTGCAGGACGTCACCGGCGGCCAGATGACGCGGGCCCTCCGACGTCTCGACCACGAGTTGGCCGTCCGGGTCGACTCCGGTCGCGGTCCCGGTCAGCTGACCACCGTCGGGGAGCAGCACGCGTACCGGCCGGTCGATCGTGGCGCAGGCGGCCACGTACGCATCCCGGAGACCGCTGGCGATCGCATCCCCACCGGCGGTACGCCAACGGTCGTACCAGTCGGCCAGCGAGCGCAGCAGCGACCGCAACAGCGGGTCACGGTCGGTCGCCGCGGCACCGGCCAGTTGCAGCGAGGTGGCCGGCAGCCCGGTGGGATTCTCGGGCAGTTCGTCGGCGCGGAGCGTCACGTTGAGCCCGATGCCGATGACGACGGCCGGCGGCTGGGCCGGCGACGTGCCCGGCACGGCCTCGGCGAGCACCCCGGCGCACTTCGCGTCGCCGATCAGCAGGTCGTTCGGCCACTTCAGCACGGCGTCCAACTCGGCCAGGCGGGCCACCGCCGACACGAGCGCGACACCGGCCAGCAACGGCAGCCAGCCGTACCCGGTGTTCGGTGCCGCCGGCCAGCCGCGTTCCTCGACCGCCTCGCCGGGCCGGAGCAGCACGCTGGTCGCGATGCCCGCTCGCGGCGGCGACTGCCACGTCCGCCCGCGCCGGCCACGCCCGGCGTTCTGCCGCTCGGCGACCACCACCAGCCCCTCGGGTTCACCCGCGCGCGCCGCCTCGGCCGCGTCGGCGTTGGTGGAACCGGTCTCGGCTCGCAGCTCCAGCCGGGTCCACGGGCCGTGCGGCGCGACCAGCGCCCGGCGCAGCCGGGCCGCCGAGAGCGGAGGTCGGTCCAGATCGGTGTACGGAGAGCCCGGCATTCCGCCAGCCTACGGCGGGGGTGAGCAAGCGTACTGAGGTGTACTGCACAGCGGGCTCGGCCCTGAACCATCGTTATATTCCCTGGGTGACTACCGACACCGGGATCAACACCCACACCACCGCGGGCAGGTTGGCTGATCTGGAGCGCCGGGTCGACGAGGCGGTGCACGCCGGCTCGGCGCGGGCGGTCGAGAAGCAGCACGCCCGGGGCAAGAAGACGGCTCGGGAACGGATCGAACTGCTGCTCGACGAGGGCTCGTTCGTCGAGCTCGACGAGCTGGCCCGGCACCGTTCCACCAACTTCGGCCTGGAGAAGACCCGCCCGTACGGCGACGGTGTCGTGACCGGCTACGGCACGGTGGACGGCCGGCAGGTGTGCGTCTTCGCCCAGGACTTCACCGTCTTCGGCGGGTCGCTCGGCGAGGTCTTCGGCCAGAAGATCGTCAAGGTGATGGACCTGGCCATGAAGATCGGCTGCCCGGTGATCGGCATCAACGACTCCGGCGGCGCCCGTATCCAGGAGGGCGTGGTCAGTCTCGGCCTGTACGGGGAGATCTTCTTCCGCAACGTACGCGCCTCCGGTGTCATCCCGCAGATCTCCCTGGTGATGGGGCCGTGCGCGGGCGGCGCCGTGTACTCCCCCGCCGTCACCGACTTCACCGTCATGGTCGACCAGACCTCGCACATGTTCATCACCGGCCCGGACGTCATCAAGACGGTCACCGGCGAGGACGTGGGCATGGAGGAGCTGGGTGGGGCGCTGACCCACAACACCCGCAGCGGCAACGCGCACTACCTCGCTACGGACGAGGAGGACGCGATCGAGTACGTCAAGGCGCTGCTGTCGTACCTGCCGTCGAACAACCTGGACGAGCCGGTCGCCTACGACGCTCCCGCCGAACTCGAGGTCACCGACGCCGACCGGGAACTGGACACGCTGATCCCCGACTCGGCCAACCAGCCGTACGACATACACCGGGTGATCGAGCACGTGCTGGACGACGGGGAGTTCCTGGAGGTCCAGCCGCTCTACGCGCAGAACATCGTCGTCGGCTACGGCCGGGTCGAGGGGCGGCCGGTCGGCGTCGTCGCGAACCAGCCGATGCACTTCGCCGGCACGTTGGACATCGCCGCGTCGGAGAAGGCCGCCCGCTTCGTACGCACCTGCGACGCGTTCAACATCCCGGTGCTGACCTTCGTGGACGTTCCCGGCTTCCTTCCAGGCACCGGACAGGAGTGGGACGGCATCATCCGCCGGGGCGCGAAGCTGATCTACGCGTACGCCGAGGCCACCGTGCCGAAGGTCACCGTGATCACGCGGAAGGCGTACGGCGGCGCGTACGACGTGATGGGCTCGAAGCACCTCGGCGCGGACCTGAACTTCGCCTGGCCGACCGCGCAGATCGCGGTGATGGGCGCCCAGGGTGCGGTGAACATCCTCTACCGCTCCGAGCTGGCGGGCGCCGAGGACCCGGCCGCGGTGCGTGCCGAGAAGATCGCCGAGTACGAGGACACGCTCGCCAACCCGTACGTCGCGGCCGAGCGCGGGTACGTCGACTCGGTCATCCCGCCGCACGAGACGCGGAGCCAGATCGTCCGCGCGCTGCGCGTGCTGCGCACGAAGCGCGAGACCCTACCGCCGAAGAAGCACGGCAACATTCCGCTGTAGCGAGGCGAGGAAGGGCCCCTGCTGTCGGAACCGGAGGAGCAGGGGCCCTTCCGACACCCACGCCGGGCGGCACGCTCAGCACCCCGGATTGGCCGCCCGGCACATCCGCGCCGCGGCCACCACGGCCAGCTGGAGCAACTCGGCCTCGGTGCCGTCCCGCCCCAGGCCGAGCACCGCGATGAGATCACCTACCCGCACGACCGCCTTGTAGGTCGGCCGTGGCACGTCACCGAACGTCTCGCCGGTCTTCACATCCCGGGCCTGGGACACGGTGTGGCTCAGCATGACGGCGTCGTCCCCGGCGAAGCCCCGCTGGACGATCGCCCACTCGTGCACCGCCTCCGCCGTGCCACTGCGCCCCTTCGTCTCGTACGGACCGACGCTGCGCCACCGGGCGCACGGGGCGACGGTCTCGTCGAGGTCGGCGAGGAACGATTCCGCGCCCTCCCGCGTCAGCCGGTAGACGTCCTGCATCGCCAGCACGTCGCTCGGTTGGAGGGCGACGCCGGCTCGGCGTTCGCGCAGCAGGGTCTGCGAACGGGACCAGCGAGACGCCCGCCCCTCTGAACGCCCCTGGCTCGTCCGGCAGACCTCGAGCATGTCGTCGATCCGGATCGGTTCGGCCAGCCCCGCCTCGGTGAGCTGCTCAGTCGCCGAGGCGAACCCGATGTCCGCCGGCCGAAGCAGCGCATCCGAGGTGATCTCGGCGCGGGGGGACATGCTCGGGGTGGCCGACGCGGCCGGCGGTGCAGAGGGGCGGCCGGGAGCGACGAGCGCGACGGCGGAGGTCCCCGCGAGGGCCACCAGCGCTGTCGCGGCGGCGATGTTCCGCCGGGTGCGTCGCCGGGCGCGGGCACGGAGCTCCCCGGGGTCGGGCCAGCGTACGTCGCGCAGGTCCTGGTGCACCCGGTCGACGAAGGTCAGTTCGTCACGCATCGGCGGCCTCCTCCAGGTCCGAGACGGCGAGCAGCCCGGCGAGCGCGGTGCGCCCGCGGGAGAGCCGCGCCTTGACGGTCCCCACCGGGGCGTCGGTCTGCCGGGCAACCTCCGCGACCGGCATGCCGAGCAGGTAGTAGAGCGCGATGGCGGTGCGCTGCTCCTCGGGGAGCCGGCGCAGCGCGGCCACCACGTCGACGGTGTCGGTGCCAGGGGCTGGGGTCGTCTCGACGGCACCGTGCCGCAGGTACGCCCGGGCCCGGCTCCGCAGGCTGCGCCACCGGCTCACCGCGATCCGGGAGGCGACGACCCGGGTCCACGCCTCCGGGTCGTCGTAGCCGCTCACCGTCGACCAGCGCTGCCAGGTCCGGATGTACGCCTCCTGCACGGCGTCCTGCGCCTCGGCGAGGTTACCGGTGAGCACGTACACGAAGCCGAGCAACCGTTGCCGGCTGCCTCGGTAGAACTCGTCGAACCCTTCGACGTCCGGCACCTGGCTACCTCCCCCGTGGCGGTCGCAGGGGACACGCGCCGCACGGTGTGCGTGGTTGCCCGGTCAGCCGAGCATTTTCTCCAGCTCGGCCGGCGGGAACTCGCCGGCCGGGATGCGCTCCCGCACCGCCCGGCGAGCCGCCTGCTGCACCGCGGCGTTGACCGGCGTCGGTACGCCGTGCAGCCTGCCCAGCAGCACGATCTCGCCGTTGAGGTGGTCGGTCTCGACCGAGCCGGCGCCCCGGGCCAGGCTCTGCCAGGTGGACCCGCCGGACCGTTGCTCGCCGCCGACCGGACGGTGCTGCACGAGGTCGCCGCGTTCGGCCGCCTCCTCGGCCTGGCTGGTGTGCGTGATGCCGGCCGCAGTGAGTACCGCCTCGCCCTCGGCTCGTACCCGGCCGGTCAGCTCCGCGGGGATGTCCCGGCCGAAGAGCGCCTGGAGCCCGTTGCCGAGGTTCCCCAGGAGCTTGCCGTACTTCCAGCGCATCACGTCCGGCCGCACCGGCGCGACGAAACCGGCGGCGGTCAGGTCGGCGGCGACCGCGCGATCGGTGTCGTCCGAACCGGACGGATAGCGGCCGACGTGCAGCACCCCCGGATGCGGGTGACCGTTGGCCACCACGACGCCGGGTTCGAGGTGGGTGGCGGGAAGCCAGACGCAGACACCGTGCACCCGGGCGAAGAGCCGCAGGGCGGCGGGCTCGTTGACCACGCCGTTCTGCGCGGTGAACAGTGGTAGCCGCTCGCCGGCGGTTCCGCCGCCGTCCACCGGGGCGTCGACCCAGGCGGCCAGGGCCGCGGCGGTGTCCTGCGACTTGACGGTGAGCACGAGCACAGTGTCCGGTGGCAGGGGCCGCCGGTCCGGGCCATCGACCGCCGGCAGCCGTACGGTGCGTTGCTGCTCCGGCTGGCGAAGCGTCAGGCCGCGTTCGCGGAGTGCGGCCAGGTGCGCTCCCCGCGCCACGAGCGTGACGTCGTGACCGGCCGCCGCGAGCCGCCCGCCGATGGTCCCGCCGACGGCGCCGGCCCCAATGATCACGTACCGCATGCGGCCCATTCTGCCCCGCTCCGGTCCGCCGGCCCACCGCGCTCCGCGGCCTGGCGTGGCGCGGCGACCGCCCGACGGTGGGACGCCGAACCGGGTGCCGTCAGCGGGTGGGGAGGAGGTTGCCATCCAGGAGGGGATCGGCCAGCAGGGTAGCGCCGACGGCCAGTACGACCAGGTTGACCAGGGCGAAGAAGATGACCCAGAAGAACGCCGGGAACGGGGTGAGTCCCGCGAGCTGGTCGGCGTCGGAGGCGGGCATGCGCCCCCGGGAGCGGAGCCGTTGCAGCTCGACCACCGGCCGTACTCCGCCGAGCAGCAGGAACCACACCCCGGTGTACGCGAACGCGGCCTGCACCTGCGGCGAGGTGTACCAGGAGACGGCGAGCACCACGCCGCCGGTGACGAGCAGCGACACCACACCGAAGGCGTTGCGGATCATCACGAGCATCGCGAGCAGCAGCACGACGGCCACCCACAGCAGCAGCGTGATCCGGTTGCCGCCGAGCAGCCAGGCGCCGGCCAGCCCGACCAGCGGCGGCGCGACGTACCCGGCGAGCAGCGTGAGGATCATGCCCGGCCCGGAGGGGCGACCGGCTGAGAGGGTCAGTCCCGAGGTGTCCGAGTGCAGCCGGATGCCGCGCAGCTTGCGGCCGGTGAGCAGGGCGACCAGCGCGTGGCCACCCTCGTGGGCGATGGTGATCGCGTTGCGCGCGACCCGCCACGGCAGGCGGGTGGAGACCACCAGCAGCGCGGCGAGCCCGGTCAGCACGACCAGCAGCGGCGGCGGGTCGGGCTGCGCGCCGAACAGCCGGTCCCACAGTTCGGTCAGCCCGTCGAACGACACCATGGGGCGCGAGCCTACCGGTCCGTGCCGCCAAAGATCACCTACGTGACCCACGGTGACTCGTCGCGCACGTCACGTCCAGACATCACGTCGCCATGGCACCGCCAATGAAAGTTTCTTTTGCCCCCCTTGCGATCTTGGTTGCTTACCTCCAAAGATTTCCATCAATGGATTACTCCTCGTCCCCCTGGAGGTACCCGTGTCCCGTACCAGATCATCGCTGCGTCGTCTCCTCGCAACCGGCCTCACCGTCGTCGCCACCGCCGCCACGGTGCTCGTCGCCACCGCCGGGCCGGCCGCGGCCGCCACCGTGCCCGGCATCGACGTCTCCCACTACCAGGGCGCCATCAACTGGACCAGCGTCCGCAACGCAGGCATCCAGTTCGCCTTCATCAAGGCGACCGAGGGCACGAGCTACAAGGACCCACGCTTCAACACCAACTACGTGGCCGCCTACAACGCGGGCGTCATCCGCGGGGCCTACCACTTCGCCCGGCCCAACATCTCCTCCGGCGCGGTCCAGGCGAACTACCTGGCCTCGAACGGAGGCGCCTGGTCCGCCGACAGCCGCACGCTCCCCGCGGCGCTGGACCTGGAGGCCAACCCGTACAGCGGCGGCTACTGCTACGGCCTCAGCACCACCGGGATGCGGAACTGGGTACAGGACTTCCTGAACACCTACCGCTCGCGCACCGGCCGCTACGCCGTCATCTACACCACCACCAGCTGGTGGAACCAGTGCACCGGCAGCTGGAGCGGGCCGTGGGGCAACCACCCGCTCTGGATCGCCCGCTGGGCCAGCGCACCCGGCACCCTGCCGGCCGGCGCCCCGGTCTGGAGCTTCTGGCAGTACACCAGCACGGGCAGCGTCGCCGGCATCAGCGGCAACGTCGACCGCAACTACTGGAACGGCGACCGCTCGCGGCTGATCGCGCTCGCGAACAACACCCCGTGACCCGGGTGGCGGCAGCGGGATCGGCTGTCACCGTACGGTCGACGACCGGTCCGGCTGCCGCCACGCACCCGTGCGATCAGCCCCGTCGCCGGTAGCGGACCGGCACCGCTACCCGGGCGGGCAACGCATCCTCGTGGACCTGGACGCCGCGCCGGGCAACCAGCCAGGCGCCCACCCCGGCGACGGTGACGGCCACGACGCTGAAGAGCGCGACGAGCGCCGGGATTCCGAGACCGGCCAGGAGCAGAACGGCGTCGCCGAGCGCGACGAGCATCCACAGTGCCACCCGGGATCGAACGTCCCTCCGTCGGTAGCCCATGTCGTACCTCCTTCCGTCGTCAAGGTCCAGTTACCCCGGACGGCGGGAGGTCATGCGAGGACGACTCGCATCGACGGATGTGCCGCGGTCAGTCCTGCCGATCCGGCACGAACTCGCGGAAGATCATCTCGAAGTCGGGCAGGCTGGTATTCCAGTCCTTCTGCGCGACCTCCCAGCGGAGGGCGAACCCACGGTTGTGGGCGGTCACGAAACCCCGGTTGCGGACGTGGATCCGGGTGCCGTCGCGGGTCTCCAGCCAGTCCCAGTCCGCGCAGGTCCGCCACCGGCAGTCGATCTCTCGGATGCCGAGGTTGTCGTAGTTGTTGACCAACCGATGCCGGGCCGGCTCGATGTCCCGCCACGCCTTCGCCGCGTCCGACCCCGGGTGATCGGTCCGGTCGATCGTCAGCTCCCCGACGCCGTTCGGGTCCGCGTACCGCACCCAGGTGCCGCCGGCGCTGCGAGTCCATCCCTTCGGAATCGGCAGGGCGAAGCCGACCGGGTCCCTGCGCAACGACCACCCGGCCGGGAGGCCGCTGCTCGCGGAGACGCTCGGGGAGGCGCTCGCGCTCGGCGTCACGCTCGGCGCGGCGCTGGTCGGCGGCGGCGAGGCGGGCGCGGACGTCGGCGGCGCGGAGGCCGAGCCGACACTCGATCCGGCCGTTGGGGTGTCACCGCCCTCAGGGTCGTCGCCACTGGTCAGCAGCGGCACGATCACCGCGAGGCCGACCAGGAGCACGGCCACCACCACGCCGACGAGCAGGTTGCGCCGCTTACGTTCGGACGTCGTGCCGTCGGTCGCCGGGATCGGCGCCCGCCCGGTCGGGGCGGCCGGCGGGCCCACCGGCAGCACCGACGTCGGGGTGGCCGACCGGCGCGGCGTGGGGGTGGGCCGCTCGTCTCGCCTACCGCCGGACGGCTTCGCCCCAGTCCCGTCGGCCGCTTTTCCGGAGGCGCCAGCACTCTTGGTGGGCTCACTGCCCGCCGCGGCGGCCGGACGGTCCACCTTGGCGGTCAGGTCGGCATCATGGGAAGGCCGGTCGACCTTCGTCGTCGGCTCGGCATCGCTACCCGACCGGTCGACCTTCGTCGTCGGCTCAGCGTCGGTGCTCGACCGGTCGACCTTCGTCGTCGGCTCGGCATCGGTGCCCGACCGGTCGACCTTCGTCGTCGGCTCGGCGTCCGCGGCCGGGAGGTCCATCTTCGCGGTCAGGCCCGCGCTCGCGGTGGATGCCGTCCGATCGACCTTCGTCGTCGGCTCGGCGTCCACTGCCGAACGGTCCACCTTCGTCGTGGGGTCAGCGTCCATGGCCGAACGGTCCACCTTCGCGGTGGGCGCGGTGTCGGCACCGGCCGACACCTTCGCCGCGGGTCCCGCCATGGCGGACGCCGACGGCGTACGTGGTGCCGGCGGGGTGACCGGCGGGTCCGCCGGTTCGGCGGGACGCGGGGCCGGCACCACGGTCGGCCGCGGCAGCCGTGGACCGTTCGGCCCCGGCCTGCGTACGCCATCGAGCAGTGAGATCCCGCGCGTACGCCGGCCATTGGCCCGCTGCAGCATGCGTTCCGCCGTCTCGGCGGTGATCCGCTCTCTCGGGTCCTTGCGCAGCAGCCCCTGCAGCACCGGCTTGAGCGGGCCGGCGTTCTTCGGCGGCGGCAGCGGCTCGGTCGCCAGCGCCGCGAGGGTGGCGATCGCCGACGGCCGCGCGTACGGAGACTTGCCCTCGATCGCGGCGTAGAGGGTCGCACCCAGCGACCAGAGGTCCGCCTCCGGCCCGGCGGTGCCGTCGTGCGCCCGCTCCGGCGCGATGTACGCGGGTGAACCGAGCACCATTCCGGTGCGGGTGACGTTCGGGTCACCCGGGATGGTGGCGAGGCCGAAGTCGGTCAGTACCACCCGTCCGTCGTTGCCGAGGAGCACGTTGCCCGGCTTGACGTCACGGTGCATGACTCCGGCCTTGTGGGCGGCCTTCAACGCGCCGAGCACACCCAGGCCGATCTCGATCGCGCGGGCCGGAGGCACCGGGCCGGACTCGGCGAGGGTGTCCTGCAACGACTTCGACGCGACGTACTCCATGACGATCCACGGATCGCCGTCGGTACGCAGCACGTCGAAGATGCGGACGACGTTGATGTGGTTGAGCCGGGCGATGGCTCGCGCCTCCCGCAATGAACGTTCCCGCATCTCACGGCGCTCGTCGTCGGTGAGGCTGGGCGGCGGAACCAGTTCCTTGATGGCCACGTCGCGGTGCAGCACCTCGTCGCGCGCCTTCCACACCCGACCCATGCCGCCCTGACCGAGCGGCGAAATCAGCCGGTATCGGTCAGCGACGAGTCGGGGAAGCGCGTTCGACATCGCAGAGACGGTACCCGGCCATGCTGACAGCCACACCGGCGGCACGCCACAGTGCGGTGAAGCTCCAGTTCCTCGACGCGTACCCTGGCGTCCATGTCTGCCGAAGAGCCGCTGTTCCGGGTCGTCCGCGGGGTTCCGACCGCCGAGGAACTGGCCGCGCTGGTGGGTGCGGTCGTCGCCCGGTCGCGGCCGGTGGCCGTCGCCGCTCCGGTCACCGCATCCGCCTGGGCACGCAGCGGCCGGCCGGCCGGCACTGGACCGTCCACCGGCCCCGGCGCCTGGCGCACCTCGGGCCTGCCCCGCTGAACCGGCCTCGCCCGCTGAACCGGCCTGCCCTGCTGTGCCGGCCCGCTCCGCTGAACCGGCCTCGCCGCTGAACCGGCGCGCTCCGCGCCACTGCTGTTCCTGAACCGCGTTCGTTCCGTCGCCCCGCATCGGGCCTGGGCGCAATCGTGGGGCTGCCAGGGTCGCCTCCACCCGTTAACCTCACTCAGGGAAACGGAGCCGTCACGGCATGGGAGGGTCGATGATCCCTGAGGAGGACCGCCCCGCGGGCTGGCTGAGGGGCTACGGGGCCATCGACGCCGACATCCAGCAGCTGAGAGAGTTCGCCGACCGGCTCGCGGCCGAGGTCGAACGCAACTACGCGCCGCACCTGCCCTACATCGCCCAGGACGTGACGGCACCGCTGCCCAACCCCTGCGACGCATTCATCGAGCTGGTGCACTTCCTGCAGGCCCATCACGAGACGCAGCAGGCCAGCGTCGACATGGTCTGGGGCGCGTGCGGGGCAACGGGCCACCTCGCGGCCGCCGCGGGCACCGTCGCCGACCGGTACGCAGGTGCCGACGCCTTCGCCGCAGCCCGGGTGGCCGACGTCGAGAACGCGCTCGCCGATCCGCGCGCGGTCCTGCCCGCCGGTCCGCCATCCGTGCTGCTCAGCGACCCGACCGGCCCGGAGACCGGCCCGGCGGTGCGCGCATGATCGAGCGGGGCGGCGGCCGCACGTCCGGCCTCACCGACTGGCACCGGATGGACGTGAACAGCATGTGGGCCTGCCTGCAGGACCACGACACCACCAACCACTGGAAGCAGGTCGCCGGCTGGCGCAAGATCTGCGACCTGGCGCAAACCCACCTGAGCCGGCTCCAGGAGTACCGGCGAGGACTCGCCGAGGTGTGGCCTCCGGCCACCAACGCGGCCGCCCACGCATACCTCGCCCGACTAGACGAGCTGATCGACAAGGTGCGCCACACCCACGACGCCGCCGCCACCAACTACACCACGCTCGCCGCCGCCACCCAGGCCATCAGCGGCACCCGGGCCAGTTTGCAGAAGATCCACCAGGAGTACGCGGCCAAACTCCAGCAGAAGCAGGCGTACGAAGCGATCGCCGCCGACCCGAAGGCCGCCATGGGCAGCCGCGTACCGGATCGGCCAGTCACCGACGCCGACCTGGAGCAGCTGAACGTACGGGCGCGCGGCATCATGTACGGCCTCAGCAGCGAACTCCAACAAGCCCAAGTGGCACTGCGCCAACCACCACCAGCGCCAAAAGTCGGCCGACAGCTCGAGGATCCGGACGTCTACGGATTTGGGCCGACACCCGTGATTCCAGCTATCGCGACAGCACCGATGGCAGCTGATCGTTCGACTCTTAGTGAACCGACAGCGGAACGAGGCGGAACCATTGTTCGCCCCTGGGGCTCACAATCCCCGTCGGCGGTTGGACCAGTCTTAGGCGGCGTTGTCGGAGCCCCCGGGCTACCCACAGGGTCCTCCGCTTTCTCGGGGCTTCCGCCTCCCACACCATCACCTACTCAATTCGAGCTGGGCCCGTCAGCATCTTTTCCCGCTACGCCGAGCGTTGTGCCGAAACCGCCAGAGACACCAGCGAGAAAACCTGGAATATCCAGGCAAGGAGGCCAACTGCTCCCGGGTGGGTCGCCTCCAACGCAAAATCGGCCACTGCCACACGGAGGCCTTATCGGGGGAGTCCCTGGGATGCCGGTTGGCCAGCCCCCCGCCGCGAGGAACAACCAACCACCTCGAGTCGGCCCTATCGGCGGTGTTATCGGTGGAGGAGGCGCCGGCACTGCCCCGACGGGCAGCGCAGGCTCACGTCCAGGTGGGGGTCGTGCTGGCTACTACCCTGCGACCATCGACAAGTTACCTCGCGGAGCGCCCAGGCGGCCCTACCGCGAAGACGGCCACGACCAACTCCGCCGATGGGACCCGGACCATCCGTGGGAACTAGATCATGGAGTCGCCCCGGTGCTGCGGCCTCCAGATGAGGATGGACCAATCGACCCCGGCCCAGCCATTGGGTTCAGACGTTAATGCAGTCCATATTTTCGATCGGCCTCGCTGCGGTCGCGATTACTGCAACTCTCACACCTTCACCTTTGAAGGATTCCGGGTTTGCCACTGGATCTGACGAGGCACACAGGATCAGGAACGACCAATGGCATTTGCGCTACCTCCATATCACCCAAGCCCATGAGTTCAATCAAGGCGCGGGCATCATTGTCGCGGTCCCGGACACCGGCGTCGACCCACATCCCGACCTGCGCGACAACGTTCTTCGCGGTACCGACATTATTGGAGGCGGCAGCGGAGATGGGCGACAGGATAGAGACAGTCATGGAACTTCGATGGCTGGCCTTATAGCTGCTCATGGGAGATCCGATAGCGTCGGCGCGCTCGGAATAGCACCGAAGGCAAAGATCCTACCTATTTTCGATAGCCCTCCTAACGGTGAGGGCACCGCGGATGACCTGGCATCGAGCATCGAGTTCGCAGTGGCCAAGGGCGCTGACGTCATCAGCATCTCCGCTGTGGCCGGCGCGAGCCCTCGCCTCCAACGGGCGCTATCAGCTGCTCGCGCAGCTGATGTTGTCGTGGTCGCAGCGGCGGGAAATAGGCCGCCGGACGCAGGAGTCCGGTATCCGGCGACAGAGGAGGACGTCGTCGCCGTAGGGGGCATCGACCGACTAGGGCAACATGCCGCGGTTTCAGTCACCGGGTCACGGATTGATGTCGTCGCGCCGGCAGTAGACATCTACAGCACCAGCTACGGCGGAAAGTACTCGAAGGGAACTGGAACATCGGGTGCTACGGCGATCGTGGCCGGGGCGGTGGCGTTGATTCGGTCGAAGTACCCGTACCTGCCGGCACGGGAGGTAGTACATCGGTTGACCGCCACCGCCATCGACAAGGGCCCGCCCGGGCGGGACGACGAGTACGGCTACGGAGTGATCGACATTGTCGCGGCGTTGACTGCTGACGTACCGCCGCTTGGGTTCGAATCGTCAACACCGAGCGCACCGGCTGGCGGTGGCCCGAGTACGGCGGCGGCCGCTGAGCCTCCCGGCGACAGTCTCGGCGGCGACAGCGCGGCGACCGTTCGTGGGCTGGCCACGCTCGGTGTGATCATGGCCGTCGGCGTGACGTGGGCGGTGATCGTGCGTCGACGACGGCGCGGCGATGACCCGCCGCCGCGGATCAGCCGCTGACGAGCCCCCGACGCGTGGTTTGCGGCAATTGCACCCCGGCTGCGCGCCCGGCGACGGATGGTCAACTCGCCTTCCTTGAAGTCGGGGTGTCCCAGACGCGGCGATACCCCGACTTCAAGGAAGGCGAGTGGATCTTGCCTCGACGCGGCGCCACGCGACGCCACGCGACGCCACGCCACGCGACGCGACGCCACGCGACACGGCGCCACGCGGCGCCACGCGACACGGCGCCATGCGACGCCACGCCGGGCGGCGCCGCGTCAGACCGGACCGTGCCGCAGCACCCCGGGCGAGAGTGCACAAGACCAGGTGGGGCCGCAACGAACCGGGCGAGGCCGCACCACAATCGGACCGCCAGGCAACCGGGCGAGGCCGCAGCACAACCGGACCGCCACGCAACCAGGCCGCGCCGCCACGAGGCCGGACCGCACCACAACCAGGCCGGACCGCACCACAACCAGGCCGGACCCCCACTACAACCAGGTCGGAACACACACCACAACCAGCCCGGACCGCACCACAACCAGAACCAGGCGCACGTCGGGCGTGAGCCGGGCCGCGTCCGGCAAGAGCCTCGTCGGGCGGGACGTGCGGGGCGCCGCACGGCCCGTTGCTGACGTTGAGCCGGTAACGTCGGCGGGGTGCGTGATCAGTTGCCGCTCCGCCTCGTGCTCGCCTCCGCGAGTCCCGCCCGCCGCAAGATCCTGCAAGCCGCCGGCATCGAGCCGGATGTGCTGGTCAGCGGCGTCGACGAATCCCTGGTCGTCACGGACCGGGCCGACGAGCTCTGCCTGGAGTTGGCCCGGTTGAAGGCGCAGGCGGTGCTCACCCGGCTGCGTCCGGCCACCGACGAGCGCACTCTGGTGATCGGCTGCGACTCGGTACTCGAGTTCGACGGGGAGGTCCTCGGCAAGCCTGCTGATTCCGCCGACGCCGGGCGGCGCTGGCGGCGGATGCGCGGACGCAGCGGTGTCCTGCACAGTGGCCACTGCCTCATCGACGTTACGGCGGCGCGCCGCGCCGAGGCGGTCGCCTCGACGGTGGTTCACTTCGCGGACATCAGCGACGAGGAGATCGACACGTACGTGGCCACCGGTGAGCCGCTGGCTGTGGCGGGGGCCTTCACGATCGACGGCTTGGGCGGCCCGTTCGTGCAGCGAATCGAGGGTGACCCGAGCACGGTCATCGGGCTGTCGCTGCCACTGCTCCGCAAGCTTCTCGCCGACCTCAATCTGCGGATCACCGACCTGTGGACGAAGGTTGCGCCGGGCGGCCAATCGGTCGAGCCGCTCGGTTAGCGTGCCACCATGACCACCAAGTCGATCCCGCTGACGGACGAGCTGCACGCGTATCTCGTCGGGCACGGCTCGCCCCCTGACGAGATCATCCGGGACCTCGCCGAGGAGACCCGCGCCGTGCTGCCGGACCAGGCGACCATGCAGGTCGCGCCGGAACAGGCGGCGTTCCTGACCTTCCTCACCCGGCTGATGGGGGCGCGGCAGGCGGTGGAGGTGGGCACGTTCACCGGTCTCTCCGCGCTGGCCATCGCCCGAGGGCTGGCCGAGGGCGGACGGCTCACCTGCTTCGACATCTCGGAGGAGTACACCGGGATCGCCCGCCGCTACTGGGCGCGGGCCGAGGTGGACGATCGGATCGATCTGCGTATCGGCCCGGCCGGGGACACTCTGCGCGAACTGCCACACGAACGGCACCTCGACTTCGCGTTCATCGACGCGGACAAGACGGGTTACCCGATCTACTGGGCGGAGCTGGTGCCACGGATGCGCCCCGGCGGCATCATCGCCGTGGACAACGTGCTGCGCGGCGGCAGGGTGATCGCCCCGCAGGACGAAGGCGACCGGGCGATCGCCGCCTTCAACGACGAGGTGCTCGCCGACGTCCGGGTCGACGCGGTGATGCTGCCGATCGCGGACGGACTCACGCTGGCCCGGGTGCGCTGACCGCACCACCGTGAGGGGCATTCAGCGCGCCACCGCTGACTGATCGGCTCCGGTTCATGGCTGTCGGGGTGTCGGACACCCTCCGACACCCCGACAGCAGTGACGCCGTGTGGATCAAACGCGGCGTGAGGCACGTCGATCAAACGCGGCGCGAGACACGCGGATCAAACGCGGTGCGAGCCTTGTGGATCAAGCGCGGTGCGCGCCGCTTCGAACCAGTTTCAGCGGACGGTACGGGCGAACTGCCGGGCCGCCCAGTAGACGCCGAGCACGGCGAGCGCGGCCACGATGGTCAACCCCTGCCAGACCTTGTCGTTGCCCAGGTCGCCGGCGAAGAGCGCACGGGTGCCGTCGACGGCCCAGGAGAACGGGTTCCAGTCGGCGATGCCCTGCAACCAGCCGGGCGCGAACTGCAGCGGCAGCAGGATGCCGGAGAGCAGCAGCACCGGTTGGGCCACGGTGTTCATCAGCGGGGCCAGGGCATCCTCGCTCTTGACCTTGAGCGCGACGCCGTAGGAGACAGCCGACGTCATCAGCGCGATGAGCGCGAGCATCAGGTACGCGAGCAGCAGGTCACCCAGGACGACACGCAGGTCGAACGCGAGGGCGAGCAGCGTGATGATGATCGCCTGCACGATCAGCGATACGACGTCCCGCAGCGAGCGGCCGAGCAGCAGGGCGAGCCGGCTGACCGGGGTGACCCGGGACCGCTCGATCACACCGGCGCGCAGCTCGGCGATCAGACCGAAGCCTTGGAACAAGCCGCCGAAGATGGCCAGCAGCACCAGCAGACCGGGCACGAAGATCTTGTAGGCCGCGGCCTGGGTCGGCGCGTTGAGCGCGGGCTTGAGCAGCGGAGCGAAGAGCAGGAGGTACATCACCGGCTGGAAGACGCCGACGAAGACCCAGACCGGGTTACGGATGAGCAGCTGGAACTGCCGTTGGAAGATGAGCCAGGTGTCGCGGGCGAGCTTCATGATCAATCTCCTGCTGGTCAGGACTCGCGCAGCGAGCGGCCGGTCTTGGTGAGGAAGACGTCGTCGAGGCTGGGGCGGTGCAGCTCGATCGAGGAGAGCGCGACACCGACCTGGTCCAGCCGGCGGAGGATCTGCGGGATCGCCGTGGCGCCCTCCTCGACGTACAGCCGCAGGCCGCCGTCGTCGACGGTCTCCAACTTCCGGACGTACGCCTCGCCGTCGAGCGCCTTCGCGGCCTGCGGCGTGGCGACGACGTCGAGGCCGACCTGAACCACGTCGCCGGAGATCTCCCGCTTGAGGTCGGCCGGGGTCCCCTCGGCGACCACCTGGCCGTGATCCATGATCGCGATCCGGTCGCAGAGCGCGTCGGCCTCGTCCAGGTAGTGGGTGGTGATGAAGACCGTCATCCCATCGGCACGCAGCCGGCGGATCTCGTCCCACATGTGCGCGCGGCTCTGCGGGTCGAGACCGGTGGTCGGCTCGTCCAGGAAGACGATCTTCGGCTCGTGGATGATGCCGAGGGCGATCTCCACCCGCCGCCGCTGGCCACCGGAGTAGGTCTTGCACTTGCGGTCGGCGAACTCGGCGAGCTGGAAGGCGTCGAGGGCGCGCACCGCGCGCTGGTGCGCCTCGGCTTTTCCGATCCCGTACAGCCGGGCCTGGAGCACCAGCTCTTCGCGGGCGGTGGATTCGTCCCAGGTGCTGCCGCCCTGGGCCACGTAGCCGATCCGGCGGCGCACCTCGCCCGGCGCCTTGCGCAGGTCGGCGCCCGCAATGATCGCCTCGCCGTCGTCCGGCTCGATGAGCGTGGCGAGCATCCGCAGCGTGGTCGTCTTGCCGGCGCCGTTGGGGCCGAGGAATCCGAAGATCTCTCCCTCGGTCACCGTCAGGTCGACGCCCCGGACCGCTTCGACGGTCTTCGTCTCCCGCCCGGCGCGGGAGCGGAAGGACTTGCGTAATCCCCTGGTCTCGATCAATGCGTGCTCCTGGTCGTCCGGGCCGGTACGGCCGGTCGGCGGGGAAGGCAGCGCGGTCGGCCGCCGCCCCCGGGCCGCTGGTGGGCAGCGCGGGACGGCGTGCTTCCCCGTACATCGCGATGAGGCTAACGCGATATAGCTTTTCTGGTCAACGTTGATTATTCAGATTGGGACGGGTGCGTGGGCAGGCGCTGCTCCCACCCGGACCAACCTTCCGCCCGGTCAAGTCCAGCAGGCAGGTACGACACACCGGAGTCGATGCGTTCCGCGATGCGCTCGCACCAGGCGGCCTCGGCCTCCGCCCGGGCCGTCCAGAGTTCGAACATCCAACCCACGTGGACCGGCTTGGTATCGCGCAACCAGTCCGACTCCAACGAGGTCCGCATCCACGCCATCCCGGCCCGCAGCAGGTTCGCCCGGTTGCGCAGCGCGGCCGCCGCCTCGTCGCGCGGCAGCGCCGGCAGGAACGAGAAGGCAGCCGCGAACGGGTCCGCCGGCTCGTTCAGCTGCCACCAGAGCCCACGCAGCAGCGACTCGAACTCCTCCTGCCCCTTCTCGGTGATCTCGTACGTCGTGCGGGCGGGACGGCCGCCGACCTGCTCGGTCGCGACCGTCCGCAGCAGCCCCTCCTCGGTCAGCTTGCGCAGTGCGTGGTAGATCGAGCCGGGCTGTACGTTCGCCCACTTGTCGGCGCTCCAGCTGAGCAGCTCACGTCGCACGTCGTAGCCGTGCACGGGCTGCATCCACCGGACCAGACCGAGAATCATCATTCGCGTGGCAGACACGGAAGAAGCGTATTAGGCAAAATTGACTAAGGCGCGATGTGACCGCGCCCCAACCGGCACTGAGCGATCGTTAGGGCCAGTTCGGTGGCCTATACACTCCCGGTCAACGACCTCCCGGGAGGAGCCCCCACGGTGCGTAAGGTACTCATCGCCAACCGCGGCGAGATCGCCGTTCGCGTCATTCGCGCCTGCCGCGACGCCGGTCTGGAGAGCGTCGCCGTCTACGCCGACTCCGACCGGGACGCGCTGCACGCGACGCTCGCCGACGAGGCGTACGCCCTGGGCGGGGACACCGCGGCGGACAGCTACCTGCGCATCGACAAGCTGATCGACGTCGCGGCCAGGTCCGGGGCCGACGCCGTGCACCCGGGCTACGGCTTCCTCTCCGAGAACGCCGACTTCGCCCAGGCCGTCATCGACGCGGGGCTGACCTGGATCGGCCCGACCCCGCAGGCGATCCGCGACCTCGGCGACAAGGTGACCGCACGGCACATCGCCCAGCGCGCCGGCGCGCCGCTGGTCCCCGGCACTCCGGACCCGGTCGCCAGCGCCGACGAAGTGATGGCGTTCGCCGTCGACCACGGGCTGCCGGTCGCCATCAAGGCCGCCTTCGGCGGTGGCGGGCGCGGCCTCAAGGTCGCCCGCACCATGGAGGAGATCCCGCAGCTGTTCGAGTCGGCCACCCGCGAGGCGGTCGCCGCGTTCGGCCGCGGTGAGTGCTTCGTCGAGCGTTACCTCGACAAGCCGCGCCACGTCGAGGCGCAGGTCCTGGCCGACCAGCACGGCAACGTGATCGTGGTGGGTACCCGGGACTGCTCACTCCAGCGGCGGCACCAGAAGCTGGTCGAGGAGGCGCCCGCGCCGT
Source organism: Micromonospora sp. NPDC023737 (assembly GCF_040639715.1). Lineage (NCBI taxonomy): Bacteria > Bacillati > Actinomycetota > Actinomycetes > Micromonosporales > Micromonosporaceae > Micromonospora > Micromonospora sp. NPDC023737. The sequence continues at coordinate 141,603 of NZ_JBFAAL010000010.1, forward strand.
TCCTCACCGACGCCCAGCGCGCGCAGATCCACGAGAGCGCCAAGGCGATCTGCCGCGAGGCCGGCTACCACGGGGCCGGCACCGTCGAGTACCTGGTCGGCGGCGACGGCACCATCTCCTTCCTGGAGGTGAACACCCGGCTCCAGGTCGAGCACCCGGTCACCGAGGAGACCGCCGGCATCGACCTCGTCCGCGAGCAGTTCCGCATCGCCGACGGGGAGAAGCTGCGCTTCGCGGGGGACCCGACCCCTCGTGGGCACGCCATCGAGTTCCGGATCAACGGCGAGGATCCCGGCCGCAACTTCCTGCCCGCCCCGGGGGCCATCACCGCGCTGCGCCTGCCGACCGGCCCCGGCGTACGCGTGGACGCCGGCATCTCGGCCGGTGACGTGATCGGTGGCAACTTCGACTCGCTCCTGGCCAAGGTGATCATCGTCGGGGAGACCCGGACCGAGGCGTTGGAGCGGGCCCGCCGGGCACTCGACGAGATGGTCGTCGAGGGCATGGCGACGGCCCTGCCGTTCCATCGCCTGGTGGTCCGGGACCCGGCCTTCACCTCGGAGCCGTTCACCGTACACACGCGATGGATCGAGACCGAGTTCGACAACACGGTCCCGCCGTTCACCGCGACCACCGGCCCCGCCGCCGAGCCAGCCGAACGGGAGACCGTGGTGGTCGAGGTGGGCGGCAAGCGGCTGGAGGTCACCCTGCCGGCCGGTCTCGGTGCGGGTACGAGCACGGCCGCGCCTTCCGCCCGCAAGCCGGCCCGCCGGGGCGGTGGTGCCGCCAAGGCCGGCGCCACGGTCAGCGGCGACGCGCTCACCTCCCCCATGCAGGGCACCATCGTCAAGGTCGCCGTGGCGGACGGGGACACGGTCGCCGAGGGTGACCTGATCGTGGTGCTGGAGGCGATGAAGATGGAGCAGCCGCTGCACGCGCACAAGGCCGGCACGATCAGTGGGTTGACCGCGGACGTCGGCGCGGTGATCACCGCAGGCGCCCCGATCTGCACCATCTCCTGACCCGTTCCCGGCGGGGCCCGTCCAGCTGGAAGGGGCCCCGTCCGGGTACATGTCAGCGGAGGGTGTCGGCGGCCACCGCGCGTACGGCGGCGGTGAGGGCGTTCAGCGCCGCTGACTCCAGCCGCCAGTGCTGCCAGTACAGCGGCACGTCCACCTGCCGGCCCGGGGCGATGTCGACGCACACCCCGGACGCCAGGTCGTCCTCGGCGATCTGCTCGGGCACCAGACCCCAGCCGAGCCCGTGCCGGATGGTTTCGCTGAATGCCGGCACCGACGGCACGTAGTGCACGGGCGGGTCCAGCGTCCGTCCGGTCAACGTGCGGATGAAGCGGTGCTGCAACCGGTCCTTCCGATCGAAGACGACCGCCGGCGCGGCGGCCAGCGCCGCCGGGGTCATCCCGTCGCCGAAGTGCGCGTCGGCCATCGCCGGGGCGGCCAGCGCCCGGTAGCGCATGGCACCGAGCCGACGTACCCAGCAGCCCTGGACCGCCTCGCCCTGCGCGGTCACCGCCGCCGTCACCACCCCGTCGCGGAGCAGTTCGGCGGTGTGGTCCTGATCCTCCTGCCGGATGTCGAGGGAGAGTTCCAGCCCTTCGGGCAGCCGGGCCAGCGCGGCGGGGAACCAGGTGGCGAGGGAGTCCGCGTTCACCACCACGGCCAGCCGGGTCCGCGTACCGGCGCCGGTCAGCGGGCCGCGGGCGTCGGCGAGCGCCTCCCGCTCCAGGAGTACGAGTTGCCCGGCGAGACGCAGCAGCGGCGCGCCCGCCTCGGTGGCGACGCAGGGGCGGGCCCGCCGGACGAGCACCTGCCCGACCGTCTCCTCCAGGGCCTTGACCCGCTGGCTCACGGCCGACGGGGTGACGTGCAACAGCCGGGCCGCCGTCTCGAAGCTGCCCTCCGAGACCACGGCGGCGAGGGTACGCAGCTGCACGAAGTCGAGCCCGTCCATCAGCACAGCTTAACCAGCCTCAAAATCTTTAGTTCGACTCATGCACTCCGCTCACCTACCGTCGGTGCCGTGCTCAGCTCCGCCGCCGCCGGCTTCTCCGTCGCCATCGCCCTGATCGTCGCCATCGGGGCGCAGAACGCCTTCGTCCTGCGCCAGGGCCTGCGCCGGGAGCACGTCGTACCCGTCGTCCTCACCTGCGCCGCCTCGGACGCGCTGCTGATCGGGGCAGGCATCGCCGGGGTCGGCACGCTGGTGACCGGCCGTCCTGTCCTGCTCACCGCGATCCGCTGGGGCGGCGCGGCGTTCCTGCTCTGCTACGCGGCGCTCGCCGCCCGCCGCGCCCTGCGGCCCGGCGCGCTGGTGCCCACCGACCGGCCGCCGGCCACCCTGGGCGCCACCCTGCTGGCCTGCCTCGCCTTCACCTACCTGAACCCGCACGTCTACCTCGACACCGTGCTCCTCCTCGGCGGGATCGCCCAGCAGCACCCGCACCGCTGGCTCTTCGGCGTCGGCGCCGCCCTGGCCAGCGTGGTCTGGTTCACGGCGCTCGGCGCCGGGGCGCACCGGTTCGCGCCGCTGCTCGCCCGTCCGGCCGCGTGGCGGCTGCTGGACGGGTTGATCGCCGCGTTGATGGCCGCGCTCGCGGTGGCGCTGCTGCTCGGCTGACCGCCGACAGCGCCCCGGAGAAGGTGTTTTCCGCTACCAGCGGCGGCGATACCCGTACCGGCCAGCCATGATTGCCGGGTGCGGTTCCTTAACGGCGCGGTCCCCGCGCACGACCTGACCTACAACGACGTCTTCATGGCGCCGTCCCGCTCCGACCTGGGCTCCCGCCTCGACGTCGACCTCGCCAGCTCCGACGGCACCGGCACCACGATCCCTCTCGTGGTGTCGAACATGACCGCGGTCGCCGGCCGGCGGATGGCCGAGACGGTGGCCCGTCGCGGCGCGGTCGCGGTCATCCCCCAGGACATCCCGATCGACGTGGTGGCAAACGTCGTGTCCTGGGTCAAACAGCGCCACCTGGTCTACGACACGCCGATCACCCTCGGCCCGACGGACACCGTCGGCGACGCCATCCACCTGCTGCCCAAGCGCGCGCACGGCGCGGTGATCGTGGTGGACGGGACCGGCCGGCCGTTGGGCGTGGTCACCGAGGCGGACACCGTGGGCGTGGACCGGTTCGCCCAGCTGCGCCACGTGATGTCCACCGAGCTGCACACCATTCCCGCGGACGCGGATCCGCGTACCGGGTTCGACCTGCTCTCCGCCGGTCGCCGCCGGCTCGCCCCGGTGGTCGACGCGCAGGGGCGGCTGGTCGGCGTGCTCACCCGCAAGGGGGCGCTGCGGGCCACCCTCTACCGGCCGGCGGTGGACGAGCAGGGGCGGTTGCGGATCGCGGCGGCGATCGGCATCAACGGCGACGTGACCGGTAAGGCCGCCGCGCTGTTGGAGGCCGGGGTGGACACCCTGGTGGTGGACACGGCGCACGGCCACCAGGAGCGGATGATCTCCGCGCTGCGGGCGGTGCGCAGGCTCGACCCGGCCGTTCCGGTGGCGGCCGGCAACGTGGTCACCGCCGAGGGCGTACGGGACCTGGTCGAGGCGGGGGCCGACATCGTCAAGGTCGGCGTGGGGCCGGGCGCGATGTGCACCACCCGGATGATGACCGGGGTGGGGCGGCCGCAGTTCTCGGCCGTGCTCGACTGCGCGGCGGCGGCCCGCGCGCTCGGGCGGCACGTCTGGGCCGACGGCGGCGTCCGGCATCCGCGGGACGTGGCGCTCGCGCTCGCCGCCGGAGCGTCGAACGTCATGATCGGCTCCTGGTTCGCCGGCACGTACGAGTCTCCCGGCGACCTCTACACCGACCCGGACGGACGGCGTTACAAGGAGAGCTTCGGCATGGCCTCGGCCCGGGCGGTCAGCGCGCGCACCGCCGAGGACAGCCCGTACGACCGAGCCCGGAAGGCGGTCTTCGAGGAGGGCATCTCCTCGGCGCGGATGCATCTCGACCCGACCCGCCCAGGCGTCGAGGACCTGATCGACGAGATCATCGCGGGCGTGCGGAGTTCCTTCACCTACGCCGGGGCCCGGAACCTGTCGGAGTTCCACGAGCGGGCCGTGGTGGGTGTGCAGAGCGCGGCCGGCTACACCGAGGGGATGCCGCTGCCGGCCAGCTGGTGACAGCCGGCCGGCGGTCTACTCGACGAGCCGGCTGATCACGTGCCGGGCGGCCTCGCGCGGGTCGTCGCCGACGCGGGGAGGCAGCGCGCCGGCGAGCCAGAGGGTGGCGAAGCCGTGCACGATCGACCAGGCGGCGAGGGCGTCGCGCCCGGGGTCGCCCGCGCCACCGTCGCGCGCCGGCAGGCCGGCCACCCGGTCGCGCAGCATGCCGCCGGCCCGGTCGCTGGCGGCCCGCACCTCCGGGTCGTGCGCTCGGTAGAGCTCCGGCCGGAACATCACCTCGAAGTGCGCGCGGTGCCGGACCGCGAAGTCCACGTACGCGACTCCGGCGGCGAGCAGGTCGTCGCCGGCGTCGCGCAGGGTCCAGGCGAGCAGGTCGAACCCCTGCACGGCGAGCGCGGTGAGCAGCCCGGCCTTGTCGCCGAAGTGATGCGCGGGCGCGGCGTGCGAGACTCCGGCCCGCCGGGCGAGGTCTCGCAGGCTGAGTGCGGCGGGACCGGATTCACCGATCGCCTCCACCGCGGCGTCGAGCAGGGCACGGCGCAGATCGCCGTGATGGTAGCCACGCGTCGGGGTCATGCTGCGATCTTATCTTGCCATTGACAAGATGGTATTCGTGGCGCAATCTTGTCAGTGACAAGTTCCGACCCGAGGAGGACGTCATGGCTCCGCTGATCACCCTGATCGCCGGCTTCGCGCTGGCCCGGATCGCCGGGCTGGCCGGCTTCGACCCCCTGGACGGCACGGCCGACGCACTCCGGGTCGGGCTGGCGGCCATGTTCGTGCTCACCGGGCTCGCGCACTTCACCGAACCCCGCAGATCCGGCCTCGTCGCCATGGTTCCGCCGCGCCTACCCCGGCCGGCGCTCCTGGTCACCGTGACCGGCGTACTCGAACTGGCCGGTGCGGCGGCCCTGCTCATCCCGGCCACGGACCGCTGGGCAGCGGCCGGACTGGGACTGCTGATGCTCGCGATGTTCCCGGCCAACGTCTCAGCGGCACGACGCCGGCTCAACCTGGCCGGACGACCGGTAACGCCACTGGGACCGCGTACGGCGCTGCAGATCGCGTTCGTCGCGACCGCGGCCGTAATTTCGTTTGGTGCCTGACCATCAGGTAGCTAACCTGTTGGTCGTGGATCTCGTCACCCTCAACGACGTGCCGATGGGCCGCCTCCTGGCGCTGGCCGGTCACGTGGTCACCCAGCGGTGGAACCGCTTCCTGGCGGAGAAGTTCAACCTCACCCAGGCCGGGATGGTCGCCCTCATGACGCTCGACAAGAACGGCCCCATGCCGCACCGCGAAGTGGCCCAGCGCTGTTTCGTACGGCCGGCCACGCTGACCGGGATCGTCGACACCCTCGAACGCGACGGGCTGGTCGAACGGCAGCGCGACGAGAGCGACCGGCGCAGCGTACGGCTCGCCATCACCCCCGCCGGCCACGAACGGTTGGCGGGGTTGAGCGTCCTGATCCGGTCCGGACGGCCGCTCACCTCGGTCGACGCCGACCCCGAGAAGGCGGCGGTGATCCGCGAGTTCCTGCTGGAGGTCATCGGTAGTGGAGAGGAACCAGGCATGACCGTGCCCACAGACGGGACGGAAGGTCGGAAGAAGTGCTGATCCGACTGCTCCGCAACCATCTACGCCCGTACTCGAAGCCGCTGGCCGCCGTCGTGCTGCTCCAGTTCGTCGGCACCATGGCCTCGCTCTACCTGCCGAGCCTCAACGCCGACATCATCGACCTGGGCGTGGCTCGCGGCGACACCGGCTACATCATCCGGACCGGAGCCTGGATGCTGGCGGTCAGCCTGGTCCAGATCGTCTGCTCGATCGCCGCGGTGTACTTCGGGGCGCGTACCGCGATGAGCTTCGGCCGGGACACGCGGGCCGCGATCTTCCGGCACGTCAACCGGTTCTCCGCCCGCGAGGTCGCCCGGTTCGGCGCACCGTCGCTCATCACGCGCAACACCAACGACGTGCAGCAGGTGCAGATGCTCGTGCTGCTCAGCTGCACCATGCTCGTGGCCGCCCCGATCATGTGCGTCGGCGGCGTGGTGATGGCGCTGCGGGAGGACCTCGGGCTCTCCTGGCTGATGCTCGTCTCGGTACCCGTCCTCGCCGTCGCGTTGTCACTGGTCATCCGGCGGATGGTGCCCGGGTTCCGGCTCATGCAGACCCGCATCGACACGGTCAACCGCGTCCTGCGCGAGCAGATCACCGGCATCCGGGTGGTCCGCGCCTTCGTACGCGAGCCGTACGAGACGGAGCGCTTCGGCGTGGCCAACGCGGACCTGAGCGCCACGGCGCTCCGGGTCGGGCGGCTGCTGGCGCTGATCTTCCCGGTGGTCATGCTGGTGCTCAACGTCTCCAGCGTCGCAGTGCTCTGGTTCGGCGCGCAGCGGGTCGACTCGGGGGCCATCCAGATCGGCGCGCTCACCGCCTTCCTCCAGTACCTCATGCAGATCCTGATGTCCGTCATGATGGCCACCTTCATGTTGATGATGGTGCCGCGCGCGGCGGTCTGCGCCGAACGCATCGTCGAGGTGCTCGACACCGACACCTCCGTGGCGCCGCCCGCCACCCCGGTCGCCGAGGTGCCCGGACGGGCCGAGCTGGAGCTACGCGACGTGCGGTTCCAGTACCCGGGCGCGGCCGAGCCGGTGCTGCGGGACATCTCGTTCCGGGTGACGCCCGGCACCACCACGGCGATCATCGGCAGCACCGGTGCGGGCAAGACCACCCTGCTGTCGCTGATTCCACGGCTGGTCGACGTCACCGACGGCGCCGTGCTGGTGGACGGGACGGACGTACGCGATCTGGCACCCGACGAGCTGTGGCGCCGCATCGGCCTGGTGCCCCAGCGGCCGTACCTCTTCACCGGCACGATCGCGAGCAACCTGCGCTACGGCAACCCGGACGCCACCGACGAGGATCTCTGGGCCGCGCTGGAGATCGCCCAGGCCGCCGACTTCGTGGCGCAGATGCCGAACGGACTGGACGCACCGATCGCACAGGGCGGCACCAACGTCTCCGGCGGCCAGCGGCAAAGGTTGGCGATCGCCCGGGCCCTGGTCCGGAAACCGGAGATCTACCTCTTCGACGACTCGTTCTCCGCGCTCGACCTGGGCACCGACGCGCGGTTGCGGGCGGCGCTGCGGCCGGTCACCGCAGACGCCGCCGTGGTGATCGTGGCCCAGCGGGTCTCCACGATCGTCGACGCCGACCAGATCATCGTGCTCGAGAACGGGGGGGTCGTCGGAATGGGACGACACGAGGAACTTCTGGAGAGCAGCCCGACGTACGCCGAGATCGTCGCCTCGCAGCAGACCACGGCGGTGCCGGCATGAGCGACCGCAGGGAGCGAATCATCGAGCACAGCGCGGAAAAGCCTCAGGCCGGCCCCGACCGCAGGGAGGTGCCGGCATGAGCGACCGGACGGTGCCGGCGCAGAAGCCGGCCGGCGGATCGGCACCGCGCCGGGGGCCGGGCGGTGGCCGCGGCCACGGCTTCGGGGCCGGGATGCCCGCCGAGCGGTCGATGAACTTCGGGCCGTCGGCGCGGCGGCTGCTCGGCCGGCTCCGGCCGCATCGGCTTCAGCTCGGCGGGATCATCGCGCTGGCGGTGGTGAGCGTCGGGCTCAGCGTCGCCGGGCCGAAGATCCTCGGGCACGCCACCGACCTGATCTTCACCGGGGTGGTCGGCCGGCAACTCGAGGCGGGCACCAGCGTCGATCAGGCCGTCGCGGCGGCCCGCGCGACCGGCAACGAAGCCTTCGCCGACATGCTCGCCCGGATGCAGCCGGTACCCGGCGCGGGTATCGACTTCAGTGCGCTGGGACGGGTCCTGCTGCTGGCGCTCGGGCTCTACCTCGGCGCGGCTCTGCTGTCGTTCTGGCAGGGCTGGCTGCTGAACGGCGTGGTGCAGCGGACGGTGCTGAAGCTGCGCTCCGACGTGGAGGACAAGCTCAACCGCCTGCCGCTGCCCTACTTCGACCGGCAGCCGCGGGGCGAGTTGCTCAGCCGGGTGACCAACGACATCGACAACATCTCGCAGAGCCTCCAGCAGACGCTGAGTCAGCTGCTCACGTCGCTGCTCACGGTGGTCGGCGTACTCGGCGCGATGTTCTGGATCTCGCCGCTGCTGGCGCTGGTGGCGCTGGTCGCCGTGCCGCTGTCGGTGCTGGTCACCCAGCGGATCGCCAAGCGGTCGCAGAAGCAGTTCATCGCCCAGTGGGCGCACACCGGTGAGTTGAACGGCCGGATCGAGGAGGCCTTCACCGGCCACGAACTGGTCAAGGTCTTCGGGCGGCAGCGCGAGGTCGAGGCCGCGTTCGCCGAGAAGAACGAGCAACTGTTCAAGGCGAGCTTCGGAGCCCAGTTCGTCTCCGGGATCATCATGCCGTCGATGATGTTCATCGGGAACCTGAGCTACGTGGCGATCGCCGTGGTGGGCGGCCTGCGGGTCGCCCACGGGTCGATGAGCCTCGGCGACGTGCAGGCGTTCATCCAGTACTCCCGGCAGTTCACCCAGCCGCTGACCCAGGTGGCCTCGATGGCCAACCTGCTCCAGTCCGGTGTCGCCTCGGCGGAACGGGTGTTCGCCGTACTCGATGCCGACGAGCAGAGCCCCGACCCGGTCGAACCGGCCCGGGTCACGCAGCCGCGGGGCCGGGTCGAGTTCGAGCACGTGTCGTTCCGCTACGAGCCGGACAAGCCGCTGATCGACGACCTGTCGCTGGTCGCCGAGCCCGGTCACACCGTGGCGATCGTCGGACCGACCGGCGCCGGCAAGACGACGCTGGTCAATCTGATCATGCGGTTCTACGAGTTGGACGCCGGCCGGATCACCCTGGACGGGGTGGACACCAGCACCATGCGCCGCGACGACCTGCGTGGCCGGATCGGGATGGTGCTCCAGGACACGTGGCTCTTCGGTGGCACCATCCGCGACAACATCGCGTACGGCCGGCCGGACGCGACCGAGGAGGAGATCCTCGCCGCGGCCCGGGCCACCTTCGTGGACCGGTTCGTCCGCAGCCTGCCCGACGGCTACGACACGGTCATCGACGAGGAGGGAAGCAACGTCAGCGCCGGCGAGAAGCAGCTCATCACGATCGCGCGGGCGGCTCTCGCCGAGCCGTCGCTGTTGATTCTCGACGAGGCGACCAGCTCGGTCGACACGCGCACCGAGGTGCTGCTGCAGCGGGCGATGGCAGCGCTGCGTTCGGACCGGACCAGCTTCGTGATCGCGCACCGGCTCTCCACCATCCGCGACGCCGACCTGATCCTGATGATGGAGAACGGCCGGATCGTCGAGCAGGGCACGCACGAGCAGCTGCTCGCCGCGGGCGGGGCGTACCAGCAGCTCTACCTGTCGCAGTTCAGCCAGGCGCTCACGGAAGAGGACGAGCCCACCGACGGCGCTGCCCGGACACCGGCCGCCGCGCATGGGGCGCTGTCGGGGTGACCCGGCCGGCCACGGGTGTGCGCGAAGCCCACGGCCGAGCGGGAGCACGAACTCCGCCAACCCTGCCGGCCGGTAGCACGGACACCAGCCGTGCACCGGCCGGCGGGGGCAGCGCTTGGGCGGGTACCGGCCCGCGTCCCCCGCCCGTTGCCCGGGTCAGCCGGGCAGCAGCTGCGCGGACCGGCTGGCCACCACACCGCCGACCAGGTCGAGCGCGGCCGCCACGGGCAACGGATCGAGACCACGCCCGTCGCGCAGCCGCAGGGACACCCGCCCGTCCGCCGCCTCCCGGGCGCCGATCACGGCGGCGTACGGGATGCGACGCCGGGTCACGTCCCGGATCCGGGCGCCCAGCGAGCCGACGGCGTCCACCTCGACCCGCAGCCCGGACTCCTCGGCCCGACGGGCGAGGTCGGCCGCGGCGCCGGCCTGGTCGGCGTCCACCGGGAGCACCGCCAGCTGAACCGGCGCGTACCAGGCGGGGAAGGCGCCCTGATGCACCTCGATGAGGTACGCGAACAGCCGCTCCATGCTGCCGACCAGGCTCCGGTGCACCATCACCGGGCGTCGCCGTGCCCCGTCCCGGTCGGTGTACGCCAGGTCGAAGCGCTCCGGCTTGTCGAAGTCGAGTTGCACGGTGGCCAGGGTCGACTCCCGGCCACGGGCGTCGACGATCTGGACGTCGATCTTCGGACCGTAGAAGGCGGCGTCCCCGGGTGCGACCGCGTACTCGACCCCGGTCAGGGCGTCGCGCAGCAGTTCCTCGGCGCGGGCCCACTGCGCGTCGTCGCCGACGTACCGCTGACCGGGCCCACGCAGCGACAATCGGAACCCGGCCGGGCGTACGCCGAGCGCGGCGTGCGCCTCGCGGATCAGCCGGAGGATCTCGGCGACCTCCTCCCCCACCTGCTCCAGCGCGCAGAAGTTGTGCGCGTCGTTGAGCGAGATTGCCCGTACCCGGGAGAGGCCGCCGAGCACCCCGGAGCGCTCGGCGCGGTACATCCCACCCAGCTCGGCGATCCGCAGCGGCAGCTCACGGTAGGAGCGACCGCGCGCGCCGAACACCAGGGCGTGGTGCGGGCAGAGCGCCGGCCGCAACACGAACTCGTCGTCGTCGGAGAGTCGCATCGGCGGGAACATGTCGTCGGCGAAGTAGCCGAGGTGCCCGGAGAGTTCGAAGAGCTCCCGCTTTCCCAGCGGTGGCGAGTAGACGTGCTGGTAGCCGGCCCGGCGCTCCAACTCCCGGACGTACTCCTCGACCGCGTGCCGGGCGGCGGCTCCGGCCGGCAGCCAGATGGGCAGGCCCGCACCGGCCAGCGGATCGGAGACGAACAGCTCCAGCTCTCGGCCGAGCCTGCGGTGGTCGATCATGTCGCTCTCCCTGATCGCGTACGACCCGGAGGCGATCTGGTCACCGAACGCCACGCGGCCCCGGGAGCGATCACCCCGGGGCCTCGTGGACGGAAACGTCAGTACGGCACGCCGGGATCTTCCGGCGTCGTGGTCCGTTCCGCACTGCGCATGCCGAAACCGTACGCGCCGCCCGCGCCCGAACGCACGCCCATTTCCACCCCCTGCGCCACGCCGAGACCGCTCGCAATCCAGGATCGGCACACTTTCCCGGAAAGAGTGGCCATCCAGCGCGCGGAGGCCACTCTTTCCGGAAAGCGGCCGCTACTTCATGAGCGGAGAGGGGTCGTGCCGTATCGGGAAGTGGGGCTCGCGGGCCACTCCAAGCGCTCGCTGATCTGGCGGCGTTGTCGACACTGAGCCGGCGGACGGCAGTGCCCGCGCTGACCGACCGGTCCGGTGTGAGGTGGGAGCCGGCCACCACCCGACTCCGTATCCGAGCGCCAGGATGAAGAAGAAACTTCGCGCGTTGAGGTCACCGGACACGCTCACGCAGGTCACTTCGAACGCGAGCAGCGCGAGCACCAGCACTGCGGCCGGTTGCACTCTCGTGGTGCGCCACAGTCGCAGCATCGCCCAGATGAGCGTGCCCACGAGAATCCCGCCGGGGAGCCACCCGGCTTCGGCGAACACCTCCAAGAAAAGATTGTGTGGGTACCAGTAGGGCGCGACGGGGACATGCTCGGCCCAGCTACCGAGACCCACCCCTCGCGGTGTGCCGGCAATGAGATCCAAGGTCGGGCGGGCGAGCTCGATCCGGTCGGACTCGTCCAGCTCGCTGCGTGGGTCGTACAGGAACGCGCCCAACCGCGACGTGGCCGGCACAAGGTGGAACGTCAGAACCACGTAGAGACTGACGGCGGCGGCCAGGGCGAGCCCGGCGGCGCGGCCGACCCGAGTCGACGCGGACGACAGGGTGAGCACGATCAGCGTGGCGATCGCCAACGCGACCACAGGGCCGCGCGAGCCGGTGGCGTACAGCCCGGCGGCGAGCAGGCCGGCGACGGCCAGGCCGATCGGCATGGCGATCGCCCGGGTGACCATCAGCCACAGCAACGCGACGGCCGGGGACCCGATACCACGCGCGAGCCAGATCGGGTTGCTGTCGCCCGCCCCGACGGACCTGCCGGACGGGTCGACGTCACCGACCAACGTGAGCAGCGCCAGCACACAGCCGGAGGCGACCCAGACCGTGGCCCAGACGGTGAGGTCGCGCCGGTTGCGGATCACCAGCGCCGTCGCGGCGGTGGGCACGGTGAGCATGAGGAATGCCTGGAGCTTGTCCGCTCCGTACGCCGTGGTCGGTGGGGTCATGTAGGCCGGCACGGCGACGACGGCGGCGAGCAGCAACGCCAGACCGGCCGACCGGTGCAGGACGGGCATGCCCGCGACGAGCGTCGCCAGCGCGATCGGGAGGAGTCCGACAGCCGCGAGCGTGACCACAGGCACGCCACCGGTGGGCAGCAGGGAACCGACGAGCAGCAGCGTCAGCAGCACAGCCTGACACCAGGGTCGCACCGACGAACTCGGCCTCGCGGCATGCCGGCCGCGGCCTCTCGCGGTAGGGATCGGTGGCACGGCTACTCACCTCTAATCCGGGCCGCTATCAGCTGCCACGGGATCAACCACGCAGACCACCGCCGCGGTGACGGAAGAAAGGAGAACTTTGTCCGTTCCGGCAGGGGCAACCAACCGCTACGCCACCGTGCCGCTGCCGCAGAGTTCCCGGGTACCCGGAGTGCCGACCGACTGCCGAGACCGCGGGTCAGGACGGGCAAGAAAAGGGGTGGGCCGCCGGCACGGGACCTGCCGGCGGCCCGATACGGCCCGATCGTCGAGAACGGGGGACCCGACGGTCGTATGGCCGCGCCCGACAACGGTACGCCGACGAACGCCGATCCGCCGACCGTGACCGGGAGTGATGGACCGTCGTTGTACTGGGGTGGCCCTGCCGTGTCCATGGTCACCACCGGTCGGGCCCGTCCGTGGTGACGCCGGACACGTCGTCAGTCTCGGTACATCAAATCGGCCGCATATGGCGAGGTGGCGGGCGTGCCCGAACTACTCACTGACGTCACGTCACCGGCGTGGGCGTACCTCGCGCTGATCGCTCTGCTGCTGCTGGACGCCTTCGTCCCGGTCATCCCCACCCAGGCCATCATGATCACCGGAGGGGCGCTCACCGTCTACGGCGGGCTGGACCTGCCCCTCACGATCGCTGCGGGAGCGCTCGGCGTCCTGGCCGGCGACCTCATCTGTTACCTGTTGGGCCGGAGCGCACCCGACCGGCGGGTACGCCGACATACCAGGCAGAGCCGCGCCCAGCGGGCCGCCGCGCGGTTCACCCAGGGCCTACGCCGTCCGGGCCCGCTGGTGATCCTGCTCTGCCGGTTCGTACCCGGCGGCCGGATGGCGGCCTGCTTCTCGGCCGGCCGCAGCCGCTACCCCTACCGGCTCTTCCTGATCTACGAGACGATCGCCGCGCTGGGCTGGGCCACCTACGGGGCGCTGGTCGGGCACCTCGGCGGGACGGCGCTCGCCTCCTCCACGTGGCGTCTCGCGGTGGTCGCGGCCGTGGCGGCGACCGGCTTCGCCGCCGCCGGCTGGCTGATGACGGTCGTGAACGCCCGCCGCAACGCCGGGCTGCCGGTCGACTCACCGGGCCCCGCTTCGGGCAGGCACGTCGCTGCCCCGGCGGTAACACAGGCATCAGGTCCTCGGCACCGCTCTTAGGGCGTGTGTCAAAGTCCCTGGCCGGCCTGCGGCGCGCCCAGACGACGACCTGCGACGTCGGCGCTTCGTCCGGATACAACACCGGTATCCGGACGAATCCCCGCCTTGCCGGACCGCCGCCTGGACTCCGCCTCGGCTCGACCGAAGGCTTTGACACACGCCCTAGGGGTGCTCCCCGGGATCGAATTCGGTGGCTCGCCCCGATCCGTTTCGGGTGGTGCCGGCGACAGGCTGAGGCATGCCTGGAACGCGGAACTCGGGCCGGTTGGCTCTCGGCGGTATCGCCCTGGCGGCGCTGCTCGCCGTGATCGGACATCTCGAGGTGAACGAGGACCTGTCCCCCTGGTCGTTGACCATCAGCGACTTCGCCGTCTCCGACCGGGGTGGCGTCATCGACACCGCGATGGTGCTGCTGGCGGCGGCCACCGCGGTGCTCCTGCCCGCGCTGAGCCGCACCTCCGCCGCGTCGACGGACGTCGTCCAGGCTGCCCGGACCCGCCGGGCGGTCCGCCGGCGGCGGATCGGGTGGGCGGAGGCCCTGCTGGCGGTCTGGGCCGCCGGACTGCTGCTGGCCGCGGTCGTACCGACGAACGAGCCCGGAACGCCGATGGGTGCCGCCGCCTACGTGCACCGGTACGCCTCGGTGATGGCCTTCCTCGCGTTGCCGGTGGGCGGTTGGCTGCTGGCGAACCGGCTGCCCGCGGCCGGTGCCCGGTGGACGCGCCGATTCGTGATCGCCAGTGCGGTCCTCGCCGTGGCGATGGTCTGGTCGGCGTACCCGGGCGACCGCGTGCTCATCGGACTGGTGGAGCGCCTGCTGATCCTGGCCGAGGTCGCCGTGCTCACCATCTTCGCAATGGTGGTGACCGGCCTGCCGGACGGCGGAGATCACGCGGTCGTGGCGCCTCGCCAGGGGGTCACGACCGCACGACCGGGTACGTCGGCCGGGGTACGGCCGGCAGAAGCGGCAGTCACTCCAGTTCGTGGAGCATGAGCTGGCGGGCCGACTCGGTGATCGATCCGGAGAGGCTCGGGTAGATGGTGATCGTCTGGGCCAGCTCGTTGACGGTGAGGTTGTTCTCCACCGCCATCGTGATCGGCAGGATCAGTTCGCTCGCCTTGGGCGCCACCACCACACCGCCGATCACCTGGCCACTGGCCGGCCGGCAGAAGAGCTTCACGAAGCCGTCCGCGAGGTCGTCCATCTTGGCCCGGGCGTTGCCCGCCAGCGGCAGCATCACCTGTCGGGCCGGGACCGTGCCGGCATCCACCTCGTTCTGCGAGACGCCCACGGTGGCCAGCTCGGGCGAGGTGAAGGCGTTCGCGGCGACGGTCCGCAGTCGCAGCGGGCGGACCGCCTCGCCGAGCGCGTGCCACATCGCGATCCGGCCCTGCATGGCCGCGACGCTGGCCAGCGCGAGCACGCCGGTGCAGTCGCCGGCGGCGTAGATGCCGGGCACGTTGGTCCGGGACACCCGGTCGACGGTCACGTAGCCACCCCGGCCCAGCTTGACGCCGTACTCGGCGAGGCCGAGGTCGGCGGTGTTGGGGATCGAGCCGACCGTGATCAGCGCGTGCGAGCCGTACACCTTGCGACCGTCGGAGAGCTCGACCTCGACGCCCGTCTCGGTGCGGCGGACCGCGTCGGCGCGCGAGTTGTTCAGGATGCTCATGCCCCGCGCGCGGAAGACCCGCTCGATCGCCTGCGCCGCGTCGGCATCCTCCTGCGGCATGACCCGGTCCCGGCTGGACACCAGAGTGACCTCGACGCCCATCCCGAGGTACGCGCTGGCGAACTCGGCGCCGGTCACACCGGAGCCGACCACGATCAGGTGCTCGGGCAGTTCGGGCAGGTCGTACACCTGACGCCAGGTGAGGATCCGCTCGCCGTCCGGAAGGGCGGTCGGCAGTTGGCGCGGGGTGGCGCCGGTCGCGATCAGGACCGTGGTGGCGTCGATCGTGTAGTCGGCGGCGCCGTCGGCGGGGCTGACCACCACGCGGTGCGTGTGGCCGAGCATGTCCTCGCCCAGGCGGGCGGTGCCGGCCACGAAGGTGACGCCGGCCTTGAGCAGCTTGGCGTGGACGTCGGCCGACTGGGCGAGCGCGAGCCGCTTCACCCGCTGGTGCACGGCCGTCGCGTCGACGGTGACCGCTTCCAGTCCGTCCGAGTGCACCCCGAACTCCTCGGTGTCCCGGTAGCCGGTCACCACCTCGGAGCTCGCGATGAAGGTCTTCGACGGTACGCAGTCGGACAGCACACAGGCCCCGCCGGCGCCCTCGGCCTCCACCACGGTGACGTCGGCGTCCAGCTGCGCGGCGACCAGCGCCGCCTCGTAGCCGGCCGGCCCGCCCCCGATGATCACGATCCGGCTCACCGTACTCGCCCCTCGTCGATGCTCACAGTGACTTTCTTCTCCTGAACGCGTCCGACACGCACCGTCGTATTCTCCCCCACCCGTCCGCCGGGCTATCGTCATCGCCGTGCGTCTTCACGCCGCCTACGGCTCAAACCTCGACCCTGGTCGGATGCGCGCCTACTGCCCGCACTCGCCCATGGTGGGCACCGGCTGGCTGGAAGGCTGGCGGCTGACCTTCGCCGGCGAGGACGTCATCGGCTGGGAAGGCGCGGTGAGCACCCTCGTCGAGTCCCCCGGCGACCGGGTCTTCGTGGCGCTCTACGACATCCACCCGTACGACGCCGCCCAGCTCGACGAGATCGAGGGCGTGACCTCCGGCACGTACCGCAAACTGCACGTCCGCGTCTCGACGCTCGACGGCGACGTGACCGCGTGGATCTACGTCTTCGACGGCTACGAGGGCGGCCTGCCGACCTCGTGGTACCTGTCGGAGATCGCGACCGCTGCGGAGAAGGCGGGAGCCCCGGACGACTACGTCACCGAGCTGCGCTCCCGCCCCACCGGCACCGCCTCGGCGTAACGTAGATCGCACCCGCTCAGTCTGCTACCGCGCCCGTACGCTCCACCGTCCGGGCTCCGCGGAGGGGTCGCCGATCACACATTCGGGCGGGACCGGCGCCGGACGGGAGTGGTCCGGCGGGACATCAACCGACCGGCGGAGCCCCGCTCGTCGACGCGGCCGGCACGACCAGCTCGAACATGTCGGTCCAGCGGGTCTCCCGCAGGCCCACCGAGTGGTAGAGCGACAGCGGCGTGGTCGGGTTGGTGAGGTCCACACCCAGGCCGGCGGCGGCGCGCCCCTTCTCGGCGTACCGGGTGAAGACCCGGCGCAGCAGCGCGGCTCCCACCCCCCGACGCCGGAATCCGGGCAGCACGGAGAGGCTCCGCACGAAGCCCTCGTCCTGGTCGAGCGCCTGGTCGGAGGATTGCAGCGTGCCGACCGCCACCCCGTCGACCTCCGCGACGAACCACTCGTCCCAGCTGGTGCCGTGCTGGGTGACCTTTTTGCGCCACTCGGCGTACCCGAGCGGCTCGTAGTCGGGCGTGTCCCGGAAGGCGGTGTCGAAGATCCGGTGGAACTCGCGCAGGTCCAGTTCATCGTCGGGATCGACCGGGCGGACCGTCACACCGGCCGGCGGGGGCGGCTCAGCGGGCAGGTCGGCCAACGGGCGGCGCATACGGACGTAACGTTTGGCCAGCGTGAAACCGGTGTCGCGCAGGACCCGCTCCCAGTCCCGCTCCGGCTCGAAGGCCGCGCACCGCACGGTGAGCGCCGGCAACGACCGTTCGGCGGCCCGCTCCGCGACCCGGTCGAGCTGGCGGGCCAGCAGCGTCCCGCGTAGCTGCCTGCCCCGCTCCGGGTCGACGTAGACATCCACGAACTCCCGGCCGGTGCCGGTCGGGTTGTCGATGCTCGTCCAGCCGACGACGTGGCCCTCCGGGTCGAGCGCCAGCCAGGAGTCGCGGGACGGGTCGGCGTACGGGCCGCTCAGCGCCGCCTCGACGTCGGCGGCGTCGAAGTCCGGGTAGCCGACGGCGAAGGTGTCCGCGGCGTGCACCACCGTGAGGATCGCGGGCACGTCGTCGAGGGTGGGTCGGCGCGCGCTCCAGCCGGCGGGAAGGGTCACGCCGCCGATCCTGGCAGGACCGGCCCGCCGACGCCGCCCATTTACGACCTCGAACGCCGCGCTGATCCTCGCCGGACGCCGAGACTCTGGCCGGGCGGGTGCGCGCCGGGACGCCCGATCGCCGTCCCGCTCCGGGTAGCGCTCAGGCCGCGGGGTGCGCGCGGGCCACCGCGCCGAGATGCGCGCGGGTGGCGGCCAGCAGCTCCACCAGCTCGGTGCCGTCGACCGGTCCGAGCGCGGCGAACGCGGGCGCGGCCAACCGGTGGGTCACCGCCTCGGCCCAGAGCCGGCGCCGGACCAGTGGACCCACTGCCGGGTACGGCGGCGGCCAGCCGCACGCCATCGCGCCCGCCTCCCCCTCCGGCCCGGCGAGCACCGCCTCGAGCGGGGTCATCCCGCTGGCCCGGACGGCGAGCAGGTACACACCCGTGAAGTACTCCCGGAGCAGACGTAACGCCGCCGCGGCGCGGGCTCCGGCGGCGCGGTGCGGCACCGGTATCGCCCGCCAGGCGGCGAAGAGCGGCAGGCCGCTGCCGTCCGCGGCGTGGACCGCCCGTTCGAGCAGCCCGACGAGCCGGTCGATCCGGGGTAGGTCGTCCAGGTGCTGCGAACCCCACCGGCAGCACTCGGCGAGCATCGCGGCGGCGACCTCGGACGGCCGGACCGTGCGTGCCGCCCCGTCCCAACCGTCCGCCACCGCGTCGGGGGCGAGGAAGCCGAGGGTGGCGGCCACCGTCTCGGCCCGTACGTCACCGAGAGCGCCGGCGCGACCCGCCACGTAGAAGGCCCAGCCGGAGATGCCGAGCAGCCGGGCCCGACGCAACGTGACCGGGCAGCGGCCGAAGGCGTCGCCCAGTTCGAGCACCAGGGGCTTGCTGGCCGCGGCGATCTGCTCCGGGGTCATCGGGCCCACCCGCGGACGCCGGAGCGTCCCGCCGGCACCACACGAAAGTCCATCGACGTCAGTCTGCCTCGCCGCGGCCCGTGTCGGAATCCCCCTCCTCGGTCTCCAGTGCCTCCACGGCTGCCTCGACCTCGCCGGCGCGCCGCCGGGCCGCGGTCAGCGCCCGCTCCGCCCCACGGCGGGCCAGCTTGGCCCGGCTCAGCTCCTGCTCGGCTACCGCCCGCCGCCGCTCCAGTTCGGCCAGCTCGGTTTCGATCTCGTCGAGCGCCGCCGCGCCGTCGTGTTCGGCCTCGGTCGCGTCCGCCAGCTCCGACTCGGCCCGGTCCTGGTCGGCGCGCGCCTTCGCCAGCTCGCGTTCCAACGCCCGGCGCTGCCGTGCCCGCTCGGCCCGCGCCTCCCGTTCGGCCCGTTCCGCGGCCCGCTCGGCCGCCCGCCCGCCGGGCGCGCGCTGGGCGGGGGCTCGGCCGGCCTCCCGTCGCCGCTGCGCCTCCTCCTCGTCCTCGCCGCCGGTGACCAGGCGCAGTTGCGGGCGGGGCACTTCACCGAAGCCGGCGTAGCTGGCTGCCCGGAGCAGCCGTCCGGCGCGTACCTGCTCAGCCACCTCGCTGTCGGAGAGCGCCGCGTTCAAGGTCGCCTCCACCTCGGTCAGCGGCAGCTTCCCGGTCGACGGGCCGCCGGCCTCCGCCGCGGCCAGCTTGCGAACCTCGGCGAGGAGCGCGCCGACCACCGCGCGCCGCTGCGCGGAGAGTTCCCGCAGCCGCGGACCGCGCAGTTCCCGCTGGGCCGAGCGCATCGCCTCGGCGAGCTGCACCAGGTCGGCGACCAGCTCGGGGCGGCGGATCGCGAGCAGGTTCACCAGCCAGGCGGCCACGGTGGGGCGGCGCAGGCGGGCGATCTGACGGGCGGTCGCCGGATCACCCGCCTTGCGCGCCTGCGCGACGGCCGCGTCCCGGGCCGCCACGAACCGGTCCGGGGGCGTGCTGTAGAGCTGTTGGACCAGCTCGGGCGAGGGGCCGGGCATCGCCTCAGGCGTCCAGCCGGGTACCGGGTTCCAGCCGCCGGTAGTCCGTCTGCGACAGCGCCGCGTACTGGCGGTCGAGCAGGCCGTACCCGTTGTCGTTGAGCAGCGCGTCGTGCAGTGCGTACACCCGACGCGGTGCGACCGCCCGGATGAAGTCCACCACCTCGGAGAACTTCGACCAGGCGGCGTGGATCGGCGCGAAGAGGGTGTCGACCGGGAGGTCCGGCACCACCAGCGCGTCCCCCGGGTGGTAGACCACGTCGTTGATCAGGTATCCCACGTTGTCGATCACCGGGATGTCCGGGTGGATCACGGCGTGCCGGCCGCCGTACGCGCGGACCGCCACCCCGGCGGCCGTGAACGACTCGCCCGGCTGGACGGCCCGCAGCGCCTCGGCCGCGTCGCCGAGGGCCGTGGAGAGCGAGGCCGGCCCATAGACCGGGACAGGGCGCCGGTCGAGCTGCCGGGTGACCGCCTCGACGTTCAGATGGTCCGGATGTTCGTGGGTGATCAGCACCGCGTCCGCCCCGTCCAGCGCCACGGGGTCGCTGAACACGCCGGGGTCGATGACGAGCACTCCCCCGTCGTGCTCCACCCGGAGGCAGGAGTGGGCGTACTTGGTGAGCTGCATCGTGACTCCTCGATTATCGAATCGTGACGTCCTCAGCGCAGTCTGCCGGAACCGGCGTGCTGGCGCGCCACGTCCGAGGTATCGCCCGTCGGGCGAGCGGAGGGGAGTGGAGATGGACGTACGGAGCAGACGGCGTCGGGGGGTCCTGACGGCGGTGCTGGTGGCGAGCCTGGCAGTCGGCGGTTGCAGCGCCGGCGGAACCGACGACGCCAGTACGGCCGCCGGTGCGGCGGACGCGGGGGCACCGCGTCCCCCGGCCGGTGCGGGCGCACCCGGGGAGGGCGGCGCACCCGCCCCCGCCGGCGCGGGCGCACCGGATCTGCGGGTGGACCAGCGCTCGATCATCTACACCGGAACGATGCTGGTACGGGTGGACGATGTGGACGGGGCGGCCCGTGATGCCGTCGCGGCGGTCACCGCAGCGGGCGGCTTCGTCGGTGGCGACCAGCGGAGCAGCGTCGACGCCGACGCGCGGGCCGAGTTGAGTCTGCGGGTGCCGGCGGCGCGTTTCACCGGGGTCGTCGACGAGCTCGCCGAGCTGGGCCGGCCGGAGCGGCGGGAGATCCGTACCGAGGACGTCACCGAGGAGACCGTGGACCTGGACGCGCGGATCGCCACTCAACGCGCCCGGGTGGACAGCGGCCGGAAGCTGCTGGCCCGGGCGACCACCATCAGCGACCTGGTGTCGCTGGAGGGTGAGCTGGCCAAGCGCGAGGCGGACCTGGCCTCGCTGGAGGCGAAGAAGCGCCGGCTGGCCGACCTGACCGCACTGTCCACGATCACGCTCACGCTGGTCGGGCGGGACGCGAGCACGGCGGACGAGGCGACCGACCTCGGCTTCATGACCGGGCTGCGCGGCGGCTGGAAGGTCTTCCTGTCCTCGATGACCCTCCTGCTGACCGTGCTCGGCGCGCTGTTGCCGTGGCTGGTGGTGCTCGGCGTACCGCTGGCGGCGGTGCTCGTGCTGCTGCGCCGACGGCGGCGGCGGAACCCGCCGGCGGCACCGGTCGGGGCGCCGCCGCCTCCGCCGGTCGGCGGGCCGCACCCGCCGCAGGTCAGTGGGCCGCAGCCTCCAGTGCCCGCAACGCGGTCTGCACCATGACGCGTACGCCGGCGGGGATCGCCCGCTCGTCCACGTCGAACGAGGCGCGGTGCAGGTCGACGTTGGGCCCCGTCCGGCCGACGCCGAGCCGGGCGAGCGCACCGGGGACGTACTCCAGGTACCAGGAGAAGTCCTCGCCGCCCATGCTCTGCGGGGTCTCCGCGACGCCCTCGGGCCCGAGGGCGGCCGTGGTGGCCGCGGTGAGGACCTGGATCGCCTTGGCGTCGTTGCTGACCGGCGGACGGCCGCGCAGGTACTCCAGGTCGACCGTGGCGCCGGTGGGCGCGACCACGTCCCGGACGACCTGACCGACGATCTTCGGCGCGAGTTCCCAGGTGTCGCGGTCCATGACCCGAAGCGTGCCGGCCGCGCACGCCTCGGAAGGGATGACGTTGTAGCGGGTGCCGGCCGAGGCTTGGCCGAAGACCAGCAGCAGGCCGCTGTTGGCCGGCACTCGGCGGCTGACCAGGGCGGGCACCTCGGTGATGATCCGGCCGAGCGCGTCGACCAGGTCGACGGTCAGGTGCGGACGGGCGGTGTGCCCGCCGGGCCCGGTGAGCCGGACGGTCACGTTGTCCGCGGCGGCGGTGATCGGGCCGACCCGCAGGCCGATCCGGCCGACCGGCAGGTTGGGGTCGCAGTGCAACGCGAAGATCTGCACCACGTCGTCCAGGCCACCGGCCTCGATGACCTCCAGCGAGCCGCAGGGCAGGATCTCCTCGGCCGGCTGGAAGATCAGCCGAACCCGGCCGTTCAGCTCGCCACGCTCGGCGAGCTGGCCCAGCAGCATCCCGACGCCGAGCATGATCGACGTGTGCACGTCGTGCCCGCACGCGTGGCAGACGCCCTCCACGGTGGAGCGGTACGGCACTTCCTTGACGTCGGTCAGCGGCAGCGCGTCGATGTCGGCACGCAGGGCGACCACCGGCCCGTCGGGACGGCCGTCGATGTCGCAGAGCACGCCGTTGCCCTTGGGCAGCAGCCGCGGGTTGAGGCCGGCCAGGGTGAGCTCGCGGGCGATCAGCGCCGCGGTGTCGAACTCCTGACCGGAGAGCTCCGGGTGGGCGTGAATGTGACGGCGGGTGCCGATGAGGCCGGGTACCCGAAGGGCGAGGAGATCGTCCAGCTCGAACGGCAGAGGTAGGGACCCGGATGGCGTCTCCGGCCAGGACGACGCCAGCTGGCTGCCAGTGGGCAGCGTCAACGCACTCGTCACGTCGAATTCTCGTTCAGTAGAGATGGATGGATCATCATGAACAGCAGACAGCCTAGACCTCCGCCGGTGACGCTGCGCAACCTCGTTCCGGTAGTGGTCGGAGCGCGCAGCGTCACGAAAGCCCTGCTGAGAGCGCTCAGAAGTCAGCGGCACCGCAGGTAGATCGCGTTCGGACGCTGCCATCTGCCGCATCACCTCCTACAACGCGTAACCGATTCGGTGGTCACGAAATCGAGCGCGGCCCCCGGGCCCTTAGTTCTGAATTGTCGCATTAGTCAGCTTGATGAACATACACTCCGCCAACTAGCCGACCACTCTCCGCGACAAGCCGGACAGACGCTCACATGCGCCCGCGCGACCGGAGCGCACACGGTGTCCGTTCCGTTCACCCGGCCGAGGTACCCGCAAACCCCACGAGCACACGCCGCGCCGGGCCGGGGCAGCGCCGCCCCGGGGGGCGACCCGCAGCGGTACGGCGGCGTCGCGCGTATCGCGCCGGGGGCGGGGCGACGGGTGGTCCCACCTCGACTGTAGCGCTCCACGAACTCCGCGATCGAGTGGCTGACCAGCTAAAACGCGACAGCCGCCCGGCGTGGCGCAGGTGCCGGGCGGCGGTCGGTAGGGCCGGTCAGAAGCGGTCGGTCGGCCGGTACTGGCCCCACACCTCGCGCAGCGTCCCGCAGACCTCGCCCACGGTGGCCCGGGCGCGCAGCGCCTCCTTCATCGGGTAGAGCACGTTGTCGGAACCGGCGGCCGCGGCGCGCAGCTCGGCGAGGGTCCGCTCAACCCCGGCTGCGTCGCGCGTACGCCGCAGCTCGGCCAGGCGCCCCGCCTGCGCCGCCTCGATCGCCGGGTCGACCCGCAGCGGCTCGTACGGCTCCTCCTCGTCGATGGCGAACCGGTTGAGGCCGACCACCACCCGCTCGGCCGAGTCGATCTCCTGCGCGATCCGGTACGCGGACTGCTCGATCTCCCGCTTCTGGAACCCGGCCTCGATCGCGTCCACGGCCGAGCCGTACTCGAAGACCCGGTCCATCAGCTCGGTCGCCGCCGCCTCCACGTCCGCGGTCAACGCCTCGACGACGTACGAGCCGGCGAACGGGTCGACCGTGGCCGTCAGGTCCGTCTCGTACGCCAGCACCTGCTGGGTACGCAGCGCGAGTCGGGCGGCCTTCTCCGTGGGCAGCGCGATGGCCTCGTCGAAGCTGTTGGTGTGCAGCGACTGGGTACCGCCGAGCACCGCGGCCAGCCCCTGCACGGCGACCCGGACCAGGTTGACCTCGGGCTGCTGGGCGGTGAGTTGCACACCGGCGGTCTGAGTGTGGAAGCGCAGCATCATCGACTTCGGGTTCTTGGCCCCGAACTCGTCGCGCATCAGCCGGGCCCAGATCCGCCGCGCGGCGCGGAACTTCGCCACCTCCTCCAGCAGCGTCGTACGAGCCACGAAGAAGAACGACAGCCGGGGAGCGAAATCGTCGACCGCCAGCCCGGCCGCGACCGCGGCGCGGACGTACTCGACGCCGTTGGCGAGGGTGAACGCGATCTCCTGTGCGGGGCTCGCTCCGGCCTCGGCCATGTGGTAGCCGGAGATGGAGATGGTGTTCCACTTCGGCACCTCCTTGCGGCAGTAGCCGAACGTGTCGGCCACCAGGCGCAGCGAGGGCTTCGGCGGGAAGATGTACGTCCCCCGGGCGATGTACTCCTTGAGGATGTCGTTCTGGATGGTCCCGTTCAGCGCGGACCCGGGTACGCCGTTCTCCTCGGCGACCAACTGGTAGAGCAGGAGCAGCACCGAGCCGGGCGCGTTGATGGTCATCGAGGTCGACACCTGGTCCAGCGGGATGCCGTCGAAGAGCGTCCGCATGTCCTCGATGGAGTCGATCGCCACCCCGACCTTGCCGACCTCGCCGTGCGCGATCGGGTCGTCGGAGTCGTATCCCATCTGGGTCGGCAGGTCGAAGGCGACGGAGAGGCCCATCGTGCCAGCCCGCAACAGCTGGTGGTAGCGGGCGTTGGACTCGGCGGCGGTGCCGAAGCCGGCGTACTGGCGCATGGTCCACGGTCGGGACGTGTACATGGTCGGGTAGACCCCGCGCGTGTACGGGAACTCGCCCGGGGCACCGAGCCGGGAGTCCAGGTCCTCCGGAAGGTCGTCGGGCCCGTAGACGCCCTTGATCGGAAAACCGGATTCGCTTGACCGCCGTTGGTTCATCCCCGGATGGTAGGACGACCGACGACGGCCGGGGGTGAGGGGTTCCGCACACTGAGTCCCGGAAGGTGGACCAGAGGTGAGCAGCCGCCTACACACCGTTGACTTCGATAAACGTCCGAGCGTCGGCTTTCACATCGGGCGTCGGAACAAGCAAGATAGGGAGGTTGTGTCCCAGCCCCCTCGATATCCCCCGGTGGCTTTTCTGTGACTCAGATCCCGACCTGGAGCGGCGGACCTGTCAGTCCCCCCAGCGGACGCGCGGCACCCGGCACCACCATCGGTGGTCGCTACGAACTGCGTTCCGCGGTGGGCAACGGCGGCATGGGAACGGTCTGGCGCGCGACAGACACCCTGCTGCGCCGGGACGTGGCGGTGAAGGAGGTCGTCCTCCCCCCAGGGTTGGCCCCCAGTGACCGCGACGCCATGTACGAACGCACACTCCGCGAGGCCCGCGCGGCCGCCGCGATCCAACACCCCGCAGTTGTTCAGGTCTACGACGTGGTCACCGAGAGCGGCCGCCCGTGGATCGTGATGGAACTACTCGAGGCCCGCAGCCTCGCCGACATGGTGATCGAGGACGGGCCGGTCGCGCCGCGCGTCGTCGCCAAGATCGGAATTGCGCTGCTCGGTGCGCTGGAGGTGGCGCACGCGATCGGCGTGCTGCACCGCGACGTCAAGCCGGCCAACGTGCTGATCTGCACCGACGGGCGCTGCGTACTCACCGACTTCGGTGTGGCCCGGATGCCCACCGACGTGCAGCTCACCACGCCCGGCATGGTGCTCGGCTCGCCGCACTTCATCTCCCCCGAGCGGGCCATGGGCCAGGAGTTCGGCCCGCCCAGCGACCTCTTCTCACTCGGCGTGACGCTCTACACGGCCGTCGAGGGGCGCCCGCCGTTCGACAAGGGCGACCCGATCGAGACCATGCACGCCGTGGTCGAGGACCCGCCCGCCCCGCCCCAGCGCAGCGGCCCGATGACCGGCGTGCTGATGGGTCTGCTGGAGAAGGACCCGGCCCGCCGGATGGACGTGCACGGCGCCCGGGCCATGCTCCGCGAACTGCTGGCCGGCCCACTGAGCAACAACGCCGCCGCCGTGCACTCGATGACCGACCCGTACTCGGTGGTGCCCCTGCAACGGCCGGTCACTCCCCCGCCGGTGGTTCAGCCCGAACCGAAGCCGTCGGGCCAGATCGGTGGTCGGGCCATGCTCGCTCCGGACGAGTCGCTGACCGACCGGCTGGCCGCGTTGCGCCGCGGCGAACAGCCGCAGCCGACCGGCGCCGCAGGCACCGGAGCCCTCGACGAGACGAGCGCCGACGCGCTGGCCGGCCCGCTGCACACGCCCACCGGGGCGATGCCGGGTCCCGGCCTGCCCACCGCCGGTCGCACCTACGGAGGCGCGGACGCCACCCAGCGGGTGGACGCCCACCGTGACGCGACCCAGCCGGTGACCTGGGGTGTCCGGCCGGACGCCACCCAGGCGGTCCCGTACGCCGCCGCACCCGAGGCCACCCAGCGGATGGGCGGCACCTACGGCGGCAGCCAGTGGTCGGTGCCGGGCACCGGGCAGCCGTGGACCTCGCCCGATACCGCGCCCGGCCAGGGCGGGAGCCTGGTCGACCGGGTCCGCCGGATGGGCGCCGAGCTGGTGCGCACGGTCAAGGGGTGGCCGCGCAACATCCAGCTGGCCGCGGCCGGTGGCCTCGCCGTGGTGCTGCTGATCGCGGTGATCGTCGCCTTCACCGGCGGCGACGACACTCCGCCCGCCCCGCAGGCCCAGCCGACCGCCACCGCGCCCGCCGGGCCGGGGGTCGAGATGCAGGAGCACGCCGCCCGGGGCATTCAGGTGATGGTGCCGAAGGGCTGGAAGAAGGCGACCGGCGGCGTCTACATCGACTACATCGACCCGGAGGACAGCGGTCGCAAGGTCCGCGTCCTCACCGAGAAGTTCAGCGGCGACAGCGCGATGCGCTGGGCCGAGATCGCCGCGAACGGGCTCAAGAAGGCGAAGAGCTGCCCCAAGCCGTACAGCCAGCTCGAGATGGCGGAGAAGGAGCTCGCGGGCAAGCCGGCCGCCGAGTTCGAGTACACCTGCGGCGAGGGCGACACCATGCGGCACGGTGTGTGGCGCGGCGTGGTCAGCGACGGCAAGGTCTACTCGTTCTACCTGACCTCCAACGACGCCCGGTTCGCCGAGAGCAAGCCGATCTTCGACGAGATGGTGCGGACCTTCAAGCTCACCGACGCCAGCTGAGCCGAGGTCGGGCCGGAGTGGCGTGACCCGCTGAGCCGGAGGGAACTGTCAGCGGTGCTCCGCCGGCGTGCTATCAAGAGGCATGCCGGCGGACACCACTGACATCGACGACATTCGCGAGCAAGCCCGGCGCTGGCTCGACGACGACCCGGACCCGGCCAGCCGGGCCGAGCTGCGGGCGGTCCTCGACCGGCTGCCGGCGAGCGCCCCGGACCTCGCCGACCGGTTCGCCGGTCCGCTGACCTTCGGCACCGCCGGTCTGCGTGGGCCGCTGCGCGCGGGCCCGAACGGCATGAACCTCGCGGTGGTCACCCAGGCGGCCGCCGGGCTGGTCGGCTGGCTCGCCGCCCAGGGCGGCACCGGTCCGCTGGTGATCGGGTACGACGCCCGGCACGGTTCCCGCGAATTCGCCGAGCGCACCGCCCAGGTCGCCACCGGGGCGGGACGTCCGGCGCTGCTGCTGCCCCGCCCACTGCCGACGCCCGTGCTCGCGTACGCGGTACGCCGGCTCGACGCGGTGGCCGGGGTGATGGTCACCGCCAGCCACAACCCGCCCCAGGACAACGGCTACAAGGTGTACCTGGGCGCCCAGTTGGGTGAGACGCTGGGCGCCGGCGCCCAGATCGTGCCCCCGGCCGACGCCGGAATCGAGACCGCCATCCGGGCCGTCGGTCCGTTGACCGAGGTGCCGCTCGGCCCGGCGGGCCAGGTGCTCGGCGACGACCTGGTCGCGTCCTACGTGCAACAGGTCGCCTCGGTGATCGCGCCGGACGGGTCCCGGGAGCTCTCCGTGGCGTACACCCCGCTGCACGGGGTGGGCGGAGCCGTCCTGACCGCGGCCTTCGCCCGGGCCGGCTTCCCGGTGCCGGGGATCGTGGCCGAGCAGGCCGAACCGGACCCGGAGTTCCCCACCGTCTCCTTCCCCAACCCGGAGGAGCCGGGCGCGGTGGACCTGCTGGTGGCGCTGGCCAACGCGACCGACGCGGACCTCGCCATCGCCAACGACCCGGACGCGGACCGGTGCGCGGTGGCGGTCCGGGACGGCGGATCCGGCTGGCGGATGCTCCGCGGTGACGAGGTCGGCGTCCTGCTCGCCGACCACCTCATGCGTCGCGGGGTGACCGGGCTCTACGCCACCACGATCGTGTCGTCGTCACTGCTGCGGGCGATGTGCGCCGCGCGGGGGCTGCCGTACGACGAGACGCTGACCGGGTTCAAGTGGATCGTCCGCGCCGGCGGCGGGTCGGTACCGCTGGTCTTCGGGTACGAGGAGGCGCTCGGCTACTGCGTCGCGCCGGACCTGGTCCGCGACAAGGACGGGATCAGCGCCGCGCTTACCGTCGCCGAACTGGCCGCCGGGCTGAAGGCGCAGGGGCGCACCCTCACCGACCGGCTCGACGAGTTGGCCGCCGAGTTCGGCGTCCACCACACCGACCAGCTTTCGGTGCGGGTGGACGACCTGCGGCAGATCGCCGACGCGATGGCCCGGATCCGGGCGGCGACGCCGACCACCCTGCTCGGGCACCCGGTCGACACGACCGAGGATCTGCTCCCCGAGGCGGACGTCGTGATCCTGCGTACGGCCACCGCCCGGGTGGTGATCCGTCCGTCCGGCACCGAGCCGAAGCTGAAGGCGTACCTGGAGGTGGTGGAGCCGGTCACGGGCGGAGACGTCGCCACGGCCCGCGACCGCGCGCAGCAGGCGATCACCCGGCTCCGCGCCGAGATCGCCGCCGCCCTCAACCTCTGAACCGCGCGCCTACGCGTCGATCATGAGGGGCGGCGGCGTTCGAAGCGGCGGGCGGGTTGGCGGGCGGAGGTGCGCTCCCGCACCCCGCCGACCTCACGTTCGGCCGCGACCGGAGGGGTTAGCGGCGGGGGCCTAGGGCGGCGTTGACGGCCTGCGCCAGGGCGGCGACGACCAACCCCACGGAGGGGCGGACCACGGAGTCGTCCAGGCTGACCTCGCCGGAGAAGCCGGCGCCGCTGGCGATCTCGGCGAGCCGGTCGCGGGCGGCGTCGGCAGCTCCGTCGCTCAGCCCGAGCGCCGACTCCATGCGCAGTACGGCGACCAGCGTGGCCAGCGCGGCGGTCCGCTCGTCGGGAGCCACGCCGCCGGTGAGCGCGTCGGCCAGCCGGCGTCGGGTGTCGGCTTCGACGGAGGCGTCGACCACCGGGTAGCGGTGCACGTGGATGAAGCCAAGCTCGGTCTCGTCCACGTCCCGGACCACACCCTGGCTGCACAGGTCACCCAGGATCCGGTCGCGTAGGCCGTGCCGGAGCCGCTGCACCCAGGAGGACGGGGTGTGCGGGCTGTCCTCTGCGATCCGGACGAGCACATCGTCGGCGACCGGCTCGCCGGTGGGCGTCGGATCGACCGCGGTCAGGTTCCCGTCGGTGAACGCGATCCGGCCCGCGAGAGCCAACTCGATCAGCACCGCCGCGGCCATCCCCAGGTCGAGGCTGATCCGCGGCATGGTCGCCTTGCCCGTCTCGTCGTCGTACGCGAGGAGGAGCAACTCTTCGGCGAGCGCAACACCAGTCATGGCCGCAGACGCTATCCGGTCCACGCACCCCACGCACCACCTCACTCGCCGGGCGCGCCGACGTCCCCTACGGATGCGCGCTCGTTCACGGAAAGAGGGCCCATTCGGCGTGGAATGAGCCCTCTTTCCGTGAACGAGTGGGCGGGTCAGAAGCGGGGCATGCCGCCGAACTGGCGGTCGCCGGCGTCGCCGAGGCCCGGAATGATGAACTTGCGGTCGTTGAGGCCCTCGTCGATCGAGGCGGTGACCAGCCGCATCGGCAGACCGGAGCGTTCGAGCCGCTCGATGCCGGCCGGCGCGGCGAGCACGCAGAGCACGGTGATGTCGGTGCAGCCGCGGTCGGCCAGCAGGCGGCAGCAGTGCTCCAGCGACCCGCCGGTGGCGAGCATGGGGTCCAGCACCAGCACCGGCAGGCCGGTCAGGTCCCGGGGCAGCGACTCCATGTACGCGCGCGGCTCGAACGTCTTCTCGTCCCGGGCCAGCCCGACGAAGCCCATCGAGGACTCGGGCAGCAGGCCCAGTGCGGCGTCCGCCATGCCCAGGCCGGCACGCAACACCGGCACCAGCAGCGGCGGGTTCGCCAGCCGGGTTCCCTCGGTGCCGGTCACCGGCGTCCGGATGTCGTACCGCTCGACCGGAAAGGAGCGCGCCGCCTCGTACACCAGCATGGTGGTGAGTTCGTGCAGCGCCGCCCGGAAGGAGGCGGAATCGGTGCGCTCGTCCCGCATGGCGGTCAGCCGGGACTGCGCCAGCGGGTGGTCAATGACGTGTACATCCACGATCGCTCAACCTACCGAACGGTTCGCCTCCGGCGTGCGGGTGCGGGCGAGCGGGGCGACGCCGCTCACCCGGAGTGGGCGCTCACCGACGCGGCTGAAGTGACCAAGATCACCGTGTCGATGGATGCGTAGACTTCCTGGCATGACGGCGACACCGACGTCGGCCCGGTCGGACCTCTCCGAGCTGGGACGATCCGAGACCGCTCTGCGGACCTTCCTGCACGGCCTGCCCGGCGTGGACCAGGTCGGCGCGGAGCAGCGGGCGGCACAACTCGGCACCCGCTCCATCAAGACCACCGCCAAGGCCCAGGCGATCGACCTGGCGATCCGGATGGTCGACCTCACGACGCTGGAGGGCGCGGACACCCCGGGCAAGGTGCGGGCGCTGGCCGCCAAGGCGCTGCGCCCCGATCCGGCCGACCCGTCCTGCCCGCACGTGGGCGCGGTCTGCGTCTACCCGGCGATGGTCCCGTACGTCGCCGAGGTGCTGAAGGGCAGCAAGGTGCACCTGGCCAGCGTGGCGACCGCCTTCCCGTCCGGGCAGGCGCCGCTGGAGGTCAAGCTCGCCGACACCCGGGCCGCCGTCGAGGCCGGCGCCGACGAGATCGACATGGTGATCAATCGAGGCGCGTTCCTGGCCGGCCGCTACAAGGAGGTGTACGACGAGATCGTCGCCACCAAGGAGGCCTGCGGGGACGCCCACCTCAAGGTGATCCTGGAGACCGGCGAGCTGGCGACGTACGACAACGTGCGGCGCGCCTCCTGGCTGGCCATGCTGGCGGGCGGCGACTTCATCAAGACCTCCACCGGCAAGGTCCCGGT
Source organism: Micromonospora sp. NPDC023737 (assembly GCF_040639715.1). Classification (NCBI taxonomy): domain Bacteria; kingdom Bacillati; phylum Actinomycetota; class Actinomycetes; order Micromonosporales; family Micromonosporaceae; genus Micromonospora; species Micromonospora sp. NPDC023737. The sequence continues at coordinate 172,901 of NZ_JBFAAL010000010.1, forward strand.
GGCCGCCACCCCGCCGGTGACCCTGGTGATGCTGGAGGCGGTGCGCGACTTCCGCGCCGCCACCGGGCGGCAGGTGGGCGTGAAGCCCGCCGGCGGCATCCGCACCACCAAGGACGCGATCAAGTACCTGGTGATGGTGAACGAGACCGTCGGCCCGGACTGGCTCGACCCGGACTGGTTCCGGTTCGGCGCGTCCAGTCTCCTGAACGACCTGCTGATGCAGCGCACCAAGCTGACGACCGGTGTCTACGCCGGTCCCGACTACTTCACCCTGGACTGAGCGCGATGTTCGAATACGCCCCCGCCCCCGAGTCCCGCTCGGTGGTGGACATCAAGCCCGCGTACGGGCTCTTCATCGACGGGAAGTTCGTCGACCCCTCCGACGGCGGCAGCTTCAAGTCGATCAACCCGGCCACGGAGGAGGTGCTCGCCGAGATCGCCGAGGCCGGCTCCGGCGACGTCGACCGCGCGGTCCGGGCAGCCCGGACGGCGTACGAGAAGGTGTGGGGCCCGATGCCGGGCCGGGACCGGGCCAAGTACCTCTTCCGGATCGCCCGGATCATCCAGGAGCGCTCCCGCGAGCTCGCGGTGCTGGAGTCGCTGGACAACGGCAAGCCGATCAAGGAGTCCCGCGACGTCGACCTGCCGTTGGTCGCCGCGCACTTCTTCTACTACGCCGGCTGGGCCGACAAGCTGCCCTTCGCGGGCTTCGGCCCGAACCCGCAGCCGCTCGGCGTGGCCGCGCAGGTCATCCCGTGGAACTTCCCACTGCTGATGCTGGCCTGGAAGATCGCCCCGGCGCTGGCCGCGGGCAACACGGTGGTGTTGAAGCCGGCGGAGACGACGCCGCTCACCGCGCTGCTCTTCGCCGAGATCTGCCAGCAGGCCGACCTGCCGCCGGGCGTGGTCAACATCGTCACCGGCGCCGGCGAGACGGGCCGGGCGCTGGTCGAGCACCCGGGCGTGGACAAGGTCGCCTTCACCGGCTCGACCGAGGTCGGCCGGGCGATCGCCCGGTCGGTCGCCGGCAGCCGCAAGAAGCTCACCCTGGAACTGGGCGGCAAGGCCGCCAACATCGTCTTCGACGACGCGCCGATCGACCAGGCCGTCGAGGGCATCGTCAACGGCATCTTCTTCAACCAGGGGCACGTCTGCTGCGCCGGCTCCCGCCTGCTCGTCCAGGAGTCGGTCGCCGACCGGGTGCTGGAGTCGCTGAAGCGGCGGATGGCCCAGCTGCGCCTCGGCGATCCGTTGGACAAGAACACCGACATCGGTGCGATCAACTCGGCGGCGCAGCTGGCGCGGATCAAGGAGCTCTCGGACGCGGGCGCGGCCGAGGGCGCGGAACGCTGGTCGCCCCCGTGCGAGCTGCCGGACCGGGGCTTCTGGTTCGCCCCGACCATCTTCACCGGGGTCACCCAGGCGCACCGGATCGCCCGCGAGGAGATCTTCGGACCGGTGCTGTCGGTACTCACCTTCCGCACCCCGGCCGAGGCGGTGGAGAAGGCGAACAACACCCCGTACGGGCTGTCGGCCGGGATCTGGACCGACAAGGGCTCCCGGATCCTCTGGACGGCCGACCGGTTGCGCGCCGGGGTGGTCTGGGCCAACACGTTCAACAAGTTCGACCCCACCTCGCCCTTCGGCGGATACAAGGAGTCGGGCTACGGTCGCGAGGGCGGCCGGCACGGGCTGGAGGCGTACCTCAATGTCTGAGCGGGTCGCGGTACGCAAGACGTACAAGCTCTACATCGGCGGGAAGTTCCCACGCAGCGAGTCGGGACGGTCGTACATCGTGCAGGACGCCAACGTCGCCCTCTCCTCCCGCAAGGACGCGCGCGACGCCGTGGTCGCCGCCCGCGCCGCCGTGAAGGGGTGGGCCGGCGCGACCGCGTACAACCGGGGTCAGGTCCTCTACCGCGTCGCCGAGATGCTGGAGGGCCGGCGGGAACAGTTCGTGGCGCTGGGCGTGCCGGGCGAGGAGGTGGACGCGGCGATCGACCGCTGGGTCTGGTACGCCGGCTGGTCCGACAAGCTCGCCCAGGTGTACGGCGGCGCGAACCCCGTCGCCGGCCCCTACTTCAACATCTCCGCGCCGGAGCCGACGGGCGTGGTGGCGATGGTCGCCCCGGAGCGGCCGGCGCTGCTCGGGCTGGTCAGCGTGATCGCCCCGGCCATCGTTTCCGGCAACACCGTGGTGGTGACGGCCTCGCCCGCGGAGCCGCTGGCAGCGATCACCCTGGCCGAGGTGCTGGCCACCTCGGATCTGCCCGGCGGGGTGGTCAACCTCCTCACCGGAAAGATCAGTGAGACCGTGCCGACGCTCGCCGCGCACATGGACGTCAACGCCATCGACCTGACCGGTGTCGCTGACGCGGAGCTGGCGGCAGAGCTGGAGATCAAGGCCGCGGAGAACCTGAAGCGGGTGCTCCGGCCGGCACCGGCCGACCACGACTGGTTCGCGGACCCTGGGGTGACCCGGATGACCACCTTGCTGGAGACGAAGACGGTCTGGCACCCCAAGGGGGTGTGAGCCGCGGTTCGGCCGCTGGGTTTCCGGGGAGCCCCGCCCGCTCCGGGCGGTCAGGCTTGATCCCTGCGCGGGCGGGGCTCCCCGGAAACCTCGTCTGGGCGCGGTCCGCGGGAGGGGTCAGCTCGGGTGCACTGCCCTGGGAGGGGTGGGCTCGGGTGGTGCTGCGGTCGGAGGGTCGGCTGGGCGGACTGCGGTGGGGGCGGTCTACTACCGGGGGTAGGATTGCTGTGTGACTCGGCTCGGTGATCTTGAACGTGCGGTGATGGACGTGCTGTGGGACTCGGTCCCGAGCACGTCCGACGGCGTGACCGTGCGCGAGGTCGCCGACGCGCTGGCCGGCCGGGAGTTGGCCTACACCACGGTGATGACGGTGCTGGACCGGCTGGCCGGCAAGGGCATGGTGCAGCGCCAGCGGGAAGGGCGGGCCTGGCGCTACCGGGCCGCGGCCAGCCGGGAGGCGCACATCGCCCAGCTCATGCTCGACGCACTCGACCTCGGCGGCAGCCGGGACGCGGCGCTGGTGCGCTTCGCCCGCTCGGTGACCGGCACGGAGGCCGAGGTGCTCCGCGCCGCCCTCTCCGCCGAGGCCACGGGTGTGGCGCCGGCCGAGCACGCGGCGGGCGGGGCCGGGCGGCCCGGTGCGTTGACCGATCGGGTCGAGGCGCCGACCAGCACGAGGGCCGACCGCTCGACCTCGGCCGACGAGGCAGTGGACAGGTAGGGCGGTGGCCGTGGCGTACGCCCTGCACTTCTCCCTGACGATCCTGGCCTGCTGGGTGACCGCCCAGGTGCTGGCCCGCTCGACCTGGCCGTGGCACAGCCCCCGGGTGGCGATCGTCTGCTGGCAGGCGGTGGGTCTGGCGCTCGGCCTCTCCGCGATGGGTCTGCCGATCGCGCTCGGGGTGAGCGCGTACGACCTTCCCCCTGGCAGCGGGCTCGTCGCTCTCTTCGCCGACCTGCTGCACAACCGGCTCCCCGCCGGGGTCAACGTGCTGCACCTGAGCCTGGTGGGCATCGGGTTCGGGATCGGCGCGGTGCTGCTGACCACGACCGTACGCAGCACCCACGCCGCGCTGCGCGCCCAACGCCGGCACCGGGACCTGCTCGCCCTGGTGGCTCGGGACGACCCGGCCGTGCCCGGCGCACTCGTGCTCGACCACCCGAGTGCGGCGGCGTACTGCCTGCCGGGGGTGAAGCCGCGGGTGGTGGTGAGCGCGGGAACGCTGAGCCTGCTGGACCCCGCAGAGCTGGACGCGGTGCTCACGCACGAGCGGGCGCACGCCCAGGAGCGGCACGATCTGGTGCTGCTGCCGTTCACCGCGCTCGGCCGGGCCCTGCCCTGGCTCCGGTGGGTGCGCCAGGCTCACGAGCGGGTCGCCCTCCTGGTGGAGATGCGGGCCGACGACAAGGCCCGTGAGCTGCACGCCGAGGCTCCCCTGGCCGGCGCTCTGCGCCGGTTCGCGACCGCCGGTCACCGGATCACCCCGGCCGGTGCGCTCGGCCTGGGCGATCGTGACCTTGACGTCCGGGTGCAGCGGCTGCTGGTCGTGGACGAGCCCCGCCGACTGATCGTGGTCACCGCGCTGGCCGTCGCGTCGACGTTGGTCATGCTTCCCATCTCGCTCTTCCTGAGCTGATCCAACTCCGGCAACCACTACTACGCCTTGTCGTATAGTTGACTACGACAAGGCGTAGTAGTTATAGGTAGTAAATCTACGTGTAGGCTCCCTACCAAAAGCGAGCCGACTCGTTGGAGTGCCGGATGGACACCCTGCTCCTCGCCCGACTGCAGTTCGCCACCACGACCTCGATCCACTTCCTCTTCGTGATCGTCACGCTCGGCCTGGTCACCCTGCTGGTCGGTCTCCAGACGGCATGGGTGATCACCGGTAAGCAGAAGTACGAGCGACTCACCCGGTTCTGGGGCCAGCTCTACGTGATCAACTACGTGCTCGGCATCGCCACCGGCATCGTCATGGAGTTCCAGTTCGGCCTGAACTGGAGCGGGCTGTCGCGCTACGTCGGCAACGTCTTCGGCGCTCCCCTGGCGATCGAGACCCTCGTCGCCTTCTTCCTCGAGTCCACGTTCCTCGGCATGTGGATCTTCGGGTGGCACCGGCTGCGGCGCGGCGTACACCTCGCCCTGCTCTGGGGCGTGGCGCTGACCGCGTACGCCTCGGCGTTCTGGATCCTGGTGGCCAACTCCTGGTTGCAGAACCCCGTCGGCTACGAGGTCCGCGATGGCGTCGCGCACCTCACCGACTTCCCGGCGCTGCTCAGCAACCCCACCCTCACCATGGCCTTCGGGCACGTGGTCTCGGCAGCGCTGCTGGTCGGCGGGATGCTGATGGCCGCGGTCAGCGCCGGGCACCTGATCCGCCGCACCTCCGACCACGCGCTGCACCGCACCGGTCTGCGGATCGGGCTCGTCACCGCGGCGCTGTCGATCTCCATGGTGCAGAGCTTCGGGTTCGCCCAGTTCGACCCGGTGGGAAACGTGCAGCCCACGAAGTTCGGCGGCGGCGACGAGGCCCAGGCCATGATCGCCGAGTGGACCGCCCGGTTCGGCCCCGGCGACTACACGCCTCCGGTGCTGGCCAGCGCCGGGCTCGGCTTCATGATCCTGATCGGGTTCACCCTCGGCGCGCTCTGGCTGCTGGTGCCGCTGCTCTGGCGTGACTGGATCATCCGGCTGCGCTTTCCGCTCTGGCTGCTGCTGCTCGCCCTCCCGCTGCCGTTCGTCGCGGCGATCCTCGGCTGGATCGCGCGCGAGGTCGGCCGCCAGCCCTGGGTCGCGTACGGGCTGCTCCCCGTCGACCAGGCGGTCTCGCCCGTCGGCGCTCCGGTCATGCTCACCTCGCTGATCGGCTTCAGCCTGCTGCTCGGCACGCTCGCCGTCACCAACTGGGTGCTCATCGCCCGGCACGCCGCTCGCGGAGCGCACGACCCGGCCCTCGGCCGGCCGCCGGGGCCGCCGATCCACCCCCGTACCGAGCCCGCCTTCGCGTGAGGAGCTGACGTGGAACTCACCTGGTACGTCCTGCTCGGCCTCTTCTTCGGCACCTACCTGGTGCTCGGCGGCTACGACTACGGCGTCGGTCTCTCGCTCGCCCGCAACACCGACCCCGGCCGGCGCCGCGCCGCGCTCAACGCCGTCGGCCCGTTCTTCCTCGGCAACGAGGTCTGGCTGGTGGCGGCCGTCGGCATCCTCTTCGGCGCCTTCCCCGTGCTCGAGGGCGAACTACTCTCCGGGTTCTACCCGGCCGTGCTCGGCGCGCTCGCCGGGGTGATCCTGGTGACCGCCGGGGTACAGCTGCGCAGCCGGCCCGCCCACGAGCGGGTCCGCGCCCGGTGGGACCGGGTGGTGGTGGTCGGCAGCGCGCTCGCCGCCCTGGGCTGGGGGGCTCTGCTCGCCGGGCTGCTCCAGGGCGTACCGCGCGACACCGACGGGCACGTCGTCGGGCTGACCCACCTCGTCACCCCGTTCGCGGCCGCCGCCGGGCTGGCCATGGTCGCGCTGGTGGCGGCGCACGGTGCGACCTTCCTCACGCTCCGGCTGCCGGCCGACGACGCCGCCCGGGCCGGTCGGCTGGCCCGCCGCCTGCTCCCGGTGGCGCTCGCCGCGGTCGGCGTGGCCACCATCGTCGGTCTCCTCTCCGAACGGGTACGGGCGGCCGCGCAGCAGCCGCTGGCCGGCGTACTGCTGGCCGCGCTGCTGGTCACGGCCCTGCTGGTGGCCCGCGCGGCGCTCGCCCGCGGGCGCCCGGGGGTGGCCTTCACCGCCACCGCGGCGGCCCTCGCGCTGCCGGTGGCGCTGGTCGGGGCGACCCTCTGGCCCTACGTGCTGGTCTCCACGACCGACCCGGGCGCGTCGCTGACCGTGGCCGACGCCGCCGCCAGCGCACCGACCTTGCGCCTGCTCGGCTGGCTCGCGATGCCGCTCCTGCCGGCCCTACTAGGCTTCCAACTGATGTGTTGGTGGGTGTTCCGGGGACGGACGGACGGCAGAGCACCGGTGTACTGGTGAACCGCCGCCCCTTCGACCCACGTCTGCTGCGTCGGGTCCCCGCGGCCCGGCGCGATCTCGCCCTGCTCGCCCTGCTGGGCGTGCTCGCGGCGGGGCTGGTCGTCGCGCAGGCGACCACGCTGGCCGCCCTGCTCGCCACGGCGGTCGACGGGCGGCTGGACCGACCCGCGCTGGCCGGCTTCGCCGCCACCGTCGCGGGCCGCGCGCTGCTGGTGTGGGCGCAGGGCACCGTCGCCGCCCGGGTCGCCGCGACGGTCAAGGCCGCGCTCCGCGCCGACCTGCTCGCCGCCGTCGGCCGCAACGGCCCGGGCTGGGTCGCCGGGCAGCGGGCCGGGCAGCTCGCCACGCTGGCCGGACGCGGGCTCGATGCGCTGGACGCGTACTTCACCGGGTACCTGCCGCAGTTGGTGCTCAGCGTCACCGTTCCGCTGGCCGTACTCGCCCGGATCGGGCTCGCCGACTGGAGTTCGGCGGTGATCATCGCGCTGACGCTGCCGCTGATCCCGATCTTCGGAGCACTGCTCGGCTGGCAGGCGCAGGCCGCCACCGAACGCCAGTGGCGCCGCCTCTCGCTGCTCGGTGGGCACTTCCTCGACATGGTCGCCGGGCTGCCCACGCTGCGTGCCTTCGGCCGCGCCCGGGCGCAGGTCGGTGTCGTACGCCGGATGGCCGACGGGCACCGGGTCGCCACCATGCGTACCCTGCGCATCGCCTTTCTCTCCGCCCTGGTCCTGGAGCTGGTGGCCACCCTCTCGGTGGCGCTGGTGGCGGTACCGGTCGGCATCCGCCTGCTCGGTGGCGGAATCGCCCTGCAGACCGCGCTCCTGGTGCTGCTGCTGACCCCGGAGGCGTACCTGCCGCTGCGAGCCGCCGGCAGCCGGTTCCACGCCAGCCAGGAGGGGCTCACGGCGTTGAACGACGCGTTCGGGGTGGAGGCGGGCGCGCCCACCCCGCCCGAAGCGGAGAGCCGCCGCGTTCCCGACGGGCGCGGCGAGATCCGGTTCGAGTCGGTGACCGTCGCGTACGAACGGACCGTCGCGCTGCGCGACGTGACGCTGACCGTACGACCGGGCGAGAAGATCGCCGTGGTCGGGCCCAGCGGCGCCGGTAAGAGCACGCTGCTGGGACTCCTGCTCGGCTTCGTGACCCCGACCAGTGGCCGGATCACCGTCGGCGGCGTGGATCTGGCCGACGTCGACCTGGACGCTTGGCGCCGCCAACTCGCCTGGGTCCCGCAGCGCGCCCACCTCTTCGCCGCCTCGCTGGCCGACAACATCCGCCTCGGCGCCCCCGACACCCCGGACGCGGCGCTCGCCGAAGCGGTCCACGACGCTGCGCTGGACGAGGTGGTCGCCGGCCTTCCCGACGGGCTCGGCACGGTGCTCGGCGAACGCGGGCACGGCCTGTCCAGCGGGCAGCGGCAGCGGGTGGCACTGGCCCGGGCCTTCCTCCGGGACGCGCCGGTGGTGCTGCTCGACGAGCCGACCGCGCGGCTGGACAGCGCCTCCGAGGCGGTGGTGCTGGCCGCCACCCACCGGCTGGTGGCCGGGCGGACGGCACTGCTGGTGGCGCACCGCCCCGCGCTGCTCGCCGACGCCGACCGGATCCTGCGGATCGAGGACGGTCGGGTCACCGAACTGAGCCCCGTACCGACCGGGGAGGCATCCTGATGAGCACCGCACCGCGCGAGCCCGCACCCGGTACCGCCGGTCCCGCACCGGTCGGCCCGGCCGAGATCGACGCCGCCAGGGCCGGTGCGCTCGGCCCCGCCGCCGCCGGTGTGGCCGTTCCGTCGGAGTTCGACATCGCCGGCCCCGCCGCGATCGACCCGACCGCCGGGACCGCCGAGCGCCCCGGTCCCGGCGTCCGGACGGGCGCTGCCGAACGGGCGGTGCTGCGCCTGGCCCGGCCGTACCTCGGCCGCCTGGTCGGCGCCGGACTGCTCGCCGCGGCCACCGAGTTCGCCGGGCTGGCCCTGATGGCGACCGCGACCTGGTTGCTGATGAGCGCCGCCGGGCGGCCCCCGCTGGATCGGCTCACCGTCGCCATCGTCGCCGTACGCGCGCTCGCGATCAGCCGGGGCGTGTTCCGCTACACCGAACGACTGGCCGGGCACGACGCCGTACTGCGGATGATCACCGACGTACGGGCCCGGGTGTTCGCCACGCTCGCCGCCCGCCGTACCGCTCCAGCACGCAGCGGCGACGCGCTGAGTCGACTCGTCTCCGACGTGGAGGCGGTCCAGGACCTGCTGTTGCGGGTACTCGTGCCGGGCGCGGCGGCGGTGCTGGTCAGCCTGGTCGCGGTGGGCGGGGCCGCGCTCATCTCGCCGCCCGCCGCGGGGGTGCTCGCGGTCGGGCTGCTCGTCGCCGGGCTGGCCCTGCCCGTCCTGGCCACCACGCTGACCCGGCGCAGCGCCGCCGAGCTGGCACCCCTGCGCGGTGCGCTGGCCGCCGACGCGATCGACCTGACCCACGGCGCCGCCGACCTCGCCGCGTTCGGCGCCACCGGTTCCGCGCTGCGGGCGGCCACCGGACGCGCCACCCGGCTGGCCCGGCTGGAACGTCGCCTCGCCGCCGCCGGGTTCGCGGTGGACGCCGTCGGCACCCTGGTCGCCGGGCTCACCGCCGCCGCGGTGGTGCTCGTCGCGCTGTCCGCGGGCGTGCCCGGCGTACTCGTCGGTGTGCTGGCCGTGGGCACCCTGAGCGCCGTCGAGATCGCGTTGGCCCTGGTCGGGGCGGCCCGGCAACGTACCCAGCTCGGCGCCGGCCTGACCCGGGTGGCCGTCCTGCTCGGCGACACCGCGATCGGCCGCCCCGCCGTGCCATCGCCCGACACCGCGCCGAGCGGAGCCGCGCCGGCACCGGCGACCGGCCCGACCGAGCCCGACGTACCACCGTCACCCGGGCCCGAGCCGCTGCCCGGCTCGGAACTGCCGCCTCCGGGCGGACCGGCCGCCGGGGCCCGTCCGGGCCTGGTCGACCACGGGCACGACATCCGGCTCGACGAGGTGACGGTCCGGTACCGGCCGGGCGCCGCGCCCGCGCTCGACCGGGTGAACCTCGAACTGCCGGCCGGCCGGCGGATCGCGGTGGTCGGCCCGAGCGGCGCCGGCAAGAGCACGCTGGCCGCCGTCCTGACCGGCGCCGTACGCCCCAGCGGGGGGCAGGTGACCGTCGGCGGACGCGACGTGACGACGTACTCCGAGGACGAGTTGCCGGGGCTGATCGGCGGGCTGCTCGCCGAGGCGTACGTCTTCCACGCCACCGTCCGGGAGAACCTGCTGCTCGGCCAGTCGGTGGCGGACGAGGACGAACTGGTCGCCGCGACCGCCGCCGCCGGCCTGCTCGACTGGGTACGCGACCAGCCCGCCGGCTGGGACACGGTGGTCGGCGAAGAGGGTGGGCAGCTCTCCGGTGGGCAACGGCAGCGGCTGGCGCTGGCCCGGGCGCTGCTGGCCGCACCGCCGGTGCTGCTGCTGGACGAGCCCACCGAGGGGCTGGATCCCACGGCCGCCGACGCCGTGCTCGCCTCGGCACTGGCCGCCACGCCCGCCGGGCACTCGGTGCTGCTCATCAGCCACCGACTCACCGGCCTGGCCGAGTTGGACGAGATCGTGGTGCTCGACGCCGGCCGGGTGTCGCAACGCGGCCGGCACGCCGAACTGGTCGCCTCCCCCGGCTGGTACCGGGACCAGTGGCTGCTTCAGGAGGCCGCTGAACGCGGTTACCTCGCCCTGGCCCCCTGACCGTTCTCCGGGACGGACCAGGGTATTACCGGACAGCGGACAAGTGCCGGACGTGGCAGGGTGGCTTCATGCTGCGCTGCCACGACGTCCTGGTGGACAACCACCTGCGGGACCTGGCCGGGTTGCTGCACGGGCCGGCCCGGGTGAAGGCCGACCTGCTGACGGAGGCTCGGCACGGGCTGCTCGACGCGGTCGAGGCGTACCGGGCGGAAGGCGTACCGCCGGCGGAGGCCGAACGGCGTGCGGTGGCCGAGTTCGGCAGCCCGGCGCAGCTGTTGCCGGCCTGGCAGGCCGAGCTCGCGGTGGCGGCGCTGCGCGGGCTGTCGCTACGGGTGCTCGCGGTCGCCTCGGTGCTGGTCGTCGCCGGGGATCTGACCTGGCGCGGGTCGAGCTGGAGCGACGGACCCCGGCCCCCGTCCGGTTACCTGCTCCTCTCCGCGTCGGTGCACTGGCTCTGGCTGGCCGCGCTCGTCATCGCGGTGGGCGCGCTGCTGCTGGTGAGGGTGGCCGCCCGGTCGGCCGATCCCGGCTTCGCCGTGCTCGCCCGGCTGGTCGGCGCCGGGCTCACCGGTTCGCTGGGGCTCGGCGTACTGACCGGGGCCGCTCTCTTCGCGTGGTCGATCGGCCTCTGGGACGCCGCGCTCACCTGGCCACCGATGATCATCGGATCGGTGCTGGCGAGTGCCGGCTACCTCTGGCTGGGCCGGGCCGCCCGAGGCTGGGTGCTCGCGGTCCGCTGAGGTCCGCCCGCCACCGCGGCGCTCCGATCGCCCCGGCCGCCATGCCACGCTGGGCACCCGTCACTGCCGCGCTTCTGTCCGTCCCGGCCGGTGCCGCGCTGGACGTCCGACCGCATCGGTCGGTCGCGTCACGCCGGCGCGGTGGGGGCCGTGCCGGGGTCGAGGAACCGCCCGACGGTCGCGCTGAACTCGTGCCAGCCGGCGCGCTCCCCCGCCAGGGCCCGGCGCCCGGCGTCGGTGAGCTGGTAGGTGCGCCGCTCCCGGCCGTTGACCGTGCTCCAGGCACTGGCGACGTGCCCGGCACGCTCCAAGCGCCGCAGGGCCGGATAGATCGTGCCGGTCGGCAGGTCGAGATTGCCGTCGCTGCGGGCGCGCAGTGCCTCGATGATGGCGTAGCCGTGCAGCGCTCCTCCCTCCAGCACCGCCAGCAGCAGGGCGTCGAGGTGTCCGTGCAGCGCCTGGGCCTTCATGTGTAGTTACGCTACTTGTCTATCGGCCGGACCGCCACCGGGAACGGCGATGGGCGCACCGGGGTGCGGCCACCGGTGTTCCAGGGCGGCCCACTAGGGTATGTGCCCAGAGTCACTCGCCGGCCGCAGTGCCGGAAGTGGGCAGCCCGAAGCACACGGAGGTCAGTGTGGCCCGCCAGTCGCCTCAACGGCCCGACGCCGACGAGCCCGAGCTCGACGACACCACTGAGCCGGTCGAGCCGGAGGAGGCCGACACCGATCGCCCCTCGGCGAACGTGGACCGGTCGCTGTGGGAGAAGGTCGGCATCGACCCGGTGGAGATCGCTCTCCCCGCCGGCACCGGCTTCACCCTGCGCGCGTACCGGCCGGCACGGGAACTGACCCCGACCGACGTCACCGAGCGGGACCAGGACGACCCGTTCCTCGCCCGCCGCCAGGTGATCGAGGAGGAGGACGACGACACCGTCGTCATCCTCGACGAGGACGTGGCCGACGAGTTCGCCGCGAGCGACGAGGAGAACGAGCGCGAGCGGGCCGCCGACGGCGAGGAGGCCGACGAGGAGGAGGCCGCGCCCGAGGAGGCGAACGACGAGGAGGTCCCGGCCTTCCTCACCCACAAGGGGCGGCTGCTGCTGTTCAAGACGCCCGAGTCCCTGGTCAGTTTCATCCGATCCGGTGCGCCCAACGATCTGTCCCAACTGGACAGTTGGCAAGAACTGTCCGAACGGGTCGAGCCGGCCGACATCGCCCCGCTGGACGAGGACACCTACGAGCTCGACCTGGTGGTGGAGAACCTTCGCGGCGGGCACGACACGTGGGATCCGACGCTGCTGATCGAGGCCGGCGAGGTCGCCCGTGATCTGTCGTACGCCCTGCGCCTACCGGCCGTACTCGACATGCTCTCCGCCGGCTCCAGCCTCGATGACCTGGACGAGGCGCTGCGGGCCTCGGTCAATGGCGGGGTCGGTGGTTTCCTCGGCCGGCGGCGACTCAAGAAAATCGGGGCACAAACCGCAAGTCTCGGTTGGCGCACCATTGTCGGCAAGATCTCTGCGGTAGTGGACTGGCGCGACTGACCCTTACCGGGGAGCATCAGTCACTGGCAGAGGAACACCTGTCCCGGGAGGAGGACGACGCTGTGGCGCTCGTGCGCGTGTACTGCGGTCTAGCCTCGGCGGATCCGGCCGACCGACCGGCCTCGGCCGGCTCGACGCTGACGTCCGCTGTGGTCGATGACGCAGGCCGTCTGCTGCTTGTCTGCGAGATCGGCGACGACCCGGCCGGCTACGCCCAGCTGGTCGCGCTGCTCGTCGAGCGGTCGGGCGGGCCGAGCGGTGCGGCGATCGCCGCCGACAGCGACGACCACACCGTCACCTCACTGCTCAGCGCGGCCGGTCGCCCCCTCGCGATCGCCGACGACGACTCGGTCGACGACTTCGCCGAGCGGTTCGCCGACGACGACTCGCTGGAGGAGATGCAGTCGCCGCCGGCGGAACGGCGGGCCGTCGGCCTCGCCCGAGCGCTGCAGGCCGGCGCACTCTCCGCCGTGACTCTCCCCGCCCCCCGGGACCTCGCCGGCTACAAGCAGGTCCTCGCCGCGCACGCCGCGCTGGCCACCGGGCGACACTCTGCCGCCGTGGCGCTGCGCGAGGTGCTCCGGGAGCTCTACCCGGCCGCACTGCGCGCGTACCCCGATCCGGCCGAGCCGGTGCCGCTGGCCGTGCTCGACGCCCTGCCCGAGCCGAGCATGCTCAGCGGCACCGTCGACCACGGCCGGGTGGTGTCGGTCGCCGCGGACGCCGTCGCCGCGCATCTCACGGCGGACGGCATCGCCGACGAGAAGGAGATCGACGAGGCGGTGACCGCGCTGCGGGTCGCCATCTCCGAGACGCCCCGGCGCGCCACGGTAAATCGCGCCCTCACCTCGGCGGTGGCGGAAACCGTCCGGCAGGCGGTGGCCTCGGTTCGGGCCTGCGACGCGGGATGCGACGCGCTCGTGGGCGCACTCAACGCCCGGGTCACCACGCCCACCCCGGCCCCCGGTCGGCGGGCCGCGGCCCGGCGCGGTGAGCCCGCCGGGGAACTGCCCGGCCTCACGGGCAACACCAGCGGCCTCCGCGCCATCCGCCCGACCACGACCGACCCCACGCACTCCGGCGGCCGGCGCAGCCGTCCCGAACCGGTCTCCGCCGGCAGCCTGCCGCTGCCCCCGCGACCGCTCGGGCCGCCACCGGTCGCGCCGGAACCGGTCGCACCACCACCGGTCGCCCCCGCACCGGTGACACCGGCCGCGCTGGCCGGGCCGCCGGTGTCCGCGCCGCCCGTTCGTGCCGAGCCCGCCGCGAGCCAGATCGACGCGCCCACCAACCGGCCCGTCTCCGCGCCACCGCCCCCACCGCCCGGGATCACCCCGATCGCTCCCGCGCAGCGCGGCAAGGTGCCACCTGCCGAGGCCGGCGAACCCTTCCGGCCCACGCTGACCACCGCCGCGATCCAGAACGCCCGGGCGGAACGGCAGCGCACCGTGATCCCGCCCCGGCCGAAGACCAACGGGGACGCGGGACCGCCCACGGGCGGGTTCAGCGCCACCGATCTGAGCGTCCCAGTGCCCGCCCCGCGGCCGGACCAGGAGTCCGCCGCGCCCGGCTCGCGGGCGAACTGGCCGCTGGTGAACAACCCGGAGGACCCGGCCGACAGCTCGGCGGACAAGCCGGTCGCCTACCCGTACGGGGGCGGGCGTGGCGTCGACGCGCCGACCGACCCCGGAGCGGGCGAGGGGCGGGTCACCCCGCCGTGGCTCGCCGACGACCTGCCTCAGGAGCCGCCGATGCTGCGGCTCGTCGAGCCACCACCGCTGGCCGACCGTGCGCTGCGCGAGAACACCGACCCGCAGCTGGAGACGCCGCCGCTGCGCCTGGTGGACACCGTCGACTCCGGCCGGGGTGGCCGCCCGGCCGCCCGTACCGAGCGCCCGCCCGTCGAGCACCGGCCGCCACCGCCGGTCGAGCACCGGCCACCGCCGGTGGCCGACGAGAGCGGCGACGGTGACCTGCTGATCTTCGCGCAGGCGAAGTCCGCCTGGTTCGTCGGCCACAACGACGAGTCCGACCTGGACTGGTCGAGCCTCGCCGACACCGGCTGGCAGGCGGCCGAACAGGCCGCCCGCCCCGCAGTCGGCTCGGAGACCAGGGCCGGGCTGCCCAAGCGGGTGCCGCAGGCCAACCTGGTGCCCGGCTCGCCGCTACGGGAGGAGCGTCCGCTCCGGATCGTCCGGGACGCCGCGAGCCTCGCGGAGAACACCACCGGATACTTCCGCGGCTGGCGCCGCGGTCAGGAGATCGGCGGTTTCGCGGTGGGTGGCCGTCCGGGCCGGGAGTCCGCCGGCGGCTGGGACTTCAGCCGTGACCACGGTGACCGCGACGACGATCGGGAGTACGAGTACCGCTCCGCCGGCTACCGTTCCTGACGTTTCCACAGCATCAGAGCCCCTGCTCGGGCCCGGCCGGTCGGCCGGATCGGAGCAGGGGCTCTTCGTATGCCGCCGGCGTGCTCGTTGCGGCGCCCAAGCCTCATTGCAGCCGGCCTGGCCGAGGAGCATCGTCCTCGCCGGCACCGACGAGATGCGGGCTCGACAGCGCGTGAAACCCCGGCACCTGGCCCCGGCACGGCGACGCGGGGCCAGGTCAGCCACCACCAACCGCAGCATGAGCGACGAACGCCCGGCGCGGCCTCAGCCGCACCGGGCGCGTCGACGGTTACCGGTCAGGCCGGCGCGACCGCGCGGGAGCGCCGCATCGTGAGCACGTACTCGACCAGCGAGATCAGCACATGCTTGGTCGACTCCCGGTTCCGGGCGTCGCAGGCCACCACCGGGACGTCGCTCGAGATCGCCAGCGCGTCGCGGACGTCCTGCGGGTCGTGGTACTGCATCCCGTCGAAGCAGTTGATGGCCACCAGGTACGGCAGCCGCCGGTGCTCGAAGAAGTCGATCGCCGCGAAGCAGTCGGCCAGCCGCCGGGTGTCCACCAGCACTACTGCGCCGATGGCGCCACGCACCAGCTCGTCCCACATGAACCAGAACCGCGTCTGACCCGGCGTACCGAACAGGTACAGGATCAGGTCACGGTCGATGGTGATGCGGCCGAAGTCCATGGCCACCGTGGTCGTCGCCTTGCCCGGCACCTGCCGGGTGTCGTCGACACCCACACCGGCGGAGGTCATGATCGCCTCCGTGGTCAGCGGCGTGATCTCCGAGACCGAACCGACCAGCGTCGTCTTGCCGACGCCGAATCCACCGGCGATAACGATCTTCGCCGACGTCACGCGCCCGCTCGGGGTCGGCGGGCGGTGCGACATGTCAGAGCCTGCGAAGTCCACTCAGCACCCTCTCCAGCAGTTCAGTGCCCACCGCGTCGTCCGAGTCGTCCAGGATGGTCGGCTCGTGGACTGCGACCAGGCCGTCCGTCGCCATGTCGGCGATGAGCACCCGGGCCACACCGAGCGGGAGCTGCATCCGCGCCGCGATCTCGGCGAGCGACTGGACGCGTCCGTCACACAGCGCGGCGATGTACTGGTGCTCGCGACCCTGGCCACCACTGCCGTTGGCAGCAGCGGCCCGGCCGCGCACCGTCGTCTCGACGAGCGCCTCCAGCGCGATGTCGAGTCGGGGGCGGGTACGACCACGGGTCACGGCGTAAGGACGGACCAACGCTCCGGTCGGTTCGTCACGGTCGGACATGTCGCCGCTCACCTCCTTCGTACCCGGCACCGGCTCCACTCGGTGGAGCCCCTCTTGTCGTCCTTGCTGCCCCGCCGACTCTGGTCAGCAGGACGTCAGCCCAGCATTCCCGCGGCAGCGCGCGGCGCCGGGGTGAGCGCGTCGCCCACCCGGTCGACGAGCAACGCCATCTCGTAGCCGACCTGCCCCACATCCGAGCTGCGGGCAGCCAGGACGGCGAAGGACGAGCCGTCGGAGATGGACATCAGGAACAGGAAGCCATTGTCCATCTCCACGACCGTTTGCAGCACCGCGCCTCCCTCGAAGCAGCGGGCCGCGCCCTGGGTCAGGCTGACCAGGCCGGACGCGATCGCGGCCAACTGGTCGGCGCGGTCACGCGGGAGATCCCGTGACCCAGCGAGGAGCAGGCCGTCCGCGGAGACGGCGACCGCGTGCGCGACCCCCGGCACCCGGTCGGCGAAGTTGGCGAGAAGCCAACCGAGATCCTGCGTAGTAGTCATCGTTATTGCTCCTTCTGCCCGCTCCCGGCCACTGGGCCTGAGTCAGGCTGCGAGGATTGCTGCCCTCCCGGAGCCGCCTCCGGGTTGGTTGGGTTGCTCTCCGAGGGATTGCTACGCCCCCGCTGCACACCCCGGTGATAGGCCGAGAGCAGACCGCGGACGGCCTCCGGCGAACGCCGTTGGACGGACGTGGCCGGCTTCTCCACCGCACCCGGCACGAGCTGCGCCATCGGGGTGCGCTTCGGCAACCCCGTCGGCGTGGTCGACCGCACCGGCACCTCGGTGGCTGCCGTGGCGGCCCGCCAGCCGTCGTCGGCAGCGCTCTCCCAGCTGTTGCTCTGTTGCACGGGCCGGCGGGGCATGCTCTCGGCGGCGGTCGGACGGCTGCCCCCGTTCGCGCCCAACCCGGTTTCCCGCGCCGTCGGTGTGTCTGCCATCGGTGCGTTACCTGTCGTCCCGGGTGTCGTCTTCTGGGCGGCCTGACCGGTGGTGTCGACCACGGCGAACTGCTGGGTCGTCGCACCGTTCGCCGCCGCCGCCGGCTTGGCGGCTCCCGCCGCCTCCTCCGGCCCAGGCCGGCGGGTCCGGAACCAGGCCGATTCGAGCTCCCGGAAGATCGGCAGCTCCATCGTCTCGTCCGCGTACCGCTGCTGGTTCTGGGCCTGCGGAGCCGGCGCGGGCCGGTTGGGTGCCGGCGGCGCGGCCGGCGCGGGAGCCGGCTGGGCCTCCGGCCGGGGCACCCGCGGCAGCTCGGTCGTCATGTCCAGGGCGGCGGCGAGGCGCTCGGGCACCGGCGGCGTGGCCGGCTCCCGCTCCGCGCCGGCCACCGGCGGCCAGGCCGGCGGCGCCGAAGCGCTCGGGCTGGGCTGGGACGGCAGTGGGTTAGCCGGCGGCTGCCCGGCGGCCGGCGGCGCCGAGTAGGGCTGCGTCGCGGCCGGCGGGGCCGAGTAGGGCTGTGCCGTGGCCGGCGGCGCGGAGTACGGCTGCGCCGTGGCCGGCGGTGAGGAGTAGGGCTGGCCGGAGACGGGCGGTGCCGAGTACGGCTGCGCCGAGACCGGTGGACCGGCGTACGGCGCGGCCGAGGTCGGCGGACCCGCGTACGGCGAGGCCGAGACCGGAGCACCCGAGTACGGCTGCGCGGAGACCGGCGATCCGGACACCGGCCCACCGGAGACCGGCGGCAGCGGTGGCGCGGAGACCGGCGGCGAGTACGGAGTCACCTCCGGGCTGCTCGGCAGCTGCCGCGGAATAGCCGGCGGCTGGCCGTTGCCCGATTCACCGTCGACGCCTCGACGCTGCGGCAGCGGGTCGATCGGCTGGCCGTTGGCGGGACGCGGGGTGAACGTGCCGTTGCCGTTGGTCGAGGCGGCACCGGTGAGGTCCGACCAGGCGGGCATGCCCCGCCCCGGAGCGGTGGGCGTCGGCGTGCCCGACCCGTTACGGGATGCCGGATCGAAGGGGCGGCCGCCGAGGGTCACCTGGTTGCCGGACTCGCTCTGCCGGACGCCCAACGCGGGTAGCGCACCGAAGCTCGGGGTGGGGGTGGCCGGCGCCTGGCCACCGGCCGGGGCCGGCAGCGCCGGGGGCTGCTGCACCCGACCGGAGAGCGCACGAGGCACCAGCACCGAGGTGGGGAGCATGACCTCCGCCACGGTGCCCCGGTCGATGCCCGGACGCAGCTCCACCCGCACGCCGTGCCGGGCGGCCAGCCGGGCCACCACGACCAGACCCATCATCCGGGATACGGCCACGTCCACCTGCGGCGGCGTGGCGAGCCGCTCGTTGAGTTCCTGGAGCTGGTCCGCGCTGATGCCGATGCCGCGGTCCTCGACGTAGAGCGAGGAGCGGTCACCGACCCGGCGAGCCTCGACCTGCACCTGCGAGTCCGGCGGCGAGAACGCGGTGGCGTTGTCGAACAGCTCGGCGACCAGGTGGACCAGGTCGTTGACGGCGTGCGCACCGATCTCGATGTCGCGGTCGATCACACCGAACTCGATACGGGTGTAGTGCTCGACCTCGGACTGCGCGGCGCGCAGCACGTCGATCAGGGCGGCCGGCTCCCGCTGCACGCGGGTGGAGTCGGCGCCGGCGAGCACCAGCAGGTTCTCGTCGTTGCGGCGCATCCGGGTGGCCAGGTGGTCGAGCTGGAACAGCTCGGCCAGCCGGTCCGGGTCCTCCTCGCCGCGCTCCAGCCGGTCGAGGTGCCCGATCAGGCGGTCGACCAGGATCTGCGACCGGCGCGCCAGGTTGACGAACATCGTCGCGACGGACGAACGCAGCGCCGCCTGCTCGGCCGCCGTGCGGACGGCCTCCAGGTGGACGGCGTTGAACGCCTCGGTCACCTGACCGAACTCGTCCTTGCTGCGCACCGGGAGCGGCTCGGCGATCTGGTTGGCGAGTTGGGCCGGGGAGAGCTGGCCGGTGACCTGCGGGTCACGCAGCCGGGCGACGGCCTGCGGGAGGCCGTACTGGGCCACGGCCAGGGCGCCCTGACGCAGCTCACGCAGCGAGCGGGCCATCGATCGGGCGACCAGGTAGGCGAAGAGGATGGCCAGCAGGAGCATGCTCAGCAGGAGGCCGGTCTCCAGGAACACCTGGCGCTGCACGTCGGTGCGGATGCCCTCGGCCAGGCGGACCACATCGCCGTCGAGCTTCTTCTCCACCGACCTGATCAGCTCCGCGTTGGCGACCATGGCCGCGTCCCACTGGTCCGGCCCGAAGGGGGCACCGACCATGCTGCCGCTGGTGTTGCCGTTGATCCAGCCGATGTAGCGCTCGGCCTCGCGCCGGTCGCCGCCCGCGATGGTCTGGTCGTGGAAGCGGACCTCGTCCTGGGTGGCGACCGCCTTGAAGTTCTGTGCGGCCTGGTCCTGCCCGGTGCCACTGGCGATGTACTCGGTGCGCAGGGCCGGAGTCAGCTGCTTCTGCGCCAGTGCCTGGTGCACCACCACACGGCGCAGGGAGAGGAACTCCTTCTCCCGCGCCACCGCGGCGGCGGCCCGCATCCGGTCACTCAGGTTGTTGTCACCGGCGAGCTGGGTGGTCGAGTCGCGGATGGCGAGCAGGTCGGTGATCACACCCTCGTACGCCTGCGTGGCCTCGACCGGTCGGAGCTTGCCGTTGTAGACCTGGCTACGGATGCCGGGCATGTCGGTGAGGCTCCGGTCGATCTTGTCGAGCAACCCCTCGAGACTGCTCGGGAGCCCGTCGATCGACGCGCGCTGCCGCAGGTAGGGAGTCTTCGACTGGTCGACTCGGGTGTTGACCCGGTTGTACGCCTCCTGGTACTGCGCTCTCGCCTGGCCCGGGGGCGACACCAGCAGCAACACGGCGGTGGTCCGCTCGTCCTGCAGAGTGTCGATCAGCTCACCCGAGTAGCCGGAGAGGTTGGCCAGGTCGCCGGCCCGGTTGGCATTGTTGAGCGTCTCCAGGTGGTCGACCAGACCGTTGGTGCCCACCACGACCGTGGCGATGGTCGGCACGATCATGATGAGACCGAGCTTGGACCAGATCGGCATGTCCCGGAGTCGACTGGCCGGCTGGCGCAGCCGCGACAGGAAGGAGCCCGCCGTCTTCGGCCGTTTGCTCACGTCACCGTCCTCGCGATTACATCGTCCGCGCGTTGCCCCGGGCAACGCCCAGCGACCGACCCGGCGGGTCGGACCCCCGAGATTCCATCACGCCGCTCGACAAGAGGAAAGCCCAGGTTGGCCGCCGCCGACCGTGTGATGAGATGTTGAAGCGTTTTGATAGCACACCGTCTGGCCGGAGTTACTCAAGGTAATGAATCATCCGCACCGCGTTGTATTACTGGCCGGGCCTTCCGGCTCCGGAAAGTCATACATAGCGCAGCGAACCGGGCTCCCGGTGCTGTGCTTGGACGACTTTTACAAGGACGGCGATGACCCTACGTTGCCGCGACGAAACGGCCAGGTGGACTGGGAGTCACCACAGTCCTGGAATGCCGAGGCGGCGCTCGAGGCGATCGCCCGGCTCGCGCGAGAAGGTCAGGCGGAGGTCCCCGTCTATTCCATCGACGCGGACCGCCAGGTGTCCACCCGGACATTTGACATAGCCGGATCGCCACTTTTTGTGGCCGAAGGGATCTTCGCCGCCGAAATCGTCGGAGAGTGCCGCCGACGCGGGCTGCTCGCCGGGGCGTACGCGCTACGCCGGCCCCGCAGCGCCACCTTCTTCCGCCGGCTGGCCCGCGACCTCTCCGAACAGCGCAAGGCACCGCGGGTGCTGGTACGACGAGGGCTGGCGTTGCTGCGCACAGAACCGGCGGTACTGCACCGCCAGACGAACCTCGGTGCGGAGGCGGCCCGGGGCCGCGAGGTGCTGCACCGGGTGGCCGGACTGCTCGCCGGCCACCCGTACCACGCCGATCAGTCCCGCAACAGCGGCTCGTAGGCAGGCTTGATCACTTCGTCGATGATCTTCAGGCGCTCGTCGAACGGGATGAAGGCGCTCTTCATCGCGTTGATCGTGAACCATCGCAGCTCGGCCCAGCCGTAGTCGAACGCGTCCACCAGCAGCGCCATCTCTCGCGACATCGAGGTGCCGCTCATGAGCCGGTTGTCGGTGTTCACCGTCACCCGGAAGCGGAGATCACGCAGCAGACCGATCGGGTGCTCGATGATCGACGGGGCGGCACCGGTCTGCACGTTCGAGGACGGGCAGAGCTCCAGCGGGATCCGCTTGTCCCGCACGTACGCGGCCAGCCGGCCGAGCACCGGTTCCGGTCCCTCGGTGCTGATGTCGTCCACGATCCGCACCCCGTGGCCGAGCCGGTCCGCTCCGCACCACTGGATCGCCTGCCAGATCGACGGCAACCCGAACGCCTCACCGGCATGGATGGTGAAGTGGAAGTTCTCCCGCTGCAGGTATTCGAAGGCGTCCAGGTGCCGGGTGGGTGGGAAGCCGGCCTCGGCCCCCGCGATGTCGAAACCCACCACCCCGGCGTCCCGGTGCCGTACAGCCAGCTCGGCGATCTCCTGCGAGCGGGCGGCGTGCCGCATCGCGGTGAGCAGGGTGCCCACCCGGATCGGGGTGCCCGCCGCGGCGGCCTCGGCGCTGCCCTCCGCGAAGCCGGCCAGCACCGCCTCGACCACCTCGTCCAGCGTGAGGTCCCGCTCCAGGTGCTGCTCGGGGGCGAAACGCACCTCGGCGTACACGACGCCGTCGGCGGCCAGGTCGAGTGCGCACTCCCGGGCCACCCGGCGCAGCGCCGGCGCGGTCTGCATCACGGCCACGGTGTGCGCGAAGGTCTCCAGGTACCGCTCCAGCGAACCCGAGTCCGCCGCCGCCACGAACCAGCGCCCGAGCTCCCCGGGATCGGTGGTGGGCAGCTGGTGCCCCACCTCCGCCGCCAACTCGACGACCGTCGCCGGCCGCAGGCCTCCGTCCAGATGATCGTGCAGCAACGCCTTCGGGACCTTGACGATGTCCTCGTACCGGATGTTCGCGACCATTCCCAGACCCTAGTGCGGCGCGACCTTCACCATTCCGCGGACCGGCCGCGTCCCGCGCGCCCGCCTTCCGTGCGTCCGGCCCTGCTGGACGGCCGGGTACGGACCGCCTCGGCGATGGGTGGGCCTACGGTAGTCGACGTGGAGCTGCCCGATCGCGATCGCCGAGGATCCACCGCCGCGCCCCCGCCCCGCCGTGCCGACGACCACCGCCGGGTACCCGCGGTGCCGACCCATCTGGACGCCTGACATGCACCCCCGCATCCTCCAGCGGCTCCGCTGCCCGGTCTGCGGTGAGCCGCTGAGCGAGACCCACGCGGGCACCGCCCGCGCGCTGCGCTGCCCGCGCCGGCACAGCTTCGACGTGGCCCGGCAGGGTTACGTCAACCTGCTGGCCGGCCGCGCGCCGCACCCCGGCGACACCGCCGAGATGGTGGCCGCCCGGGCCGATTTCCTGGCCGCCGGCCACTACGACCTCATCTCGGCGGCGCTCGCGGACGCGGCGGTGACCGCGGTCGGCCCGGCCGCCGGGGCGTACCCCCTGGTGGTGGATGCCGGAGCCGGCACCGGCCGGCACCTCGCCGCGGTGCTGGCAGCACTGCCGGACGCCGTCGGCCTGGCGCTCGACGTCTCGAAGCCGGCGCTGCGGCGGGCCGCCCGGGCGGACCCGCGGATCGCCGCGGCGCTGGCCGACACCTGGCAGCGGCTGCCCGTCGCCGACGGTGCCGCCGCCCTGCTGCTGAACGTCTTCGCGCCACGACACGGCGCCGAGTTCCACCGGGTGCTGCACCCGGCCGGTGCGCTGCTGGTGGTGACGCCCGCGGAGGACCACCTCGCCGAGCTGATCGGGCCGCTCGGGCTGCTCCGGGTCGACCCGGCCAAGCAGGACCGGGTGGCCGCCAGCCTGGGTACGCACTTCACCTGCGCCGCCGAGACCGTGCACCGCCGCGAGCTGGCCCTCACCAGGCCGGAGGTGGCCACCCTGGTGGGTATGGGCCCGAGCGCCTGGCACACCGACCCGGCCGGGCTGGCCGCCCGCCTCGCGGCGGTGGCCGAGCCGGTACGGGTGACGGTCGCGGTCCGGCTCGGCGTGTGGCGTCCGGTGCCGCGCTGACGGCGGTCTCTCAGGTGGAGAGGTCGACCTCTTCCCAGCCGGGCGGCTCGTCGTGGTACGGCCCGCGCAGCACCACCGCCCACTCCAGCGCCCACCGCCGCTGACCGATCGCGTTCGCGTCGACCAGCCCGGGCGGCCGGCGGCCGTTCCGCTCCACCTCCAGGTACGCCCAGTCCAGGCAGTAGTGCAGGTCGAGCAGGGCGGCCGCGTCGGCGGGGTGCTGCGGCGCGGCGAGGATCCGGGACCTCCACTCGGCGAAGGTCTCACCGGCGGCGATGTCCGGCATCCGCTCGACCAGCCGTTCGTCCACCGGGAGGGTCGGGTCGAGCAGCTTGGTCAGGCCGAGCACCCACGCCAGCGAGAAGAGCGCGTCGTGGTGCAGCACGAAGGAACGGTGATCCCCCTTGCTGCCGGTGACGAACTGCCACTCCGGCGGGGTGACCTTCTCCACCAGGTGGGAGGCGAGCAACCAGCCCATCGCGGCCTGCGGCGGCATCCCGAAGCAACGGGCCAGGATCAGGTGCAGCACCGCGATCCGGGCCTCGATCTCCGCGGTGGACCGCAGTTCGATCTGGTCGCCGGGTTCCCACACCAGCGGAAACTGCGGCGGCGGCAGCGGCAGGCCCAGCCGGGACAGCTCGTCCAGGCTCGCCTCACGCACCTCACGTGGGTCGGGGGCAGGTACGGTCACGGCGATTCCCTTGCTCGCAACGGCTCAACGCCGGTTGTCCCCCCTGGCCAGGCAGAATAGCGACCTTGGGTGACCGGCACCATGCCGGCCCGCCCGATACCGGGTCAGCCGATCCGCTCGATCACCAGGGGCTGACCGACCGGGCGCGTCTCGGAGATCCGCACCGCGCCGGCGGCCTCGGCCATCGCCGCGGGGATCCGGTCGGCCTG
Organism: Micromonospora sp. NPDC023737; assembly: GCF_040639715.1. Taxonomy (NCBI): domain Bacteria; kingdom Bacillati; phylum Actinomycetota; class Actinomycetes; order Micromonosporales; family Micromonosporaceae; genus Micromonospora; species Micromonospora sp. NPDC023737. The sequence goes on from NZ_JBFAAL010000010.1 coordinate 197,142, forward strand.
CTCGGCCCGCAACTCGTAGAGGGTCTCACCGGCACGCACCCGATCTCCGGGTCGCTTGTGCAGCACCACGCCGGCCGGGGCGCTCACCGGGTCCTCCTTGCGCGCGCGGCCCGCGCCGAGTCGCCACGCGGCCACCCCCATGGCGTACGCGTCGATCGCCTCGACGTGACCGTCGGCCTCCGCCCGGACCGTCTCGATCTCCGGAGCGGTCGGCAGCGGAGCGTCCGGGTCGCCGCCCTGGGCACGGATCATCGCCCGCCACACGTCCATGGCACGGCCGTCGCGGAGCGCCACCTGCGGATCGGCGTCGCCGAGGCCGGCGGCGTCGAGCATCTCCCGGGCGAGGGCCAGGGTCAGCTCCAGGACGTCGGTGGGGCCGCCACCGGCCAGCACCTCGACCGACTCGGCGACCTCGACACCGTTGCCGATCGCCAGACCGAGTGGGGCGGACATGTCGGTGAGCAGCGCAACCGTGCGCACTCCGTGCGCCCCGCCCAGCTCGACCATGGTGCGGGCCAGCTCGCGGGCCTGCTCGACGGACTTCATGAAGGCACCCGAGCCGACCTTGACGTCGAGCACCAGAGCGCTGGTCCCCTCGGCGATCTTCTTGCTCATGATCGAACTGGCGATCAACGGGATCGCCTCGACGGTGCCGGTCACGTCACGCAGCGCGTACAGCTTCCGGTCGGCGGGGGCGAGCCCGGCGCCGGCCGCGCAGATCGCCGCTCCCACGTCGCGCAGTTGGCCGATGAACTCGTCGTTGGTGAGCGTCGCCCGCCAACCCGGGATCGACTCGAGCTTGTCCAACGTCCCGCCGGTGTGCCCGAGGCCGCGCCCGGAGAGCTGCGGCACCGCGGCGCCGCAGGCTGCCACCAGCGGGGTCAGCGGCAAAGTGATCTTGTCGCCGACACCTCCGGTGGAGTGCTTGTCCACGGTCGGCCGGTCGACGGCGGAGAGATCCAACCGTTCACCGCTCGCGATCATCGCGGCGGTCCACCGGGCGATCTCCGGACCGGTCATGCCACGCAGCAGGATCGCCATGGCCAGGGCGGACATCTGCTCGTCGGCGACCTGCCCCCGGGTGTACGCGTCCATCACCCAGTCGATCTGGTCGTCCGACAGCACGCCCCCGTCACGTTTGGTCCGGATGACATCAACCGCAGTAAGAGCACTCATCAGAAAGTTCTTTCCTTGTTGTCATGGCGATACCCGGAGCCGGTGATGGTCGGCCCGCCCCTCACGCTCCCCCGGCCCCGGCCCCGGCCCTGGAACTCGGCCACCCTCAGGAGCCGGACCAACGGACCGGGATCTCCATCGGTGGCTCGCCCTCGCCCGCCCAGAAGATGGTGCCGCTCGCGTCGACCACCACCACCCGGGGCGTACGGGCCATCCCCCAGGTGATCGCCTCGGCCGGGTCGTCCCAGCTCGGCCCCTCCTCCAGTACACCGGTCTCGGCCCCCGCGTCGTCCCCCGCCGACCGCTCCCAGTACGCCGTCCAGACCTGCTGACCGGCGGAGAGATCCGGATGCACGAAGACCGTGCCCCGGCCGCGCCAGGCGGCCAACCGCTCCGGCACCACCGGCAGCGGCGTCTCCCCGACCACCGCGTCCAGGTCCTCGACGCCGAACGCGTGCGGCAGCAGCTCGGCCATCCGCAGCGGGCGCCCCTTCGTCTCGATCAGGCACTCCGGGCCACCGTTCTCCCAGAGCAGCTGCCGGCACCGGCCGCACGGCATCAGCGGCTCCCCGGTCGCGTCGACGCAGGAGAGCGCGACGAGCCGGCCCCCGCCGGTGGCGTGCAGCGAGGAGACGACACCGCACTCGGCGCAGAGCACCACCCCGTACGCGGCGTTCTCCACGTTGCAGCCGACCACCACCCGGCCGTCGTCGACCAGACCGGCCGCTCCGACCGGGAACTTCGAGTATGGGGCGTACGCATGCCGCATCACCTCGGTGGCGGCGGCGCGCAGCCCCGTCCAGTCGATCTCCGTCACCCCTACATTGTGCCGAACAGCTGCTGGTCGGAGGCGGCGAGGACCACGCCGGCCCGCCAGTTCAGCCGAGCGGCGCGGCCGGAGGCTGCGGCGACACCTCGACCGCGGTCGGGCCGCACCGCTGCGGCGGCGCGGAATCCGACGGCAGGCGGACCGGGTCGGCCCACCGCGCGGCGTGCGCCAGGTCACATCGGCGAGGCCGGAGGATCAACGGATCGGCCACAGGAAAGGAGGCCCGGAACGATCAGCTGACCGTCCCGGGCCTCCGCGTGCCCGCGCTCGGGCTCAGCCCTTGACGTACGGCTTTCCGTCGGCGGCCGGTGCCCGCACCCGGCCGACCAGCCCGGCCACGGCCAGGATCGTCGCCAGGTAGGGCAGCATCGCGAGGAACTGACTCGGGATCACACTGTTGATCGCACCCAGGTAGGTGGCGAGCTGGTCGGCGAAGCCGAAGAAGAGCGCGGCGAGCAGCGCGCCGGTCGGGTTCCACCGCCCGAAGATCAGCGCGGCCAGGGCGATGAAGCCCTTGCCGCCGATCATGTTCTTGGTGAACGAGTAGAGCGCCAGCGTGTAGGAAGCGCCACCGATGCCGGCGACCACACCGGCCAGCAGCACGTTGCGGTAGCGCAGCCGGAGCACGCGTACGCCGAGGGTGTCGGCGGCGATCGGGTGCTCGCCGACCGAGCGGGTACGCAGGCCCCACCGGGTGCGGAAGAGCCCGATGTGGATCACCAGGACGAGCAACAGCCCGAGGTAGAGGAAGATGTTGCTGCGGAACAGCGCCGGGCCGAGCACCGGGATGTCCTTGAGCAGCGGGATCTCCCAGTTGCTGAACCGGGGGGCGCTGTTGTACCGCTCCGCGTTGGTCTGCATGAGCCGCTCGTAGAGGAAGCCGGTGACGCCCACCGCGAGCAGGTTGAGGACGATCCCCATGACCGTCTGGTCGACCAGGTAGCGGATCGAGAAGACGGCCAGCAGCAGGGAGATGAACGCACCGCCGATCGCGGCGGCGACCAGGCCGACCCAGACGTTGCCGGAGATGCTGCCGAAGAGAGCACCGCTGAAGGCGCCCATCAGCAGCTGCCCCTCGATGGCCACGTTGACCACACCGGAACGCTCGCAGAGCACGCCGGCGAGCGCACCGAAGATCAGCGGCAGGGCCAGGATGAACGTGCCCCGGATGATGTTGACCAACGGCATGAAGTTCTGGCCGGCCGGAGCCGCGGAGACCTGCCAGCAGAGGAACGACAGCACGAAGGCGACCAACCCGACGCCGAGCACCAGGAGGAACCAGCGCTTCGGCAGCCCGGCGAGCAGCGCCGCGCCGGCGGCGAGCGCGATCACGCCGAAGAGGATCGCGCCGAACGTACCGTTGATCTCCAACGCGGTGCCGGCGGCGTCCTCGCTGAGCGTGAACCGGGCCTGCTGATCGGTGGCGAGCGCGCCGAAGAGCAGCGCCCCCAGCAGGCCGAGCGCCACCAGCACGAGGCCGACCTTGCGGCTGCGGGTCCAGAATCCCTCGTCGACCGCGGCGACCGCCACGTCGGGGACAGCCATGGTGGACATGAGTTACCAGCCCTTCGCCAGGCTCGTCTGCAACCGGGCGGCCCGTGCGGCCCGGAGCTGGAAGATCGCCTTCACCAGGGCCGGCGCGGCGATGAAGATGACGATCAGCGCCTGGAGCACGGTGACCAGCTCCAGCGAGATCCCCGAGTACGACTGCATCCGGTTGCCGCCGGCCTGCAACGCGCCGAAGAGCAGCGCGGCGAGCGCGACACCCCACGGCTTCAGGCGACCAAGCAGCGCCACCAGGATTCCGTCGAAGCCGATCTGCGCCACCACCAGCGGGGTGAGCGCGCTGGCGGTCGAGCCGAGCACCATGTTCGAGCCGCCCAGACCGGCCAGCAGCCCGGCGAAGACCATGATGAGGATGAACGTCCGGGTGACGCTGATGCCGGCGGTTCGGGCGGCGTCCGGGTTCGCGCCGACTGCCCGCAGCTCGAAGCCGAGCGTGGAGCGGTTGAGCAGCCACGCCACCGCCCAGGTCGCCAGCACGGCGAGCAGGATGCCGGCGTGCACCCGCAGGTTGTCACCGAGCAGCCGGGGTAGCTGGGCCGACGGGTCCACGGCCTTGCTGATCGCGTCGGTGCGCCTCGGGTCCTGCACGCCGTTCTGCACGATGAGCCAGGTCAGGAAGTACGTGGCGACGTAGTTGAGCATGATCGTGATGATCACCTCGTGGGCACCGGTACGCGCCTTGAGGATGCCCGGAATGAAGCCCCAGACCGCGCCGCCGAGAGCACCTGCGAGCAGCGCCACGAGCAGGTGCAGGCCGGGCGGGAGCGGCAGCGCGAAACCGGCCAGCGCCGCGGTGATCACACCGACGGTGGCCTGCCCCTGGGCGCCGATGTTGAACAGGCCGCCCCGGAAGGCGAGCGCCACCGAGAGGCCGGTGAAGACCAGCGGCGCGGTGTAGGTGAGCGTCTCGGAGATCGGCGCGAGCACGGCCTGCCAGCCGTTGCTGCCGTTCAGCCATCCGGCGAACGCCTCGGGGTCGAAGACCGAACCCTTGAAGAGGTTCGCGTACGCCTCACTGACCAGCGTCCAGCTGGAGTTCAGCGCGTCCGACGGGCGGGCGGTGATGTACGAGTACGTCGACAGCACCTCGGGGTCGGAAATGATCATGAGGATCGCGCCGACCACGATCGCCAGCACCAACGACAGCACGGTGACCGTGACCGTGTTCGCCGCCCAGAGGTTCGCCACGAACAAACGCCCGAGGCTGGGCCTCGGCTCCGGCGCGCCATCGGGCGCCGCGGTAGCCGGCCCGGCCTGCGGTGTGGTGGCGTCCTCGGCCTGCTCGGTGTTGCCGAGCGAGTCCTGCGCCGCCTGCGCCTTGCTCGCCGGTTCCTTGTCCGGCGACCCGGACTGCGGATTGGGAGAGCTCACACCGTCACCTCGCTCCGCTCGGCGCCGGCCTGGGGCACCGTGGCGCTGGGTCGATGATTCGCTCGCTGACGCTTGCTCATGCCTCTTCCTCGCTGGTCGGCACGTCGTCGTCGGTCGCCGGCCGGGCCTCGGCCTGATCGGCCGCCGCCTCGGGGGTGATACCGGCCATGAGCAGGCCGATCTCCTCGCGTGGGGTGTCCGGGCCGACGATGCCGATGACGCGGCCGCGATACATCACCGCGACCCGGTCGGCCAGCCCGAGCACCTCGTCCAGCTCGCTGGAGACCACCAGCACGGCGGTGCCGATGTCCCGCTCGTGGATGACCTGGCTGTGGATGAACTCGATCGACCCCACGTCGACGCCGCGGGTCGGCTGCGCGGCGATGAGGAGCTTCAGCGGACGGGACAGTTCCCGCGCCACGATGACCTTCTGCTGGTTACCGCCGGAGAGGGTGCCCACCGGCATGTCGGCCGAGGAGGTACGGACGTCGAACTGCTCGATCCGCTCCTTCGCCGAGGTCGCGATGGCCTCCGGCTTCAGCGCGAGCCCACCGGCGAACGGCGGGCGGTCGTAGATGTCCAGCACCAGGTTCTCCGCGACGCTGAACTCCTTGACCAGTCCGTCGACGCTACGGTCCTCGGGAACGTAGCCGACGCCGGCGCGCAGCACCCGCTTGGTCGACCAGCCGTCGACCCGCTCGCCGTCGAGGGTCACCGAACCGGCGAGCGTCGGGCGCAGACCCATGATCGCCTCGATCAGCTCGGTCTGACCGTTGCCCTGCACACCGGCCACCCCGAGCACCTCGCCCGCGTGGACAGTCAGGTCGATCCCGTCGACGGCGCGGATCTGCCGGTCGTCGTCGACGACCAGACCGGCGACCTCGAGTACCGGCTTACCCGGCTTGGCCGTGGCCTTCTCCACGGTGAGCCGGACGTTTCGGCCGACCATCAGTGCGGCCAGTTCGTCCCGGCTGGCGTCCGGGGAGGCGGTGCCGACGGTCTTGCCGCGCCGGATCACGGTGATCCGGTCGGCGATCGCCTTGACCTCGCCGAGCTTGTGGGTGATGAACACGATCGACTTGCCGGCCGCCTTGAGCGACCGCATGACCGTGAGCAGTTCCTCGGTCTCCTGTGGGGTGAGCACCGCGGTCGGCTCGTCCAGGATGAGCAGGTCGACGTCCCGGGTCAGCGCCTTGACGATCTCGACCCGCTGCTGGATGCCGACCGGCAGGTCCTCGATCACCGCGTCCGGGTCGACGCGCAGCCCGTACCGCTCGGAGACCTCGACGACCTCCCGGCGGGCGCGCCGTCGGTCCAGAAAACCGGAGATGCCGCCGCGAATCTTCTCGGCACCCAGCATGATGTTCTCGGTGACCGTGAAGACGGGGACCAGCATGAAGTGCTGGTGCACCATGCCGATGCCGGCCGAGATGGCGTCCGAGGGCCCGCGCAGCTTCAACGGCTCCCCGTCGACCAGGATCTCGCCCTCGTCGGGCTGGTAGAGCCCGTAGAGCACGTTCATCAGGGTCGACTTGCCCGCGCCGTTCTCGCCGAGCAGGGCGTGGATCTCACCAGGCTCCACCGTCAGGTCGATGTGGTCGTTGGCGACCAGATCACCGAACCGCTTGGTGATGCCGCGCAGTTCGAGTCTCAGCGCAACCTCCCGGAGTGCGAGCGATGGTGCAGCCTAGCCGCCGGCCGGCTGCCGGACGACACGGCCGGGGCGGCCGGTCGCCATCGTGCGCGACCGGCCGCCCCGGCCCGGCGGAAGGTTCCGCGGGAGCCGGAGCGGCCGGGTCGTTCTTACCGTGTTGCCTACCGGCCCCCCGATGTTCTCACCGGGGGGAGCGGCTGGTCGTCACTTGGTCGGCTGAGCCCTGGAGGTGACGGTGATGGTGCCGGCGGCGATGTCCGCCTTGATCTTCTCGACCTCGGCCTTCAGCTCGGCCGGGACCTTGCTGTCGAAGTCGTGGAACGGGGCGATGGAGACACCGTTGTTGGCCAGGTCGCCGACGAAGCCCGGCTTGGCCTGGAGCTTCTCGCCACCAGCGGCCTTCAGCACGGCCTCCTTGACGGCCTCCGGGATGTTCTTGACCACGGTGGTCATGATCGCCGAGCAGTCCGGGGTGCTCTCGCAGCCGTCGACGTCGACCCAGATGACGCTGTACTTGCCGTTCGAGGCCTTGGCCGCCGCGGTGGTGCCGAGGCCGGAGCCGCCGGCGACCGGCATGATGATGTCGGCGCCCTGGGCGACCAGCGTGTCGGAGACCTTCTTGCCCTCGTCCTGCTTGGCGAAGTCGTTGGTGAAGGAGCCCTTCTGGCTCGCCTTGTCCCAACCCAGCGCCTGGACGTTCTTGCCCTTGGTCTGGTTGTAGTACGCCACGCCGTCGACGAAGCCGTCCATGAAGATGGTCACCGGCGGAATCGGCAGCGCACCGTAGGTGCCCACCTTGCCGGTCTTGCTCATCCCCGCGGCCAGGTAGCCGGCCTGGAACGCGGCCTGGGCGGTGTCGAACTGCATCGGGTAGATGTTGTCCACGCCCGGGTCGGCGTCGACGATGCCGAACTGCTGGTTCGGGTTCGCCTGCGCGATCTTCTTGGTGGCGTCACCCATCAGGCCACCGACGGCCAGGATGAAGTCGCACTTCTGGTTCACGAACTGCGTCAGGTTCGGCTCGTAGTCGGCCTCGGCCTTCGACGCCACGAACTTGGGGTCGATGTTGCTGTTGGCAGCCTGCGCGTCCTTCAGACCCTGCCAGGCAGAGGCGTTGAACGACTTGTCATCGATGCCGCCGACGTCGGTCACCATGCAGGCGCTGAACTTCTTGCCGGCGTCACCGGCGCCGTTGTTCTCGTCCGGCGCCTCACCACAAGCGGCGGCGCTCAGCACGAGCCCACCCGCCGCCACGATCGAGGCGATCCGCATCCCACGCACCGAGCGCAAGACGTCTCCTTCCCATCGCACACCGCGCCTTGTGCGGTGGCTGCCCTTGAGCCGGCCTGCGCTATTGCCGCCGGCGTCCCACGTTACGGACGGGAGCGTACGCCCGCGCCCACCCACCGGCCGCCAATCGTGCACGACCGTTGAGTGCCTGTTACCCCTACGTAACCGTCGCGTGGGGCAAATCACTCTTCGTGCTGGTAACAGTGCGCCCTGGCGTCGCGAAAGTCCGGTTTAGAAGCGCCTTCCAGGGCCGACGTTACCGCCAGAAGACCGCCACTGCGGCGTTGACCAGGGTCAACCCAACAATTGCTAGGAAATGGCCACGGTTGACCGTTTCCCGCTTCCGCGAGAAGAAGACCATTACGAAGATCAGCAGCGCGATCACGCCCTTGGTGGCGAGCTTGGCCGGGGCCGGCTCGTCACCGTCACGAAGTGGGGCGGAAAGCCCGATACCGGTCACCAGTTGGATCACGGACCCCCAGAGCATGGCCGCATTGATGCGCAGTCGCCCGCTGAAGTACTGGGCCAGGGAACCGCCCAGCAGCAACGCGAACCCGATCAGATGGACGTAGAGAAGAATCAGCCTCAAAGCTTCCACGGGCACATCCTCCCCCATCAACGACACCTTGTAGTAGGGGGCTCCTCGGCCGGATCACGGGATCCGGCAGGCCGGGCAGGTCGAGCCGCCGCCGGGCAGGATGGCCGCCGCGTCGTCGACAGGCGGCTTCGGGCCGCAAGGGTGCGAGCGGAGCTGGCTACCGGCCCCGGCCACCTGGGCCGCGCTCTCGGTCGCCGCCCAGGCCGGCGTGCCCGGCTCGACGCTGGAGCTCTACCGCGACGCGCTCCGGATCCGGCGTCCCATCCGGCGCTGGCCTCCGAGGGAACCGGGATCAGCTGGCTGGAGGCCGAGCCCGGCGTGCTGGCCTTCTCCCGCACCGCGGGCGCACCGAACTGACCTGCGTGGTCAACACCAGTGGCGTCCCGGCCCGCGTCGCCGGATACGGCGAACCGGTCGTCGCGAGCGAACCGCTCGCCGGCACCGGTGACGGTCATCTGCTACCGGTCGACGCGGCTGCCTGGTTCGAACGGCGCTGCGCGGGTAACCGAAAGCGACCTGGTCGTCCGCCGTGCTCCGCGCCGGCGGGCGGCTGGGGCACCGACCCCTTGTGGTGGGGGTGAGGTGGTGCCGGCGCCTCGCGGAGTCCGCTCCGCGGGGCGCCGGCGTCCGTTTCCGCGGCCGCCGAGCCCGCACTGGCGCGGCCCGTACTTCCCGGCGGGCACAGTGGGCGGTGTGTCACCGCGATCCCGGTGGGGTAACCCGAACAGACGGCGGCGGCCACGGGGGCGATCGCGAGAAGACCCATCACCGCGGCGGATACGGGACGCACTGGAGGTGGCGGATGGTGGCCCGGGTGGCGCAGTACACCGTCGACGTCGAGGACGTCGACCTCATGGCGGCGTTCTGGTCCGCCGCGCTCGGCTACCGCGTCGAGCAGGGCGGCGACGGTAGCGCGAAGCTCTTCCCGGACCCGGCCGGGACCGGGCCGACCATGTGGTTGCAGGGCTCGGGCACTGCCAAGCGGGGCAAGAACCGCCTTCACCTCGACCTGGTCAGCGACGGTGACGCGGACGCGGAGGTGCGGCGGCTCGTGTCGCTGGGCGCCCGGCAGGCGGACGTCGGGCAGACCGGCGACGAACCGTTCATGGTGCTCACCGACCCCGAGGGCAACGAGTTCTGCGTGCTGGACCACGCGCCGGCCCAGCCCTGACGCCGGTCGTGTCGGGCGACGACGTCGCCGTTCGGCGCCGGGCCCGCGGTCAGGACCCCTTGGCGGTCAGTATCTCGGCGATCCGCCGGAACCCGGCCCGCAGCTCAGCCTCGGTCGGCGGCTCGCTCGGCTCGCCGTGACCCACCTCGTCGGCCGCCGCGTCCAACTCCTCGTCGATGGTGTCCTCGAAGTCGCCGTAGAGGTCGGCCTGGTCGACCTGCGCGGCCTCGTCCGCCGCGGCTATCTGCGCGGCGCCGATCTCGCTGCGGATCTCCTCGGCGGAGAGCGCCGGCAGTAGCGGCTCGACCACCGCCATCAGCTGCTCCTCAGCCACCACCGCCTCGGCCAGGGCGAGCGCGTGCGGCCGCTCGTACGGCCCGCAGACCACCGGCTCCCACTCGTCGATGTCGCCGAGCGGGCCGAACGTGATGATCCACGGCAGGCCGAGCATCGGCGAGTCGCTCGGCAGGTCCAACGTCACGAGTGCGCCCACCGGCCCATCATGGTCCGTCAGCAACGACCGCCGTGGAACATTCGCCCGATCCCGCTCGCCCCGCATCGTGCTGCGCTGCGGCGACCGGCGTCTCAGCCCGGGCGGGACGCGTCCAGGGCGGCCCGGACCAACGCCAGCGCCGTACCGGGCGGCACACCGAGCCGGCGGGCCTGGAGGGCGTACTCCGCGGCCGACCGCTGCAGCCGGTCCATCGCGTCGTCCCGCCCCGGCGCCACGAACGTGCCGTTGCGGCCCCGGGTCTCGATCAGACCGGCACCCTCCAACTCCCGGTACGCCCGGGCCACCGTGTTCGGAGCCAGGTTGAGGTCCGCGGCGAGCTGCCGCACCGTGGGCAGCCGGGTGCCCACCGGAAGCCGCCCGTCGCCGACCATCTCGGCGAGCTGGCCACGCACCTGCTCGTAGGGCGGCACCGGCGAATCCAGGTCGACCGAGATCAGCATGTCCGCCTCCCGCTTGGTCAACTGGCACCCCCCGGGGTGCCGGGATCGGTCTGCTCGTCGAGGTCGGCCGGTGGCGGGCCCGCCGCCAGGTCGACCACCCGTCCCCGCGTGCTGGTCGCGGCGAGCGCCGCGCCGAAGAGCAGCAACTGGTTGAGCAGGTAGAGATAGAGCAGCAGCCCGACCGCGCCGGCCACGACGGTGTACGCGGGGCTGTGCTCGGTGCGTACGACGTAGTAGCGGCCGACCGTGTTGAGCAAGGTGATGCCGACGGCGACGAGCAGGACGATCGGGCGGAGCCGCGATCGGCTCATCCGCAGCCGGGGCACCGCGACGAGCAGCAGCGTGGCGAGGACCGCGTTGACCACCACGCTGAGTACCGCGCTCAGCGTGGTCAGGCCGAGCGACCCGGTGCTGCGCAGCAGGAAGCGCAACGCCGACTCGAGCGCGTCGACGGCCGCCACCGAGGCGCCGAGCAGCACGAAGACGAGGACCATCACGCCGATGTCCACCAGCCGGCGGATCACCAGGTTGCCGGGTTGCTGTTTGAGCCCGTAGATCAGTCGCTGGGAGGAGCGGATCGCCTCGATCCAACCGATCCCCGTGAAGGTCAGGATGATCAGACCGATCACCCCGACGGTGCCGCTGCTGTCGGCGATCTGCGCCGGGTCGAGGAACGGCAGATTGTCCCGGAGGAAGTTGCTCGCGGCCATGCTGAAATCGCTGTTGTCGTTCAAGGTCGCGCCGAAGATGGCGTACACGACGAGGGCGAGCGCGAAGACCGCGAAGAAGCCGTAGTAGGCGATCGCCGCGGCCAGCCGGCCGCCGAGCACCTCGGCATAGCGGGCACCGGCGCGCCACACGTGGTCGAAGAGGGCGGACCGGCGGCGGCCGGCGCTCACCCAGCGGTCGATGCTCGCCTCGACCCGGCCGATCACGTTCACGCCGTCATCCTCGCCGATGTCGCCCCGTAGTGGGGGTAACCGTCGCGCGTGTGCCCGCGCCGGGTCGGTCAGCCGCCCAGCCGGAAGTCACGCCGTGGCTGCCACCGGGCCTGCCCGCTGTGCAGGAAGAGGGTGAACGCCGCCACCTCGAACACGGCCGAGAAGTCGGCGAGGTCCTCGTACACCTTGTCCAGCGCCTCGGCCGGGACGTCCTGTGCCACGGTGACGTGCGGGTGGTACGGAAACCGCGCCTCCCGATGCAGCTCCGGGGCGGCGCTGATCGCGCCGGCGAGCAGTTCACACTCGCTGATCCCGGCGGCCACCGCCACGAAGACCACCTGGGTCACCGGGCGGAACGTACCGGTGCCGCGCAGGTGCAGGGTGAACGGCAGGTGGGCCGACGAGACCGTGGCCAGGTGCCGCTCCACGGCGGGCAGGGCGGCGGCCGGTATCTCGGTCGGCCCGAGCAGCGTGACGTGCGCGGGAATGTCGGCTGCCTGAGGGTCGCCGGCCTCCGCGCGCCGCCGGGTCAGCTGACCACCCCATGGCTCCGGGATGTCGACAGCTACCCCGATCTGGATGAGGTCACCCTGCCCGGACGCCCCGTCCCTGCGATCCACGCTGCGCGCCACCTCTCCGGCCACCGGCCCGTGTCCACCCAGTCCTGTGCCGCGTCGCGGCGCTATTCGCCGCGCACCGGCGGGAAGAACCCGATCCGCTCGTACACGAGGCGCAGCGTCGGACCGGCCACCGCGCGAGCCTTCTCCGCGCCGGTCGCGAGCAGCTTGTCCAGCTGAGCCGGGTCGTCCAGGTAGCCGCGCGTGCGCTCCTGGATCGGCCGGACGAACTCGGTGACCACCTCGGCCAGATCCTTCTTGAGGTCTCCGTAACCCTTGCCGGCGTACGCGGCGACCAGGCCGTCGATGTCGCGGCCGGAGAGCGCCGAGTAGATGGTCAGCAGGTTGGCGATGCCCGGCTTGCCCTCGGCGTCGAAGACGATCTCCCGGCCGGTGTCGGTGACTGCCGAACGGATCTTCTTGGCCGTACGGGCCGGTTCCTCCAGGAGATCGATGATGCCGGCCGGCGAGGACGACGACTTGGACATCTTCGCGGTCGGTTCCTGCAGGTCGGTGATCTTCGCGGTGTCCTTCACGATGTGCGGCGCGGGCACGGTGAAGGTCTTACCGAACAGCGAGTTGAACCGCTGTGCCAGGTCGCGGGAGAGTTCCAGGTGCTGGCGCTGGTCCTCGCCGACCGGCACCGCGTCGGCCTGGTAGAGCAGGATGTCGGCGGCCTGCAGGATCGGGTAGGTGAAGAGACCCACGCTGGAGCGGTCGCTCCCCTGCTTCTGCGACTTGTCCTTGAACTGGGTCATCCGGCTCGCCTCGCCGAATCCGGTGATGCAGCCGAGCACCCAGGCCAGCTGCGGGTGCTCGGGCACCTGGGACTGGACGAAGAGGGTGCTGCGCTCCGGGTCGAGGCCCAGCGCGAAGAGCTGGGCGGCGGCGACCCGCGACCGCTGCCGGAGCACCTTCGGGTCGTGCCCGGCGGTGATCGCGTGCAGGTCGACCACGCAGTAGAACGCCTCGTGGGTCTCCTGCAGCGCTACCCAGTGCCGCAACGCGCCCAGGTAGTTGCCGAGGTGGAACGAGTCGGCGGTCGGCTGGATGCCGGAGAAGACGCGGGGGCGGGCGGGAACGTCGGGCATGACGCCAATTCTGTCAGCCCGCCCGGCCGCCCGTCATGACGGCCCGGCGGGTCGGCCTCCGCCGGTCGAGGTGGGCGTTGTCACCTCACGCCGCTGCTCCGGCAGTCGTGCGGCGGAGATCGCGATCCGAGCCGCCCGCCGTCCTTCCAGAGCCAGCACCCGCAGCAGCCAACCGCCGGGCAGGTCGCCCGGTTCACCGGCGCCGCTCGGTCCGGGTGCCACCGGAACCTCGTCACCGGCGACCGGCAGCCGACCGAGCACGGCCATCACGAACCCACCCACCGTCTCGTACGGCCCGGGCGGCAGCGTGATCCCGGTGCGCTCCGCGAAGTCGGCGAGGTTGAGCCGGCCGTCCACCACCGCGGGCAGCCCGGAGTGCACCGGGTCCGGCGTGGCGTCGTACTCGTCGTGGATCTCGCCGACCAGCTCCTCGATGAGGTCTTCCAGCGTGACGATGCCAGCCGTGCCGCCGTACTCGTCGACCACCACCGCCAGGTGGTGCCCCTCCCGGCGCATCTCGGTCAGCGCGGCGAGTACCCGTTTGCTGCCGGGCAGTCGCTTCACGTCCCGGACCAGCTCGCCGACCGTGACACGGGGATCGGTGTCCGGGCGCAGCAGCACGTCGTGCAGGTGGACGAAGCCGACCACGTCGTCGTGGGTGCCGTCGGTGACCGGGTAGCGGGTGTGCGGCTCGGCTCGCACCAGTCGGGCCGCCTCGGTGATGTCCAGCCCGGCGGGCAGGAAGACCACCTCGGTGCGGGGCATCATGACCTCGCGGATCAGCCTTGCGCCGGCGACCAGCACCTCGTCGATGATCCGGCGCTCGTCGGCGTCGAGCAGGGTGTTCGCGGCCACCAGGTCACGCAGGTCGGACTCGCTGATCTGCTCCCGACCGGCTGCCGGGCCGGCGCCGAGCAGGTCGGTCACCCGGCGCGTGGCGGCGTCGGCCGCCCGCACCACCATCCGGGCCACGGCCCGGGCGAGCGGCCCGGGGTCGCGACCCGGCCGTCGCCGGGCGCGTCGCCGACGCTCGGGACCGCCTGCTTCCCGCATGTCAGAGATGGTAGACAGCGGGACGTTCCGGCACCGGGTTTCCTGCGGCCGCCGCGGCTGCGGTCCCGCGTCGAACCACCCTCACGTGTTCAACTCTGTTGGATCGTGAGAGTTTATGATGGAGTCGCGATGCTCGGCGTGACGGGCCGAGCCACCCCACGCGCCCGTAGGGTGTGCACCGACAGCGGCCGCGTTCCGAGCCGGCCAGGCAGGAGGCAACGACGTGAAACTGCTCGTCACCGGCGGCGCTGGCTACATCGGCAGCGTCGTGACCCGGATGCTGCTCGACGCCGGTCACGAGGTGGTCGTCCTCGACGACCTGCGCACCGGCCACCGGGTCGCACTCGCCCCCGACGCCACCCACATCGACCTGCCCGTCCACGAGGCGGCACGGGTCCTCACCCGGGAAGCCGGCTTCGACGGGGTGCTGCACTTCGCCGCCCTCATCGCCGCCGGCGAGTCGATGGTCAAACCCGAGCTCTACTGGCACAACAACACCGTCGGCTCGCTCGCCCTGATCGACGCGGTCCGGGCCGCCGGGATCCCCCGCCTGGTCTTCTCCTCCACCGCCGCCGTCTACGGCAATCCGACGGAGCTGCCGATCCCGGAGACCGCGGTGAAGGCGCCGACCAACACGTACGGGGCCACCAAGCTCGCCGTCGACATGGCCCTCACCTCCGAGGCGATCGGGCACGGCCTGGCCGCCGTCTCGCTGCGCTACTTCAACGTGGCGGGCGCGCACCTCACCGACGACGTCACCCTCGGCGAGCGGCACGACCCGGAGACCCACCTGATCCCGATCGCACTGGAGGTCGCCGCCGGCCGGCGGGAGAAGCTCCAGCTCTTCGGCGACGACTACCCCACCGTCGACGGCACCTGCGTCCGCGACTACATCCACGTGGCCGACCTGGCCCGGGCCCACCTGCTCGCGCTGGACGCCGCCACCGCCGGGCAGCACCGGGTCTACAACCTCGGCAACGGCAACGGGTTCACCAACCGGCAGGTGGTCGACGTGGTCCGCGAGGTGACCGGGCACCCGCTGCCGGTCGAGATGGCACCACGCCGCGAAGGCGACCCCGCCGAACTCGTGGCCTCCTCCCGGCTGGCCCGCGAGGAGCTGGGCTGGGTGCCGCAGAAGCCGACCCTGCACGACATGGTCGGCGACGCCTGGACCTTCTACCGCACGCACCTGATGGAGCAGGCATGACCGACGTCGCCGACCGCGCCACCGCCGGCTTCCGCCAGGAGTTCGGCGAGCCACCCGCCGGTCACTGGGCTGCGCCCGGGCGGGTCAACCTGATCGGCGAACACACCGACTACAACGACGGCTTCGTGCTCCCGTTCGCGCTGCCGCTGCGTACGGTGGCCGCCGCCGACCGGCAGGAGGGCGCGCGCTGGACGGTCTGGTCGGAGCTGTCCGGCGAGACGATCAGCTTCGGCGCCGACGAGGCCGACGAGCCCGGCCGGGTCACCGGCTGGGGCGCGTACGTCGCCGGAGTCGTCTGGGCCCTGCGCGACGCGGGTCACGACGTGCCCGGCGCCCGTTTCGCGATCGCGTCCGACGTGCCACTCGGCGCCGGGCTCTCCTCGTCGGCCGCACTGGAGGCGGCGGTGCTGACCGCACTGGTCGACCTGGGCGGCCTCGACCTGCCCGCCGACCGGCAGCCCCGGCTCGCGCAGCGTGCCGAGAACCACTACGTCGGGGCGCCGACCGGCATCATGGACCAGTCGGCCTCCATCCGCTGCCGCGACGGACACGCGCTCTTCCTCGACTGCCGCACCGAGGGCGTCGAGCACATCCCGTTCGACCTGCGGGCCGCCGGGCTCGCCATGCTCGTCATCGACAGCCACGCCCCGCACCGGCACGCCGACGGCGAGTACGCGGCCCGCCGCAAGTCCTGCGAGGCCGGCGCCGAGCTGCTCGGTGTGCCCGCGCTGCGCGACGTCACCATCGACCAGCTCGACGCCGCGCTCGCCCGCCTCGACGATCCGGAGACCCGCCGCCGGGTCCGGCACGTGGTCACCGAGGACCAGCGGGTGCTCGACACGGTGGCGCTGCTGCGCGCCGGCCCGGTCCGCGAGATCGGCCCGCTGCTCACCGCCTCACACGTCTCGATGCGCGACGACTTCGAGATCACCGTGCCGGAGATCGACACCGCGGTCGAGGCGGCGCTCGCCGCCGGCGCGCTCGGCGCACGGATGACCGGCGGCGGCTTCGGCGGCTGCGTCCTGGCCCTCGTCGAGGCAGCCGCCGCCGACTCGGTCGCCACCGCCGTCACCGCCGCCTACGCCAGGAACGGCTTCCAGCCCCCCGCGCACATCACCGCTCTCCCCGCCCCCGGCGCCACCCGCCTCGACTGACCCCCGCCCCTTCCCGCGCGCCTCTTTCCCGGAAAGAGTGGCCAACCGTCGCCGGATAGCCACTCTTTCCGGGAAAGTGCGTGAGAGCTGAGGGGGTCATCCGTCCAGGGCTGTGCGGTGTGCTGGCTCGCTGTCACCGCGTGCTGGGCCGGGACGTCAGCTCCCGCAACGCGCCTCGACGCGGCCGAGCCCTCAGCCCGCCTCGACGATCATGCCGGCCCCGACCGTACGGTTGGTCGTCTCGTCGATGATGACGAAACCGCCGGTGGTGCGGTTGCGGCGGTACTCGTCGGCCAGCAGCGGCACCGTCGTACGCAGCCGGACCCGACCGATCTCGTTGAGCCGCAGTTCACCCGCCGACTCGTCCCGGTGCAACGAGTTGATGTCGAGCCGGTAGTGCAGTCCCCGCACGATCGCCCGGGCCGACCGGGTGGTGTGCTTGATCGCGTACTTGCCGCCGACCTGCAACGGGCGGCTCTCGTCCATCCAGCAGACCATCGCCTCGATGTCCTGCGCCACGGCGGGAGCGTTGTTCGGACGGCAGATCATGTCGCCTCGGGAGATGTCGATCTCGTCGGTCAGCCGTACGGTGACCGACATCGGCGGGAACGCCGTCGCGACCGGCCCGTCGGCGGTCTCCACCGACGCGATCCGGCTGGTGAAGCCCGACGGCAGCACCATCACCTCGTCACCCGCCTTGAGCACGCCCGAGGCGACCTGACCGGCGTAACCCCGGTAGTCGGTGACGGTCGTCGACTGCGGGCGGATGACGTACTGCACCGGGAACCGCACGTCGACCAGGTTGCGGTCGCTGGCGATGTGCACCCGCTCCAGGTGATGCAGCAGCGCCGGCCCCTCGTACCAGGGCATGTTCGGCGACCGGCTGACGATGTTGTCGCCCTTCAGCGCGGAGACCGGCACCACCGTCAGGTCGGGCACGTCGAGCTTCGCGGCGAACGCGGTGAACTCGTCGGCGATCCGCTCGAAGACGTCCTGGGAGAAGTCGACCAGGTCCATCTTGTTGACGCAGAGCACCAGATGCGGCACCCGCAGCAGAGAGCAGAGGAAGGCGTGCCGGCGGGACTGTTCGACCAGGCCCTTACGGGCGTCGACCAGGATCAGCGCCAGGTCCGCAGTGGACGCCCCGGTGACCATGTTGCGGGTGTACTGGATGTGCCCCGGGGTGTCGGCGATGATGAACTTCCGCCGCGGCGTGGCGAAGTACCGGTACGCCACGTCGATGGTGATGCCCTGCTCCCGCTCCGCCCGCAGACCGTCGGTGAGCAGCGCCAGGTTCGTGTACTCGTCGCCGCGCGCCGCACTGACCGCCTCCACCGCGGCCAGCTGGTCGGTGAAGAGCGACTTCGTGTCGTAGAGCAGCCGGCCGATCAGCGTCGACTTGCCGTCGTCCACGCTGCCCGCGGTGGCGAAGCGCAGCAGGTCCATGCGACGAGTGGCGGACTCGGCGTCCGCGCCGGCCGACACGGCGGTCTCGACGGTCATCAGAAGTAGCCCTCCCGCTTGCGGTCCTCCATGGCAGCCTCGCTGACCCGGTCGTCACCACGGGTGGCGCCACGCTCGGTGATCCGGGTCGCGGCCACCTCCTCGATGACCTTCTCCACCGTGTCCGCGTCCGAGCGCACCGCCGCCGTGCAGGAGGCGTCGCCCACCGTGCGGTAACGAACCCGCTCCTTGAACAGCTCCTCGCCGGCCCGTGGCCGGATGAACTCGTTGACGGCGTAGAGCATCCCGTCGCGCTCGATCACCTCGCGCTCGTGCGCGTAGTAGATCGACGGGAGCGCGATCCGCTCCCGGGCGATGTAGTGCCACACGTCCAGCTCGGTCCAGTTGGACAGCGGGAAGACCCGGATCGACTCACCCGGGTGGTGCCGACCGTTGTAGAGCGCCCACAGCTCCGGACGCTGGTTCTTCGGATCCCACTGGCCGAACTCGTCGCGGAAGCTGAACACCCGTTCCTTCGCGCGGGCCTTCTCCTCGTCCCGCCGGGCACCGCCGAAGAGGGCGTCGAAGCGGTGCTCCTCCACCGCCTCCAGCAGGACCGGGGTCTGGATCCGGTTACGCATCCCGTCGGGGGACTCGCGGACCAGGCCGCGCGCCAGCGCGTCCGGCACGCTCGCCACCACCAGGTGCAGGCCGATCTCCGCGACCTGCCGGTCGCGGTACTCCAGGACCTCCGGGAAGTTGTGCCCGGTGTCCACGTGCATCACCGGGAAGGGCACGTTCGCCGGGGCGAACGCCTTCTGCGCCAACCGCAGCATGACGATCGAATCCTTGCCGCCCGAGAAGAGCAGCACCGGTCGCTCCATCTCGGCGACCACCTCGCGCATCACGAAGATGCTCTCCGCTTCCAACGCGTCGAGGTGCGAGACCTGGTAGGCGGGCGCGCTCATGGCCCGGGCTCGATTCGCTCGCTCATCCGAATTCCAGACCTTTCCGGTCGGGGAAGTCAAGAACTGGGCACAGGCTACCCGGAATGCCTCCGCAGCGCCGCAAGCAACCGAGGGGCGAGATCCCGACGGCAAACCAGCAGGTCGGGCAGGCGTGGATCCGCCTCGTTGTACTTCAGCACCGAACCATCGATCCGGGAAGCGTGCAGTCCGGTAGCAGTCGCCACGGCCACCGGTGCCGCCGAATCCCACTCGTACTGGCCGCCCGCGTGGATGTACGCGTCCACCTCACCGGTCACCACAGCAGCGATCTTCGCGCCGGCCGAACCCATCGGCACGAGGTGCGCCCCCACGTCGTCGGCCAGGTCAGTGAGGAACACCGGCGGGCGGCTCCGGCTCGCCGCCAACCGGATCATCCGGCTACCGGCTGCCGCCGCCTCCAACGCCATCGGCGGGTACGCCGGCGGATAGTCCGTGGCCAGCACCCGCTGCTGCCCGGGCAACCCGACCGCCCCGGCGACCAGCCCGTGCGGGCTCGGCGCCGCACGCGACCAGAGCGCCACGTGCACCGCCCAGTCGGAGCGGCCCTCCTCGGCGAACTCACGGGTGCCGTCGAGCGGGTCGACGATCCACACCCGGTCCGCCGTCCGCCGCGACCCCCCCTCCGGGTTCACCTCCGCAGCCCAGGCCAACCGGGAACCCTCGTCCTCCTCGGAGAGCACCGCGTCACCCGGACGCCACTTCGCCAACTCGGTGCGGATCAGATCGTGCGAGACCTTGTCCCCCGCCGACTTCAACCCGCCCGGGTCGGCGAAACCCAGCTCCGCGCGCAACCCCAACAGCGCCTGGCCCGCCCGGGCCACCAGCCACCGGGCGAAAGCGCCGTCGATCGTCGGAGGAGTGCCCATGGTCCGCTCCCGTCGCCTCGCCACGGCCCGGTTCGTCCCGCGCGACCCGCGCCGCCGGTCACCACACATCGAAAGGCGCAGACTACCGGCCCGCAGCCCCCGAACGGGTACGCCCCGCCCGCGTCAGGCGCCGTGGTAGAGGTTCTGTGTCGGCTCCACGCCACGGGTCATGACCGACTCCACCACGTCAGCGGCCCGATCGACCAGAAACTCGAGCTCCTTACGCTCGACCGCGCTGAAATCCGACAGTACGAAATCGGCCGGGTCCTGCCGCCCCGGCGGCCGCCCGATGCCGAACCGGACCCGCACGTAGTCCTTCGTACCCAGCGACTTCGTCATCGAGCGCAACCCGTTGTGGCCGCCCTCGCCACCGCCCACCTTCACCCGCAGCTGCCCGTAACCGATGTCCAGCTCGTCGTGCACCGCGACGACCTGCCCCGGCACCACCTTGTAGAACTGCGACAACGCGGCCACCGGCCCGCCGGACAGGTTCATGTAGGTCAACGGCTTCACCAGCACCAGCCGGGGACCGCCGAAACCCAGCCGGCCCTCCGCGACCTCCGCCACGGCCCGCCGGTGCCGGCCGAACTTCGCACCCACCCGCTGCGCGAGCAGATCCGCCACCATGAAACCGACGTTGTGCCGGTTACCGGCGTACTCACGACCCGGGTTGCCCAGGCCGACCACCAGCCACGGCCCCGCCTCGTCCGTCACGACCCACCCTTCCCAAGTGCAACTCGACCGGACCCCGATACGCCGACAGGCGCCCCCGAACGCGGGGACGCCTGTCGCACGTTTGAACCGACCGGATCAGGCCCCGGTACGCGCCTCGGCGTTCTCCTCGCCCTCGGCGGCCGGAGCCGCGTCGGCGCCCTCGGAGGACTCGGTGACCTCGCCGACCTCGGCCTCGGCCTCCTCGGTGGCCTCCTCGACCTCGGGCAGCGTCGCCTCGAGCTGCTCGGCCGTCGGGGCGGCGGTCACCGTGGCGACCGGCAGCTCCGGGTCGGCGGCCAGCTCGACACCCGCCGGCAGCGTCACGTCGGCCGCGGTGATCTGCGCACCGGCCTCGGCACCCTCGATCGACGCCTCCAGGTGGTCCGGCACCCGGGTGGCGTCGGCGGTCACCGACAGGGTGTCGTGGTCGTGCACGATCAGCGTGTCCTTCGCGGCCTCACCGGTCAGCTCGACCGGGACCTCGACGGTGACCTTCTCGCCCCGCCGGACCAGCAGCAGGTCGACGTGCTCGAAGGTGTCCTTGATCGGGTCACGCTGGATCGCCTTCGGCAGCGCCAGCACCTGGGTGCCATCGCTCACCTCGATGGCGAACAGCTGGTTCGCCCCACCCTTGCGGATCGCGGCCGCGAACTCACGGGACGGCAGCGCGATGTGCTTCGGCTTCTCGCCGTGGCCGTACAGCACGGCGGGCACCTTGCCGGCCCGGCGGGTACGACGGGCACCACCCTTGCCGAACTCGGTACGGGGCTCGGCGCTGATCTTTACCTCGGACACGGGGAAACTCCTGATGCTTTCGCTGCGGCGGCTTGTCGTCTGGCGGTGCTGGGGCGAGGGGCTCGCTGGGGCTCATGCGTCATGAACGACTGCCCGGAGCACCGCGTCGATGACGGTGCCTCCGTGCGGTGCTTCCTCAGCGGCCCGCCGGGCACCCTCGCCGTGGCAACCGCACCAGTCTACCCGAGAGAATTCCCGGCTCTCCGCCAGTCCCCATATCACCGCCGACGTTGACTCGCAGGCCAACTTCCACCCTCACCGGCGGCCGCTTACGACGGCCGCCGGACAGGCGACAACGACCTCAGCTCAGGCCACCGAAGAGGGTGGTCACCGAACCGTCGTCGAAGACCTCGCGGATCGCCCGGGCGAGCAGCGGAGCGATCGACAGCACGGCGATCTTGTCGAGCTGCTTCTCCGGCGGCAACGGCAGCGTGTTGGTCACCACGACCTCGCTGATCGGGCTGTTCTTCAAGCGCTCCGTCGCCGGGTCGCTGAGCAACGCGTGGGTCGACGCGACGATCACGTCGGCGGCACCGGACTCCTTCAGGATGTCCGCCGCGCGGCAGATGGTGCCACCCGTGTCGATCATGTCGTCCACGATCAGGCAGACCCGGCCCTCGACGTCACCGACGACCCGGTTCGCCACCACCTGGTTCGGCTTCATCGGATCGCGGGTCTTGTGGATGAACGCCAGCGGGCACCCACCCAGCCGGTCCGTCCAGCGCTCGGCCACCCGCACCCGGCCAGAGTCCGGCGCGACCACCGTCAGCGGCCGGCCCGCGTACTGGCGCTCGACGTACTCGGCCAGCACGTCCATCGCGAAGAGGTGGTCGACCGGCCCGTCGAAGAAACCCTGGATCTGCGCGGTGTGCAGATCCACGGTGAGGATCCGGTTCGCCCCCGCGGTCTTCAGCAGGTCGGCGATGAGCCGGGCCGAGATCGGCTCCCGGCCCCGGTGCTTCTTGTCCTGCCGCGAGTACGGATAGAACGGCAGTACGACGGTGATCCGCTTGGCCGAACCGCGCTTCAGCGCGTCGATCATGATCAGGGTCTCCATGACCCAGGTGTTCACACCGTGCGTGACGGACTGCACCACGAAGGCGTCCGAACCACGCACCGAATCCCTGTACCGCACGAAGATCTCGCCGTTGGCGAAATCGTACGCATCGGTAGGCGTCGGCGCGATGCCGAGCACCTCCCCGATCTCCTTGGCCAGCTCCGGAAAGCCACGTCCGGTGAAGAGCATCAGGCTCTTGCGGTTTTCGGCGACGATGCTGCCCATGGGCCCGTCTGCTCCCGTTGGTCGGTGGTGCCCGGCGCGCGGTGGTGGTGGGCCGGGGACTAGTCGGTTGCAGTATCTCCCTCGGGTGATTCCCCGCCCAGGGCCCGGCCATCCCCGTGGATTGCCTCACCTTCGCTTGCCGCCGCGGTTCCCGCCGACGCACCCTCCGCGGCACGCAGCGCCCTCTCCGCCGCCGCCGCGGACACCGTGCCGGGGCGCTTGCGGGCCACCCAGCCCTCGATCTCGCGCTGCGGCGCCCGAGTCACACCCAACGCGCCCGGCGGCACGTCCTTGCTGATCGCACTGCCCGCCGCGATGTACGCGCCGGCACCCACCTCGACCGGAGCGATCAGGCTGGTGTCGCAGCCGACGAACGCCCCCTCACCGACGATCGTCCGGTTCTTGTTCACCCCGTCGTAGTTCACGAAGATCGTCGCTGCGCCGATGTTCGCCTTCGCCCCGATCGTCGCGTCACCCACGTACGACAGGTGCGGGACCTTCGCGCCCGGCCCCACCTCGGAGTTCTTCACCTCGACGAACGTCCCGACCTTCGACTTCTCCGCCAGGCGCGCGTCCGGACGCAGGTACGCGTACGGGCCGACGCTCGCGCCCGGACCGACCTCCGCGCCCACCGCGTGGCTGCGCAGCACCGTCGCGCCCTCGCCCACCACAGTGTCGATCAGCGTCACGTCCGGGCCGACCACGGCGGCGGAGCCCACCACGGTGGCACCGCGCAACTGGGTGTTCTGGTCGACCACGGCGTCCCGATCCAGCGCGACGGTCACGTCGATCCAGGTGGTCTCCGGGTCGAGCAGGCTCACCCCGGTACGCATCCAGCCCTCGTTGATCCGGTCGCGCAGCAGCCGGCGCAGCGCCGCCAGCTCGACCCGGTCGTTGCAGCCCAACGTCTCCGTATGATCCGGCGCGACGTGCACGGCGACCGGCTCACCTGCCGAGTTGAGCAGACCGAAGACGTCGGTCAGGTACTCCTCGCCCTGGTCGTTGTCCGTCGACAGCTTGCCCAGCGCGTCGCGCAGGCGAGCCGCGTCGAACGCGTACGTCCCAGCGTTGATCTCCCGGATGGCACGCTGCTCCGTGGTCGCGTCCCGCTCCTCGACGATCTGTTCCAGCCGGCCGTCGGCGGACCGCACGATCCGGCCCAGACCGGTCGGGTTCGGCACCTCGGCGGCGAGCACCGTGGCCGCGGCCCCCTCACCCTCGTGCGCCTGCACCAGCGCGCTCACCGTCTCCGGACGGAGCAGCGGCACATCTCCGTTGATCACGACGACGGTGCCGGTGGCGTCCGGTACGGCCTCCAGCACGATCCGCACCGCGTGACCGGTGCCGAGCTGCTCGGCCTGGAGCACCGGAACGACGTCCGGCGCGATCTCGGCGAGGTGTCCGCGGACCTGGTCGGCGCCGTGCCCGACCACCACCACGGTCTGGCCCGCGCCGAGTGGCGCAGCCGCGCTCAGCACGTGGCCGAGCAGCGTACGACCGAGCAGCGGGTGCAGCACTTTCGGCAGCGCCGATTTCATCCGCTTGCCCTCACCGGCGGCGAGCACGACGACGGTGCGAGGGTGGGGCTGGGACACGACCTTGCTCCCGTCGGGACGGCGACACTTCCGCGGTCATGCTAACCAGACATCAACGGCCGCCGAGCAGAAGCTCCCGGGAGAGGATTCGAACCCCTACAATCAGGACCAAAACCTGACGTCCTGCCATTAGACGACCCGGGACGGTCAAAAAAGTCAAAGCAAGCAGCTGCCCGACCCCTACACCTTAGCGTCCCGGCGGCGGCATGCCATCGCCCATTCCTTTCATGATCCCTTCTACCTTCCAGTACAGCCGACTCGACCTGACCACCTCGACAGCGAGGCACCCTCGGTAGCCGTCGCCGGTGTTCCGCCGATTCGTGGCCGGCCGGTGGCGCTTGAGGACTGTGGGCTGGAAATCCTCAGGCGAGACGCCGACCAGAGCCGCCCACCAGCGCACGGCCTCCGGCGCGTCGGCCGTCTCGTGAATGCTGAGCCGAAACCGCAGGTCCGCGCGCCGCACCCCCATCGCCGCCACGAAGCGGAGGAACAGCGTGACCAGCGCGGGGTCGCTGTTGACGAACCTGACCCGGCAGTCGCTGGGACGCCACGGCTTCGCCTTCGTGCCCTCGGCCCAGTAGATCGCCGCACCGACGAGGACCAGTTCCCGGTAGCGAAGTTGCTTCACCCAGCCTGCGGTCGCCGCGACGGTGTCCGCCCGAGCCGCGTCCCGCTGCTCGATGACCCGCCCACTGCGCGTCGGTCATCACCTTTGAGTGCGCCCGGCGCCGGGCTCGCGATTCCTCGTCGTCAGGCAGGGGTATGTGTCCGATCCAACGGTGGGCGGTCGACTTCGCCACCCCCAGCCGTTGCGCGATCGTGGGCACGGAGCAGCCCTGGGAACGCAGGTGCACGGACTGCGCGTACAGGTCGTCCCCGTAACGGGGATCGGTCATAGGCCGACGCTAGGACGGCCGTACGACGAAAGCGGTTCGCGAACTTCCCCGTGCGATCTACGGTTCCGTAAGTTACGGTGACGTAGGCGTAGCTTGTGATGTCCCCTACTCCCCTGCGAGGTGCCATGTCGACCGCCCTGCTCGAACCGAAAGCGTCCGGACCGAAGCCACTTACCCAGGGCACGCAGTCGCCCGGCATCCTCGTGGCTCTCTGGCTGTTCGTGGTGATTCCCTTCGCGGCCCTGGTCGCCGCCGTGCCGATGGCCTGGGGTGGCTGGTTGAGCTGGACCGATGTGGGCATCGCCGCGTTCTGGTATGTGCTCTCCGGGCTCGGTGTGACGGTCGGCTACCACCGCTACTTCACCCACGGTTCGTTCAAGGCGCGGCGCGGGTTGCGCGTGGCGCTGGCGGTCTCCGGCTCTCTCGCGGTGCAGGGCGAGATCATCCAGTGGGTGGCCGACCACCGTCGCCACCACGCCTTCTCCGACCTGGAGGGCGACCCGCACTCGCCGTGGCGGTTCGGCGAGAGCGTCTGGGGCCTGACCCGCGGCCTCTTCCACGCGCACGTCGGCTGGATGTTCCACCGGGAGCTTTCCAACCGGCAGCGGTTCGCGCCCGACCTGGTCGCCGACCGGGACATCAAGCGCGTCGACAAGCTCTTCCCGCTGATCGTGACCATCTCGGTGCTGGGTCCGGCACTGATGGGCGGGCTGCTGACCTGGTCGTGGCAGGGCGCGCTGACCGCGCTCTTCTGGGCGGGGCTGGTCCGCATCGCGCTGCTGCACCACGTGACCTGGGCGATCAACTCGGTTTGCCACGTCTACGGCGAGCGCCCCTTCGCGATGCGGCACGGCGACCGGGCGGCGAACTTCTGGCCGCTGGCGATCCTCTCCTTCGGAGAGAGCTGGCACAACCTGCACCACGCGGATCCGACCTGCGCGCGGCACGGCGTCATGCGCGGTCAGGTGGACATCTCGGCCCGGGTCATCTGGTTCCTCGAGAAGTTCGGCGCGGCGTACGACGTCCGCTGGCCGAAGCCGGAACGCCTGGCAGCGAAGCTCGTGTCGCCGTCGGCGGGATGATCCGGGAGTTGAGCTCGCGGGTTACCTGGCAGTATTGCCCGGTGACCGAACGAAGCGGGGGGAATGCCGCGCGGCACGGCGACAGGGGGGCCAGGCACGCGGCGGGTACGGTCGGTCGGCGCGCGAGCGCCCTCCGGCCGTACATCAGTGAGGCGGCGAAGTGAGCGGATACGGCGGAGGCACCATCCCACGGCAGGGCGTCACCGAGCGCCGGCGAGGTGACCAGATGGCGGATGTGTCAAGCAGCGACAGCGGCGTCAATCGACAACGGCCGGTGGCCGGGCCCGGCGGCAAGCCTTCTTCGCGGGTACGCATGTCGGCGGCTCAGCGCCGGGAGCAGTTGATCTCGATCGGGCGGCAACTCTTCGCGGAGCGCGGCTTCGACGCGACGTCGGTGGAAGAGGTGGCGGCTCGGGCGAAGGTCTCGAAGCCGGTGGTGTACGAGCACTTCGGTGGCAAGGAGGGGCTCTACGCGGTCGTGGTGGACCGGGAGGTCCGCGCGCTACTGGACCGGATCACCACGGCGTTGACCGCCGGTCATCCGAGGGAGTTGCTGGAGCAGGCGGCGATGGCACTGCTCAGCTACATCGAGGAGGAGACGAGCGGGTTCCGGGTGCTGGTCCGTGAGTCGCCGTTGATGTCAGCGACGGGCAACTTCAGCAGCGTGCTCAACGACGTGGCCCATCAGGTCGAGCACATCCTGGGCGCCGAGTACAAGAGCCGGGGGTACGACCCGAAGCTGGCCGAGCTCTACGCGCAGGCGCTGGTCGGCATGGTGGCGTTGACCGGCCGCTGGTGGCTGGAGGTCCGCAAGCCGCGGAAGGAGACGGTCGCCGCGCACCTGGTGAACCTGGCCTGGAACGGCTTGTCGCACCTGGAGGCCAAGCCCACGTTGATCTCCTCTCGGAATCGCTGAGTCCGATCCGGGGACTGGACGGCAGGCGGCCTCACCACGGTTTCGCGGGTCCGCCGCCGTCCGGGTGGTCAGGGCGTGTTCGCCTCGGAGATCTGGCGCCTCCGGTTGCGCCCCTCGGCCTCGGCGAGCTCCGCTGGGCCGACCTTGTCGTACAGGCCGGTGCCGAGCAGCACCAGACCGAAGATCATCGACACGATCACCGTCGACATCGAGAAGTTCAGGAAGTTCGCCTCGGTCTGCAGCAGCGACATCATGAGGATGCTGGTGACCAGGAAGACGATGCCGGCGGTCAGGTTCATGTAGTGGCCGAGGTTGGTGCGGCGGGAAGCGCCGATGATGAGGAAGGCGCCGAAGATCACCGACGCGATGGAGAACGCGAGGTTGGTGCGCAGGCCGAGCACCCAGTTGCTCTCGCGGGCGAAGAGGAACTGGCCGGCGGTCAGCGCGACTCCCCAGGCCCCGAAGACCAGGATGTAGAGCCCGATGAGCCCGGAGAGAACTCGGTAGATCGGCCGCGCCGGATGGTTCACCGGGAAATGCGCCATGAGCCTCTCCTCCGCCCGAGATGACCGGTTCTGGAGGATTGTCGCCCGCCGGACCACTCACTGTCCGGCGAACCGCCCGCCCAGCGTGAGCATCTGCTCGGACCGGGCCACAAAAAGATGTCCCACCCCTCCGGGCCGAGGGCGCCGGACGGAGCGGGACCAGGAGGGGTTTCGCCGAAGCCCGACCCGCGGAGGGATCAAGCCTGACCGCGCGGAGCGGGTCGGGCTCCGGCGAAACCGGAAGCGCAAGGAACCAGAAGCGAAACCATAAAGATCAGAGCACGAGGCGCGCCTTCTGCCACGCCTCCTTCTCCTCGTCGGTGCCGACCTTGCCGTACATGCCGACCATCAGCAGCACCATCCCGGCGACCATGAGGACGATGACCGTGCCGATGTTGAAGTTGAAGATGTTCGCGTCGGTCCGGATGAACGCGAGCCCGCCGAGGCTGACGACCATCAGGATGTACGCCATCCACTGATTGATCAGCACGTCGATGTTCCGGCCGAGCGCGGTACCAGCCAGCACGAGAATCCCGAACACGATGCTGATCAGCGAGAAGACGAGGTTCGTGCCCTGGCCGAGGACCCGGGTGTCGTCCTGGGCGAGGACGTCGTTGCCGGCGGTCGCGATGATGCCGAGCACACCGAAGACCACCAGGTACAGACCGATCAGCCCGCCGATCGCCCGGTAGATCGGCCGCGCGGGGTGGTTGACGGGGGTGTGGGCCATGTCTGAGTCTCCAACGCCGTTTCGGGTGAGGGTCGACGACGATTCTCCCGCACGCCGGATTGTGACTCGGCACACGGGGGCCCACCTGCGGTGGCGACCACTGGCCGGGCCGCCACCGTCGCCGGGTCAGTCGGCGGGCAGTTGCTCGGCCAGCGCCAGCCAGGACTCCTCGGTCTGTTCCCGTTCGGCCCGCAGGTCCTTGAGCTGGCCGTCCAGTTCAGCGACCTTCGCGTAGTCGGTGGCGTGCTCGGCCAGCTGGCCGAGCAGCGCCGCCTCACGCTGCTCGAGCTTGCTGATCTGCCGTTCCAGCCGGGTGAGATCCTTGCGCGCCTGCCGCACCTCGGCTGCGGAGAGGCCGGTGCGGGCCGGCGCCTCCGGCGTGGCGGCGGGCACGGCCTCGGTGCGGGCGGAGCCGGGTCGGCCGGCCGCCCGGGCCAGGTATTCGTCCACGCCGCCGGGCAGGTGCACCAGCCGGCCGTCGCCGAACATGCCGTACACGACGTCGGTGACCCGCTCGATGAGGTAACGGTCGTGGCTGGCCACGATCAGCGTCCCGGGCCACGAGTCGAGCAGGTCCTCCAGCCCGGCGAGGGTGTCGGTGTCCAGGTCGTTCGTGGGCTCGTCGAACAGGAGCACGTTCGGCTCGCCGGCGAGCAGGCGGAGCATCTGCAGGCGGCGACGTTCGCCACCGGAGAGGTCGCTGACCGGTGTCCAGAGTCGCCGGTCGTCGAAGCCGAAGATCTCAGCGAGCTGGGCGGCGGAGATCTCCCGGTCGCCGAGCTGCACCCGGCGGGCCACCTCCTCGACGGCCTCCAGCACGCGTAGCTGCCCGGGAAGCTCGGCCAGTTCCTGGGAGAGGAAGGCGGGCCGGACCGTGGAGCCCGTGACGAACCGGCCGCCGTCCGGGCGGGTGACACCGGCGAGCATCCGCAGCAGCGTGGTCTTGCCGGCTCCGTTGGCGCCCAGAATGGCCACCCGATCGCCGGGGCCGACCTGCCAGGTGAGGTCGTGCAGGATCTCCTTGGGACCGGCGTGCAGGGTGACCTGCTCCAGGTCGTACACCTGCTTGCCGAGCCGGGCGGTCGCGAGTCGTTGCAGCGACATGGTGTCGCGCGGTGGTGGGACGTCGGCGATCAGGGCGTTGGCCGCGTCGATCCGGAACCGCGGCTTGGAGGTCCGGGCGGGCGGGCCGCGACGCAGCCAGGCGATCTCCTTGCGGAGCAGGTTCTGCCGGCGGGCCTCGGTGGCCGCCGCGACCCGTTCCCGTTCGGCACGGGCGAGGGTCCAGGCGGCGAAGCCGCCGTCGTACGACCGGACGGTCTGGTCGGCGACCTCCCAGGTGGCGGTGCAGACGGCGTCGAGGAACCAGCGGTCGTGGGTGACGACGACGAGGGCGCCCTTGCGGCCGAGCAGGTGCCGGGCCAGCCAGTCGACGCCGCCGACGTCGAGGTGGTTGGTGGGCTCGTCGAGGATCAGCAGGTCGGAGTCGCGGACCAGCAGCGCGGCGAGCGCCACCCGGCGACGCTCACCGCCGGACATCGGGCCGACCGGCTGGTCGAGGCCGAGGTGGGGCATGCCGAGGCCGTCGAGGATGCCTCGGACCCCGGCGTCACCGGCCCACTCGTGCTCGGCGCCCATGCTCTCGTCGAGCCACTCGGTGCCGAGCACGACGTCCCGGACGGTGGCGTCGGGGGCGAGGGTGAGGTTCTGTGGCAGCCAGGCGACCCGCAGGTCGCGGCGGTGGGTGACGCGGCCGTCG
This sequence comes from Micromonospora sp. NPDC023737, assembly GCF_040639715.1. Classification (NCBI taxonomy): domain Bacteria; kingdom Bacillati; phylum Actinomycetota; class Actinomycetes; order Micromonosporales; family Micromonosporaceae; genus Micromonospora; species Micromonospora sp. NPDC023737. The sequence goes on from NZ_JBFAAL010000010.1 coordinate 227,444, forward strand.
TCCGGCTCCTCGCTGCGGGTGAGCAGCCGGAGCAACGTCGACTTGCCGGCGCCGTTGAGCCCGACCACGCCGATCCGGTCGGCGTCGTCGAGGCCGAGCGAGACGTCGGTGAGCAGCGGCCCGGCGGCCCCGTAGCCCTTGGACACCCGGTCCAGGTTGAGGATGTTGGCCACGACCTACCTTTCATGATCAAGGCGTCCGGTGCCGGCGAGGCACGGGACGCCTGGCCTTCAAGGGTACGCGGACACCCTCGATCGCGCGGTCGCCGCCCGCTGCGGCGGGACGGCGGGCGGACGGCGAGTGGCGTCAGATGATCCGGGCGCCGGCCACCGGGCCGTGCGCCACCCGGGCCTCGCGGCACACGGCGGCCGCGGTCAGTTCGGCGGCGATCCGCTCGGCGCGCCTGCTGTCCTCCGCGAGGAAGACGCAGGTCGGTCCGGAACCGGAGACGATGCCGGCCAGCGCGCCGGCCGCCTCGCCCGCCTTGAGCGTCTCGGCGAGCGCGGGACGCATCGCGAGGGCGGCGTCCTGGAGGTCGTTGCCGAGCGTGGCGGCGAGCACCCGCGGATCCCGCTGGCGTAGCGCGCCGAGCAACGCGTCGGTGCTGCCGAGCGGCGGGCCGGCGGTGCCGGCCTCGCGCAGCCGGTCCAGCTCGCGGTAGGCGGCCGGCGTGGAGAGGCCGCCGTCCGCGATGGCGACGACCCAGTGCCAGGAGGTCGGGCGGGCCAGCACCGGGCTGACGGTCTCGCCGCGCCCGGTGCCCAGGGCGGTGCCGCCGTGGATGAGGAACGGCACGTCCGACCCGAGGTCGGCGGCGATGTCCGCCAGTTCGTCGCGGGAGAGCCCGGTGCCCCAGAGCGCGTCGCAGGCGACCAGGGTGGCGGCCGCGTCGGCGCTGCCGCCGGCCAGGCCGCCGGCGAGCGGGATCTGCTTGCGCAGGTGCAGCCGGGCGTGCGGAAGCACCCCGGCGTAGCCGGCGAGCGCGTGGGCGGCCCGGATCACCAGGTTGCTGTCGTCCAGAGCCAGTTCGCCGGCGCCCTCCCCCTCCATGGTGAGGGTGAGGGTGTCGCCGCGGCGGGCCGTCAGCTCGTCGTAGATGGAGATCGCGTGGTAGACGGTGTTGAGTTCGTGGTAGCCGTCGCGGCGCAGCGGTCCCACGCCGAGGTGGAGGTTGACCTTCGCGGGCACCCGCACCTTCACCGGGCCGCTGGCCCCACGCCGCTGCTCGTCCTCGTCGTCCGGTCGCCAGGCCTCGGTCACGGGGCGATGTCCCGCGCACGCAGGCGGATGTCGAACGGCTTCTCCACGATCAGCTCCTCGGCAGCGTCGACGACCGGCTCGTACCGGCCATCGACCAGGTCGTACGCGTACACGTGCAGCGGATCCTGCTCGATCCGCAGGTGGTGCGGGGTGCCGGCGGGCACGGCGCCAGCCTACTGCCCGACGGGTGCGGCGGCCGGAGCCGACGCGGCGATGGCGGCGAACTGCTCGACGGTGAGCGCCTCGCCGCGTGCCCCGGGGTCGACGCCCGCGGCGGTGAGCGCGGCGGCGGCCCGGTCGGCGCCCCCGGCCCAGCCGGCGAGGGCGGCACGCAGGGTCTTGCGCCGCTGGGCGAACGCCGCGTCGACCACGGCGAAGACCCGTTCGCGGGCCACGTCGGTGCGGGGCGGTTCACGACGGGTGAAGGCCACCAGCCCGGAGTCGACGTTCGGCACGGGCCAGAAGACGTTGGGCGGAACCCGGCCGGCGGCCCGGGCACGGGCGTACCAGGCGAGTTTGACCGACGGGATGCCGTACACCTTGGAGCCGGGACCGGCGACCAGCCGGTCGGCGACCTCCTTCTGCACCATTACCAGGCCGTGCCGCAGGCCGGGCAGCTCGGCGAGCAGATGCAGCACCACGGGCACGGCGACGTTGTAGGGCAGGTTCGCCACCAGCGCGGTGGGCGCCGGGTCGCCGAGGTCGGCGGCGGTGACGCGCAGCGCGTCCGCGTGGTGCACGGTGAGCCGGGCGGCGTGCGGGCCGGCGTACCGGGTGGCGGTCTCGGGCAGCGCGCCGGCCAGCACCGGGTCGATCTCGACGACGTGTACGTGCGCGGTGACCGGGAGCAGGGCCAGGGTGAGCGAGCCGAGCCCGGGTCCGACCTCCAGCGCCACGTCGTCGGGCGCGAGCCCGGCGGCGGTGACGATCCGCCGCACGGTGTTCGGATCGTGCACGAAGTTCTGCCCGAGCCTCTTCGTCGGGGCCACACCCAGCCGGGCGGCCAGCTCCCGGATCTCCGCCGGGCCGAGGAGACCGCTCATGGGCAGCAGCGTAGGCGGGGCGGCCGGGCCGGTCGGAAGCGGCCCGGCTCCGCCGGGCGCCGGGCCGCCACGGCGCTCACCACGGGCCGAACACCCGGTCGCCGGTGGCCGAGATGGCAGCGCAGAGTTCGTCGAGGTCGGCGCCGGTGGACGCGGCGAGCGCGCGGACGGTCAGTGGGATGAGGTACGACGCGTTGGGGCGGCCGCGGTGCGGCGTGGGGGTGAGGTACGGGGCGTCGGTCTCCACGAGGATCTGGTCGATCGGCGTCAACGCGGCGGCCTCGCGCAGCGCGGCGGCGCTGGCGAAGGTGACCGTGCCGGCGAAGCTGAGCAGGTAGCCACGGCGTACGCACTCGGTGGCGAAGGCGGCGTCGCCGGAGAAGCAGTGCAGCACCACGGTGTCCGGCGCGCCCTCGTCGTCGAGGATGCGCAGTACCTCGGCGTGCGCGTCGCGGTCGTGGATGACGAGCGCCTTGCCGTACCGCTTGGCGATGGCGATGTGCGCCCGGAAGCTCTCCTCCTGGGCGGCGCGGCCCTCGTCGCCGGTGCGGAAGAAGTCCATTCCGGTCTCGCCGACGCCCCGCACCCGGTCGTGGGCGGCGAGTGCCTCGATCTCGCGCAGCGCCTCGTCCAGATCGGGCAGGCGGGGGGCGTCGTTGGGGTGCAGCGCCACGGTGGCCACCACCGCCGGATACCGCTGCGCGGTCGCCACGCCCCACCGGGACGAGGGGACGTCCACTCCGACCTGCACCAGGCGGTCCACGCCGACCATCGTGGCGACCTCGATGGCCGTACCGACCGGGTCGTCGGATTGACCGCCGCCGGGGACACCGGCCTCGCTGACCGTTATGTCCAGGTGGGTGTGGCTGTCGAGCACCGGGCGGGGCAGGGGCTCCGGCGCGGGCGGGAACTCACCCGCGCGGCGGGCGGCACGGGCGCGACGGGACTCGGCAGCGTCGATCGGCTGTTCGGTTGGCTGGCTCATCACCCAAAGGATCACACACCGAGCTGGTCCACCTGCCCGCCACCTGCTGTTCACCTCGATTACCCAGGGCGACTCTACGGTCGCCCGGTGAGCGAGCGGAACGCAGCGAACCACTGGGAACAGCCGCGTGGCGCTCGCGCCGACGCGCAGCGGCGACGCGAGCGGGCAGATCACGGGTACCGCGGCACGGTGACGCGATGAGCGTCGCGCCGCAGACCAGCGGCGAGGCCGACGGACGTACCGGGCTGCGGGTGACGTACGGCGGAGGTGTGTACCCGGCGGAGGAGATCGCCCGGGGTGCCGCGTACGAGTTGTTCAGCGCCGACGAGGTGCCCGGGTTCGAGTGGGCGCCCCGGCCCGGTTCGGCCCTTCCCTGGCACCGGTTCGTGCACGTCACCGAGGTGACCGCGGTGCACGGCGCGCCGGAGGCGTCGGAGGAGCTGGAGTCGCCACTGATGATGCCGGCGCACCGGGAGCGGGGCTGGGGGTACGTGCACCAGCTCAGCCAGCGGCCGGACGCCGCCGGTGACCCGGTGCTCGGCACGGTGCGCGGGTCGGCGGTGGTTCGGCGGGGTACCCGGATGGTGAAGATGCTCTCCGCCCGGCAGCTCGCCGGGTACGTGCGGGGGTGGCTGCCGCACGGCTTCTGCTACCGGGAGCACGACGTGGCGCACCTGCGTACGCCGGCCACGGCGATGTTGCTGCGTACCGACGGCGACGCGGGTCGCGACGGCGTGGACGTGGCGTACGCGTTGCGCTGGCGGGCCGCCGACCCGGGCGACTACGACATCCCGATGGGTGAGGCACACCGGGGGTTGACCGCGCTGCCGCCCCGGGACCGGTTGGGTCCTCCGGTGCTCGGCACCGGTTTCGTGCCCAGCAGCAGTCAGCTGATCCCCGAGTTCGTCACCCGCGATTTCGCCGACCTGCCGATGCCGGCGAACGTGAGCCTGCTCGCCTACCCGGCCGAGGGGGTCGAGGTGGTGTTGTACACCTACCAGGCGGAGCAGCGGGGTTGGCTGCGGATGGTCGGGCCGCAGTGGCGGCACCTGCTCGCCGCGGTGCCGGGGCTCTCGCCCGATCAGGAGTACCTGCCGGTCGGCGAGGCGCCCCGATCCACCCACCTGATCGGGGCGTACGGCGGAACCGAGTATGAGGCGATCGCCGACCTGCCCGGCGGCTTCCGGGTGCTGGCGATGACCCGGGCCGCCCGCTACCCGGTCGAGGCGGCGGCCCGCCGGCTGCGCATCGGGCAGTGGCGGGGGGTGCCATGCGTCGTACTGCGGGAGGAGGCGGGTTGGTTGCGGCTTCGGCTGCGCCGGCCGGACCCGGACACGGTGGCGCTCACCGGGGCACAGTGCCACGACCGGGGCGTGTACGAGGTCTGGGCGCCGGGGGCGGAGGTCACGGACGCGCAGGTGGTGGACTTCCCGTACCCGCTCTGAGGTGGCGGGCGGAGAGCTGACGCCCCCGCGGCGGACAGCCTTACCCGGGCGGACCGTGTCAGGGACCGGGCATATCGGCGGATCGGACGGGAATGCGCCGGGCGAGGAGAGAACCGAGCCCGACTTCAGGAGAAGAGCATGCCGTTCATCACCGTGGGTACGGAGAACTCCGCGCCCATCGACCTGTACTACGAGGATCATGGCTCCGGCCAGCCGATCGTGCTGATCCACGGCTTCCCGTTCAACGGTGCGACCTGGGAGAAACAGGCCGTTCCACTGTTGAACGCCGGTTACCGGGTCATCACCTACGACCGGCGTGGTTTCGGCAACTCGGCGCAGCCGACCATCGGGTACGACTACGACACCTTCAGCGCCGACCTCGACGTCCTGATGTCCGAGCTGGACCTGCGCAACGTGATCCTGATCGGGCACTCGATGGGCACCGGCGAGGTGACCCGATACCTCGGCGCGTACGGGTCGCAGCGGGTGAGCAAGGCGATCATGTTGGCGCCGCTGGCGCCGTTCCTGATGCAGACGGCGGACAATCCGGAGGGTGTCGAGAAGAGTCTCTTCGACGGCTTCCAGCAGGCGATCATCAAGGATCGCTTCGCCTTCCTCACTCAGTTCTGCAACAACTTCTTCAACTGGAGCGAGAACAAGGGGAAGCTCGTCAGCGAGGAGGCGTACCGGGCGCACTGGGAGATCGGCGCACGGGCCTCGGCCAAGGGCACGTACGACAGCGTGGACGCCTGGCTGACCGACTTCCGGGGTGACCTGCCGCAGATCGACGTACCGGTGCTGATCGTGCAGGGCGACAAGGACAACGTGCTGCCGTACGCGAAGACCGGGCAGCGGTTGCAGGCGATGCTCGCCGGCAGCCAGTTGATCACCTTGAAGGGCGCTCCGCACGGTATCCCGTGGACGAACGCCGACGAGGTCAACAACGCGATCATGAACTTCATCGGGGCGCCGGCGATGAGCCGCGCCTGATGCCGTCCGCGGCCGCGCCTGGTGCGGGGCGCGGGCCGGGCACGATCGGCTCTCGGGCCGGTCGGGTGAGGTGCGGCCCGGGGATGCCCCGGGCCCCCCCGCCGCGGTCGGGCCCGCCCGGCCGGCGGGCCCCCGCCCCG
>NZ_JBFAAL010000011.1:0-35245 GCF_040639715.1 Micromonospora sp. NPDC023737
CGTAGATGACGACCCGCCGGGACGAGGAGAACTTGCGGCCCTCCATCGTCAGGTACTCGCTGGAGACCACCTCGGTCGGGAGGTTGGGCCGCCCGCACCCTCGCCGTCCGCCGTCCGCCATCCGCCGGTCACCGTCCGGCGGTCACCCACCGGTCGCCGGCCGTCGATCAGGGCTCGAACTTGTAGCCCAGGCCGCGCACGGTGACGATGTAGCGCGGCGCGGACGGCTCCGGCTCGACCTTGGAGCGGAGCCGCTTGACGTGTACGTCCAGGGTCTTGGTGTCGCCGACGTAGTCGGCACCCCAGACCCGGTCGATGAGCTGGCCCCGGGTGAGCACCCGTCCGGCGTTGCGCAGCAGCAGCTCCAGCAGCTCGAACTCCTTGAGCGGAAGCTGCACGGCGCCGCCGTCGACGGTCACCACGTGACGCTCGATGTCCATCCGCACCGGGCCGGCTGCCAGCGTCGGGGTACCCGACTCGGCCGCCTCGGGCGTCTGCCGACGCAGCACGGCGCGGATCCGGGCCACCAGCTCGCGCGGCGAGTACGGCTTCGTGACGTAGTCGTCGGCCCCGATCTCCAGGCCGACGACCTTGTCGATCTCGCTGTCCCGAGCCGTGACCATGATGATCGGCACGTGTGAGCGTTGCCGGAGCTGACGGCAGACCTCGGTACCTGACATTTCGGGCAGCATCAGGTCGAGCAGCACGATGTCAGCCCCGGTCCGGTCGAACTCGGTCAGGGCCGACGGACCCGTGGCGGCGACCGAGACCTCGAAGCCCTCCTTGCGGAGCATGTACGACAGGGCGTCGGAGAACGACTCCTCGTCCTCGACCACCAGAACGCGGCTCAACGGGTTTTCCTTTCCATTGCTGTCAGACCTGCCGAAGCTCGGCTGAACCGGGCTCGATCCCAGCGCCTGGCAGTGTCGTCAAGAGGTCTTCCGGGGGGCGAGCGGGCAACCGGAGGGTGAACGTCGACCCACCACCAAGAGTGCTCGACACATCGACCCGTCCGCCATGGTTGCTCGCGATGTGTTTGACGATGGCCAGCCCCAGCCCCGTACCGCCGGTGGATCGGGAACGCGCCTGGTCGGCCCGGTAGAACCGCTCGAAGATCCGATCGACGTCGGTGGGGGCGATGCCGATGCCCTGATCGGTGACGGCGATCTCGACGTGCTCCTCGCCACCACGGGCGGTGATCCGCACCTTCGTGCCGTCGGCCGAGTAGTTGACGGCGTTCTCGACCAGGTTCGCGACGGCGGTGGCGAGCTGACTGTCACTGCCGTACACGGTCAGGCCACGCTGCCCCTCGACCACCACCTCGATCTCGCGGGCGGAGGCCGTGGTGCGCGTACGGTCGACCACCTCGGCGACCACCCAGTCCACCGAGACCGGCTCGGGGGCCGGCTGCGGCTCGGCCCCCTGTAGGCGGGTCAGTTCGAGCAGTTCCTGCACCAGCCGACCGAGCCGGGTCGATTCGTGCTGTATGCGTTCGGCGAAACGACGGGCGGCGACCATGTCCTCGGACAGGTCCGGCGCGGCGTCGGTGGCCGGCTCCGTGGCGTCCAGCAGCGCTTCGGCCAGCAACTGCAGGGCACCGATCGGCGTCTTCAGTTCGTGGCTCACGTTGGCCACGAAGTCGCGCCGCACCCGGGCGAGCCGGTGCGACTCGGTCACGTCGGCGGCTTCCACGGCGATGTAGCCGGCACCCACGCCCATCGCCCTCAGGTGCACGCCGAGCGGATTGTCCCCGGCGTTGTCGCGGCCCCGGGGCAGGTCCAGCTCGATCTCGCGCCGGATGCCCGTCCGTCGGACCTGACCGGCGAGGGTACGGATCAGCGGGTGCGCCGCTATCGAGCCCGGGCTGGCACCGGTGCGCAGCAGCCCCATCGCCCGGGCGGCGGGATTGACCAGAACGGGAACGTCGTCCGGATCCAGCACGACGACGCCGGCTCGGAGGGAGTCGATCGTACGGCGGCCGAGCCCAGCCTGCGGATCCTCGGCTATGGCGGGCCTCCCCCTGTTCACGTGGGAACTGCCGCTCCCCGTCGACTTGTCACGGCGGGCCCACCTCGACCGGATTCCGGGTAGCAGGATCCCGGCGACCAGTCCGGCCACCAGCGCCACGGCCACTGCGACCGCCACCGCCCATTCCACCTGGCGATCGTAGGGTCATTGTTAACCTGGCTACCGCCCAGAAAGGGATGAAACCGGCTCGCTTCCCGCAAAATTAACGTAACCGTCGGGCGTCGTTCACCGTGATTCATTTCGGGTCCGCCCGTGCGCCCTACCGTGGTCGGCACACCGCTCAATCCTTCGCCGGCTCCGGCCGGCCACGACCCCCAACAGGACGTGACAATGCGCGACGAGTTCCGGGCCGATCTACACCTGGTGAGCCAACTGCTGGTGGACATGGCCGAGGGAGTCCGGTCCGCCATGCGGCAGGCTACTCGGGCCCTGCTCACCGCCGACCGGCAGGCCGCCGAGACCGTCATCGAGCGGGACGCCGAGATCGACGACCTCTACCGGCACGTCGAGGAGCGGGTCTGCGACCTGCTGGCGCGGCAGGCGCCGGTCGCCTCCGACCTGCGTGCCATGATCACCGCCCTGCACGTGGCGGCGGACCTCGAGCGGATGGGCGATCTGGCCGACCACGTGGCGAAGACCGCGCTGCGCCGGCACCCCTCGCCCGCCGTGCCGGCCGAGCTGCGCCAGACCTTCACCGACATGGCCTCGATCGCCGACCGGATGGCCGAGAAGATCGCCTCGGTGCTGGCCAAGCCCGACGCCGACATCGCCGCCGAGCTCGACCGCGACGACGACGCCATGGACGAGCTGCACAAGCACCTCTTCGGCATGCTGCTCGGCGACGACTGGCCGTACGGGGTGGAGACCGCGATCGACGCCACCCTGCTGGGCCGCTTCTACGAGCGCTTCGCCGACCACGCGGTGAACGCCGGCGAGCACGTGGTCTACCTGATCACCGGCGAACAGGCGCCGACCGCTGGCTGAGCCGCGCGCCCGCGCTCCGCTGGGGCCCCTGCTGCTTGCGCGGCGGGGGCCCCTTGCCGGTCGTGGCTCAGCGGCCCTGGTTGGCGACCGCGGCGGCGGCCGCCTTGGCGGCCTCCGGGTCGAGGTACGTCCCGCCGAGGACCTGCGGACGCAGGCTCGGGTCCAGGTCGTAACGCAGCGGGATGCCGGTCGGGATGTTCAGCTTGGCGATCGCCTCGTCGGAGATCTGGTCGAGGTGCTTCACCAGGGCACGCAGCGAGTTGCCGTGTGCGGCCACCAGCACCGTACGGCCGGCCAGGATGTCCGGCACGATCGAGTCGTACCAGTAGGGGAGCATCCGCTCCACCACGTCCTTGAGGCACTCGGTACGCGGCATCAGCTCGGTGGGCAGCAGGGCGTACCGGGGGTCGCCGACCTGGGACCACTCGTCGTTGTCGTCGATGGGCGGCGGCGGGGTGTCGTACGAGCGGCGCCAGAGCATGAACTGCTCCTCGCCGTACTCGTCGAGGGTCTGCTTCTTGTTCTTGCCCTGCAGGGCGCCGTAGTGCCGCTCGTTGAGCCGCCACGACCGGCGCACCGCGATCCAGTGCCGGTCGGCGGCGCTCAGCGCCAGCTCCGCGGTGCGGATGGCGCGCCGCAGCACGCTCGTGTGCACCACGTCCGGCAGCAGGTTGTGTTCGCGGAGCAGCTCACCGCCGCGCCGCGCCTCGTCCTCCCCCTTGGCGGTCAGATCGACGTCCACCCAGCCGGTGAAGAGGTTCTTGGCGTTCCAGTCGCTCTCGCCGTGCCGCAACAGGACCAGCGTCCCGACGGTGGGCCCCTCACTCGCAGTCATGCGGATCATCCTGCCGTACGTCGTAGCTGGACATGCCGCGACCCGTCGTGACGACCACCACGTGGAAAAGCTGGTGACCGACCGCTCGGGCGCCGACTAGTTTGTAAGGCGCTTTAGATACACCGGTCATTACAAACACGGGGGCGGTCGCGGATGCGGACGGTGCAGAGCTGGTTTCGGGACACGGCGGGCGGACTGCCGGCGCGGTTCTGGTACCTCTGGACCGGCACCCTGATCAACCGGCTCGGCTCGTTCGTGCTGGTGTTCCTCGCCATCTACCTCACCCAGGAGCGCGGCTTCTCGGCCTCCCAGGCGGGCCTGGTCATCGGCCTGTGGGGCGTCGGTGGCGCGGTCGGTACCACCATCGGCGGCACCCTCGCCGACCGCTGGGGCCGCCGGCCCACTCTGCTCACCGCCCAGCTCGGCGGGGCGGTCATGATGGTGGGGCTCGGCCTGGCCCGGCCGCTCTGGGCGGTTGCGCTGGGCGCCCTGCTGCTCGGCGCGTTCGCCGAGGCGGCCCGGCCCGCGTTCGGGGCCATGATGATCGACGTGGTGCCGGAGAAGGACCGGTTGCGGGCCTTCTCGCTGAACTACTGGGCGATCAACCTCGGCTTCGCCTGCGCGGCCGTGCTGGCCGGTTTCGCCGCGCAGGCCGGTTACCTGCTGCTCTTCGTGATCGACGCGGCGACCACGCTGGTCACCGCATTGATCATCTTCACCCGGGTGGGCGAGACCCGGCGGACCCGTCCGGTCAGCAAGGGTGCGGCCGCTCCGGCGGGCGCGCTGCGCGCCATCCTCAACGACCGGATCTTCCTCGGCTTCGTGGCGTTGAACCTCTTCGCCGCGCTGATCTTCCTCCAGCACATCTCGATGCTGCCGATCGCGATGGGCGACTCCGGTCTGAGCCCCGCGACGTACGGCTCGGTGATCGCGCTCAACGGCGTGCTGATCGTGGTGGGTCAGCTCTTCGTGCCGCGGCTGATCCGCGGGCGGAGCCGGTCCCACGTACTCGCCCTGGCCGCCCTGGTGACCGGCGTCGGCTTCGGTCTCACCGCGTTCGCCCACGCCGCCTGGTTCTACGGGCTCACCGTGCTGATCTGGACGCTCGGCGAGATGCTCAACTCCCCCTCGAACGCGACCCTCATCGCCGAGTTGTCCCCCGCCGAACTCCGCGGTCGCTACCAGGGCGTCTTCTCGCTCTCCTGGCAGATCGCCGGCGCGGCGGCGCCGATCTTCGGCGGGCTGGTCCGCGAGCACGCCGGCAACAGCGCGCTCTGGGTCGGCTGCGCGGTCCTCGGCGGGGTGATGGCCGTGGCCCACCTGATCTCCGGACCGGCCCGGGAGCGGCGTGCGGCCGCGCTGCGGCGCACCGCCGCCGCGGCGACAGTCACCGGGCCGACGGCACCGCAGGCCGCCGCGACCGCCCCGGTCGCCGAGCCGGTACCCGCGAACTGATCGGCCCGGCCCGGCCGGAGTGGACAGCCGGCCGGGCCTCACTCCGGCCTGCCCGGTAGCCCCGGCGCGGCCGGACGGACCGGGGTCTCGGCGGTTGGCGGGACGCGAATCCGGCCGACCCTGGGTGTTCCGATACGGTCAGGCAGTAACGGTTAAGAAACCGAACTGTCTGGAGGACGGGTGCACGCCCTGCGGCGCTGGTGGCACGACACCGCGGGCGGTCTCCCCGCCACCTTCTGGTACCTCTGGGCCGGCATCCTGATCAACCGGGCCGGCGCGTTCGCGATGCTCTTCCTGTCGCTCTACCTCACCGAGGCGCGGGGCGCCAGCGAGGCGCTCGCCGGCGCGGTGGTCGGGGCGTACGGAGCCGGCGGGGCGGTCGGTGTGCTGCTCGGCGGAGTCCTGGCCGACCGCTGGGGGCGACGCGCCACCCTGCTCACCGCCCACCTGATCACTGCCGGCCTGATGGTCGCGCTGGCCCTGAGCCGGCACCTGCTGCTCATCGCGGTGCTCTCCGCGCTGGTCGGGGTGGTGCACTCGATGCCCAGCCCGGCGTTCGTGGCGTCGATCGTCGACATGGTCCCGGAGCAGCGCCGCTCACGCGCGTTCAACCTTCAGTTCTGGGCGTTCAACCTCGGCATGGCGGTCGCCTCGCTCCTGGCCGGCGTACTCGCCGAGGCGAGCTACCTGGCGCTGTTCCTGGTCGACGCCGGAGCGACGCTCGCCACCGCCCTGGTGATCGCCTGGAAGGTGCCCGAGACGCTACGCCGGTCCGCCCGGACACCTCGGGTCGTTCCCCGGATCGGTTCGGCAGCGCGTGGCGCCCGACGCCCCGGCCTGCTCACCGCGCTCACCGACCGGATCTTCCTGACCTTCGTCGGGCTCACCTTCGTGCTGGCCGTACTGACCATGCAGACGTCGACGATCATGCCGTTGTCCATGCGCGCGGACGGGCTCGAACCGTCCGCGTACGGCCTCGTGGTGGCGCTCGGCGGCGCGCTGATCGTGCTCGGCCAGCTCTTCGTACCCAGGCTGATCGACCGCCGCCGGAAGGGCTTCGTCCTCGCGACCTCGACCGGGCTGATGGCGGTCGGGTTCGGCACGCTGGCCGTCGCCGACGAACTGGCGGTCTACCTGGGCGCCGCCGTCGTCTGGACGGTCGGCTCGATGCTCGCGGCCCCACCGAACGCGCAGATCAACGCCGATCTGGCCCCGCCCGAGCTGCGCGCCCGCTATCAGTCGGTCTTCTACCTGACCTTCCCCGCCGCGTCGTTCGTCGCGCCCACGCTGGGCGGGGTGAGTCTGCAGTACCTGGGTTCCGCCCACTGGCTCGTCGTTGGCGGGCTCGGCCTGCTCGCCGCGGTCGGCCATCTGCTCGCCGGACCGCCCCGGGAACGCCGCGTCGCAGCACTGCTGCGGGGCAGGGAACACACTCCGGCGCGCGGGCCGATGCGGGCCGGCGGAGCGGAGCCGGCCACCGACCCGGTCAGGACCTGACTCAGGTCACCGATGTCACAGCAGACGCAGAGTGCCCACCACGCCCTATGGCAGCGGTGGGCACTCGCGCACTGGTGGGGCCGGCGGCGGCGGGCAACACTCACCCCCGTAAGCGTCGCCCGCTCGCGCCGCCGGTCCAAACAGGTGGGCACCGTCCCCCAACGGTTGAACCACCCGTCCCCTCGCGCCTCGCCTGGTGCGCGGATCTGATCGATCCGCCGCTCCCCCGAACGTTTCCAAGCGTGGCGCGGCACAATAAAGTTAATTCGCCCGGATTACGGTTTCAACCCAGATCGGCTGTCTCGCCGGTCACAGCGCGTGAGCTGTCCCTGCTCCGGGCCACGCTGTGTGCCAACGGCGGATACCCGTCCGGCATTCCCGCAAACCGTCAAGCGTCCTCGCGATCAGGCGACTCGGTACGGAAGAAGTTGCTCTGCCGGCCGTCGCGCATCTGCTCCTGATAGATCAGGTTGAGCCGCCGTAGGTCGAACGTGTGGAACCAGTCGTCCCAGGTGATCTCGCGGATCCGGCTGCTTTCCCGGTAACCCGGAATGTTGAACGTCAGCACCGAGACCCGACCTTCCCGCTCCGTGCCCGCGATGGTGGCCGGCTTCGCCCCACGCTCCCGCGCCCAGCGCATGATCACCTCGTGGTTGCTGGTCACCAGGCTGCGGCCCGGTCGCTCCGGCCGGTCCGCCAGTGACGAGATGACCTGCGAGGAGCGCGCCGAACGGGCGGTTGCGCGGCCCGTACGGAGGCCACCGCCCGCCGCCTTCGCGGCCGTACCGCCGCGGCTCGTGCTCTTCCGCGCCGGCGCGGTCTTCCTGGCAGCGGCCGTCTTACGCGCCGGTGCCGCCTTCTTCCCGGGCGCCGCCCTCGTCGCAGCCGCCGTCTTCCGTGCAGGCACGGCCCGCTTCGCGGCCGTCGTCTTCTTCGCGGCCGTCGTCCGCTTGGCGGCGGTCGTCTTCTTCGCGGCGGTCGTCTTCTTCGCGGCGGTCGTCTTCTTCGCCGCCGCCCTCTTCGCGGCGGCCTTCTTCGCCGGCGCGCTCTTGTTCGCCGGTACCGCCTTGGCCCGACCCGGAGCCGCCTTGGCCGCCCGCGCGGTGGCCGCCTTCTTCGTGGCCGAGGCGCGCCCCGCGGCGCGCGTCCCGGCGGCCCGGCCGGCCGGTCCGGTGGCCTTGCGCGCGGCCCCGCCACCACTGCGCATCGCCCGCGCGAGCTCCTTCACCAGTTCCGGCTTGCGCAGCGCGCTGATGCCCGAGACGCCGTACTTGCGGAGCCGACCGCGAATGTCGTCCACCCGCATCCGGGAGATCTCCGACTCGGAGATCGACGGTGTGTTCGGGGTCTTGTTCCCCGCCCGTTGCCTGGTCCTGGTCGCAGTCCCGCCGCGACCCGAGCTGTTCCGCTGAGCCATGAGACGCTCACGCTCCTCGACAGATGGTCCTCGGCGCGCGGCGTGTCCCAACCTGCCGCACCGCGCGGGGCGGCATACCCGTCAGGACGGCTCCGAACCTCCGGACGGTTCGAAGAGGTGAGCGAACGCGGCGAGGTTCGCGGTGGATTCGCCGCGCTTGACCCGCCACTCCCATTCCCGCCGGATCGAACTGCCGAAGCCGATCTCCAGCATGGTGTCGAAGGACTCGTCGGCGTACGTCAGGACGGACCCGAGCAGCCGGTCGAGTTCCTCGGCGTCGACGCCGGCCGGGTTGATCCGCCCCGTCAGGTAGACGTCACCTACCGCGTCGATCGAGAAGGAGACCCCGTACATCCGGGCGTTGCGCTGGAGCAGCCACGCCCACAGCTCCTCGCGCCGCTCATCGGGCTGCCGCATCACGAACGCCTCGATCCGCAACGCGTGTTCGCCGACGATCAGGTTGCAGACCGTCTTGAGCTTGTGGGTGCCGGGCAGGGCCACCGCGTACGAGTGTGGGCCGGTCGGCTCCCAGTCGAGCTCCCGCTCGTCACAGACCGACTCGATCAGTGCCGCAAGATCGCTCTTCCCGCTCACCGGACCCACTCTACGGTCGGGCCGGCCACCGCACCCGCGCCGCTACGCCGTGGGCGGGCCGCCGACCAGAGCCCCGCCCGCCGACGGCCGCACCGGAAGCGGCAGCGCCACCGAAAGCAGCGGCCGCGGCCGGGATCGGCGGCCTCACCAGGAGCAGGAGAAGGCCGAATCGTCGGCGAGCTGCGCCGCGAGGCGTTCCCGGTGCCCGGCGACGGTATCTCCGTACACCTGGAGCAGGTTGGTGACCGTGCGGTCCCAGGAGAACTGACGGGCCTGCCGCTCGGCGCCGCGCCCGAGGGTGCGGCGCCGCACCTCGTCGGGCAGCAGCCGGGCGAGCGCCCGGGCCCAGTCGGCCGGGTCGTGCCCGTCGATGAGCACCCCGCTGACCTGGTCCCGGACCGCGGTCACCAGGCCGCCGACCGCGGCGGCCAGCACCGGCGTACCGCACGCCTGGGCCTCCAGGGCGACCAGGCCGAACGACTCGTTGTGCGACGGCACCGCGACGAGGTCCGCCGCCCGGTACAGGGCAGGCAGGTCGTCGCCGGTCTGCGGCGGCAGGAAGTGGATCCGGTCGGCGACGCCGACGGAGGCGGCCAGCTCGATCAGGGCGGTCGGACGGTCCAGCCCGGTCCCGCTCGGGCCGCCACAGATCACGACGGTCAGCTGCTCGGCCAGCGCGGGATCGCGCTCGCGCAGCGCGGCGGCGGCGCGTACCAGCACATCCGGCGCCTTCAACGGCTGGATCCGGCCGACGAACGCCACCAGGTAGCCGCGGGTGGGCAGGCCGAGCCGGTGCCGAGCAGCGGCGACGACCGCGTCCCGGTCCCCGGCGGCCGGACGGAAGCGGTTCAGATCGACGCCGGGCTGCACCACGGCGACCCGCTCCGGGTCGGCCGCGTACCGCTGGATCAGGTCGTGGGCCTCGACCCGCGTGTTCGCCACCAGCCGGTCGGCCTCGGCGACCACCTGCTCCTCGCCGATGACCCGCGCCTTGGGTTCCGGGCGGTCACCCGCCGCGATCTGCGCGTTCTTGACCTTCGCGAGCGTGTGTGCGGTGTGCACCAGCGGTACGCCCCAACGCTCCTTCGCCAGCCAGCCGACCTGTCCGGAGAGCCAGTAGTGGGAGTGGATCAGGTCGTAGTGGCCCGGTGGACGGGCCGCCTCGGCTCGGAGCACCCCGGCGGTGAAGGCGCAGAGCTGACCGGGCAGTTCCTCCTTGGTGAGCCCTTCCAGGGGGCCGGCCATGATGTGCCGGACCGTCACGCCCGGCGCCATCTCGACGACCGGGGGCAGGTCCCCGGAGGTGGCCCGGGTGAAGATCTCCACCTCGACGTTCGCCTCGGCGAGCCGCCGGGCGACCTCGAGGATGTAGACGTTCATGCCGCCGGCGTCGCCCGTGCCCGGTTGGTGCATCGGTGAGGTGTGCACCGAGAGCGTGGCGATCCGTCGGGGCCGCATCCAGGGCTGCGCCTGTCGTTGACGCCCGATGCCGGTGCGAAGTTCCGCCACGTCCGCTCCCCCGCTCACGGTTGATGCCGTCTCGCCCGACCGGCGTTTAGGACAACCTGTACGCCGGATGCCATCTTCCCGATCGAACCAGGGAAATGCGCGCGGACGGTCGGTCGGCGTGACGGACCTCATGGTGAGCGCGGACACGTCGGGGCGCACCGCACCCGCTGCCGGAGGTCACAATGTCCGGATGACCTCTGTCGCCATCGTCACCGGAGCGTCGAGCGGGATCGGCGCGGCAACGGCCCGGCGGCTCGCCGCCGAGGGGTTCCACGTGCTGGCCGCGGCCCGGCGTACCGACCGGTTGACCGAGCTGGTCGCCGAGATCGAGGCCGCCGGCGGCCGGGCCACCGCGGTCGCCTGCGACGTCACCTCGGACGAGTCGGTCGCTGCCCTGGCGGAGGCGGCCCAGGCCGTGCCGGGGCCGGTCACCCTGCTGGTGAACAACGCCGGCGGCGCGCGTGGGCTGGATCCGGTCGAGTCCGGCTCGGTCGACGACTGGCAGTGGATGTACGACGTCAACGTGCTCGGTACGCTCCGCGTCACCCAGGCTCTGCTGCCGGCGCTGGAGGCGTCCGGGGCGGGGACCATCGTGGTCGTCTCCTCGACGGCCGGATTCACCGTGTACGAGGGTGGCGGCGGCTACACCGCGGCCAAGCACGCGCAGACGGCGATCGCCGGCACGCTACGGCTGGAGCTCAGCGGCCGACCGGTGCGGGTCATCGAGATCGACCCGGGGATGGTGAAGACCGAGGAGTTCAGCCTGGTCCGGTTCGGCGGCGACGCGGAGCGGGCGGCGGCGGTCTACGCCGGGGTCCCCGAGCCGCTGGTGGCCGAGGACGTGGCGGACTGCGTCGCGTGGTGTGCCACCCGCCCGCACCACGTCAATGTGGACCGCCTGGTGGTCCGCCCGCTGGCCCAGGCCGCCCAGCACAAGGTGCACCGGGTCGGCCAGTGAAGCGCGAGGAGTGAGCCGCGATCCCTCAGGGGCGGACACGAATGACACGGCGGTGGGCCCGGCGGTCCGGGGGATGACGGGGGCGCGGCCGCGCCGTCCGTACGGCGTGATCACCCGGGGTACCACCAATCCGAACCGGCTGCGCCGGGTGGACAACTGGATCGTGGCGACCTGTGGTGACCTGCTCCGTGACGCGGCTGACCCGCTGGTGGTCGACCTCGGCTACGGCGCGACCCCGGTGACCGCCGTGGAGCTGCGCGCTCGGCTGGCCGCCGGCGTGCGACCCGACGTTCGGCTGGTCGGGCTGGAGATCGACCCGGAGCGGGTGGCCGCGGCCGAGCCGGCCGCCGATCCACCGGGGCTCACCTTCGCGCGGGGCGGGTTCGAGTTGGCCGGTCTGCGTCCGGTGCTGGTACGCGCGCTCAACGTGCTGCGCCAGTACGACGAGAGCGCGGTGCCCGAGGCATGGCAGACGATCACCGCCGCGCTCGCGCCGGGCGGGATGCTCGTGGAGGGCACCTGCGATGAACTGGGTCGACTGGGTGGCTGGCTGCTGATCGACGCCGACGGCCCGCGCTCACTGACGCTGGCCGCCCGGCTCGCCACCCTGGACACTCCTGCCGAGCTGGCCGAGCGGCTGCCCAAGGCGCTGATCCACCGCAACGTGCCGGGTGAGCGGGTGCACGACCTGATCCGGGCGCTGGACGACGCCTGGCGGGCAGCTGCCGGCTACGCCCCGTACGGCCCGCGGCAGCGCTGGTTGCACGCCGTCCGGTCGCTGAAGGACGCGGGTTGGCCGTTGCTGGACCGCCCTGCTCGCTGGCGCCTCGGCGAGCTCACCGTCCCCTGGTCCGTCGTCGCCCCGGCCTAGGCTCTGTGCTGCCGATCAGGTGAACGTACGAATGCGTAATCCTGGCCAGTCTGGATGGGCCTCGTGCTGCGTGTGCCGCCGCAAGAGCCACTACCTTGGCTGCCAAGATGCCTCGGTGACACCACGACCGGAACAGGTCACCCAGATCCCGATGCCGGCGGTCGATCGACTGACCGAGCAGTTGGCACCCGCCGGATGGCGGCGGCATCATTTCGTGCCCGACGACGAGGTTGCCTTCGTGCGCGAGCCCGTGCACGGGGTCGTCTTCCACTTCGGCGTCAACCTCGCCGGACGCGACGGTGTCTCGCTCGGCTCCAGCGTCGGCGTCGAACACACCGCCGTCGCCGAGTCGCAGCGGCAACTCTTCGGTCGCACGGGCACCGTGTGCCAGGTGGGTGCAAGCATGATCAACTTGGTGCACGACGCGGAGCCGTCCAAGCTCACGCCGTTGCGCTGGCGGGTCGGGTCGCCGGAACAGGTGAACGAAGCTGTTGATCAGGTCGTCGCCGACCTGACCGCCTATGGTGAGCCGTTCCTGGTCGGCAACCAGACGTTGCAGAAGGTGATCGAAACCCTGCTCGGACGGCCGAAATCGCAGGTCGAGTACGGAACACTGGCCGCCTGCCTGGCGGCGTCAGGGCGACCTGCCTGGGGCGCGCGCCATGCTCGCGAAGTTCGGTGAGGTCCGCCCGGCGTTTGCGGCAGGCATGACCGACGCATTCATCCACAACTTCACCGAGCGGTTCGGCAGCTAGGAGTCAGCCTCGTCATGGAAGCCGGATGATCGCGGCAATGAGGACGAGGCTGGTCCGATAGAGCGGTGCCCGTGCGTAGCGGCTGGCCACGCCTGTCGACAGCAAGGTGGATCTTCGTTCAGCCCGTCTCGGGACCGGCCGATGGCTTTGCCATCCTGCGCACGGACCATCGCCTCACGTTGCGATCTTTCGCATCGCCGCGGCGAGCTCTTCGAGATCCAGGCCCGCGAGGTGGTCGAGGAAGTGCCTGCGCGTGGCGGCCAGGTTGGTGGGCCAGGCCTGCTCCAGTCGGGTGAGCCCGGCGTCGGTGAGCACCGCGTTCCAGCCGCGGCCGTCCTGTTCGCACCTGATCCGTTGGACGAACCCCTGCGCTTCGAGCTTCTGCACGAGGCGGCTCATGCCGCTGAGCGACATCTCGCAGGCCGTGGCGAGTTCGCTCATGCGCAGTCGCCGGCCCGGTGCCTCGGAGAGGTTCATCAAGGTCAGGTAGTCGACGAGGGGAAGCCCCTGCTCGCGGAGCAGGTCCGCATCGATGGCCCGAGGCAGGGCGTGGATCAGGCGGTGAAGGGACCGCACGACGGCTTCTTCGCCCGGATTTAGCGGTTTGACCCCTTCCGGGAGGGATGTGGAATCGGATGTGACACTCAACATGCTCCCAGTTTACTTGCTTGACGAAGCAATTGCATTCCGTATAGTTGCTTCGCCAAGCAAGGACTCCACCGGGGTCCCGTCAGCGGAGGAGACGAAGATGACCAGGATCGGAATCATCATCGGCAGCACCCGGCCCGGACGAAACGGCGCAGCCGTGGCGCAGTGGGTGTACGAGGTCGCCAAGCAGCGCGCCGACGTCGAGTTCGAACTCGTCGATCTGCTCGACTACAAGCTGCCGCACCTGGACGAGGTCTACCCGCCGTCCATGGATCAGTACCAGCAGCCGCACACGCTGGAGTGGGCGAACAAGATCGCCTCGTTCGACGGGTTCATCATCGTCACTCCGGAGTACAACCACTCGACGTCCGGCGCCCTGAAGAACGCGATCGACTTCCTCTACAAGGAGTGGAACAACAAGGCCGTCGGGTTCGTCAGCTACGGCTCAGTGGGTGGCGCCCGGGCAGTGGAGCACCTGCGACTGATCGCCGGCGAGCTCCAGATGGCCGACGTGCGCTCCCAGGTCGCCCTGTCTCTCTTCACCGACTTCGAGAACTTCAGCACCTTCAAGCCCAACGGCTTCCAGCGGGACGCGCTGAACACGACCCTCGACCAGGTCGTGGCGTGGAGTGAGGCCCTCGCGCCGCTGCGCGGCAAGTGATCACAATGCCGCCCGGCAACTCGATCTTCTGTCAGGCCGCCAGGACCCTGGACCGGCCCAGGGTCCTGGCCGCATGCCGGTCACTCGCTGTCACGAGTGCTTCAACACGCAGGTGATGGTCAGATCGTGCAGTTGATCAGGACCGGCTCGGGGTGCAGGGTGACGCCGAAGCGGGTGTGTACGCCGTCGCGGATCTGCCGGGCGAGGGCGACCAGGTCGGCGGTGCCGGCCCGGCCGCTGCGGTTGGTCAGCGCCAGCGTGTGCTTGCTGGAGATGGCGACCCCGCCCGGCCCCGGGTGGCCCTTGCCGAACCCGGCCTTGTCGATCAGCCAGGCCGCGCTCAGCTTGACCATGTCACCGGGGCAGGGCCAGGAAGGCGCCTCGCCCAGGTCCGCGGCGCGCTCACGGAACAGCTCGTACGCCGCTCGGTCCAGCACCGGGTTCGTGAAGAATGAGCCCACCGAGCGGGTGTCGGGGTCCGCGGCGTCCAGCACCATGCCCTTGCCGGCGCGCAGGCGCAGCACCGTCGCCCGGGCGTCGGTCAGCGGCACCCGATCCCCCACCTCGACGCCGAGCGCGCGTGCCAGCTCGGCGTAGCGCACCGGACCCGAGAGCGGCGAGCGGGCGAGCCGGAAGTCGACCGAGAGCACCAGCCAGCGGTCGCTGTACTTGAAGATGCTGCCCCGGTACGCGAAGCCGCAGTCCGCGGCGTCGATCCGACCGACGGTGCCGTCCGCCCGGTCGTAGACCTCGACGCCCGTGATCGTCTCCGCGACCTCCTGGCCGTACGCGCCGACGTTCTGGATCGGTGTGGCGCCGGTGGAGCCGGGCACGCCGGAGAGGCACTCCAGGCCGGACCAGCCGTTCGCCACGGTGGCGGCGACCAGTTCGTCCCACGGCTCGCCCGCCTCGACCCGTACGGTCACGGTGTCGGTGTCCTCGGCGACCACCCGCAGCCCACGCGACCGGACGAGCACCACCGTGCCGGGGAAGCCCGCGTCGCCGACAACGACGTTGCTGCCACCCGCGAGGATCAGCACCGGCTCGTCCCGGATGCCGGCCTCGCGTACCGCTCGTACTATCTCCTCGGCGCTGTTGCCCGGCACGATCCGGCCGGCCGGCCCGCCCATGCGCAGGGTGGTGTAGCCGGCCAGGGCATTCATGTCGGTCGCGTCGACTCCGGTCGTCGGCTGGGCGTAGACGTCTGACACACCCTTCACCCTAGGCTGAGGGGTAGCCGCGGCACTCACTGGTAGCCGGGTCACCCCCGGGAGGATGGCGATGAGCAGACTGCATGGCACGAAGGATTTCTGGATCGGCGCTCTCCGGATGGAGGGACCGGCCTTCGCCGCGGCGGTGGCCGAGGCGCCGCCGGAGACACCCGTGCTCTCCTGCCCCGGCTGGACCGTCGCCGACCTGACGCTGCACGTCGGCGCCTTCTACCACTGGGTCTCCTCGTTCGCCGGCTCCGGGGTCACCAGCGCTCCGGCGGAGCGTCCGGCGCAGGGCGCGCCGGAGCCGGGCGTCACCGCGCTTGAGTACTGGCGGCAGGGGTACGACAAGCTGGTGGCCGTTCTCGAAGGGCTGGACCCGGAGGCCCCGGCGTGGAACTGGGCGCCGCAGCCGAAGCGGGCCGGTTTCTGGCCGCGCCGGGCGGCGCACGAGACCGCGGTGCACCGTTGGGACGCCCAGCTCGCCATCGCCGCCGGTGAGCCGGTCGAGGCGAAGCTCGCGGCCGACGGGGTGAGCGAGGTGCTGGACACCTGGCTACCGGCGGGCAAGCGCCGCACCCATGGGCAGTGGCACGGCGTGGTGCAGTTGGTCGCGGCCGATGCGGCGCAGCAGTGGTACCTGCGGTTGCGGGGTGAAGGTGTGGCGCTGCTGGACACCGACACGATCCTCGACCACGACGACCACCGTGCGCGGGCGCTGGTCAGCGGCACCGCCAGCGATCTGCTGCTCGCTCTCTGGGGCCGGGTCAGCTTCGACACCTTGGACGTGACAGGCGACCGTGGCCTGCTGGAGGGCCTTCGGGTCAGCTGATCCCGCGCGACTTCGCCTGAGCCGGGCCGGCCCGGGCGGCCGGGGGCGATCAATGGCGGCTCGGGGAGGCCGGCCGCACGGTTAATGGGTCGAGGATCGGGCGGCTCGCCAATAGTCTGCCCGAGTGACCGGACCCGCGCGCCTGATCCCCGTTCCCGCCCTCTCCGACGTCGCCGAGTACGCCTACGCGGCCGCCCTCGAACCGCCGGACCGGCTGGTCTTCACCGTCGGTGCGGACCCGTTGGACAGCGAGGGTCGCACCGTGCGCGGCTGCTCCGAGCAGCTGGTCGGGATCAAGGCGGTCGCGGCGGTGCGCCACGATGGCTGACTTCCAGATCCGCCACGCCACTCCCGACGACGCGCCGGCCGTGGTGGCGCTCCGCGCCCTCGTCCACCCGTACCTGGTACGCGGCGAGGCCTCGACCCGCAAGATGATCTCCGAGCCCCCGTCGGGCGAGGACTGGACGGCCTTCGTCGCCGAGGTCGACGACCAGGTGGTGGGCTGGGTGTCGGCGTTCCGGAACATCCGGACGTCCGAGCCCGACTTCGGTGAACTGTCCCTGCTGCACACACATCCCGAACAACGCCGTCGAGGCGTCGGCGCCGCCCTGCTGGACGCGGCGCTGGGTCACCTCCGCCCGCTCGGCGTACGCCGGGTCCGCACCTGGGCGCAGCCGGAGGCGCTTCCCTTCGCCCGCCGGCACGGCTTCACGCCCAGTCGCGAGCTGCGCTACTCGGCGCTCGAACTGCGTCCGGCACCGCCGATGCCGGCGGAGCTGCCGGGCGTACGGTGGCGGGCGCTGGCCGAGCTGGACCCGCGGCTGGTGTACGCGGCCGAGGTCGCCACAGCCTCGGACGAGCCGGGCGACGTGTCCTCCGACGCGATCACCTACGAGTACTGGCTCTGGGACGTGTGGGAGAACCTCGGCCTGGACAGGGCGGCCAGCACGGCCGCCGAGTCCGACGGTGAGGTGGTGGCGTTCAGCCTGGTCAAGCGGGACGGCGACCGGATGTGGTCGGACTACACCGCCACCCTGCCGAGCCACCGCGGACGCGGGCTGGCCCGGCTGACCAAACAGGCGGCCCTGCACCGGGCCGCGGCCGGTGGGGTGCGGGTCGCGTACACCTCGAACGACGAGGCGAACGCGCCGATGCTGGCGGTCAACGCCCGGCTCGGCTACCGGCCGGTGGCCGTTCATTGGTCCTGCCTGCGCGAGTTGAGCTGAGGCCCGCGAACAGGTCGTCCTCGGGCAGGCTCACCCGGATCCGCGCCTCGGCCAGTTCGTAGTCCTCGGTCGGCCAGACCCGCCGCTCGACGTCACGGGAATGCGCGAAGAAGGGGTGGGCCGGGTCGGTCTGAGTGGCGTGCGCGAGCAGTGCGCGATCGCGGGTGGCGAACTGCTCGGCGCACCGGACCCTGGTGGTCACCCGGGGCTCCGGCAGCTCGTCGGGCAGTTCCCGAAGCACCTCGTCCATCGCGGAGGGCAGGCCGGCGGCCCGGGTCGCGTCGTGCAGCGCCTGGAACCAGGCCCGGCTGAAGGACACCAGGTAGTAGAGCTTCGCGACGGCCCAGGCCGGACCCGCTCCGGAGTGGGTGGCCGGGTCGGCTGCCGCGTCGAAGGCGTACCGCGCGATCCGGTGGGCCATCACGTGGTCGGGATGGGGATATCCGCCGGTCGGGTCGTACGTCACCATGACCTGCGGCCGGAACTCGCGGATCGCCGCGACCAACGGGGCCGCCGCGTCGGCGACCGGCAGCCGGGCGAACGCGTCGACGGGTAGGTCGGCGCCGTCGGCGGGCAACCCGGAGTCGACGAAGCCGAGGAACCGCTGCCGTACGCCGAGCAGCGCCGCCGCCCGGGCCATCTCCTCCCGGCGGATCCGACTCAGGTCGGCACGTACCTCCGGCCGGTCCATCGCGGGGTTGAGCACGTCGCCGCGCTCGCCGCCGGTGCACGTCACCACCAGTACGTCGACCCCCTCGGCTGCATACCGGGCGAGGGTCGCGGCGCCCTTGCTGGACTCGTCGTCGGGGTGGGCGTGCACGGCCATCAGTCGCAGGGGTTCCGCCATGTCACTTCACCCCGGCGGCGAGCAGGTCGAAGGCGCGCGACCCGGCTTGGGCGAGAGCTTCGGCCAGCTGTCCCTCGTCGTGCCCGCCACGAACCAACCGGAACGCCTCGTCAAAGAGCACCCGGTACGCCCCGGCGAGCTGCGCCGCGAGCAGCCGCGCCGTCAGGTCGTCCGCGGCCGTCGCCGGCTCGGCGGCGAGCTGCGCGGCGAGGGCCCGTTCGCGCAGTTCGAACAGTTCACGCAGGCGGGCGGTGAGCGCGGGGCTCTCCTCCACCAGCCGGACGAAGGGTGCGCCGGCGAAGCCGACCACCGCCTCTCGCCGCGATACCGCGTCCGCGTAACGCCGGCGGAGCGCGTCCAGCACCGGTTCCCCGGCGGGCCGGTCGGCGGCGGTACGGGCGAGCAGCGCGACGAACTCGTCGGCGATGTCGAGGACCAGGTCCTCCTTGCGGGGAAAGTAGTTCGTCACCGTCATCTTCGCCACGCCGGCCGCCGCCGCGATCTCCGCGATAGTCACCCGGTCGTAGCCGCGCTCCAGGAACAGCCGGGTCGCCACGTCCGAGATGGACTGCCGGGTCTGCTGCTTCTTGCGTTCGCGAAGGCCGCTGTCGGTACTCACGCCGGAAGCATACATGGCACCGACCTAAAAATAGGATCGCTCTAATAATCGACCGGACCTAGCGTGGTGGCTGCCGAAAGGAGGACAGCGATGAACCTGCGCATCACCTGGTGACGCACGCCCCTCGGCACGCCCGCGCCGCCCTGGCGCGGGCGGGCTCAGCCCGCCGCGGCGACCCGCTCGGCGGTCGCGTACGTGCCGGCGTCGAAGAGGACCAGCCGGGCCTCGGTGACCCGCGCCGGAGTGGCCAGGCGCAGCACGGTCGACGCCTGGCGGACCGCGTCCTCGACGGGCCAGCCGAAGATGCCCGCGGAGATCAGCGGGTAGGCGACGGTGGCCGCGCCCAGTTCCTCGGCGACGGCGAGGCTGTTGGTGTAGCAGTCACGCAGCAGCGACGAGCGGTCCTCGCTCGCCGACCAGACCGGGCCCACGGTGTGGATCACCCAGCGGGCCGGCAGCCGGCCGGCCGTGGTGGCGACCGCCTGACCGGTGGGTAGTCCCCGGCCGTAGCGGGACGCGCGCAACGCCCGGCACTCCGCCAGGATCTCCGGACCGCCCTTGCGGTGGATGGCGCCGTCGACGCCACCGCCGCCGAGCAGCGACGAGTTGGCGGCGTTGACGATCGCGTCGACCTGCTGGGCGGTGATGTCTCCCTGGACCAGGGTGAGCCGCACGTCATCCCCTCTCTGTGGACTGTCCGAGCCCTCAGCAGCACCCGCCGTCCGGGCGGGCGCACCGTCGAGCCGACGACTCAGCTGTCATGGCCGTCGAGGTACGGGCCGAGCAGTTCGCGGGCGAGCCCGCTCGCCGCTTTCAGAGCGAGCCCTCCCTCGATCATGCGGCTGAGGGCGTAGACGATCGACTGGACGAGTTCGGCCATCCGGACCGCGTCCGAGGAGCCGTGCTCCGTGAGCGCGGCCCGCAGCGGGGCTTCCAGGCGGTCGTGCATGAGCCGGCTGGAGGAGGCCAACGTCTCGCTGCTGCCGGCCGACGCCAGCGCGCGGGCCAACGCGTGGTCGCCTCGGGCGACCAGTTGCAGGTTGGCCTCCACGTAGGCGTGGATCTTCTGCCCCGGTGTGGTGGCGGCTTCCATGTGCTTCTCGACGTAGGCCGACCACCGGGGAAAGGTGTCGGTGACGAGGGCGTCGAACATGTCGGCCCGGGACTTGAAGTACGAGTAGACGCTCGACCGGGCGAGCCCGGCGTGCTGGGCTACCTCGGCCAGGCCGGGGATCCGCTCGGGATGTTCGGACAGCAGGGTGCGGGCCGCGTCGAGAAGCGCGGCGCGCTGGGAGGCGCGATGCTCGGCGACGGTGGCGGCCTGAATCTTCGGCACGCCGCCTCCCTCGTTCCGGACGGACGCGCCTGTCTGGTCATGCGCCGCGCCCGCACCCTGCCGTCCCGGTCACCTGCTGGTCGCGAGCCTGCCGTCGACCATCTCGTAGACGGTGTCACAGTACTGCAGCACATCGTGGTCGTGAGTGACCATGACCACCGCGACCAACCGCTGCTTGGCCTCGCGGGCCAGGAGCTGCACGATGTCGTGGCTGCGGGCCCGGTCCAGGGCCGCCGTCGGTTCGTCCACCAGCAGCACGCTGGGTTCGGTGACCAGCGCCCGGGCGATCCCGACGCGTTGGCGTTCCCCGCCGGACAGTTGGTGCGGGCGCCGGCCGGTCTTGTCGGCCATGCCGACGTCGGCGAGCAGCTCCAGCGGATCGCGGCCGGACCGGGCCGGGCGTGGCCCCAGGCGCAGGGGCAGGCGCACCTGGTCGGCCGCGGTCAGCGCGGGCAGCAGGTTGCCCGACTGGAAGACGAACCCCACGTGCCGGCGACGCAGGGCGGTCCGCGCGCGACGGCTCGGCACGGTCATGTCCTGACCGGCGACGGTGACGGTGCCCTGGTCGGGCCGGACCAGGCCACCGGCGACGGCGAGCAGGCTGGACTTGCCCGCACCGGACGGCCCGACGATCGCGGCGAGCTCGCCCGGCCGTACCGTCAGATCGACCTCGTCGAGCGCCTGTACCGTCTCGGCGGCGTCGCCGTGCCGCAGGGACACCGCTCGCATCACCAACCCGAGCCGCTCGGGCAAGCTGTCAGCGGGCGTGGTCGAAGCGGTCGGAGCGGGTCGGCTACTCATCGGTTTCCTCCCAGTGCGGTGGCGGGGTCGACAGAGGTGATGCGGAGGACCGCCGCACCGGCTCCGACGAGGCCGAGGACGACGAGGCCCACCGCGGCCGCGGAGACGCTCGGCATACTCAGCGCGAACGGGATGCCGCTGCCGGTGATGGCGGCGCCGAGCGCGAGCCCGACACCGACGCCGACGGCCACTGCGGCGACCAGCAGTACGAAGGCCTGCGTCACGGCATCGCGCAACACCCAGCCGGTCGAGGCGCCGAGCGCCCGCAGGACGGCCACCTCGGCCTTGCGCTGGATCGCCCACACCGCGAAGAACGCGCCGGCCACCAGTGCCGAGATCGCGTACAGGAAGCCCTGGATCAGCTGCAGGGTCGTCGTCTCGGCGGTGTATCCGGGCGAGGCTCCGTAGGACTCGGCCAGCGTCATGCTCTCGGTGCCGGCGACCGCGTCGCCCGCGGCCAGGTCGACGGACTTCCCGTCGTCCGCGCGGATCGCCACCGCCGTGATCTCCGCTGCGGCCCGCTGCGGCAACTCCACACCGGGTGCGGTGCCGGACCTGATGGCCTGCCACGCCGCCAACGGCAGGTACGCCACGTCCACGTGCCCGAAGGTGTCCTGCTGTTCGGTCACCCCGACGACCCGCAACCGGGTACCGAGCCGAGCCACGGTGACGGTGTCACCCACCCGCAGACCCGCATCCAGCACTGTCGGGCTGACCACGATCCCGTCGGCCGCCCCCAACCGCTCGCCTTCGCTGACCGAGGGCGACAGGAACGAGTCGGGTCGGACTCCGAACAACGCGAGATCGACCTCCGTCCCCCGGTCGGTACGCCCGTTCACCAGCGAGTTCCCGAACGGGGCCGCCTGCGCCACGCCCGGCTGGGCGGCCCAGGCGTCGACCGCCGAGATGTCGACGACGCTGCGCGAGAACGCGGAGTCGTGCTGGACATTTCGAGCGAACGCGAAGGAGGTGACGGGCAGGTTCTGCAACCCGGACACACCGTCGCGCACCAGCCCGACCGACAGCCCCGACAGCATCACCATCAGTACGGCGATCAGCGCGATCACGGCTCCCATGAGGGCGAACCGCAGCCGGGCAAAGTTCAGCTCACGAATGGCGAGGAACATCAGCACTCGTCCTCGCGAATTATCGACACCATGTCGGCATGTTATCAACACGGTGTCGTCAAACAGGCCCGAGAGCCGCGGGCGGAGGGGTGACCTGCGCGTCAACTCTCCTGGATCGGCTGCCCGAGCGCGCGCCGGGCCAGCAGGGTGGCGCCCGCCACTGCGGCCGGCATGACGAGCACCGCGCCGAGCGGGATCAGGAAGCAGAGGAAGACCGCCACCCCGAAGCCGAGCGCGGTCGGCCGGTCCGCCCTCAGCAACGCCCGCCGTTCGGGCAGGCGCATACCGCGCCGGTAGAAGGGCGCGCCGACCAGCTCGACGGCGAGGAACCACCCGCCGACCGCGGCCCCGATCACCGGGACCACGGTCTGACCGACCAGCGGGAGGAAACCGGCGACGAAGAGCGGGATGCCGACCGCGGTGGAGAGCGCCACCAG
Organism: Micromonospora sp. NPDC023737; assembly: GCF_040639715.1. Classification (NCBI taxonomy): domain Bacteria; kingdom Bacillati; phylum Actinomycetota; class Actinomycetes; order Micromonosporales; family Micromonosporaceae; genus Micromonospora; species Micromonospora sp. NPDC023737. Next base: position 22,649 of record NZ_JBFAAL010000011.1, read on the forward strand.
ACGTACGGAGTCGGCGAGGCTGCGGCGCAGCGACGACCAGAACGGCACCTCCACCGCCCCCGGCGTGCCGCCGAGCCGGTCCTCCACCCGCTCGGAGATCGCCTCGTAGAAGGGGTCGCCGATGACGAGGGTGACCGCCGTGAAGGTGACCACGCCGAGCAGGCCACCGAGCCCGAGGATCGCCGCCCCGGCAACCACCCGCAACACGTTGCGCCACGCCGTCGACCAGTCGTCCGCGAACGGGGTGACCAGCGCGGCGAGGTCGTCGACGAACCAGACGAGGGCGGCGAACGCGGCGAGGTAGAGCGCGCCGGAGATCAATGCCGGCACGATGCCGAGCAGCATCAACTTCGGGCTGCGTACGTAGAGGGCGATGCCTCGCAGCAGCAGTCCCGCTCCGGAGAAGAAGCGGCTGGCGGCCCCGGTCACCGGGCGGGCGATGCTGGTCACGTCCACGCTCGCAGAGCCTAACGACCGATCGCACATCAACCGGTTGATGGACCGCGAAGGTACTCCTCCGTCGCACCTGATCGTCCCCGGCCGGCCGATGCCCAGCCCGGTCCGCGCCACGACCCTGAGAAGTACGAACCACGAGGAAGGGCGGTGCGATGCCGGTCATCGAGGTGACCAACCTGCACAAGCGGTACGGCGATCTGGTGGCGGTGGAGGACGTGTCGTTCAGCGTGGAGGCCGGGGAGATCTTCGGCGTCCTCGGACCGAACGGCGCCGGCAAGACCACCACGGTGGAGTGTGTGTCCGGACTGCGCGCCCCGGACGGCGGCGGTGTGTCGGTCCTCGGGCTCGACCCCCGTCGGGACGGGGCCCGCCTCCGCCAACGAGTCGGAGTGCAGCTCCAGGAGAGCCAGTTGCCGGACCGGCTGCGGGTGGCCGAGGCGCTGGAACTCTACGCCTCGTTCTACCGAGACCCGGCCGAACCGGCCCGCCTGATCGACGACCTGGGGCTCGGCGACAAGCGGAACACGCCGTACAAGAAGCTGTCCGGCGGCCAGAAGCAGCGACTCTCCGTCGCGCTGGCACTCGTCGGCAACCCGGAGGTCGCCATCCTCGACGAGCTGACCACCGGGCTCGATCCGCAGGCCCGACGGGACACGTGGGGGCTCATCGAACGGGTCCGGGACCGCGGCGTGACGATCGTGCTGGTCACCCACTTCATGGAGGAGGCCGAGCGGCTCTGCGACCGGGTGGCGGTCATCGACGGCGGCCGGGTCGTCGCGCTGGACAGCCCGGTGGGCCTCGTGTCACGGGTGGTACCCGAGCAGCGGATCCGGTTCCGGCCGTCCAGCCCGGTGGAGGACCACCTCTTCACCGACCTGCCCGGGGTGAGTGCGGTGACCCGCAGCGGCACCCAGGTGGTGGTGACCGGCACCGGCGAACTGCTGCACGCGGTCACGGCCGTCCTGGCCCGCAACCAGATCGTCGCCGCCGACCTGCGGCTGGAGCAGTCCACCCTCGACGACGCCTTCGTCGAGCTGACCGGGCAGCGGCCCGCCGACTGAGGGAGAACCGACATGCACGCCTTCGGGCAGATCCTCAAGATCGAAACGAGACTCTACCTGCGGGACTTCACCTCGCCGCTGATCACCATCGCGTTGCCGCTCGCGCTGCTGGTGGTGTTCGGGTTGATCCCGGCCGGGCGCGAGCGGAATCCGCAGTTCGGCGACCGGGCCTTCATCGAGTACTTCGCTCCCTCGCTGCTGGTGATCACGCTCGCCATGTCGGCGGTGAACATCCTGCCCATCGTGCTGGCCACCTATCGGGAACGCGGCGTACTGCGTCGACTGGCCACCACACCGGCCAGTCCGGCCGCGCTGCTCGCCGCCCAGCTGGTCATCTCGCTCGCCACCATCCTGGTCGGCGCCGTGCTGCTCATCGGCGTCGGTTGGCTCGCCTTCGACGTGCCGCTGCCCCGGCACCCACTGGGCTTCACGTTGGCCCTCGTCCTCGGCACGGCGGCCCTGCTCGCGTTGGGGTTGCTGGTGGCGGCGATGGCCAGGACAACCAAGGCGGCACAGGGCCTGGCCGTGCCGGTGTTCATGGTGACCATGTTCTTCGGCGGGGTCTATCTGCCCCGGTTCCTGCTGCCCGACTTCCTGGTCCGGATCGGCGACTACACCCCACCCGGCGTGCAGGCGCTCCTCGACGCCTGGACCGCCGATGCACCACAACCGCTGCCACTCGCGATAATGACGGTGATCGCCGTGATCGCAGGCGCCACCGCGGCGAAGCTGTTCCGCTGGGAGTGAGCGAGGGCCCGATGACCAGCACCGCGGAGCAGGTCGACCGGCTGTCGGCCTGGGAGGCCCGGGAGGCGCGCCTACACCGGGTGCTCCCGTACGTCGGGCTGGCCGTCGGGGCGCTGCTCACCACCGCCGCGCCGGCGCCGCTGGGCCTCCCGCTGGCCCCGCACCTGCTCGTCGCCGCGATCGCCGCGTGCTGGGTCGCCTTTTTCGTCAACCTGCACCCCGGTTGGGCAGCCCGCCGCACGCTGATGTTCGTCTACTACGTCGGGCTGCTCGTGCTCAGCGCCGTGCTGGTGCTGATCAGTCCCTGGTACGGCTTCTTCAGCTGGGCCGGCTTCCTGCACTCGTTGCTGCTGCCCGGCATATGGCGATTCGTCGGGGTGGCCATCTCGGCTGTCCTGGCGGCCACCGCGCAGGGCGGCGGCATGCCGGCCTCCCTGTCGCACTGGCTGCTCTGGTGCGTGCTGGTGCTGTTCAACCTTGGCGCGGCCGGCGCGATGGTCTGGTTCAGCAGCATCGCCGAGCGGCAGCACGCCAACCGCAAGCGCCTCGTCGACGAGCTGGCCGAGACAAACCGCCGGTTGGCCGAGACGATGCGGGAGAACGAGGGCCTGCACGCCCAACTACTCACCCAGGCCCGCGAGGCCGGGGTCACCGACGAGCGGCAGCGGATGGCCCGGGAGATCCACGACACGCTGGCACAGGGCCTCACCGGCATCATCACCCAACTGGAGGCGGCCGGGCAGGCCCGGGACCGGCGGGCCGACTGGCAGCGGCACGTCGACACCGCGATCGGCCTGGCCCGGGAGAGCCTCAGCGAGGCGCGGCGTTCGGTGCAGGCGGTCCGCCCTGAGGCGCTGGAGTCCGCCCGGCTGCCCGACGCGCTCGGCGAGCTGACCCGGCGTTGGTCGATGATCAACGAGGTGCGCACCGACGTGAGCGTCACCGGCCACGCCCAGCCGCTACATCCCGAGGTCGAGGTGACGCTGCTGCGAGCAGCCCAGGAAGCGCTCGCGAACGTGGCCCGGCACGCCAAGGCCTCCCGGGTCGGGCTGACCCTGTCGTACATGACGGACGTGGTCACGCTGGACGTCCGGGACGACGGGATCGGCTTCGACCCGGACGCCCGACCCGCGCCCCGGCAGACCGACGGCGGGTACGGCCTCACCGCGATGCGGCAGCGGGTGACCGGGGTCGGTGGCGAGCTGACAGTCGAGTCCGAGCCGGGCGGCGGCACCGCCGTCTCGGCGTCCGTGCCCGCGCTTCCCGGAGGTGCCGGTTGACCGTCCCGGTACGACTGCTCATCGTCGACGACCACCCGGTAGTGCGGGACGGGCTGCGCGGCATGTTCACCGGCGACCCGGGCTTCGAGGTGGTAGGCGAGGCCGGTGACGGCGCCGAAGCGCTGGCGCTGGCCGCCAACCTGACCCCGGACGTGGTGCTGATGGACCTGCGGATGCCCGGCATGGACGGGGTGACGGCGATCGGCCGGCTGGCCCGCTCCGGCAACGCCGCCAAGGTCCTCGTGCTGACCACCTACGACACCGACGCCGACGTGCTGCCGGCGATCGAGGCGGGCGCGACCGGCTACCTGCTCAAGGATGCACCCCGGGAAGAGCTGGTCCGTGCGGTGCGGGCGGCGGCCCGTGGCGAATCGGTGCTCTCACCCGCCGTGGCGGGCCGGCTGATGGGGCGGCTACGCGCCCCGGCCGAGGAGCCGCTCAGCCAGCGCGAGCTGGAAGTGCTCACCCTGGTGGCCCGCGGCTCGTCAAACCGGGAGGCCGCGGCGCTGCTGTTCATCAGCGAGGCCACGGTCAAGACCCACCTGCTGCACGTGTACGCCAAGCTCGGCGTCAACGACCGGGCGGCCGCGGTGGCCGCCGCGTACGACCGGGGCCTGCTCACGCCCGGCGGGCGGTGAGGCCGCCGGGGCAGGATGAACGGGTGCGCGCGTCCCGATTGATCTCCCTGGTGCTGCTGCTCCAAGCTCGGGAGACGATGACGGCGGCCGAGTTGGCCAGGGAACTGGAGGTCTCCGAGCGAACCGTCTACCGGGACGTGTTGGCGCTCTCGGCCGCCGGGGTGCCGATCTACGCCGACCGGGGCCGGGCCGGCGGCTACCGCCTGCTCGGCGGCTACCGGACCCGGCTGACCGGACTGACCCGGGGCGAGGCGGAGGCGCTCTTCCTCGCCGGGCTGCCCGGGCCGGCCGGCGACATGGGGCTCGCCGACGCGGTCGCGTCCGCCGAACTGAAGCTGCTCGCCGCGCTGCCGGCGAGCCTGCGCGACGCGCCCGCTCGCACCGGGCAGCGATTCCACCTGGACGTGCCGGGCTGGTTCCGGGAGGCCGGGCCACCGCCGTGGCTCACCGAGCTGGCCGGGGCCGTCTGGCAGGACCGCACGGTCCGGCTGCGCTACCGGCGCGGCGACCGGGAGGTCGCCCGGCAGCTGGCGCCGTACGGCCTGGTGCTCAAGAGCGGCACCTGGTATCTGGTCGGGCGGGTCGGCGACGACCACCGGACGTACCGGGTCGATCGGGTCACCGATGTCGAGGTCGACGCGGGAGCGTTCGACCGGGACGAGAGCTTCGACCTGGCCGCGTACTGGCGGGAGCAGGCCGAGGCGTTCCTGCGGAGCATGCTCCGGGCCGAGGTCACAGTGCGGTTGAGCGCCGCCGGCCTGCGCGCGCTCCGGCACCTCGTCGACGCTCCCTTCGTGTACGACGAGGCCGTCGCCGCCGCCGACGGCCCCGACGGGCAGGGTCGGGTGGTGCTGCGGCTGCCCGTCGAGTCCGTCGAGGTGGCGTACGCCCAGCTGCTCGCACTCGGCCCCGAGGTGGAGGTGCTCGACCCACCGGGGCTGCGTGCCCGGCTGGCCGGGGCCGCCGAGCGGATGAGCCGGCTCTACGCCGACCCGGACCCGTCCCCGGCCCCGCCGAGCGCGGACGGTCGGCGGTAGCCGGGGCCGTCGCCGGTCAGCGGTAGCCGGTGACGTCGGCGGGTCGGCCGGCGTCGGCCACCTCGCTGAGGTAGCGGAAGGCATCCGGCCGGCTGCCGTCGACATCGGTGAAGCCATACACCTGGGACAGCTCGCCGGCGGAGAGCGACCGGCCGCTCCAGCGGACCCGGTCCTCGTCGGCGGCCAGGGCGGCCACCGCGCGCCCGACGAACGCCGGCGTCTCCGAGATGAGGAAGTGCGGATCCTTGGCCGCCCCGTCACGCCAGTTCTCCTCGGTGACCCCGAAGTGCTCCAGCATGGACTCCGAACGGATCCAGCCGGGCGTGAGCGCGACCGCGGTGCCACCGTGCGGCTTCAACTCGTGGGACCAGACGAAGGCGAGCCGGTTCACCGAGACCTTCGCCAGGTCGTAGAAGACCGAGAGCCGGTAGTTCTCGTCGTTGTACGCCTTCGTCCCGTCGCCGATCTCGACCACCAGTCCGCCGGGCCGACGGATCAACAGCGGCAGCACGAAGTGGCTGGTGATGATGTGGGTGTCGACGGCTAGCCGCAGCGTACGCAGACCGGCGTCCAGCGGCTGCTTCCAGACCGGCTCGTGCCAGGTGACGAGTGGGTCACCGCCCCAGATGTCGTTGACCAGCACGTCGAGCCGGTCCTGCTCGGCGTGGATCCGGGCGGCCAGGTCCCGCACCTGTTCGGGGACCAGATGGTCGACCACCACGGCGATGCCCTCGCCGCCGGCTGCGGTTACCAGTTCGGCGGTCTCCTCGATCGTCTCCGGGCGGTCCATCTCCGATCGGCCGGCCCGGCTGCTGCGACCGGTGGCGTAGACGGTGGCCCCGGCCGCGCCGAGCTGGACGGCGATCTGCCGGCCTGCTCCGCGGGTCGCTCCGGCCACCAGAGCGACCTTTCCTGTCAGCGGTTTCGTCATACGGCGAGGCTGTCACCGATACCTGACAGCGAAAGTCCGGTTTTCCGATCGGGTGCCGTCCGTCATGATCCCCGCATGCACCTGCTGCTCTCCGGCATCGTCGGCTCGGTCGCGTACGGACTGTCCGGGCCGGGCTCGGACACCGACCGGATCGGGATCTTCGCCGCGCCCACGGTCGCCTTCCACGGCCTGTACCCGCCCCGCGAGTCGGTGGTCACCACCGATCCCGACGTGACACTGCACGAGGCCCGGAAGTGGTGCCGCCTCGCCCTGAGCGGCAACCCGACCGCCACCGAGCTGGCCTGGCTGCCCGAGGACTGCTACGAGACACGTACCGGGTTCGGCGAACGGCTCGTCGCCATCCGGTCGGCGTTCCTCAGCGCACCCCGGGTCCGCGAGGCCTACCTCGGGTACGCGTCCCAGCAGTTCCGGAAGCTGGAGGCGCGCGGCGACGGGACGTTCTCCGCCGATGTGCGCCGCAGGACCGCCAAGCACGCCCGCCACCTGGCCCGGCTGCTGCATCAGGGGCGCAAGCTCTACGCCACCGGTGTGCTGGAGATCCGGCTGGAGGACCCGCAATGGTTCCGGACGTTCGGTGAGCGGGTGGCCGCCGGCGAGTTGGACGCCGCCCGAACGCTGCTCGCGGAGGCCGAGCAGGACTTCGCCCGCACCCGCACCCCACTGCCGGACCGGCCCGACGAGGCGACGGTGGAGCGTTGGCTGCTCGACGTGCGCGCCGCCCACCTGCCGCGCTGACGTTGCTGGCGCACCGGATCACTGCACGTCGAACTCGTTCCCCTCGGGGTCGGCCATGGTGGTGTGCCGGCTGCCGTACTCGTCCACCTCGCGCAGCACGCTCGCGCCGAGGGCGGTCAGTCGCTTCACCGTCACCTCGCGGTCGGCCGGGCCGGCGTGCAGGTCGATGTGCAGCCGGTTCTTTGTCCGCTTGGGCTCCGGCACGGCCTGGAACAGCAGCCGGCGGCCGAGGCCGGTGCCGCTGGCCGGGTCGACCGGGTCGTCCGGGTGGCGCACCGCGGCGAGCTGACGAAACGCGCGGCGCCCGTCGATCTCGACGTACGTCTCGGGGCCGATCGCACCGGTCTCGACCAACCGGTCGACGAGGACGCTGTTGTCCTCCAGTTCGTAGTCGAGCGCCGCCGCCCAGAACCGGGCCAACGCGATCGGGTCCGCGCAGTCGATGACGAGCTTCCAGTTCAGGGCCATCGCGTCCGCACCTCCGCTCGGCGACCCGCCCAGCGCGGACCGTCCATGTAACCCTTTATAGTGGTTACGTGACGGACGACACAAGCGGACTCACCCTCGTCTCCTGGAACGGCACCCGCTACCGCTTCGACCCGGGCGCGCTGTGCCTGGAGTTCCTCACGACCGGCGGACCCGGGCCGGTGGGCCGCCGCTACGAAGCCCTGCACCACCCCGACGACCTGGCCGGCTGGCTCGCGCTGTCCCGACTCCACCTCGACCCCGACCGGCTGAAGGTCGACCCCGAGGAACTGACCACCGCCCGCCGACTACGGGACGCGCTGTGGCGCCTGGTGTGCGCGCGGACCGGCGGCGGGCCACCGAGCGACGACCCCGCCGACTTCACCGCCACCCCCGCCGACCTGGCCACGCTCAACCAGGTCGCGGCAGGGGCACCCCTCGCTCCCGAGCTGACCGCCGGGGGATCCCGGCAATGGTCCCTCCCGGCCCGGGGCGGGCAGGCCCTCGCCACCATCGCCCGGGACGCGATCGACCTCCTCACCGGCGCGCACGCCGGGCGGATCCGCGAATGCGGCGCCCCCAACTGCTACCTCGTCTTCGTGGACACCTCGCGCCCCGGCCAACGCCGCTGGTGCTCGATGGAACGCTGCGGCAACCGCCACAAGGTCAGGTCACTGCGCGCCCGCCGCGCCGCCGACTGAACGCCCGAGCATCCTGTCAGTCGACGAGCCGGATGCGTACGCGGCGGTTCGCCCGGCCCTTGCTCTCCACCTTGACCACCTGCACCTTCCCGATGTGCGCGGTGGAGGCGACGTGGGTGCCGCCGTCGGCCTGCACGTCCAACCCGACGATGTCCACGATCCGCACCTCCTGCTCGTCCGGAGGAATGAGGTTGGACTGGGTACGGATGATGTCCGGCAGCGCCAGCGCCTCCACCCGGGGCAGCACCCGGACGGCCACCGACCGGTCGGCGGCCACCTCGGCGTTGACCAGTTCCTCGATCCGCGCCTTGAAGTCCGCCGGCACCTCGGGCAGGTTGAAGTCCATCCGGGCCTCGCCCGGCTCCATGTTGCCGCCGGTGACCAGCGCGCCGAAGTCGCGGAACACCACACCGCAGAGCACGTGCAGGCCGGAGTGGGTGCGCATCAGCCGGGTACGCCGCTCGTCCTCCACCGCGCCGGTGACCGTGCTGCCCACCGGCGGCAGCGGATCACCCTCGAAGGGAATCAGCCAGAGGTCGTCACCCTTGCGGGTCCCGACGATCCGGGTCTGTACGCCCTGCCAGAGCAGCACTCCGTGGTCGGGCGGCTGACCACCTCCGCCCGGGTAGAAGGCCGAACGGTCGAGCACGATGCCCTGCTCCGGGTCGGCGTGCAGCACCGTGCACTCCCACTCGCGGAGGGTCGGGTCGGCGAGGTCCAGCCGGTGCGTCCGGCCGTGATGTGTGACACCCATGTCAGGGCAGGTTACTCGTTGAGGAAGGCGGAGATCCGCTCACGCAGATCGGCGCGTTCGGTCCAGAGAACGTGCGGCCGGTCGTACACGTGCAGGGTGGCTTGGGGAAGCGCGGCCGCGAGCTGCTCGGCGACCTCGACCGGATGCAGGTCGTCACCCGCGCAGGCGATCACCAGAACGGGCGCGCTGACCGCCGACAGGACTGCGGCGTCGGGCAGGGCGACCTGCTCGGGGAGACCGGCCAGCCCGGGAGCGAGCCCGTCGCGGAGCAGCTGGTCCAGCCGCTGACGCAGGTACGCCCACCCGGCCGGCGTGTTACGGATCGCGGCCGGCAGCTCGACGCTGACCGCCTCCGCGACCGCCGAGGCGTCCCCGCTCTCGACCGCGTCGAGCAAAGCGGTGAGCCGCTGCCGGGCCACCTCGCCGCGCGGACGGTCGAGCACGGCGGGCAGGAAGAACACCAGCCGCTCGAAGCGCTCCGGGCTCTGCGAGAGCAGCCGGCAGAGCGCGCCGGCGCCGAGGCTGGCACCGAAGGCGCGGGTGGCGCCGCTGAGATCGGCGATCGCCCGGACGTCCCGAGCCAGGTCGGCGTAACTCCACGGCCCGGGCGGCGCGTCCGAACGGCCGTGCCCGCGGAACTGGAAGAAGATCTTGCGGCCGGTGACTCCGCTGCCGAACGGCCTGGTGGTGGCGATACCGTTGCCCAGCCCGTGCGCGAACACGGTGACCGGATCACCGGCACCGGTGATCAGCCGCTCCAGCCGTACGCCGTGCGGCGTGGTGACCAGTTCGGTGTCCGGTTCGGGCAGGGCGGGACGGCCGGTCCGCGGAGCACCAGGACCGGGGCCCCAGGTGCGCGGGCCACCATCCGGTGGCGGGGGCCAGCGGAAGCCTCTCACCAAGACCCTCTGCCGCCGCTGACGTCACGCAGCCCGCCCCGGACGTCCAGCAGATAGATCAGCGCGGCCGCGATGCCGATCAGTCCGAAGAGGCTGATCGGACCGAAGCCGAGCAGGGTGAGCACCAGGCAGACCGCCAGGATCGCGATCCAGCCGCCCTTGGGCAGGGTGCCGATGGCGTTGAACGCGTCGGACCGCTGGGTGATGGCGTGCACCAGGGCGACGCCTTGAATGATCAGCGCGAAGACGAGCAGAATCAGCTCGATCACGGTGCGGACTTCGAAGGCGAAGATCGGCGCGGCGTAGGCCATGACGGCAAGCTTATGTCGGCGACCCCGGATACGTCCGACAAGGACGCCTCCGGGGTCGCCGGTGCGGTGGATTACTCGGCTGCCGGCCGAGTCCGCTTGGTGGCCCGGGGCAGCTTCGCCGACGGGGTCTCGGCCGGCTTCGTCGCCTTGGTGGCCCGGGGCTTCCTCGCCGGAGCGCCCTTGGCCTCGGTCTCGACGGCGGCCGGAGCGGCCTCGATGACCTTCGCCACGTCGGTCGGGCTGGGCACCTCGGCCGGGACGGCGAACTCGGCGGAGCTCGCCTCGGCCGGCTTGGCGACAGCCCGCGCCGGCTCGATGTCGGCCTCGGTCGCCTCGATGTCGGCGTTGACCGTCTCGGCGGCCTCCAGTACGCCGGCGCCGACCACGCGCTCGCCCCGGGCGACCAGCGCGCCGTACGCGGCGAGCGCCCGCTCCTGCGCGACCTGCGCCCCGGCCAGGACGGCGGCCGCGTTGCGGGTGGCCGCCGCACGCAGCTTGTCCGGGTCGACCGCCGCGCGCAGCTTCTCCAGGTCGGCCACCTCACGCAGCCGGTTCAGGTCGAGGTCGCCCGCGGCGGCCTTCTCCCGCAGGGCGCTGGCGGTACGCAGCGTCTCGTTGGCCTTCTCGCGCAGCTCGAAGCCGGTGACGACGGCCTTGCCGCCGAGATCGGCGACGACCCGGGTGCCGAGGTCGCTCACCACGGTGGGCAGCTTGCGCAGGTGCTCCAGCGCCAGCTCGCCCGCACCTGCGGCGGCGTAGATCGGGGCCGGGATGCGGTTGGTCTTCGGCTCGCTCATGGCGTCTCCTCCTCGGCCGACTCCGCGGCCTTCTTCTCGGGGGTGCTGATGCTCGGCGGGGCGGGTGCCAGACCGGCCTCGGTGACCGTGACCGACTCGAGGACCGCCTCGGTCGGGGTGCCCTCCGGTGTGGTGGGTCCGGTGGCGGCGGGGTTGACCAGTGCCGCCGACTCCGTCGGGGTGGCCGGCTGCCCCGCGGCGGGTGGTTCGTGGGCCGCGTTCTCCGCAGCGGCGGTCGCCTCGGCGAGGCGGACGTTCTCCCGGCGGAAGGTTTCGTAGATCTGACTGAGGGACTGCTTCTGGGCCATCGTCAGGTCGGGGTCGACGGCGATGGCGGCGAGCACACCGTGCCCCTCCTTGTCGTCCAACAGCCCGGCCCGCAGGTACATCGCCGGGGTCGAGACCCGCAGGGCGCTGGCGAGCTGCTGTAGCACCTCGGCACTCGGCTTGCGCAGGCCGCGTTCGATCTGGCTGAGGTACGGGTTGCTGACCCCCGCCTGCTCGGCGAGCTGACGCAGCGAGATCTTCGCGTTGCGCCGCAGGTCGCGAATGAACCCGCCGATGTCGGGGAGGTCCTTGCCGGTGGCCATGACCCGACGGTAACGCAGAGTGCTAACTGCTGCAAGCAGAATGCTTGCCAAAGTTAGCAGCATCTCGGCAACCTACTTGCGTGCCCAACCGGCCCCTGACTACGGTCCTCCGATGACCAAGATCGAAGTGAACGGCACCACGCTGGCGTACGACGACGCCGGCGAGGGCACCCCGGTGGTGCTGCTGCACGCCGGCATCGCGGATCGGCGGATGTGGCGGGCGCAGATCGACGCCCTGTCCACCCTGCACCGGGTGCTGGCCGTGGACTTGCGCGGCTACGGCGAGTCCGAGCTGCCGCCGGCGCCGTTCGCCCACCACGACGACGTGGTGGGCCTGCTGGACGCGCTCGGCCTGCCCCGCGCCGCGCTCGTCGGCTGCTCGTTCGGCGGCCGGGTCGCCGTGGACACCGCGCTCGCCCACCCCGACCGGGTCTCCGCGCTGGCGCTCTTCGGCGCTCCCGTCTCCGGCAACGAATGGTCCGAGGAGACCGAGCAGCTCTGGGAGGACCTGGTCGGCGACGTCGACCCGGAGGACTTCGCGGCCACCGCCGCCGGCGAGGTGCGGTTCTGGGTGGTGGGCCCGACCCGCCGCCCTGAGGACGTCGACCCCGAGTTGATCCGTTTCACGGAGGAGATGGACCAGCGTGCCCTCGCGGCCGAGCAGGCGCTCAGTGCCGTCGAGGTGGGCGAGCTGGACCCGCCGGCGATCGACCGGCTCGCCGAGCTGGCCGTACCCGTGCTGGTCGGGACCGGCACCGATGACGTCGCGGACCTCCGCCGGCTCGCCGACCGCATCGCCGCCGAGGCACCGCAGGGCGTACGGATGCCGGACGTGCCGGACGCCGCCCACCTGGCCCCGCTGGAGCGTCCGGAACCAATCAACAAGGCGTTGCTCGACTTCCTGGCCTGACGCGCACACGCCCGGGCCCCCGCCCCTCGACCGGCGCGTGGCCAGGGCATGCCGCTCCCCGGTGACGCCAGCGCTCCCCGGCGAGTGAGCCCCCCGGGCTCAGAGCGAGCGACAGGGCTCGCCCAGGCCAGCACGGAACGGCCGGGGCCAGCACGGAACGGCCATGCCAGCACGGAACGGCCGGGGCCAGCACGGAACGGCCATGCCAGCACGGAACGGCCGGGGCCAGCACGGAACGGCCGGGGCCAGCACGGAACGGCCGGC
>NZ_JBFAAL010000011.1:35341-220809 GCF_040639715.1 Micromonospora sp. NPDC023737
CGGCCCAGCACGGAACGGCCGGCCCAGCACGGAACGGCCGGCCCAGCACGGAACGGCCGGCCCAGCACGGAACGGCCGGCCCAGCACGGAACGGCCGGCCCAGCACGGAACGGCCGGGCCGATAACAGTCGAGCGTGATACCTCAGAGGCATATTTATGCCTCTGAGGTATCACGCTTCATCGACCTATGTATGCGCCAAGCCGGACCAGGCCGAGCCGAACCAGACCGAGCCGAACCAGGCCAGGCCGCACCAGGAAAGGCCGCCCCGGGCCAGGCCGAGCCGGACCACGCCGGGCCGAACCAGGCCGAGCCGGACCACGCCGGGCCAGACCAGGCCGAGCCGGACCACGCCGGGCCAGACCAGGCCGAGCCGAACCAGGCCGAGCCGGACCAAGGCCGGGCCGCACCAGGTCGGACCGGGGTCGCCCGGCCGGGGTCCCGCCGGCCGGGGTTGGGCCGGGCCGGGCCGGGGTTGGGCCAACCAGGGGATCGGGCTCGCCGAAACGCGCGGAGCCCATCGAATCCGCGCCGAGCCAGAGCGGGGGGCCTTGCGGGTTCCGGCGCTACCAGACCGGGCGGACCGCGCCTACCGGTACGCCCCCGCCGAAGAGCGGCACCTCGGCGTACTCGGTGAGCACCGGCGCGTCGACACCGAGCCGGCGCAGCGCGGAGACCAGCACCGGCATCCGGGCGCGGGCGGCACCGTCGTCGATCTTCAGGGCGACCGCACCCACACCGGGCAGCGCCGCGGCGATCACGCCCTCCGCGCCGACCTTGGCGAGCAGACCCGGGATGCCACGCATCAGCCGGGTGTCGTCGGCCTGCGTACCGCCGACGATCTCCGGGTACGCCCGCATGGCGTCGGCCACCGTGCGCGGCAGCGAGCCGACCTCAGCCGAGACGAGGCGAAGGAACGCCCCGGCCAGTCCGGTAAGCGAGACCGCGAGCACCGGCGCGCCGCACCCGTCGACGCCGACGGCCGCCACCTCCTCGCCGGTGAACTCCTCGATCGACTCCCGCAGCCGCTGCTGGAGCGGATGCTCCGGCCGCCAGTAACCGTCCAGGGGCCAGCCTGCGGCAAGGCAGGTGAGCAGCATCCCGCTGTGCTTGCCGGAACAGTTCATCTGGATCCGGGTCGGCCCGCCCCCGGCGCGCAGCACCGCCTCTCGGGCTGCCTCCCCGACCGGCAGGTCGGGCGGGCAGTGCAGTGCCGACTCGTCCAGCCCGGCCCGCGCGAGCAACGCGCCGACCCGCTCCAGGTGGAACTCCTCACCCGCATGGCTCGCCGAGACGAGCGCCAGATCGGCGGAATCGCTCAGCGACAGACCGGCGCGGAGCATTCCGATCGCCTGCATGGGCTTGCTGGAGGACCGGGGGAAGATCGCCGAGGTTACGTCCCCGGCGGCGGCGACCGTCGCCCCCGACGGGTCGAGCACCACGACCGACCCGCGGTGCACCCCCTCAACGAACTCCGACCGGATCACCTCGGCGAGCGGCGCACCGCCCTCGTACGTCTTTGCCACGCTGTGGACGGTACCGACGCGACGGTGGCCTCCGACGGCCGGGTGACCAGGTCGTCCGGCAATCTGTGACAGGTGTGCCGAACGGGGCTGGCCTTACAGGCCGAGCAGCTCGCGGGCCTCGACGGTGGTCAGCGGCGGACGCTGCGCGAGCTGCGCGAAGCCGACCGCCCGGGCGACCAGCTGCATGTTGGACTCCACCGGCCGCCCCTTGGCGTACGTGACCGTGTCCTCCATGCCGACCCGCAGGTGTCCACCCGTGGACAGCGAGGCGAGCAGGACCGGGAGGGTGCTACGACCGATGCCGGTGGCCGAGAAGGTGGTGCCCTCCGGGAGGTCCCGCAGCATCTGCCGCGCGGCGACCAGCGTCTCGGTGGTGCCCGGCATGCCGCCGGGCACACCCATCACGAAGTCGACGTGCACGTGACCGCCGTGCGGCAGGCCGTACTTGCCGATCAGGCGCTGGAGCGCGGTCAGGTGGCCGAGATCGAAGATCTCGTACTCCGGCACGATGCCGCGCTCCTGCATGCGGGTGTGCAGGTCGACGATGAACTCCCAGCGGTTGAGGAAGACGTCGTCGCCGAAGTTGACCGTGCCCATCGTGCAGGAGGCCATGTCGGGTGCGGCGTCGAGCACCGCGAGCCGGTCCGACTCCGGGTCGGTCACCGCACCGCCGGAGGAGAGCTGCACGATCAGGTCGGTGCGCTCCCGCAGCGCCGCCACCGTGTCGCGCAACCGGCCCAGGTCGAGGGTCGGCTTCGCCTCGCCGTCCCGGATGTGCACGTGGATCACGGCGGCGCCGAGCGCCTCGCACTCCTTCGCGGTGAGCAGCAACTCGTCGAGGGTCACCGGCAGCGCCGGAACCTCCGCCTTGGCCGACTCCGCGCCGGTCGGGGCAACCGTAATCAACGTCCCTGTGGTCATGCCGGGATCGTAGACGCCGAGGTCAGTCCGGGTCGATGGCGGTCGCGATGTTTCCGATCATGAGGCGGGCGTCCTCGGGAACGTTGCGCTTGACCACCGCGAGGGCGATCTGACCCAGCTCGTAATGGTGCACGGCGGTGCCGACGAAGCCGACCGTACGGTCGTCGAGAGTCACCGGCGTGCCGGCGGCCGGCGGCTGGTCGGTGCTCACCCCGTCCAGATGCAGCAGGACGAGGCGACGCGGCGGCCGGCCCAGGTTGTGTACCCGGGCCACCGTCTCCTGACCCCGGTAGCAGCCCTTGTCGAGGTGCACCGCCGGGCCGATCAGGTTCACCTCGGCGGGAATCGTCCGGTGGTCGGTGTCCACCCCGACCCGGGGTCGACGGGCGGCCACCCGGATCGCCTCGTACGCCCACAGCCCGGCGACCGGCACTCCCGCTCCGCGCAGCTCCGCGACCACCTGGTCCATCGTCTCCCGAGGTACGAGCAGGTCCACCCCGAGCGGCACCCGGCGGGCCCAGCCACCGGCGGGCAGCGGCTGCACCGCGTACCGCGCGGTGGGCCGGGGAGGCACCTCGCCGCGACGGAACTTCGGACCCGGCACCGCGACCGCGTCGGGTGCCGCCAGCCCGGTCACGCCGAGCGTCTCGAGCGCCCCGGGCGCCTCCGGCCCGACCAGGGAGAGCAGCGCGTGATCCGCTGTCGCGTCACGCGGCTCGACCTTGCTGAAGAAGCGCATCCGCTCCAGGTACGACAGCAGTCCGGTGGTGGCGCCCGGCTCGGTGTCCAGCCAGGTGGTCACGCCGTCCTCGGCGACCAGTGCGTGCTGCTCGATGTGCCCGTGCGGGGAGAGCACCAGCAGTTCCGTCCCCTCGCCCGCGGCGAGGTCGGCGAGGTGCTGCGAGGTCAGCGTGTGCAGCCAGCTCGCCCGCTCCTCGCCGGGCACCGCGATCACCCCGCGATGCGACCGGTCCACCAGGCCGACGGAGGTGGCCAGCGCCCGTTGCTCCCGCATCGGATCGCCATAGTGCGCGGCGACCCCGCGCACCCCGGCCGCAGCGTGCGCCGGCTCGGGCTGGTCGCGGCTGGCCTCGTCGATGCTCTCGACGGCCACCGCGCCCGCGATGTCGATCATTCCTGGTCCCCGTTCTCACAGCTGCCGCAGACGCCGAACAGTGACACGTGCCCGATGTCCACCCGAAAACCACGTTGCCTGGCGAGTTGGTCGGCGAGCGGCCGGATCAACTCGGGGTCGAACTCGTCGATCTCGCCGCAGTTGCGGCAGACGAGGTGGACGTGCTGGTGTTCACCGGCCGTGTGGTAGGTCGGCGAGCCGTGCGAAAGGTGCGTGTGTGTCACCAGGCCGAGCCGTTCCAACAGCTCCAGCGTGCGGTAGATGGTGGTGATGTTCACGCCCGCGGCCACCCCGCGGACCGCGGTGTGCACCTGCTCCGGCGTGGCGTGCCCGAGGTCCAGCACCGCCTGCAGGACGAGCTGCCGCTGCGCCGTCAGCCGCAGGCCGCGGGAGCGGAGCATTTCCGCGAGGGAGGATTCGGACACCGTCCGATCATAGTTCGCCGTCAGGCCGATCCCGGCTCACCTGTTCCGCCGCTACGCTCGGCGGTCATGGTGGCGTCGAGGATCGCGGTGCTGGGGCGCAACGCCACCTCCGTCGATGATCCGGTACTGCGCGCGGACGACCTGGGCGTGCTGCACGGCGACGGGCTCTTCGAGACGATGCACCTCCGCGACGGGGCGCCGTGGTTGCGGGACGAACACCTGAACCGGATGTCCCGGGCCGCCTCGGCCGTCGAGTTGGCGCTGCCACCTCGGGCCGTCCTGGTCGGGCTGCTCGACGCGGTCCGGGCGGGCTGGCCGGCCAGGGTCGAGGGCGCGCTGCGGCTGGTCTGCACCCGAGGTCCGGAGAGCGGCGGACCGCCGACCGTGTTCGCCACGCTCGGCGAGGTCCCGGCGGCGGCGCGCCGCGCCCGGGTGACCGGAATCACGGTGGCCGGCCTGCCGCTCGGCGTGCCTGCGGCATCGCGTTCCGCGCTGGACTGGCTGCCCGCAGGGATCAAGTCGACGTCGTTCGCGGCGAGCACGGCCGCCCGGCGCTGGGCGCGCCGGGCCGGTGTGCAGGACGTGCTCTGGATCTCCTCCGACGGGTACGCCCTGGAGGGGCCGACCGCGAACCTGGTGTGGCTGGTCGGCCGTACCCTCTGCACGGTGCCGGCCGCCAGCACCGGCATCCTGCCCGGCACCACCGCGGCCTGGCTGCTGGCGCACGCGGGCGACCTGGATCTCACCGCCGACGAACGGCTGGTCACCCCGGCCGAGCTGCACGCCGCCGACGGTGTCTGGTTCACCTCGTCGGTACGCGGCCTCGTCGAGGTGACCGCACTGGACGGCGAACCCCGCCCCCCGTCCCCGAGCACCCGCGCCCTGCAGGCACTTCTGGGGTTCCCCGTCGACCAGACGTGATCATGAGGTTGACGGGCGTCTCCGCTCCCGGCGGCCCCGTCAACCTCATGATCGACAGACGCGGGTGGTCAGCCGGCGACCCGGACGAGACGGGCGGAGAGGTGCGGGTTGAGCGCCTGGCCTACGGCCGCCATCTCCTGCGCGTAGAGCAGGGCGCCCTCGACGATGCCGAAGAGACGGTGACCGGCGGTGACCTCCTTGGCGGTCGACGTCCGCACCACCGCGTCGGTGACCAGCTCGACCTGGGTTCCGTTACGTCGCCCGAGGTACAGCTCCATCACTCCGGTCGGGGTCGTCATCAGCACCTCGAGCTCGTCGGTGGCCCGCTCACCGTCGAGCACCGGGCGCCACCAACCCACCTCGCGGCCGGCCGGGCGCACCGGGCGGCTCTGCTCGTCGAGGATCCACGCACGCGACTCGTAGAACAGGAACGGACGCCCGTCGTGGCTGATCCGGATCTCCTGCGCGAAGTCGAAGTCCTCGATGGTGGGGTAGCCGCCCCGCCCGCGGCCGCGCCACACCCCGATGTACGGCAGCAGACCGTCCAGCGTCGGGTGCAGCTTCGGACCGACCCGCAGGTCGTGGCTCTCCTCGTACGGGTACGGGTCGACCGGCGGCGCGTTCAGCCACGGGGGCGGCGCCAGCGGGTTGTCGTCCGACGGGTTCGCGCTCACCGGATCTCCTTCGCTCGCGACTGCGGGGCTCGCAAACCCGGCTCACTCCTCGCGCTCACCAGTTACCTCTCGAAATGCGTACGGCCAGATAGATCAGGCCACCGGCGAGCGCGCCCAGGCCGGCGACCAGCAGGCTGACGAACCCGATCTCGGTAACCATCGCGGCCATCCTATGCTGGGCCCCATGGCCCGTACTCTCGTCGTCAAGGCCACCGCGGGTGCGGACGCGCCGGAGCGGTGCGCCCAGGCGTTCACGGTCGCCGCCGCGGCTGCCGCGTCCGGGGTGGAGGTGTCGCTCTGGCTGACCGGCGAATCGACCTGGTTCGCGCTGCCCGGCCGCGCCGAGGAGTTCGACCTGCCGCACTCGGCCCCGCTGGCCGAACTGCTGCACGTGGTGCTCACCACCGGCACGGTGACCGCCTGCACCCAGTGTGCCGCCCGGCGGGAGATCGGCCCCGACGACGTGCTGCCGGGGGTGCGGATCGCCGGCGCGGCGGTCTTCGTCGAGGAGGCGATGGCGGAGGGCGCGCAGGCGCTCGTCTACTGACCGCGCCCTGAAAGATCAGCCGCCGTCACCGGCTCGGTGACCAGATCGGATACCCGCCCGAAATGCCGGGTTGCTGCCTACGCTTCTGTTGTGAGCGAGGCCATCGATCGGTTCTTCGAATCGCTGCCGGCGCGCGCTCCCGAGATCCTGCGTGGGCTGGTGAGCGGCACCCTCCAGATCGATCTCTCCGTGGCCGGGGGCATGACCGAACACTGGCTGGTCATGATGCGGCCCGGTGCGGTGAGGGTGAGCCACCAGCGCGGCCCGGCCGACGCCATCTGGTACAGCAGCGTGGCTCTCTTCGAGCGGATGGTGCGCGGGCAGGCACAGGGCATCGCCGCGGTGTTGCGCAACGAGAGCACGTTCAGCGGAAACGTCGTGCTCTTCCTCGTCTTCCGCAGGTTCTTCCCCGATCCCCCGGGCACCCGTGACCCCCGCGAGGTGGCCCGGCAGCAGGCGGGACGGCCGACGTGATCGACCTGGTCAGCATCCTGGACGGCAACACTTTCCTGGTGAGTGACCAGCGCGGTGACGTCGAGCCCTCCTTCGACTTCCCCACCGGCCTCTTCTCGTTCGACACCCGCTTCCTCTCCACCTGGCTGCTCACCCTCAACGGGGAACGCCTGCACCCGCTCTCGATCGACGACTCGCGGTCCTACCGCACCCGGTTCTTCCTGGCCCCTGGCGAGCCGACCCACTACCTGGACGCCAAGGTCTCGGTGATCCGCAGCCGTGCCATCGGCGGCAGCTTCATCGAGGAGCTGACCGTGCTCAACCATTCGGGAGAGCAGGTCGAGTTCAGGCTGCGGCTCGACGTCGGCGCCGACTTCGCCGACCTCTTCGAGGTCAAGAGTCCCCGGCAGAAGAAGGGCCGGGCGACGGCGACGGTGAGCGGCGACGAACTCCGCCTGATCTACCGTCGCGAGGCGTTCCACCGGGAAACAGTGATCACCACCAGCGAACCGGCCGACATCGACGTGGCCGGCATGACGTTCCACGTCCGCGTCGACCGGCACGGCGAGTGGACCACGCGGCTGCACGTGGCGACCATCGTGTACGGCGCACGCGGTGAGGACATCCGCGCCACCCTGCGGTACGGCGGCAGCCGGGACATGGCCGCCATCGAGGCCGAGCAGAGCGAGCTGATCGAACGGGCACCGAAGCTCGGCTGCGACTGCGAGCCGCTCGCCACCGCGTACCGGCAGAGCCTCAACGACCTCGCCGCCCTGCGCTACGAGTCGATCGCTCTCGGCGTCCGCCTGCTCGCCGCCGGGCTGCCCTGGTTCATGACCCTCTTCGGCCGGGACAGCATGTTCACCTCGCTCCAGGTGCTGCCGTTCCTGCCGGAGCTGATCCCGCCAACCCTCCAGATCCTGGGCGGTCTACAGGGGCACCGGGTGGACGATTTCCGGGACGAGGAGCCGGGGAAGATCCTGCACGAGCTCCGGTACGGCGAGACGGCCGGCTTCGAGGAACAGCCCCACTCCCCGTACTACGGTTCCGCCGACGCCACCCCGCTCTTCGTCATCCTGCTCGACGAGTACGAACGGTGGACCGGCGACAGCCAACTCGTGCTGCTGCTGGAATCGGCCGCCCGGGCGGCGTTGGACTGGGTCGACACCTATGGTGACCTGCTCGGTACCGGCTACATCTGGTACCAGACCCGCAACCCGCAGACCGGTTTGCAGAACCAGTGCTGGAAGGACTCCCCGGACTCGATCTCCTACTCGGACGGGCGGCTGCCCGGCTTCCCCCGGGCCACCTGTGAGCTGCAGGGCTACGCCTACGACGCGAAGGTGCGGGGAGCCCGGCTCGCCCGCAAGTTCTGGAACGACCCGGAGTACGCCGATCGGCTCGAGCGCGAGGCGGCGCGGCTCAAGGAGCGGTTCAACCGTGACTTCTGGATCCCGGAGAAGGAGTACTACGCGCTCGCGCTCGACAGCGACGGCCGGCAGGTGGACGCCCTCTCCTCCAACATCGGCCACCTGCTCTGGAGCGGCATCGTGGACGAGACGCGAGCCGGGCGGATCGCCGACCACCTGCTCGGGCCACGGCTCTTCTCCGGCTGGGGCGTGCGTACCCTCGCCGACGACCAGGGGCGTTACAACCCCATCGGCTACCACGTCGGCACGGTCTGGCCGTTCGACAACTCGATCATCGCTTGGGGGCTGCACCGGTACGGCTACCGGGAGGCGGCCGGGCGGATCTGCGACGCGATGCTCGCCGCCTCCCGCTACTTCAACGGCCGGCTGCCCGAAGCGTTCGCCGGGTACGAGCGCAGCCTCACCGACTACCCGGTGCGGTACCCGACCGCGTCCAGCCCGCAGGCCTGGTCGACCGGTACGCCGCTGTTGCTGCTGCGGGTCATGCTCGGCCTCGAACCGCAGGGCGAGCATCTCGTGATCGACCCGGCCGTTCCGGAGGGCATGGGCCGCATCGAGTTGCTCGACATCCCGGGGCGCTGGGGCACGGTCGACGCCCTCGGTCGTAGTCGCACCCCGATGGGCGGCCGCCGTCGCTGACCTCGTCCGCCGGGCGACCCACCCGTCACCTGAGCGTCAGCCGGCAGCCGGCGGGATGGTCAGGGGCAGCCGGTGGTGGCGGCCAGGTGCGGGTCGTCGCCCGCGGTGTCGGCCAGGACGACGGTCCGGCCCGTGCGGTAGGCGTACGCCGCCACGGTTTCGAGCAGCGGGCCGCCCGTGGCGAGCGGGGCGAGTGCCGTGGCCGGGTCCGCCGGGCCGGGGTCGGTGCCGGAGCGGGCGGTACGGGCGAGGCCACCGCCGGGGCAGGGTGCGGTCACCAGCTCGGGGGCCGCCTCGACGGAACCACCGAGGGCGCGCTGCGCGTCGGCGAGCGCGGCCACCTCGGCCCCGGGCGTCGTGGTGCTCGCCTCGCCGGCGTCGCCCCCCGCGGACGGGTATCCGGTACCGATCAACCGGCAGCCGGTGTCGACGGTCAGCTGGAACCGCCGCTCGCCGGCGGGCCGCCCCGCGACGGCGACGAACTCGCCGGCATCGGCGCGCAGCCGGAGCCCGTCCGGCGTCATCCGCACCCCGGCCCGCCAGCCGGCCGGCAAGCGGTCGGCGATCCCCTCCAGCAGCTGCCGCTCGTCCCCCCCGGTCAGGGCCACCGCCACGCTTCGGGTCAGGGTCGCGCCCTCGGCCAACGGGGTGACCCGGCAGCCCCGCTCGACCTGCGGCGGCGTCAGCTCGAGCACGTTGGTGCCGGCGGCCGCGACCAGCTCGCCCACGGCCCGGTCGACCAGTGCGCCCGCCTCGGAGAGGGTGCGCTGTTCGCGCACCGTCGGCGGGTCGTCGTGCACCGACGTCCAGGCGAGCAAGGCCAGCAGCAGCGCCCACGCGACGGTCGCCGCCAGCAGCCAGCGGCGACGGTTGGGGGCCGGCGCGTCAGGACCGGTCGGCGGGGCGTACCCCGTCTGGACAGCACCGCTCACCGAGCCATCGTGTCACGCGGTGCCCGACGATCCGGACCCGCGTCGATGGTGGGACCGCCCGGCCGTCGGTCGTGGCCCGGGTACGGCCGGGGCCGGCCACCCGCGTGGGTGACCGGCCCCGGACGATCAGAGCGCGAATCAGGAGGCGACGGTGACGGACACCTCGGTGATGCCCTGGCCGACGGTCACGGTGGTGTCACCGTTGCCGTGCCGGGAGAGCGCACGCAGGGTCCAGGTGCCCGGCGCCGCGAAGAAACGGAACTGGCCGGCCACCGAGGTCACCACCTCTGCGGTGAACTCGCCGGTCGAGTCGAGCAGCCGGACGTACGCGCCGGGCACGACCTCACCCTCGGCGGCGTGGACGACGCCGCTGATCACGGTCTCCTTCTCCAGGTTGAGGCCGGCCGGCAGTGGCGCGGCCTGGTCGGGTGCGGCGCAGCCCGCGGCGGTGGAAGCAACAGGAGCAGTCACGTCTCACACCTCCCCCGGCTCGTCGCCGAGCGCGACCGGCACGCCGACCAGCGACCCGTACTCGGTCCAGGAGCCGTCGTAGTTCTTCACGTTGCGGTGCCCGAGCAGCTCCTGCAGCACGAACCAGGTGTGCGAGGAGCGCTCGCCGATCCGGCAGTACGCGATGGTCTCCTTGCCGTCGTCCAGCCCCGCGTCGGCGTAGATCTTGCGCAGTTCGTCGTCCGACTTGAAGGTGCCGTCCTCGTTGGCCGCCTTCGACCACGGCACGCTGAGCGCGGTCGGGATGTGCCCGGCCCGCTGCGCCTGCTCCTGCGGCAGGTGGGCGGGGGCGAGCAGCCGACCGGCGTACTCGTCGGGAGACCGCACGTCGACCAGGTTCTTGGTGCCGATGGCGGCGACCACCTCGTCGCGGAAGGCGCGGATCGAGGTGTCCGGCTCCTGCGCGACGTACTGCGTCGCTGGGCGGGCCGCCGCGTCCTTGACCAGCGGGCGGGCGTCCAGCTCCCACTTCTTGCGACCACCGTCGAGCAGCTTGACCTCGCGGTGACCGTAGAGCTTGAAGTACCAGTAGGCGTACGCGGCAAACCAGTTGTTGTTGCCGCCGTACAGCACGACGATGTCGTCGTTACCGATCCCGCGCTCGGAGAGCAGCGCTTCGAATTGGTTCTTGTTGACGAAGTCCCGGCGTACCGGATCCTGCAGGTCGGTCTTCCAGTCCAGCTTGATCGCCCCGGCGAGGTGGCCGGTGTCGTAGGCGGAGGTGTCCTCGTCGACCTCGACGAAGACGATTCCCGGGGTGTCGAGGTTCTTCTCGGCCCAGTCGGCCGACACGAGTGCGGTGTCGCGACTCATCAGATCACTCCCTGGCGAGGATGGGTGGTGAGTCAGCGCGAAGAGCGAGGATTGTCGATGTCGCACCACGCGCGGGACCCACGGTTAGGACGGATCACGGGTTCGTGCGACGGCGCCGCTGCCGGGCGGATGGGGTGGAAGCACCGGAGGGTACGCGGACCCTGCGTGCCGATGGCCGCGTCAGGCGGCCGAGGACAGCCCCGCCGTCAGATGACGGGACGACACAGGCAGGTGGCCACGCGGCACAGGTCGACCGCGCGCCGTTTGGTGAGGAGGGTCCCCATGGACAGCGACCCTATCAGCCATCTATCCGGACGTCAGGGTGCCGACCAGCATCCGGGACCAGCCAGCCACCGGCGTGCCATCCCGCCTCCTCCGCCGGCCCGGTCAGCCCGCGGAGTTGATGGGCACATTGGTCGCGTCGGCGGTGACCGCCAGCCCGTCCGGCGTCGGCCGGACCTCGCGAACGGCAAGCTGGAAGGGCAGCTCGGGCAGGGGCACGTCGATCGAGATGCTCCGCGCGTAGTTGTTCAGCAACGTACGCGCCAACGCGACGTTCGGCAGCCCCTCGGCGTTCAGGTCGTTGAAGCGGAGGCTGACCTTGCCCTGCTCGCTGATCTCCACGTCGGCGGTGCCGGTGACGGTGAGCCGCTGGCCGAGGACGTCCACCGGCGCGGTCACGGCCAGCTTCCCGCCCTGTTCGCTGAGCTTGAGCCCGGGCCGGTCGAGCAGGGCGGCCAGACTGTCGTAGCTGACGGTGGCGGTGCCCTGCACCGTCTCGGCGACAACCTCGCCCTGCCCGGAGCGGATGGTGTCCAGCGAGGCGCTGACCTGACGGGCGTCCACGTCGAGCTTCGGCAGGCTGATCGCGTCGCCCTGCACCGAGCCACGGACCTCGCGCAGCACGATCGAGATGCGCTCGTACCGGCCGTTCAACACCTGGGTGAGGAACGGGAAGCCGCCGACCTCGACTTCCGGCGGCGCGGACTGGGCGCCCTGCTTGGCCACCTCCTGGCGGACCTGATCGGTGATGGCGCGCTCGGCCACCCCGACGGCCACCCGGTCGGCGACCACCAGGATCCCGACCAGCAGCAGGAGCAGGACGACGAGCACGACGAGCGCCCGGCGGCCCCGTCGCCGGGGACGTTCCACGTACGCCGGTTGGGCCTGGGCCACGCCGCCTCCTGTCGGTACGCCGCTGCGCGGCTCGTCCTGTCACGCCCGCGCTGTCGCGACGACTGGTCGCTACCTGTGCCGCGCCGCGGCGCCCGCTTGGTACCCGGGCGGCATCGAACTCAACCGTACGTTCAGAGGAAGAGCATGCACATCGCGTACGCGGCCGGGGCGGCCAACGCGAAGCCGCCCAGCGGACCCTGCATGTGCCGGGCGATCCACATCGTCGGCGCCTCACCGGCCATCAGCCGGCCCGCCTCCGCGTAACCCACGGCGAGGTCGGCCAGCACTGCGGCGACGGCCGCGACCAGGCCGATGATCGCGGCCTTGGTCGGCGTGAAGGGGGTGACGAGGTAGCTGCCGAGCACCGCGCTGACCAGCGTGCCGACCATCGCGCCGCCGACCACGCCGGCCGCGCCCCGAGGCACCTGTGGGGCGAGCCGGGGCCAGGGCGCCACCGCGTCGACGGCCCGGGCGACGGTGAGCGCGACGCCGCTGGCGGTCAGGCAGACGGTGATGGCCTGGGTGCCCGCCGGGACCCGGCTCAGCACGATCAGGGTGCCGAAGGCGACCACGCCGACCACGATCAGCAGGGTGCTGCCGAGCGAGTCGGTGACCCGCACCCGGTCGACCCGGCGCACCAGCTGGCCGAGCACGCCGAGGATGAAGCCGCCGGCCGCGACGTAGCCGAGCGGCGCCAGCCCGGCGACCCCGGACTGCACCGCCGCGGCGTCGGCCGCCACCGCCACCCCGACGCTGACCAGCGCGACCAGCAGCAGCGCGGGCGGCCGCATGGCCATCGTCCAGGCCAGCACGAAGAGCAGCTGGACGCCGAGAATGATGATCGCGAAGGGTAGCCGGTGCCCCGGCCCGGAGGTCTGCGCTCCGAGCACCAGGCCGATCCCGAGCAGCAGGGAGAAGCCGGCGGTGGCGAGTGAGAGCGGCCGCCGGACCTCGACCGGCGGCATCTCCTCCTCGTCCGGCTCGACCGTCGCGTCGTCCGGTCTCCGGGCCGGCTCACCGCCGCGCCGGATCCGGCGGGGGCCACGGCGCTCGCGGCGCTCACCGCCGTCGACGTCGG
Organism: Micromonospora sp. NPDC023737; assembly: GCF_040639715.1. Taxonomy (NCBI): domain Bacteria; kingdom Bacillati; phylum Actinomycetota; class Actinomycetes; order Micromonosporales; family Micromonosporaceae; genus Micromonospora; species Micromonospora sp. NPDC023737. Next base: position 48,520 of record NZ_JBFAAL010000011.1, read on the forward strand.
GCGCGTTGCGCGGCTCCGGCGGCGGGCCGTAGGGCGGCCCGGGCCGGGGCCCGTCGGACCACGAGTCACGGCCGGTCTCGGGCGAGGTGGAGGGAAACACGTCCCGATCGTGCCAGACCGGCCGCGCGGAGCGGAGGCCCCGCCCGGGAGTACGGCGGTCACGGTTTCGGCAACGTTAAAACCTGAGCCCCCAACGCGGGCAAAACGAACAAACGGGAAACGGTCCAGCGGGTGCGGGAAGACCGATCGGTTAGGCTCGTGCCGTTACCCCGCCCGTCAGAGACGCCGGGACCCACGCTAGTTCTCAGCACACCCCTCGACCGGAGTGTCGCTGGTCGCGCGCGGCCACGAGGCCGCCGGGACGGAGGTGATCGTGGAGATCCTGCTGCTGGTGGGCGCACGCGCAGGTGAGCCGTCCGCCGTGTTGCCGGCACTCGACCTCTTGCCGCACTCGGTACGCACCGCGCCGCGCGACGTACGCACGCTGGTCGCCGGTCCGAGCCCGGACGCGCTCCTGGTGGACGCCCGCTCCGAGCTGACCGAGGCCCGGGCGACCTGCCGGATGCTGCAAGCCACCGGCCTCGGCGTACCCCTGGTCGCGGTGGTCACCGAGGCCGGGCTGATCGCGCTGAACGCCGACTGGGGGGTCGACGACGTCATCCTCGCGTCGGCCGGCCCGGCCGAGGTGGAGGCTCGGTTGCGGCTCGCCGTGGGGCGGCACAACAACGCGATCGCCGGCACGGGTGGCTCGATCCGGGCGGGGGAGCTGACGATCGACCCGGACACCTACGCCGCGAAGCTCAAGGGGCGTCCGCTCGACCTCACGTACAAGGAGTTCGAGCTGCTGAAGTTCCTCGCCCAGCACCCGGGCCGGGTGTTCACCCGCGACCAGCTCCTGCGTGAGGTCTGGGGATACGACTACTTCGGCGGCACCCGCACGGTGGACGTGCACGTCCGGCGGCTGCGGGCCAAGCTCGGCTCGGAGTACGAGTCGATGATCGGCACGGTGCGCCAGGTGGGCTACAAGTTCGTGGTGCCGCCGTCCCGCCCACTGCCCGAGACGGAGCCCGCACCACTACCGGCCTGATCCGGGTTCCTTTCGGGCTTTTCCGATATGCCCTTTTTGCGCAGCTCGTCGGTTCTATTCTGACTGTCGGGTTTATTGGCGAAAAGGGACGGCGGTACGCGCGATGACCACGGGGGGCGGCAGCCGGCTGAGCGGCCGGGTACGAGCGCTGTTGCGGCCCGGCTCGACCGGACGCGCAGCCGCGATAGCCGTCCTGGTGGTGGCCGCGCTGCTCGGTTCGGCGTACGCGTTGGGCCGGAGCCTCATCCCGGAACGGCCGCAGCACAACGCCACCGGGGTCACCAGCGACCCGAACGGCGGCCACTACGCCGACCAGCCCCCGGCCGAGCCCACCGTCAGCGAGCAGGCCGAGCAGGACGGCGATCACACCGAACCGTCCAAGCCGACCGAGGCGGGACAGGACGGCTCATCGCGCGACGCCACCGGAGACAGCCTCTTCGGCGCGCACGCCACCACCGGCGACGACCGGGTCGCCCTGACCTTCGACGACGGCCCGGATCCGCAGTACACCCCGCAGGTCCTCTCCGCACTGCGGGAGTTCGGCGTCCGGGCCACGTTCTGCCTGGTGGGTGAGATGGCCGAGAGCCACCCCGACCTGGTCCGGGCGATCGTGGCCGACGGACACACCCTCTGCAACCACTCCTGGAACCACGACATCACGCTCGGCAAGCGGTCCCCGGACGAGATCCGGGCCGACCTGCTCCGCACCAACCAGGCCATCCGAGCCGCCGCCCCCGACGCGCCGATCGTCTGGTACCGCCAGCCCGGCGGCGCCTGGACCTACCCGGTCGTCTCCGTGGCGAACGCGCTGGGAATGACGCCGCTGCACTGGACCGTGGACCCGTCGGACTGGGAGGCACCGGGGGCCGCGAAGATCTCCGCGATCGTCTCCTCCCAGGTCGAACCTGGTTCGGTGGTGCTGATGCACGACGCCGGCGGTAATCGGCAGGGCACCGTGGAGGCCCTCTGGCAGCTCCTTCCGGAACTGACCGCGCGGTTCGACCTGGAGGCCCTGCCCACCGACCGGACGTGAGTCGATCGCACCGGGGGCCGGCGATCGCCGGAACGGACCGGGCTACGGTGAACGGATGAGCAGCGCCGAGCCCTCCGTCGACCAGGTGACCCGCGCCGACCGGCTCTCCCCCACGGAGATCGCCGACGTGCTGGCCCTGGCCCGGGCCGCCGGCGACACCGACGGAGCCGCCCCCTTCGACGAGCACACCCTGCTGCGCCTGCGCGACCCCGAGGCGCCCGCGGTGCACCTGGTCGCCCGGACCGGCGACGGCACGCTGAGCGGGTACGCCCACCTGGACACCACCGACCCGGCCGCCGGTGTCGGGGTCGAGCTGGTGACGCACCCCACCCGCCGGCGGCGCGGCACCGGCCGGGCGCTGGCCCGGGGCGCGGTGGCCGCGGCCGCCGGCCCGCTGCGCGCCTGGGCGCACGGCGACCACCCCTCCGCCGCCGCGCTCGCGGTCGACCTCGGGTTCACCCGGGCCCGGGTGCTCTGGCAGCTGCGCCGCTCGCTCACCGCCCCGGTTGCCGAACCGCGCCTGCCCGACGGGGTCACGCTGCGCGCCTTTCATCCCGGGGTCGACGACGACGCCTGGCTGGCGCTCAACGCCCGAGCCTTCGCCGAGCACCCCGAGCAGGGCCGGTGGACCACCGACGACCTGCGGGTACGGCTGGCGGAACCCTGGTTCGACCCGGCCGGCTTCCTGCTCGCCGTGGAGGAGTCGACCGGCCAGCTGCTCGGGTTCCACTGGACCAAGGTGCACGAGCGCCCCGGATCGGCCCGCATCGGCGAGGTGTACGTGCTGGGGGTGGACCCGGCGGCGCACCGCGGCGGGCTGGGCCGAGCGCTGACCGCGGCCGGTCTCGCGTACCTGCGCGACCGGCGCGGGCTGGACCGGGTGATGCTCTACGTCGACGAGTCGAACGGCCCGGCGGTCGCCCTCTACGAGCGGCTCGGGTTCCTGCGCTGGTCGGCGCACGTCAACTACCACCTGGGCTGACCGGAACCGGCTCGGTGGCGCCCAGGTCGCCGAGCCTCGCCGCGGGGGCGAGCCGTCGACGCGGACAGGTCGGCGGCGCGGACGCGTCGTCGGGTCCGTCGGTACGCCGCGCCGACGCCCCGGACCGGCCGCGGGGTTGGATGACGGCGGCTCGACCAGGTCCCGGACAACCGGAAAAATGGTCATAGATCCGACTTGCGCCCGCGAGTTCACTTAACGGACAACCCGCCCTCGGCGAGCGGTCACCTCGTCTGCCGAACCTGTTCACCCTTCGTTCACTTGCGACCGGCAAGCCGGTCACCTGGCGCTCCTAGCTTGTGGAATCGGCCGGTCACTGCCGGTTCCCCCGGGCGACTACCGGGGCGCCAAGTCAGACGTGAAGGGAAACCCCTCAGGTGAAGCTCCAGCGGTATGGCACGATCGCCTGCCTCGCTGTTACTGCGGCGCTCGCTCTCAGTGCATGCGGCTCGGACAACAACGAGCCTGCGACCGGCGCCAGCGCCTCCGGCTCGGCCGCCGCGGTCGACTGCGCCACCGGCACGGTCAACGCCCAGGGTTCGTCGGCCCAGAAGAACGCCATGGCCGAATGGATCAAGGCGTACCAGCAGAAGTGCCAGGGCAGCACCATCAACTACGAGCCCACCGGCTCCGGCGCGGGCATCCAGGCCTTCATCGCCGGCACCGCCGACTTCGCCGGCTCCGACTCCGCGCTCAAGCCGGAGGAGCAGCCGCAGGCCGACGCCAAGTGCGCCGGCGGCACGGCCATCCACCTGCCGATGGTCATCGGCCCGGTGGCCGTCGCCTACAACGTGAGCGGCGTGGACAACCTCCAGCTCAAGCCGGCCACTCTGGCGAAGATCTTCGCCGGCAAGGTGACCAAGTGGGACGACCCGGCCATCAAGGCCGACAACCCGAGCGCCACCCTGCCGTCGACCACCATCCAGACGGTGCACCGCTCGGACGAGTCCGGCACCACCGACAACTTCACCAACTACCTGGGCAAGACCGCCGAGGCGGACTGGACCTTCGGCAAGGCCAAGGCCTGGAAGGCCCCGGGCGGCACCGGCGCCAAGGGTTCGGACGGTGTGGCCAGCCGGGTGAAGGGCGCTGACGGCTCCATTGGTTACATGGAGTGGTCGTTCGCCGAGAACGCCGGCCTCAAGATGGCCAAGATCGGTAACGGCGCCGGCGAGTTCGCCGAGCTGACCGCCGAGAACGCCGGCAAGACCATCGCCGGGGCCACCATCGAGGGTCAGGGCGACGACCTGAAGCTGTCGATCGACTACAACACCAAGGAGGCCGGGGCCTACCCGATCGTCCTGGCGACCTACGAGATCGTCTGCGGCAAGGGCCTCGCCGCCGACAAGCTCCCGCTGGTCAAGGGCCTGCTCGGCTACGCGGCCAGCACCGAGGGCCAGAACTCCCTGACCGAGCTGGGCTACGCGCCGCTGCCGGAGACCGTCCGCACCAAGGTCGAGGCCGCGGTCAAGAACATCTCCTGACCTGACCCACCACCTCCGCAATCGAATCGAGCGAGCAGATGGGTGAAACCCCCGACCGCTCGGCCGACGCCGGCACCGGCGGGACGCGCGTGACCGAGAGTCACGAGTGGCCCGCCGGTGCCTCGGCGCGTCTGGCCGAGGCACCAGTCAGCACCCGTACCCCGGGCGGGACCGGGCTGGGTGGCGGCGGCGCGCTGCCCCGGGCCCGGGCGTTCGGCGCCGAGCGGGCCTTCCGCGGCCTCACCCTGGCCGCCGGTACCGCCGTCCTGGTCATCATCGCGGCCATCGCGGTCTTCCTGGTCGCCAAGGCGGTGCCGGCGCTGCGCGCCGACACCGCGAACTTCTGGACCTACGAGGGCTGGTCGCCCAACGAAGCGCAGCCCAAGTTCGGCATCGGCACGCTCGCGTTCGGTACCGTGCTCAGCGCCGCACTCGCCCTGATCCTGGCGGTGCCGGTGGCACTGGGCATCGCGCTCTACCTCTCCCACTACGCGCCCCGCCGGCTCGGCACCGCGCTCGGCTTCCTGGTCGACCTGCTCGCCGCCGTGCCGAGCGTCGTCTTCGGCCTCTGGGGCCGCGACTACTTCTCCGGCCCGGTCCGGGATCTCTCGATCTGGCTGAACAAGAACTTCCACTGGATCCCGCTCTTCGGCGGCGACGGCCCCTTCGGCGCCTCGATCCTGCTGGGCGCGCTGGTTCTCGCGATCATGGTGCTGCCGATCGTCACCTCGCTCTCCCGCGAGGTGTTCCTACAGACCCCGACGGCGAACGAGGAGGCCGCCCTCGCCCTGGGCGCCACCCGCTGGGAGATGATCCGCACGGCGGTGCTGCCGTACGGCCGCCCCGGCATCATCGCCGCGGTCATGCTCGGCCTGGGCCGCGCGCTCGGCGAGACCATCGCCCTCGCGATGACCCTCGGCATCACCTTCGGCATCTCGTTCAACCTGATCCAGAACGGCGGCAACACCATCGCCGCGAACATCGCCAACGCGTTCGGCGAGGCGAACGAGACCGGACGGGGCGCGCTCATCGCCTCCGGCCTGGTGCTCTTCGCGATCACGCTGATCGTCAACATCACCGCGCGGGTCATCATCTACCGCCGCCGGGAGTTCACGGAGTCGGCCGCATGACCACCACCGTCACCAGCCACCGCTCCCGACCGGCCGCCCAGCCGGACACCCTGCGGACGAAGCGACTCCCCCGGTACGCCGCGCCGGCCGTCGCGGTCGCCGCCCTGCTGGTCGCCGCGGCGGTCGTGCTCGGCGCCGGCATCGGCAACTGGGTGCTCGTCGTGGTCCTCGGCGCGCTGCTCTACCTGGTCGGGCTCTACCTCGCGGCGAAGGCGGTGGAGGGGCCCCGTTCGGCCCGCAACCGCACCTGGAGCGCGCTGATTCACTCGGCGTTCGTGCTCGCCGTACTGCCGCTCGCGTCGGTGGTCTGGACGCTGCTCAGCAAGGGCGTCGAGCGCCTCGACGCCGACTTCTTCCTCAGCTCGATGAACAACATCGGGGCCCGGGACGCGAACGGCGGGGCGTACCACGCGATCATCGGAACGCTGGAGCAGGTCGGCATCGCCACCCTGATCACCGTCCCGCTCGGCATCCTCTGCGCCGTCTACATCGTCGAGTACGGCCGGGGCAAGTTCGCGTTCGCGATCCGGTTCTTCGTCGACGTCATGACCGGTATCCCGTCGATCGTCTCCGGCCTCTTCGTACTGGCCTTCTGGGTGCTGATCGTCTCCCCGTGGTTCAACGACGGCCGGCCCAGCTTCTCCGGGTTCGCCGCCGCGCTCGCGCTGAGCGTGCTGATGCTCCCCACGGTGGTCCGCTCCACCGAGGAGATGCTCCGGCTCGTCCCGGCGCCGCTGCGCGAGGGCGCGTACGCCCTGGGCGTGCCGAAGTGGAAGACCATCCTGCGGGTCGTGCTGCCGACCGCACTGCCGGGCATCGTGACCGGCGTCATGCTCGCCATCGCCCGCGCAGCCGGCGAGACCGCGCCCGTGCTGCTCGTCGCCGGCGGTGGCGCGGCGATCAACTTCAACCCGTTCGAGAACAACCAGTCGTCGCTGTCGCTCTTCGTGTACCAGCAGGCCGGCGACGCGTCGCGGTTCTCCCCCGCCCGGGCGTGGACCGCGGCTCTCACCCTGGTAGCCCTCGTCCTGATCCTGACGATCGCGGCGAAGCTGCTGGCCCGTCGTAACCGGCTCGGCCGATGAACTTCGGAGGTACCACCACCATGGCCAAGCGCATCGAAGCCTCGAACGTCACCGCCTACTACGGCGCCTTCAAGGCGATCGAGAACATCAACCTCACCGTCGAGCCGAAGACGGTCACCGCCCTGATCGGCCCGTCCGGTTGCGGCAAGTCGACCTTCCTCCGCTCGATCAACCGGATGCACGAGGTGCTCCCCGGCGCCCGGGTCGAGGGCAGCCTCACCATCGACGACCAGGACATCTACGACCGGGACGTCGACGTGACAGCCGTCCGCCGCACGATCGGCATGGTCTTCCAGCGACCCAACCCGTTCCCCACCATGAGCATCTACGAGAACGCGGTGGCCGGGCTGCGCCTCAACGGCGTACGGAAGAAGTCGATCCTCGACGAGGCCGCGGAGAAGGCGCTGCGCTCCGCGAACCTCTGGGACGAGGTCAAGGACCGGCTCGGTAAGCCGGGTGCCGGCCTCTCCGGTGGTCAGCAGCAGCGGCTCTGCATCGCCCGGACGATCGCCGTCGAGCCGCAGGTGGTCCTGATGGACGAGCCCTGCTCGGCGCTCGACCCGATCTCCACGCTGGCCATCGAGGACCTGATGTTCCAGCTCAAGGACAAGTTCACGATCATCATCGTCACGCACAACATGCAGCAGGCCGCCCGGGTCTCGGACCGTACCGCCTTCTTCTCCATCGAGAAGACCGGCGACCCCGGCCGCCTCATCGAGTACGACAACACCCAGAAGATCTTCAGCAACCCGAGCCAGAAGAAGACCGAGGACTACATCACCGGCCGCTTCGGCTGACCCACTCCACCCGCCCCTCGGGCGGCACTCGTTCACGGAAAGAGTGGCCATTCCACGGGGGATGGCCACTCTTTCTGTAAACGAGTGCGCTTCTCGTGCGGGGGTCAGTGCAGGCGGAAGTGGGGGGTGTCGTTGTCGAGGTCGTCCAGGTGGGGGGTCACGGGGGTCGCCGCGTCACGGGTGGTGGCGGCTCGCACGACACCGGCCAGGTCGCCGGCCGCGGCCACCTGCCCCAGCGTCACCAGCGTCGGCGGCAGCATGTTCAGCTCGCCCGCCTCCGCCTTCGCCCGGGCGTCCGCCGGCGGGAGCCAGAGCGTCCGGTCGGCCTCGCGCGACACGCTCCGGGGCCGCTGCCCCTCCGGCAGCAGGGCCAGGAAGAAGTACGTGTCGAAGCGCCGCGGCTCGAACTCCGGCGTGATCCAGCGGCTCCACGGCAGCAGCAGGTCGGAGCGGAGGGTGAGTCCCCGATCGGCGAGCAGGCCCGCGAAGCCGACCTCGCGCTGTTCCAGCGCGACCCGGGCGGCCTCCCAGTCCTCCCCGCTCACGTCGCCGACAACGCTCGCCGCGTCCGCGCCGGCGAGCAGCACCCCGGCCTCCTCGAAGACCTCCCGGGCGGCCGCGCAGACCACCGCCTGCGCGGCGTCCGGCGCGAGCCGGAGCCGTTCGCCCCACTCGGCCGGCGTCGGACCGGCCCAGTCCAGGTGGGTCTCGGAATCCGACCGGTCCACCCCGCCGCCCGGGAAGGCGTACATCCCGCCGAAGGTCATCGCGGCGACGCGACGGATCAGGTACACCTCGAAGCCGGGGCCGGCCGGACGGAGCAGCAGTACGGTGGCGGCCACCCGGGGCACCGCCGGTACCCCGCCCTCGGCACGGAACCGCCGGGCGTGCTCCACCAGAGCCGCTGGCGCGGGGAAGCCGTCGGGGTCGATCGTCATGCCGTGAGCCTAGTGCGGTGTCCAGGGAGCGCATGATCGCCCGTTCACCTGGCTGGACTAGCGTTGCCGCCATGACTCGTTGGGGCATCCTGGCCACCGGCCACATCGCCGCGCGCTTCGCCGAGGATCTCCGGCTGGTGCCGGACGCGGAGCTGGTCGCCGTCGGTTCGCGTACACCGGAGAGCGCGAAGCTCTTCGCTCAGAAGCACGACGTGCCGCGCGCGTACGGCTCCTGGGCGGAACTGGCCGCGGACCCGGAGGTCGACGCCGTGTACGTGGCGACGCCGCACTCCGCACACCACGCGGCCGCCATGACCTGCCTCTCGGCCGGACGGGCGGTGCTGCTGGAGAAGCCGTTCACGCTCGACGTGGCGACCAGCAAGGAACTCATCGACACCGCCCGCGCCGCCGGGGTCTTCCTCATGGAGGCCATGTGGATGCGGACCAACCCGGTGATCCTGCGCCTGGTCGAGCTGATCGCTGAGGGCGCGATCGGCACCGTGACCAGCGTGCAGGCCGACTTCGGGGTATCCGGGCCGTTCCCGCCCGAGCACCGGATGCGGGCCCGCGTGCTGGGCGGCGGCGCCCTGCTCGACCTGGGCATCTACCCGATCAGCCTGGCACACCTGCTGCTCGGGGTGCCCCAGCACGTCCGCTCCTGGGCCAAGATCGGCCCGGAGGGCGTGGACGAGAACACCGGCGTGGTCCTCGGCTACGACTCGGGCGCTGTCGCGACGCTCAGCTGCGGCATCGTCGGGGCCACCCCGCTGGTCGCCTCGATCACCGGCACCGCCGGTCGGATCGACCTGCCGGCGCCGTTCTTCCGGCCCGACTCGCTGACCCTGCACCGGGCCGGCGCCGAGCCGGAGACCGTCTCGTTGGACGTGCCCGGCGGCGGCTACCAGTACGAGGCGATCGAGGTGCAGCGCTGCCTGGCGGAGGGCCTGCTCGAGAGCCCGCTGGTGCCGCACTCCACCACTCTCGAGGTGATGACCCTGCTGGACACGATCCGCGGCCAGATCGGCGTCGACTACGCGTAAGCGTCGATCGGAGGTGAAACAGGGGCCCCGCCGTCGCTTCCGCGACGACCGGGGCCCCTGTTTCACCGGGCTCCTGCCTGCCGGTGGGGCGCCGGGCTCAGCCGAAGAGCGGGCGCACCAACAGGTACGCGATGCAGGAGATGATCGCCGCGGCGGGGAACGTGATGATCCAGGCGAGCACGATGTTGCCCGCCACGTTCCAGCGGACCGCGGAGAGCCGCTTCGTCGCACCCACGCCCATGATCGCCGAGGTGATCGTGTGCGTCGTGGAGATCGGCGCCTTGAGCACCAGTGCGTTGAAGTAGAGCACGGCGCTGGCGACCGTCTCGGCCGCGAAGCCCTCCGGCGGACCCAGATCGATGATCTTGCGGCCGAGGGTGCGGATGATCCGCCAGCCACCCGCGTACGTGCCGAGCGCCAGCATGGTCGCGGAGGTCCAGAAGACCCAGCCCGGGATGTGCGTCTTGCTCTCCTGGAAGCCGCCCGTGTAGAGCGCGAGGACCACGATGCCCATGGTCTTCGCCGCGTCCTGCATGCCGTGGCCGACCGACATGGCCGCCGCCGACGCGGTCTGCGCCCAGCGGAAGCCCCTATTCAGCTTGCCCGGCTGCCCCTTCCGGAACAGCCAGAGGATCGCGAGCATCACCAGGTAGCCCAGCGTGAGGCCGACGATCGGCGAGAGCACCATCGGCAGGATGACCTTCTCGACGATGTTCACCCACTGGACCACGCCGCCGGCGGCGAGGAGCGTGGCGCCGACCAGGCCACCGAACAGGGCGTGGGAGGACGACGACGGCAGGCCGAAGTACCAGGTGATGAGGTTCCAGCAGATCGCGCCGAGCACCCCGGCGAAGACGACCCCGAGGCTGCCCACCCCGGTGGGTAGCGTGACCAGGCCGTCGCCGACCGTCTTCGCCACGCCTGCGCCGAAGTGCGCTCCGACGAAGTTTCCGACGGCGGCCAGCAGGAGGGCGACCCGGGGTGTCAGCGCGCGGGTGGAGACGCTCGTCGCGATCGCGTTGGCGGCGTCGTGGAAACCGTTGGTGTAGTCGAACACCAGGGCAGCCGCGATCACCGCCAGAACGGCGATGAGTTCGGGGGTCACAGGATCAGGACTCCTTGACCGCGATGGTCTCGACGGTGTTGGCCACGTGCTCGAAGGCGTCGCACGCGGCTTCGAGCTCGTCGGCGACCTCCTTCATCTTCAGCACGGTCAAGGCGTCGTACTCGCCGGAGAAGAGACGGACGAGCAGCATCCGGTACGCCTGGTCCCCGTCGTTCTCCAGCCGGTTGCACTCGATCCAGTAGTCCTCGAGATCCTTCATCGACTTGAGCCGGGGCATCGCTTCGGCGGTCAGCTTCGCCTGCTGGTCGAGCACGTTGACCAGCTCGTGCATCTCCCGGGGCAGCGACGGCAGCTTCGTCAGGCCGTACAGGTAGAGGAGGTTCCCCACCGCCTCCAAGTGGTCCATCACGTCGTCGAGCAGCGACCCGAGCCGGTAGATGTCCTCCCGGTCGAACGGGGTGATGAAGGTAGAGTTGATCTTCTTGTACAGCTCGTGGGTGATCTGGTCGCTGTCGTGCTCCACCTCGGTCAACCGCTCGCTGACCGACTGCACCTCGACACCGGGCAGAGCCAGCTCGTTGAGCAGCTCGGTGCCCCGGACCAGGTTCTGCGCGGCCCTGGTGAAGAGCTCGTAGAAGGCCCCCTCGGTGGGGCGGAAGGAAAACTTCACAGCACGGACCTCGTCGTGTCGGTGGAAGGGTGGCGGACGCCGCCGGGACGCCTGCCCTGGGAATGCTAGGGAACGGCGGCGGCGGGAAATTCCCGGCCCACCCCAGGCCAGGCCACATTCATCGCTCGTTCACCTGCCGTTCACCTCTGGCGTCCCTCGCGCCTCGACGACCCCAGCTCGCAGCCGCTCCCGCTCCCGCTCCGGATCGAAACCGGCGGGCGGATACCCGAGGTCGAGGGTGTCGAACGTCTCTCGGAGCAGGTGGGCCACCGCCCAGTCCCGGTACCACTTGCGATCGGCGGGCACCACGAACCAGGGCGCGGCGTCCGTGCCACAACGGCCCAGCGCATCGGCGTACGCGGCCTGGTAGTCGTCCCAGCGGGCTCGGGCGGCCACGTCCGCCGGGTTGTACTTCCAGTACTTGCGCGGGTCGTCGAGCCGTTCGAGCAGGCGCTCGCCCTGTTCCGCGTACGAGATGTGCAACATGACCTTGATCAGGGTCACGCCGCTCTCGGTCAGCTCGCGCTCGAAGGCGTTGATCTCGTCGTACCGGGCCCGCCAGGTGGCCTCGGGCACCAGTGCCTCGACCCGGGCCACCAGCACGTCCTCGTAGTGGGAACGGTTGAAGACCCCCAGGTAGCCGGCGGCCGGCAGCGCCCGCCGGATCCGCCACAGGAAGTCGTGCCGCAGCTCTTCGGGGGTCGGCGGACCGAAGGAGCGGATGTGCAACCCCAGCGGATCCATGGCACCGGCGACCCGCTTGATCGTGCCGTCCTTGCCGCCGCAGTCCATCGCCTGGAGCACCAGCAGTACTCGCCGCGCCGGTCCCGGCCCACCCGGCCGGATGGACCCGCCCAGGGCCCCGGGACCGTCCACCGGACCCGGGTCGGGATCGGCGACCTTCGCCTCCGCGTAGAGCATCTCCTGCTGCCGGCCCAACTCGGCTCCGATCAGCCGCACCTGGGACCGGGCCCAGGCCTTCCGGCGCTCACCGGTCACCGCCTCGCCCGGCAGCCCCGGCGTGGACCGCGGGTCGACCGTGCCGAGGTCGACCGGCGCCGTCACCCTCAGCAGCCCCCGCAGGGGCCCGCCGACCGGCGCTACGACTTCCGTCTCACGAGGTGCCACCCTCGGATCATCACCCGTGGACGCCGAACCCGCGCGCCGACGCCGCCCCTCGACCCCTTCTCCGCCCGCTCACCGACCCCGACGATCATGAGGTTGGCGGGGGGTCTGACGATCGAACCCGCTGTCAACCTCATGATCAGCAGGCGCACGCGGGGTTCAGAGGACGAGGGTGAGCCATTTGCGGTAGGCGGTGGCGAAGGGCTCGGTGCCATTGTCGAGCGCGGTCAGGAGCCACCGCGCCGCGGCCTCCGCCTCGGCCACCAGCTCCTCCGGATAGCCGAAGCGCGCCCGGTGCTCGGCGAACTCGTCCTCGTCACGCAACTCCACGACGCCGGTCGCCCGCCGGCGAACCACGTCCAGGTCGAGGTCGTAGAGGTGGACGGTGTCGTCGGATTCCCAACGGGCCGGGCTGGCGATGTCGCAGTAGACCTCGCTGGTGCGGGGCGGCGGGTTGAACATGGCGGTCCACCACGCCTGGTGGGGCACCAGGAGCACGAACGGAATCTGCTCCACCGACGGGCGCCCGTGGTAGATCGACTTCGTGCCGACCGGTACGCCGAGCCAAACCCCGAGGTCGTCCTCTGCGAGCCGGCGGGCCGGGTAGTCGCGGTGGGCGCTGCCGTCGTACTTGCGGTAGATCACGCGGACCACGTCGCTCGGCATGAATCGCACCCTAACCGATATCGCCCACTCGTCGTAGCGCCGACGTAACGGGCTGGAACCCGACGGGCCGCCACGCGGCGGAGGGGCGCGACCGGTGTCGGCGGCGGCGGGTACCGTCGCACGGTGACCCTGCCCCGCGCCGCCACCGGTTCCAGCACCCCGTCGGGCCGTACGGGGCGGCGTCGCGGCACCCGGCCGAGCAGCGAGAAGCTGCTCGCCGCCGCCGTCGGGGCCGTCCCCGGTGGCACCGCCCGCCCCGGCCAGCAGCAGATGACGGCCGCGATCGAGGAGTGCGTGGCCTCCCGCGAGCACCTGCTGGTGCAGGCCGGCACGGGCACCGGGAAGTCCCTGGGTTACCTGGCTCCGGCGCTCACCGTCGACGGGCCGGTGGTCGTCTCCACCGCCACCCTCGCGCTCCAGTCCCAGCTCGTCGACCACGACCTGCCCCGGCTGGCCGACGCGGTCGAGCCGCTGCTCGGCCGCCGGCCCACGTTCGCCGTGCTGAAGGGGCGACACCACTACCTCTGCCTGGCCCGGCTCGACAACTCGACCGAGGACGAACCGACCGACGGTCTCTTCGACGCGCCGTCCCCCGGCCCGGCCGGCGGCAAGTGGCTCGGCGAGGCCGGCCGGCTGGGCAAGCAGGTTCAGCGGCTACGGGACTGGGCCACGGAGACCGCGACCGGGGACCGGGACGAGCTGGATCCGGGCGTCGACGACCAGGCCTGGCGCCTGGTCTCCATGCCTGCCCGGGAGTGCGTCGGGGCGACCCGCTGCCCGTTCGGCGCGGAATGCTTCGCCGAGGCGTCCCGGGCCCGGGCACGCGAGGCGGACATCGTCGTCACCAACCACAGCCTCCTCGCGGTGGACATGCTCGCCGGGCGGCAGATCGTGCCACCGCACAAGCTGCTCATCGTCGACGAGGCGCACGAACTGGCCGATCGGGTCTCCTCGGCTGCACAGGCCGAGCTGGTGCCGGAGCTGATCGACCGGTCCACCCGTCGGGCCCGACCGCTGCTGAAGCCGGAGACCGCGGAGGCGCTCACCGCCGCCGGCGACGCGCTCGCGGTGGGGCTGGCCGAGGCGCCGGCCGGGCGACTCACCGCCGGCCTGCCCCCGCCGCTGCGCGAGGCCTGCACCCTCCTCGACGCGGCCACCCGTGCCGCGCTCGACGCCATCGGGGACGTCAAGTCCGACGACCCCGACCCGGTACGCAAGCAGCAGGCCCGAGCCGTGCTGGACGAGCTGTCGACCACGGCGCAGCGGCTGCTGGAGGAGAACGAGCACGACGTGGCCTGGGTCGAGAAGCCCGACAACGGCAGCCGACGGGCGCTGGTGGTGGCCCCGCTGTCGGTCGCCGGCACCCTCGCCACCCACCTCTACGAGGACCGCACCGTGGTGGCCACCTCGGCCACCCTGACCCTCGGCGGCCGGTTCGACACGGTGGCCCGGGCGTTGGGGCTGGAGGCCCCGGCCGCTTCGCCGCCCTCCCCGGCGGCCGCCGCCCTGGCCGCCTCCACCAGCAGGAGCGGCCGCTCCGGCACGAGCCCCGGCGGCACCCACGGCGAGGCGGAACGCGAGGCGGGCGGGGCGGCCACGAGCGGGCCGGGCTGGCGATCACTGGACGTCGGTTCGCCGTTCGACTACGCCCGGCAGGGCATCCTGTACGTCGCCGCGCACCTGCCCAGGCCGAGTGTCTCGGGCCTGCCCGACGCGGCCGGTGAGGAGCTGCTGGAGCTGGTCCAGGCGCTCGGTGGTCGTACCCTCGGGCTCTTCTCCTCGCGGCGGGCCGCGCAGCAGGCGGCGGAGCTGGTCCGCGCGCGGACCGACCTGCCGGTTCTGCTGCAGGGCGAGGACGCGCTGCCCCTGTTGGTCCGCCGGTTCCGCGAGGAGCGCGAGACCTGCCTGTTCGGGGTGATGTCGCTCTGGCAGGGGGTGGACGTGCCCGGCGACTCCTGCCAGCTGGTGGTGATCGACCGGCTGCCCTTCCCCCGGCCCGACGAGCCGCTCGCGGCGGCCCGGGCGGCCGCCGTGGACGCCAGCGGCGGCTCGGGTTTCGCCGCGGTCAGCGTGCCGATCGCGGCCATCCGGCTCGCGCAGGGAGTGGGACGACTCATTCGGGCGACCGGCGACAAGGGAGTGGTCGCCGTGCTCGACTCGCGATTGGAGACGGCTCGCGGCTACGGCCCGTTCCTGCGCTGCTCGCTGCCGCCGTTCTGGTACACCACGCGGCGAGACGTCGTCCAGGGCGCGCTGAAGCGTCTCGCCGCGTCCTGACCCGACCGTTGCGGTCCGGCGTGGACGGAGGGGTCGTCAGGGGGTCTGCGAGGCGACCACCACTGCGTCCGGCGGGGTCGCCGGCACCGTACGGGCGGCGAGGCGGCGGATGGCCGTGTTCAGGACCGCGATCAGCGGTACGGCGACCAGCGCGCCGGTGATTCCGGCGAGCACCACGCCGGCGGCGATACCGATGATCACTGCGAGCGGGTGGATGGCCACCGCACGACCCATGATCAGTGGCTGGAGGACGTGCCCCTCCACCTGCTGGACGCCGATCACGACGCCGAGGATGATCAGCGCGGTCACCGGCCCGCTGTCGACGAGTGCGACCAGCACGGCCACCCCGCCGGAGAGCGCCGCCCCGACGATCGGGATGAACGCCCCCAGGAAGACGAGCGCGGCGAGCGGGAAGGCGAACGGGATGTCGAAGATGACCAGGAAGATGCCGATGCCGACGGCGTCGATGAAGGCGACCAGCACGGTGGCCCGTACGTAGGCCACCAGCGTCCCCCACGCGGCCCGGCCGGCGTCGTCCACCCGCCAGCGGGCGGCCACGGGGAGCAGCCGCACCAGGAAGCGCCAGATCCGATTGCCGTCACGCAGGAAGAAGAACGTGGCGAAGAGCACCAGCAGCAGACCGGTGACCACCTCGGCGACGGTGCCCGAGATGGTGGTCGCCGCATCCGTGAACCGGCCGGTGTTCTCACTGACCCACTTCTGGCCCTCCTCGATGTAGCGATCCAGCTGGCTGTCGGAGACGTGCAGCGGGCCGGTCTTCAGCCACTCCTGGATCTGCCGGACACCCTGCGAGGACTTCTCGCTCAGCTCCGGCACGCCCTTGATGAACTCGTTCACCACCAGGGTCAGCGTGCCGACCACCGCGGCCAGACCGCCGACCAGCACCACCCCGGTCGCCAGCGACCGGGGGAAGCGGATCCGCAGCAGCCAGCCCACCGCGGGCGCCAGCAGAGCCGACAGCAGCAGCGCGATGGCGAGCGGAATGATCACGATGCGGATCGTGCCGACGATCCGCAGCAGCGCCCAGGCGACCAGGCCGATCACGATCAGACGCCACGACCAGGCGGCGGCGATGCGCAGCGCGTGCGGCACCTCGGCGTCGTCCCGGCTGGTGGTGCTCGGCGGCGGGGGCGGCGGCAGTTCCTCGTCGACCATCGTCGCCGTCGGCGGCGCCACCGGGCCCGGCGACGTCGGCGCGGTCACGCCGGCCCCGACGGGAACGTCGCTCGAGGTGGCCCGCGCGGATCGTCTGGACGACCGCACCGTCTCGTACGCACGACGGAATCGGTCGCGTACCCGCTCGAAGCGGCTCAAGCGCACCTCCTGGCATGACGGCCGGTCCGCCCACGGTGACAGGTCGGACAGCATACGCCGGCCTTCGACACCATAGGCCTCTTCCGCAACATTGCCCTGGCCACCGTGACGGTAACCACCGGTCGAGGGGCGGGGGCGACACGGTAGCGTCTGCGACGTGACCGCCGACAAGGATCTCGACTCCGGCCTGCCCATCCGCCTGCTGCACGACCGCGTGCTGGTCAAGGTGGAGGGGAGCGAGGGCGAGCGCCGCTCCAGCGCCGGCATCGTGATCCCGGCGACCGCAGCGGTGGGCAAGCGTCTGGCCTGGGCCACCGCCGTCGGGGTGGGTCCCAACGTCCGTTCCATCGTCTCCGGCGACCGGGTCCTCTTCGACCCCGACGACCGGTCGGAGGTCGAACTGCACGGGCGGGGGTACGTGCTGCTGCGCGAGCGGGACGTGCACGCGGTCGCCGCCGAGCGGGTGGAGGTCGACGCCACCGGGCTCTACCTCTAGCCCTCGCCCCGCAGGCCCGCGCCGGAGGGCACCGTCTCTCCCGCCGCCGACGTCACGGACGCCGTTTGCACCGCTCCCCGCCGGGAAGCCAGCCCGCACCACCGGCCCTGGGGAGGGACGATGCCCGAATGGATCAGGAAGCTGCTGTTCTGGGGCTTCATCGCGTTCCTGATCTACTTCATGGCGTTCCGGCCGGACGGCGCGGCGAACATCTTCAAGGCGATCGGGGCGGGACTGGTGGCCATGTTCCAGGGACTCGGTGACTTCCTCACCAGCCTGATGACCTGACCCGGCCGGCGACCCGCGCCGGGCCGCCCGAGCACCCGCACCGGTCGGCACCGGCTCGCACTCCGGCGCCGGCCGGTCAGGCGTGCCAGGGCGGGCCGGGCTGCGGCACGTGCCAGCCCGGCGGCGCGGGCGCGGGTGGTGGCCCGCCCAGCACCACCGGGATCGGCACCACCGGCTCGTCCGGCGCGTTCACGGTCCGCTCGGAGCCGTCCGGAAAACGCAGGTGGTAACGGTCACCGTCCCACACCCCGGCGGGCGCCTGCGGGTCCCGGCCGACGAAGAACGAGCGGTACGCCGTGATCGCCTCCAGCAGCTCCCGCTCTTCCCGGGCGGTCCGCTCCCGATCCGCCGCCTTCCGATCGAGGCCGCGCAGCGACCCGTCGCGCAACAGCGCCAGCCGGGTGGCCGCGAACTGGTAGCCGCGCATCGCCTTCACCCCGGCGTCCCCGGCCACCCGTCGCGCCCAGGCCCGGGCCGCGTGCCGGCGGCCGAGGCTGCTCAGCGCCGCCACCTCGGGCGGGCTCAGCCAGCCGGCCCGGACGTAGTCCGGCAGCCTGCGCTCGGTGAGCCGCCCCTCCCAGGCCCGTAGCCAGACGGCCAGCCCGACCATGCCGAAGAAGATCGGCACCATCAGGCCGATGAAGCCGTACAGCATGATCAGCGGCTGGTTGGTGGCCTGGCTGAGTGTCGGCAGCAGGTTCCACGTGCCGTGCAGCATCATGGCCACCAGCAGCCCCGCGAGGGGGGCGAGCACTCGGACCCGGCGGTCGGCCGTACGGGCGGCGATGCCGAGCCCCACGCCGGTCATCGAGGTGAAGAGCGGATGGGCGAACCCGAACAGCAGGATCCGGACGATGAAGATGGCGATGACCTGCTGCGCCCCGGTCGCCGGCCCGTACCGGTCGACACCTGTCGCGAAGCCGTACCCGCCGAGGTAGAGGATGTTCTCCACCATCGCGAAGCCGACCGCCGAGAGCCCGCAGTAGACCAGCCCGTCGGTGATCCCGGACCACTCCCGTCGCCGGAACACCAGCAGCAGGATCGGCCCGAGTGCCTTGGTCGACTCCTCGACGAAGGGTGCGACCAGCACTCCGGTGAGCGCGGCCGGCAGTTTCGCGTGGGCGATCTGGCCGGCCGCGAAGTCGTTCACCGTCAGCGAGGCGGCGGTGGCGACGAACGCGCCCCAGGTGAAACAGAAGATCAGGTACTTCAGTGGCTCGGGCTCGTACCGGTCGAGCCAGAGGAAGCAGGCGACCAGCACGGGCACCGGCAGGAGAGCGGCCACCGTACCGATCAGCAGCGCCTGCACGCCGATGTTCTCGCCGATCGTGTAGACCATGAAGACCGCGCACGCCGCGATGAGGAGCACCAGCCCGGCGAGCACCAGGAACCGCCGCCAGCCCAGCCGGCGCAGCGGCATCCGGAGCGCGCCACCCGGACCGGGCGGAACGGACGGCGACGGCGGCGCGCTGCCGGGCGGGGTGTCGGCCATGCGGTCAGCCTAGCCATCGCCGGCCGGGTGGTTCTGGCGCATCGGCAGCCGCTATGCTGCCGACAGGTCACGAGCGCCAGCGTCAAGCCCCGGCTTGCTGGCCGGCAACCCTCGTCGAGTTCGCGGTGGGGTGCCCCGGGTGATGACCGGGCCCGGCCCGATCCGCGTGCCGGGCAAGCGCGGACCCCGTCCCGACGTAGCCCCGGGGTCCCTGGCCCGGGAGGTTCCCGCGTGTCCGTCGCCCTCGTATCCCCGATCGCCACCCTGCCGGCCGCTCCGGCCGACGCCGAGCCGCTCGGCGTGCTCGGCGTACCGGGTGAGATCAATCTCGACTACGCGGCCACCGCGCCGTGCGCGCGGGTCGCGGCCGACGCGGTGGCTGCGCTGCTGCCGTGGTACGCGAGCGTGCACCGCGGCGCCGGGGCTCTCTCCCGCCGCTGCACGCTCGCCTACGAGCAGGCCCGGCAGACGGTGGGTGACTTCTTCGGCGCTCGGGCCGAAGACCACGTGATCTTCACCCGCAACACCACGGACGCGCTGAACCTGCTGGCCCGGGCGTTGCCCGCGGGCACCACCGTGGTCACCTTCGGCGGCGAGCACCACGCGAACCTGCTGCCCTGGCCGCGTGGCTCGGTCCGGCTGCCCGTGCCCGCGGACCCGGGCGGGGCGGTACGCGCCCTGGACGCGGCGCTCGCCGAGCTACGCCGGGCGGCGCAGCCCGGGCTGCCGGTACTGGTGGCGGTCACCGGGGCGAGCAACGTGACCGGCGAACGCTGGCCGGTGGCCGAGCTGGCCCGGGTGGCCCGGCGCCACGGAGCCCGGATCGCCCTGGACGCCGCGCAGCTCGCCCCACACGCGCCGGTCGATCTGCTGGCGCTGGACGTCGACTATCTCGCCGTCTCCGGCCACAAGCTCTACGCCCCGTTCGGGGCCGGAGCGCTGATCGGCCGGGCGGACTGGCTCGACGCCGCGCAGCCGTACCTGGCCGGCGGTGGCGCCACGGCCCGGGTCGGGGCGGCCACCCACGAGGTCACCTGGGCGGTCGGGCCGGCGCGGCACGAGGGGGGAACCCCGAATCTGTTGGGGGCGGTCGCGCTGGCCGCCGTCTGCGACGCGCTCGCGGACGCGGACCGTGCGGCGCTGCACGACCGGGAGCAGCGCCTGCTCGACCGGCTGCGCGACGGCATCGCGGCGCTGCCGCACGTCGTGGAGCTGCGCACCTTCGGTCCCGACGCGCCCCGGGTGGGCATCGTCTCCTTCGTGGTGGCGGGACGGGACTCCGCCGACGTGGCCGCCGAACTGGCCCGGGAGCACGCCATCGGGGTACGCGACGGGTTGTTCTGCGCCCACCCGCTCGCCCAGCGACTGCTCATCGAGGCGGCCACGCGCGCCGGACGGCGGGACCTGCCGCCGACGGCGCTGCGGGCCAGCATCGGACTGGGCAGCACGGAGGAGCACGTCGACCGGCTGCTCGCGGCCCTCGCCACGTTCGCCTGAGCGCCCGGCGGCGGACCGCCGGTCGGTCCCCGGCCCAACGGCGGTCCGCCCGGCCGGCTGGCACGCACCGCGTGCCCGGCCGGCCGGGCGGCGGGTCAGCCGATCGGAGGCGCTACGGGGGGTTTCGGCCGTCCGCCGTCCGGTTCGGGACGGCCGCCCGGGGGCACGTTGTGATCGCCGAAGGACTGCCGGATCAGCCGGTTCGCCTCCTCCTGCTCGATGCCGGAGGCGACCAGCAGGTCACTCGCCGCCGTCCGGACCTGGGCCACGACCACGCTGCCGGAGAAACCCACCCCCTCGTCGTACGCCCGGCCGGCCTCGCTGACCGCGCGCAGCGACCGCTCCCGGGCCTCCTGCGGCTCGTCGCCGACGGCGAACTCGTGTCTGAGCAGGCGCACCGCCTCCGCGAGGTGGTCGATCGCGTCCGGCATCGGCTCGGGGACCGGCTCCTCGTCCTCGATCAGGGTCACCGCGCGGCGGATGAGTGTGCCGCTGTTGCGCATCGCCCGGTCGATCGGGTCGGCCGCCTCCGCGTAGTGGGTCAACTCGTTGCGGCGGTGCCACCGGGCCGGTGACAGGGTCGCGGTCTCCTTCGCACCATCGATCGCCTCGACGAAGGTGGCCAGCTCCGACTTGTTGTCACGGAGCCGGTCCAGCGCCCGCTGGACCCGGGCGCGATCCCGGTTGCGCAGTCCCTCGGCGGTGGCGTCGAGCTGCGTGGCGAGCAGATCGAGCGCCGGCCGGGCGGCCCGGTTGAGCACCCGGAGCGGGTTGAGCGGCAGCAGGATCGCGGTCACCAGCAATGCGACCCCGCCGCCGAGGAAGGCGTCGACGAACCGAGGTATCTCCAGGTTCATCGTGGAGGGGCTCAGCGTCACGATCAGTACGGCGGTGGCCGCCGCCTGGATCACGATCGCCACGCTCGCGCCCGCGAAGATCGTCAGCAGGATGGCCGCGGTGACCACGAGGCCGAGTTGCCAGGCCCCGGTGCCGAGGACGTAGATCAGGCCGTCGCCGATCGCCACCCCGATCGCCACCCCGACGATCAGCTCCACCGTGCGCCGGAACCGCTGGCCGACGGAGGCCGCCAGGGTGCCGACCGCCGAGATGGGAGCGAAGACCGGCTGCGGGTTGCCGAGCAGGCGGTGCGACACCAGGTACGCCAACAGGGCCGCCAGCCCGGCCTGCACGGCCAGCCCGGCGGCCATCCGGACCCGGTGCAGCCGATCGTGCAGGGTCGCCTTGCTGATGTGGCGGACCTGCTCCATCGCGTCGGCGATACGCGCACTGTCGACGTCGGCGACCAGCTCCCGAGGGCGCACTCGCCTGATCCGTCCACGCTCGCGGGTCGCCATGTCCGCTACTACCCGAGGTGTGCCGGGTGAATCCTCGCTTCCGCACCGTTCCCCGGCTGGGGCAGACTCGTCGCGTGGCCGACCTACTCGAACGGTGGCGGGCGGCGGCCCGGGGCGCCGGGGCGACCGGCCCGGCCGGGCTGACCGACGCCGG
This sequence comes from Micromonospora sp. NPDC023737, assembly GCF_040639715.1. NCBI lineage: Bacteria > Bacillati > Actinomycetota > Actinomycetes > Micromonosporales > Micromonosporaceae > Micromonospora > Micromonospora sp. NPDC023737. The sequence continues at coordinate 70,535 of NZ_JBFAAL010000011.1, forward strand.
GGAAGAGCTGATCCACCGGTGGCGGGAGCCGCACCGGCACTACCACACCGTCGACCATCTGCGCGCCGTGCTCGACGTGGTCGATCGGCACGCCGAGCTGGCCGTACGACCGGATCTGGTCCGGCTGGCCGCGTGGTGCCACGACGCGGTCTACGACCCCCGCGCCGGCGGCGACGCGAACGAACAGGACAGCGCCGAGCTGGCCGTCCGACTGCTCACCGGCCTCGGGCTGCCGCCCGACACGGTGGCGGAGGTCCGCCGGCTGGTGCTGCTCACGGCCGGGCACCTGGTCGACGCCGGGGACACCGACGGCGCCCTGCTCTGCGACGCCGACCTCGCGGTGCTGGCCGCGCCGCCTGCGGCGTACGGACGGTACGCGGCGGCGGTGCGGCGCGAATACGCACACGTGCCCGAACCGGACTTCCGGATCGGCAGGGCACGGGTGCTCAACGGGCTGCTCGGCCTGCCCGCGCTGTTCCGGTCACCTCCGCTGGCCCACCGATGGGAGCAGCCGGCACGGACGAACCTGCGCCGCGAGCTGGCGACCCTGGCCGCCCCGGCGTAGCGGAACCACCGGCCTGCGCCGTCCGCACCAGGTGCTTCGGCCGGCGCAGCCCGGCACCGCGGAGCAGCCGGACCAGCTCGCGGCTGGGCACCACCCGCGCACCGAGCCAGACGGCCATCGGGAACCGGTCGGCAGGGATGTCGTAGTGGTCCCGGTCGAAGCCGCGCCGGGGCGCACCGAGCGCCTCGGCGAACGCGTGCAGTTCCGCGTAGGAGACGTCGCTGATCAGATGGGACCAGAGCCGGCCGCGGGACGGCCAGGCGGGCCGATCCAGGTAGAGCATGGCCGTAAACCTAGCGCGGTGTCCGGGGACACCGGCGGTGTCTCGGCGAGGGCCGGGCGACGGTCCGACGCGACCCGGTGAACGATCCTGGACGGCCACCGCAGTGGATCATGTTGATGAACGGCGTACGGGCACCTAGCCTCTCCTGCATGGCCGGTTCCCCCCTCATCGACGAACTGCGTGCCGCCCTCGGCGAGAGCGCCGTGCTGACCGATCCGGACCTGCTCCGGACGCACGAACGCGACGAAGCCGACCTCTGCGCCGCCGGCACTCCGTTGGTCGTCACCCGCCCGCGCAGCACCGAGGAGGTGGTGGCCGTTGTCCGGGCCGCGGCCCGGCACGGCGTACCGGTGGTGCCGCAGGGAGCCCGTACCGGCCTCGCGGGCGCCGCGAACGCGGTGGACGGCGCGGTGGTGCTCAGCACCGTCGCCATGAACGAGATCCGGGAGATCGACCCGGTGAGCCGGATCGCGGTGGTGCAGCCGGGCGTGGTGAACGCGACGCTGGCCGCCGCGGTGGCGAAGCAGGGGCTCTGGTACCCGCCGGACCCGGGCTCCTGGGAGTCCTCCACCATCGGCGGCAACGTCGCCACCAACGCCGGCGGCATGTGCTGCGTGAAGTACGGCGTGACCACCGAGTACGTGCTCGGCCTGGAGGTGGTGCTCGCCTCCGGCGAGGTGCTGCGTACCGGCCGCCGGACGGCGAAGGGCGTCGCCGGATACGACCTCACCAGGCTCTTCGTCGGCTCGGAGGGCACCCTCGGCGTGGTCACCGAGGTGACGGTCGCGCTGCGCCCGGCCCCGGCGGAGTCGCTCACCCTGGTCGCGGTCTTCCCCACCACGGCGACCGCGGGCACGGCGGTGGCGGAGATCGCCGCCCGCGGGCTCAGCCCGAGCCTGCTGGAACTGCTGGACCAGACCCACCTGCGGGCCATCGAGGCGTACCGGCCGATGGGCCTGCGTACCGACGCCCAGGCGCTGCTGCTGGCCGCCGCCGACACCGGCGCCCGGGCCGCGGACGACCTCGCCGCACTGGCGGAGGTGTGCGAGGCGGCCGGTGCCGATGAGGTCTACGCGGCCACCGACGCGGTCGAGGCGGCCGCCCTGCTCCAGGCCCGCCGGCTCGCTCACCCCGCGATGGAGAAGTTCGCCGCGGACGCGTACCCGGGGGGCAACGGCGGCCTGGTCATCGACGACGTGGCGGTGCCCCGCGGCTCGCTCGCCGCGCTGCTCGACGGGCTGTCCCGGATCGCGACGGAGTGCGACGTGCCGATCGGCGTCGTGGGGCACGCCGGAGACGGCAACATGCACCCGAACATCGTGGTGGACCGTGCCGACCCGGCCAGCCTGGCGCGCGGCCGGCGCGCCTTCGACGAGATCATGCGGCTCGGGCTGGAACTCGGCGGCACCTGCACCGGCGAACACGGCGTGGGCCTGCTCAAGCGGGAGTGGCTGGCACGCGAGATCGGGCCGGTGGGCGTACGCGTGCACCAGGCGATCAAGGCGGCGCTGGACCCGACCGGGCTGCTGAACCCCGGCAAGGTGCTCTGAGCCTCCGGCGCGGGCGGGGTCGGCGGCGCGGCGGCCCCGTTCAGCCCTTCAGCTCGGCCGGCGTGGCCTGGGTGAGCAGCAGGAGGATCTCGCCCGCGATCCGCGGATCCTCCACCCCGGGGCAGTCCTCGGTGGTGATCGACCCGACGGCGGTGAGCAGGCTGGAGGTCAGCGCGTCGATGCAGGTGGACCGGTAGTGCCGTGCCTGGTCGGTCTCCGCGGCGAGCGCCGGGTCGGTGAGGAGCTGCTGCAACCGGTTCACCTGCTCCGGGGCGAGGCTGCCGGTGGAGTTCACCCCGTCCCCGGCGCAGTCGAGGCACTTCCAGACGCCGTCCCGCTCGACCTGGAGGGTGCGCAGCGGGCCGTACTCGCCGAGCTTCTGGAAGAGGCTCACCTGGCCGTCCCCCACGGTCGTCGGGGCGCCCGGCTGCGGTAGCACGCTGGCCGGATCGTTCGGCGCGGGCACCGGCTCCTCGGTGGACGCGTGGACCAGGGTGCAGCCGGTCAACGTGGCGACCAGCAGCGCGCTGAGGAGAGGGCCGAGCAGACGGGAACGGGAACGGCGTGACACTCGCCGCAGGCTACGGCAACGCCGGTTGTGCCTGGTAGCCCTACAGCTCGGTAGCTTACGGGTCACCGGCGGCGGTCAGCTGGAGGGCAGCTCCGCCGGGTCGCCGTCGCCGCCCCGGTCGGCGGCGTACCCGCGCACGTCCGGCGCGCCGAGTCGGACCGCGTCGGCCGCGACGTCGTCCGGCATCAGCTGCGACTCCCGCTCCGCCTCGACCCGGGCCCGGTAGTGCTCCACCTCGTGGGTCCGGCGCGCCGCGTCCCAGCCGAGCACCGCGCCCATCAGTTCAGCGGCGTGCTCCGCCGACTCGACGCCGCGGTGACTGGTCTCGATCGAGATCCGGGTACGCCGGGTGAGCACGTCCTCCAGGTGCAGCGCCCCCTCGGCCCGGGCCGCGTACGTGACCTCGGCGGCCAGGTACTCCGGTGCTCCGGCCAGCGGGATGCCGAGCAGCGGCTCGGCGTCGATCAGCGCGAGGACGTCCAGGGTGAGGGTGCCGTACCGCTCCAGCAGGTGCTCCACCACCCCGACCGGCACGCCGTGTCGCCGCGCCAGGTCGGCCCGGTCCCGCCACATCGCGGTGTACCCGTCCGCGCCGAGCAACGGCAGGTCGGCGGTGCGCGACGCGCGCACCCCACCGAGGCGCCGCGCGGCCCGGTTCACCACGTCCGAGGCCATCACGCGGTACGTCGTGTACTTGCCGCCGGCCACCAGCAGCAGCCCGAGCATCGGCTCCACGACCGCGTGCTCACGGGAGAGCTTCGAGGTGGAGTCCGCCTCACCCGCCAGCAGCGGGCGCAGCCCCGCGTACACGCCCTCGATGTCCGCCGTGGTGAGCGGCCGGTCCAGCACCGTGTTGACCTGATCGAGCAGGTAGTCGATGTCGCTCGCGGTCGCGGCCGGATGGGAGCGGTCCAGCTGCCAGTCCGTGTCGGTGGTGCCGATGATCCAGTGACCGCCCCACGGGATGACGAAGAGGACGCTTCTGGCCGTACGCAGGATCAGGCCGGCCTCGCCCGTGATCGCCGAGCGGGGCACCACCAGGTGCACACCCTTGGAGGCCCGTACGCGCAGCCCGGGCCGCAGCCCGACGTCGTTCAACATCCGCGCCATGTCGTCGCTCCACACACCGGTGGCGGCGATGACCGTACGGGCCCGCACCTCGAACTCGGCATCCGGCGAGCCGGCCGGTGCCTCCATGTCGCGTACGCGGACCCCGGTGACCTCCCGCGCCTGCCGGATCAGGCCGACGGCCCGGGCGCTGCTCACCACGGTGGCACCGAGGCTGGCCGCGGTGCGGGCCAGGGTCACCACCAGCCGGGCGTCGTCGACCTGGCCGTCGTAGTAGCGGATCGCCCCGGCGAGCACGTCGGCGCGCAGACTCGGGAAGATCCGGCGGGCCCCCTCCCGGGTCAGGTGCCGGTGCAGCGGCATGCCGCGGCCGGTGCCGAAGATCCCGGCGAACGCGTCGTACGTCGCCACCCCGGTGCCGTAGTAGGAGCGGCGGAAGACCCGTCCCGGCAGGTCGCGCACGCCTCGACCGGCGGGGAGCGGCACCAGGAACGGCACCGGCCGGACCAGGTGCGGCGCCAGCCGGGTGGCCAGCAGCCCACGCTCGGTGAGCGCCTCGTGGACCAGGTGGAACTCCAACTGCTCCAGGTAGCGCAGCCCGCCGTGGATCAGCTTGCTGGAGCGGCTGGAGGTGCCGGCGGCGAGATCGCGCGCCTCGACCAGGGCCACCTTCAGCCCTCGGGAGGCCGCGTCCAGGGCAGCGCCCGCCCCGGTCACGCCACCGCCGATCACCAACACATCGAACCGCTCCGCCCGAAGTTTGCGCAGGTCACTGCTACGACGGTCGGGTGACAGCCGGCCGGCGAGGGATCGGGAGACGTTGGGGTCGCGCACCCGTCCACCGTAACCGCCGGGCACATCCGGCGGCACGTCGCAGGGCGCGCCCCGCCGGCCCGACCGGTGCGCACCCGGGGGTCACCCGCAGCCGTACCGGTCCGCGGGCGGCGGCCCGTCGTACTGTTTCTCAATGCCCCATCCCCCGCCGTGGGCCGACGCCCGCGCGTCGAACAGCTCCTCGCCCTGGCCAGTTGTCGGGGCCGTCCTGGCCGGCTGCTGGACCGTCGCGGTGACCGGGCCGACCCAGATCGGCGGCTGGCTGGTCGACCAGGTGCTGCTCGGCTTCGGGCGGGACCGTGTCGGCTGGCTCTGGCCGGTGGCGGGCCTGCTGACCGTGCTGCTGGTCGGTACGCCCGCGCTGCTGCTCGCCCTGCTGCCCCGCTCGGGCGTGGTCCGCGCCATCGGCCGGGTCTGGCTGGCCGGCGTCGTCGTGCTCGGCTCGCTCACGCTGCTGCGGGCCGTCCCGCCGGTGCATCACGAGGCGTACCTCGCCGGGCTCGCCGTGACAGCCGCTCTGGCCGCGCTGGTCCTGGGCCGCCTCGCTGACCGCCGGCCGGAGGTCGTACCAGCGGGTGGGGCCGTCCCGGGCGGTGCCGCGCCGCGCCGCAGGGCCCTCGGTGGGCTGCGGCCCGCGCCGGTCACGATGCTCGCGATCGCCGGCGGACTCGCGGTGCTGCTGCCCTGGGCCTGGCTGGGTGCGCTCGGCGGGCTGCTGGAGACGGTGCTCGCCGCGCTGGCGGCCGCCGCGCTCGGCGCGGTGGCCGGGGCGCTCCTCGACGCCGGTTTCTGGTCCCGGTTCGCGGTCGGCGAGCCGCCCCGGCCGGCCCGCCTGGTGCTGGTCGGCGGCTTGGTCGCCGGCGTGGCACTGCTGCTGCTCGCCGCCGGCGCCGGCCAGTCGGGCACCCAACTGCCGGCGCTGCTCACCCTCCCCCCGACCGGTTTCGCGTTGGCCGCGTTGCATGCCGCCGCCCGTCGTCTGGGACCGGCCGGCGTGGTGTCCGCCGCTCCGACCCGGTGGCTCGTCGGGCTCGCCGCGTTCGGGCCGCTGGCCTTCACCGACCCGGAGGAGATCACCCTGCTGCTGGTCGGCACCCGGGACGTGCCGTACTGGGTGGCGGTCACCGCCGGTGCCGGGCTCGCCGTGGCGCTGCTCCTCGCCGCCGGGTACGGGGTGCTGCTCGCCCGCCGCGGCGGGCGTACCCCGAGCCGGCGGACGGCCGCGATCACCGTCACGGCGCTGCTGGTGGCGCTCGTCGCGGTGGACCTCGGCCCGGGGCAGCCCGGGCTGTACGGCGAACGCCTGCTCGTGGTGCTGCGCCAGCAGGCCGACCTGAGCAACCTTCCCGCCGCCGCACCGGGCCGGGCCGGCCGCGACGCCCGGGCTCGCGAGGTGTACCGGCGGCTGGTCGACACGGCCGACCGGTCCCAGGCGGACCTGCGCCGGGAGTTGACCCGCCTGCACCTGCGCCCGAAGTCGTACTACCTGGTGAACGCGATCGAGGTCGACGGCGGCCCGGTGGTGCGGGCGTGGCTGTCCGGCCGCCCCGAGGTGGGCCGAGTGCTGGTGAGCCAGCGGCTGCGCCCGTTGCCCGCGCCGGCCGGCACCACCCGGGGAACCGATCCCACCCCCAGCGGCCCGGAGTGGAACATCCGGCGGATCGGCGCCGACCGGGTCTGGACGCAGCTCGGGGTGACCGGCGCCGGCGTGGTCGTCGGCAGTTCGGACTCCGGGGTGGACGGTCGTCACCCGGCCCTGGCCGAGGGCTTCCGGGGTGGCGACGACTCCTGGTTCGACCCGTGGGACGGCACCCGCTCCCCCACCGACTCCGGTGGGCACGGCACGCACACGCTCGGCAGCGCCGTCGGCCGCGGCGGCATCGGGGTGGCGCCGGGCGCCCAGTGGGTGGGGTGCGTGAATCTGGCCCGCAACCTGGGCAGCCCCGCCCACTACCTGGACTGTCTCCAGTTCATGCTCGCCCCGTTCCCGGCCGGTGGTGACCCGTTCACCGCCGGGCGTCCCGAACGGGCACCGGACATCCTCACCAACTCGTGGGGCTGCCCCGGGATCGAGGGCTGCGACCTGGGCGTTCTCCGGCCGGCGACCGCCGCACTCGACGCCGCCGGCATCTTCGTGGTCGCCGCGGCCGGCAACACCGGCCCCTGGTGCGGCTCGGTCGACGACCCGCCCGCGCCGTACCCGGACGTGCTGACGGTGGGGGCGGTGGACGACCGGGACCGGGTCGCGGAGTTCTCCTCGCGGGGGCCGGCACCCGGCGGCGCCGCGAAGCCCGACGTGGTGGCGCCGGGCGTCGGGGTGCGCTCGGCGATGCCCGGCGGCGGGTACGCCACCCTCGACGGCACCTCGATGGCGACCCCGCAGGTGGCCGGCGTGGTGGCGTTGATGTGGTCGGCGAACCCGGCGCTGATCGGTGACGTGGCCCGGACCCGGCAGCTGCTGCGGGACACCGCCACACCGGCCCAGCCGACCTACCGGTCCCGCAACCCGTCGGACGCGTGCGGCGGGGACGCCAACATCACCGGCGCCGGGCTGGTCGACGCGTACGCCGCCGTGCGTGCGGCCCGCTGAGCGGCTCCTGAGGCGAAGGGCCGGCGCTCTTGCGCTGACCCGTACCCGGTGATCTAGGGTCGGCGACCATGGACGCAGAGATCACCGTCGTCGAGCTGACCCCCGACCTGGCACCGACTGTCGTACGGCTCTGCGAAGGGGCGCTGGACCTGCCGGAGGACGCGGCCGAGGCGGCCGTCGTCGTGGACGCGCTCTGGGCCCGGGCGGCGGCCGACCGGCCCGTGTTCGCCCTGGGGGCGTACCGCGGGACGGAGCTGGTCGGGGTGCTGATCGGCTCGATGTCGGCGGCCGACCAGCGGCTCGGGCACGTCGACCTGGTCGCGGTGGCGCCGGAGCACCGCCGCCGGGGCGCCGCGCGGGCGCTGCTGGGTGCCGCGGAACGGCGCCTCGCCGGGCTGGGCGCGGCGGAAGTGCTGCTCGTCGGCAACCCGCCGTACTACGCCTGGCCGGGCATCGACGTCCGGTACACCCCGGCGGTCTGCGCCGCGCTCGCGCTCGGCTACCGGCAGGACCGGACCGCGTGGAACATGACGGCCGACCTGTCGTACGACGACTCGCCGGCACTGCGGTCCACGGATGCCGCGGAGCGCCGCCTCGCCGGTCAGGGCGTGACGGTACGCGAGGCGGAGCCGGCGGACCTGCCGGCGTTGACCGAGCTCGCCCGCACCACCTTCGGTGGGACCTGGGACGCCGAGCTGACCGGCTCGGTGGGCCGCTCCGGTGCCGGCTGCCACCTGGCCGAACGGGATGGTGAGGTGATCGCCTTCGCGGCTTACGGCTCGTCCCGGCCGAGTTGGTTCGGCCCGATGGGCACCACTCCGGCGGCCGAGGGCTCGGGGATCGGTGGGGTGCTGCTGCGGCGGTGCCTGCGCGACCAGCGGGCGGCGGGGCACGATTCGGCGCAGATCGGCTGGGTCGGGCCCGTACCGTTCTATTCGCGCAGCGCGGGCGCCCGGATCGAGCGCGTCTTCTTCCTGTACCGGAAGCAGATCGACAATTGATAAAAGGGCGAATGGGATATAGACCCAGATAATGCCATTCGCCCTCACCGGCCGGCATCGCCCCCTACCGTTTCGGTAGAGGAGGCAGCCATGACCACGGACGAAGAGAGCGACGACATCGCGCCCGTCACCTGGACGCCGGTCGGCGATCTCCCCGGCCATCTCCCGATCGACCGGCTGGACTACGGCGACGCCGAGCAGCTCGCGGAGATGACCGACACCGGAGAACCGGTGATCGAGGAGCCGCTGGAGATGGTGGACGCGCCGATCAAGGTGCGCGCCCCGTACGACGGGACGCTCAAGCGGCGCAACCAACGACCGCTGCCGACCTGAGGACACCCGGCCAGCGAGCCCTCTTCAACCTGAACCGCGGTGAGCGCCACCGCGTCCGCACTCTTGGTCCGGCGCGCGACTCGTGGTCCCGACGGACGGCGGGCGAGGTTGGGAAGGGCCCATTGACGACGAACGGGGCGGGCCGCTGACGCGACCCGCCCCATTTCCGACCGGAACTTCAGGACTTAGAAGTCCATCTCTCCGCCACCCGGACCAGCCGGGGCGGCCGGGGTCTTCTCCGGCTTGTCCGCCACGACGGCCTCGGTGGTGAGGAAGAGCGCCGCGATCGACGACGCGTTCTGCAGCGCCGAACGGGTCACCTTGGCCGGGTCGATGATGCCCGCGGCCAGCAGGTCCACGTACTCGCCGGTGGCGGCGTTGAGGCCGTGGCCCGGCTCCAGGTTGCGGACGCGCTCGACGACCACGCCACCCTCGAGGCCGGCGTTGACGGCGATCTGCCGCAGCGGGGCGTCCAGCGCGATCTTGACGATCTGCGCGCCGGTCGCCTCGTCGCCGGTCAGGTCCAGCTTGTCGAAGGCGGTCTTGCCGGCCTGCACCAGCGCGACGCCACCACCCGGGACGACGCCCTCCTCGACGGCGGCCTTCGCGTTGCGGACGGCGTCCTCGATGCGGTGCTTGCGCTCCTTCAGCTCGACCTCGGTGGCCGCGCCGACCTTGATCACCGCAACACCGCCGGCCAGCTTGGCCAGGCGCTCCTGCAGCTTCTCGCGGTCGTAGTCGGAGTCGCTCTTCTCGATCTCGGCCCGGATCTGGTTGACCCGGCCCTGGATCTGCTCGGCGTCACCGGCGCCGTCGACGATGGTGGTCTCGTCCTTGGTCACCACGACCTTGCGGGCGCGGCCCAGCATGTCGAGGCCGGCGGCGTCGAGCTTGAGGCCGACCTCCTCGCTGATGACCTGGCCACCGGTGAGGATGGCGATGTCGGTCAGCATGGCCTTGCGGCGGTCACCGAAGCCCGGCGCCTTGACGGCGACCGACTTGAAGGTGCCGCGGACCTTGTTGACCACCAGGGTGGCGAGGGCCTCGCCCTCCAGGTCCTCGGCGATGATCAGCAGCGGCTTGCCACCCTGCATGACCTTCTCGAGGATCGGGAGCAGGTCCTTCACCGACGAGATCTTGCTGTTCGCGATCAGGATGTACGGGTCGTCGAAGACGGCCTCCATACGCTCCGGGTCGGTCATGAAGTACGCGGAGATGTAGCCCTTGTCGAAGCGCATACCCTCGGTGAGCTCAAGCTCCAGGCCGAAGGTGTTGCTCTCCTCGACGGTGATGACGCCTTCCTTGCCGACCTTGTCCATCGACTCGGCGATGATCTCGCCGACGCTGGTGTCAGCAGCCGAGATGGAGGCGGTGGAGGCGATCTGCTCCTTGGTCTCCACGTCCTTGGCGAGCTTCAGCAGCTCCTCCGAGACGCTGGCCACGGCGGCCTCGATGCCCCGCTTCAGGGCCATCGGGTTGGCACCGGCGGCCACGTTGCGCAGGCCCTCACGGACCAGGGCCTGGGCCAGGACGGTCGCCGTCGTCGTGCCGTCACCGGCAACGTCGTCGGTCTTCTTCGCGACCTCCTTGACCAGCTCGGCGCCGATCTTCTCGTACGGGTCCTCGAGCTCGATCTCCTTGGCGATGCTCACACCATCGTTGGTGATGGTGGGGGCACCCCACTTCTTCTCGAGCACGACGTTGCGGCCCTTGGGGCCGAGGGTCACCTTAACGGCGTCGGCGAGCTGGTTCATGCCCCGCTCGAGGCCGCGGCGCGCCTCTTCGTCGAACGCGATCATCTTGGCCATACGGCGTTGTCCTCCTGGACACTCACGGGCCACCCGAGTGTGTGTCCCGGATGGGCCGCCTGGTGTACGCACCTTGGAACGTCGCCATCATGCGACGACGACGTCTCCTCGGCCGGGCCGGATAGCCCGCGACGACCGGCCACGTGCCCCACCAGCGGCTTGTCCCGCCGGTGTGACCGCAGCCCCACCGCCCCGACCTTTGGCACTCACAGTGTGCGAGTGCCAATAACTTGTTTAGCACTCTCCCATGGCGAGTGCAAGCAGCACCAGCCCCTCAGCCAAGTTCCGCAGCCAGCCTCGCGCTGTTCACCGGACCTTCCTGGGCGCGCTGCTCGGCGTACGTCACCACCAGCCCCACCAGTTGCAGGAACTGCGCGGGAAGGGTCAGCACCCCGGTGACCGCCAGCACCAAGATCACACCGATCGCCGTACCGGCGGAACCGAACGGATCGAGACCGAACGGCGCACTCGCCGCCGCCTGCACGCCACCAGCCACGACGCTGACGACGATCGCCAACCCCGCCACCAGCAGCACCCGCCCGAGCACCATCCCCAGCCGCTTGTGGAACATCCCCCACGCGCGACCCAGCGGATTCTCCCGCTCGAAGAGGTAGACCGGACCGAAGAGGCTCAACGCGGCGGCAAGGTAGATCCCGGGCAGGACGCAGAAACAGAGACCAACAGTGATGATCAGACCGGCCAGCAGCGTCCAACCCCAGAGCCCGAGCATCCGGCGCGCGCCGTAGCGCAGGGCGGCACCCAGGTCGACCGGCGCACCGGCCGCCTGGCGGGCGATCACCCACGTACCGGCCGCCCAACCGAGGCACTGCACCAGCCCGACCAGCACGCTTCCGGCGACGGTCACCAGGAGCAGGGTGGTCACGTCGCCCACGAAGGTGTCCGGCAGCATCGAGGGATCCTGAGCGACCGAGGCCTCCCACCGCGCACTCGGATCCACCCCGACACTGATCACCGACAGCACCACCGCCGGCAGGACCTGGGTCAGCAGCAGGAGCGGAAGCAGTACGCGCCAACCGCGTCGCACGGCGCCGAGGCAGCGTTCCCACCAGCCGCCGAGGCCGACCCCGGGCGGCGTCACCAGCGGGTCGTTCGGATCGACGCCGGGCGGGTACCAACCGCTGACGGGTCCCCCGTACCAGGTCTGACCGGGGTAGGGGACCGCGGCGGGCGGATAGCCACCGGCCGGGGGAACAGGCGGGTAGCCGCCAGGAGGGCCCCAGGGGGTCGGCTGGTTCGGATCCCATTCGGGCTGGGCGCCCGGGCCGCCCGCACCGGCCGGATCCCCCGGCGGCACACCCGGGTAACCCGTCGGCATACCCGGGAAAGCAGGCTGCCCGCCCGGGTAACCCGGCTGCGGACCGGACTGGCCGGGTTGCGGACCGGACTGGCCGGGTTGCGGGCCGGACGGACCCGGGGGTGGGGTGGCCGGGGGCGGCAGGTCGGACATGAACCCTCCTAGCAACAGCTGGAACGGCTCATGATCTTCCTTGCTGGTGTGCCCCGTGCGCAGCCCCGCCGGGCGGATGCCCGGCCCGGAATCAACCGCCCGATGGACGCTTGATCGACTCGGGTTCCTTGATGTCGGGGGTCACCCGATCCGCGACAGCCCGACAGCGATGACGACGAGTCGATCATTCACGCTCGGGCAGCCGGCCGCGTCACACCCTCCGAGCTGCACCGACCGAGCTCGCTCGCCCGCGGACCGAGGCCCGGACCGGGTGATGCGGCGCGAACCCGGTCCGGGTGACGCCCGGAACCCGTGCGGGACGGGCTGCTCAGCCGATGACGCGCACCCGCTCCGCCTGCGGACCCTTCTGCCCCTGGGCGATCTCGAACTCCACCCGTTGGCCGTCGTCCAGCGCCTTGTAGCCGTCCATCTCGATCGCGGAGAAGTGGACGAACACGTCCTGACCGCCGTCGACGGCGATGAAGCCGTAGCCCTTCTCGGCGTTGAACCACTTCACGGTGCCCTGTGCCACGGTGCACTTCCTCACTCTGCCCGGCGTTCCCCAACCAAGCGCCCGGGCACGGCCGGGCGCTCGGAAACCACCGTTTCCGCTATCGGCGACGGACGGGAAAACGGTGACCGAAATCGCACGCTACACGAGGCGTGACGGCGGCGCACGACCACAAAACGGGGCATAATCCGCCGATGAATGCCGGGAGTCATCGTTGGCTGTCGCTGTGGTAGGTATGCGGGTGTGACGAGCGCTCCGGACGACGTCGGACGCAGCCGGCCGGAGGTCCGCCGGCTCCGGCCCGGAGACGCGGCCCGGATGCGAGCGCTACGGCTGGAGATGCTCGCCGACGCGCCGCTGGCCTTCCTGGAGACCGTCGCCGACGCGGCGGCACGGCCACACGCCGAGTACGCCTTCCGGATCGCCGCCACCTCCACCGGGTCGCGGACCGCGCAGTTCGTCGCCGACCCCGGTGGCCGGCTGGTCGGGCACGCCGGCGGCACGGTGACCCCGTCCGAGCCCGGGCTCACCGTCGTCTACGCCGTCTACGTCACCCCGCGCTGGCGGGGCAGCGGGTTGCTCGCCGACCTCGTCGAGGCGGTGGCGGCCTGGTCGCGGGCGTGCGGACGACCCGAGTTGATGATGGAGGTCGTGGTCGGCAACGACCGCGCCTACCGGGCGTACCAGCGGCTCGGCTTCGCGGACACCGGCGTCCGCGTACCACATCCGACCATCCCGGCGATGACCGAACTCCAGATGCGCCGCGCCGCCTGAGCGCCGGACCGCGCCCGAGCCCCGCCGTCGACGTCGGCGTCGGCGTCGGTTGCCCCCGGCGGACCGCAGCGATCCACCGGGGGCTCCTCCCGCGGTTCAGACGTGACGGCGGGACTGGACGATGCGGAAGCGGTTGGCGACGTACGCCCCGTCGGTGAGCGCGGCGTTGGCGGCCGCGTTCGCACCGCTGCCGTGGAAGTCGGAGAAGGCCGCCGACTGGTTCACGAACACCCCGCCGGTCAGGTTGCAGGACAGGTGCACCCCGACCTCGATCGCCACCGCCTCGGCCGCGTCGAGCACCGCCTCGTCGGTCGAGTAGACGCCAGCCGTCAGCGCGCCCTTCTCGCCCACCGTGCTGCGCACGATCTCCAGGCTGTGCGCGGTCGACTCGGTGGGGATGACGAACGAGATCGGTCCGAACCACTCCCGGCCGTAGGTCGCGGTGTCGTTCGCGGCAACCTTGACCACCGTCGGCGTACGGACCACCGCGCCGGGGAAGGACGGGTGCTCGACCGTGCGCGACTCCAACACCGGCTCACCGACCTTGGTGACCTCGTCGAGCCGCTCCAGCACGCCGTCGTTGACGATCGCCCCGGTGAGCTCGACCCCGCGGGCCGCGTCGGCGGTGAGCTTCGCGACCGCCGCGGCGATCCCGCCGGCCACCTCGTCGAAGCTCTTGTGCCCCTGGTCGGTCTCGATGCCGTCCGCCGGGATCAGGATGTTCTGCGAGGTGGTGCACATCTGGCCGCTGTAGAGCGTGAGCGTGAAGCCCAGGTTGCGGCACATGCCGGCGAAGTCGTCGGTGGAGTCGATGACCACCGTGTTGAGGCCGGCCTTCTCGGTGTAGACGGACGCCTGCCGGGCGTTGGCCTCCAGCCAGTCGCCGTACTCCGTGGAGCCGGTGAAGTCGACGATCTTCACGGCCGGGTGCAGGGCCAGCGAGGAGGCGAGCTTCTCGCCCGGCGCCTCGGTGGCGAGCTGCAGCAGGTTCGGGTCGAACCCGGCCTCGGCCAGGACCTCCCGGGCGTACTTGACCGTGATGGCCAGGGGCAGGACCGCACGGGGGTGCGGCTTGACGATCACCGGGTTGCCGGTGGCCAGCGAGGCGAAGAGCCCCGGGTACGAGTTCCACGTCGGGAAGGTGTTGCAGCCGACGACCAAGGCCACACCGCGCGGCACCACGTGGAACGTCTTGGTCATCCGCAGCGGGTCACCCTTGCCCGCTGCCTTCTCCCAACCGGCCTGCCCCGGGTGCCGGGTCATCTCGGCATACGCGTAGGCGAGCGACTCCAGCGCGCGGTCCAGCGCGTGCGTCCCGCCGGCCTGGAAGGCCATCACGAAGGCCTGGCCGCTGGTGAACTGCACCGCGTTGGCCAGCTCGAAGACGTTCTTGTGCAGCCGGTCGAGAATCTCCAGGCAGACGCCGATCCGGGTCTGCGGGCCGGCGTCCCGCCAGGCGGGCAGCGCGGCGCTCGCGGCGGCAACCAACTCGTCGACCCCGGCGTGCGGGTAGCGCACACCCAGCTCCACGCCGAACGGGCTCGTCTCGGTGGCGACCCGGTCGCCGGCGCCCGGCTGGTCGAGCGGGAAGTCGCCGTTCAGGTACGCCTCGAAGGCGGCCTTGCCGTCGGAGGCGGCGGTCTCGCCGTACACACGGGGGCTGGGCGATTCGGGGTAGGCGGACCAGTATCCGCGCTCAGTGATCGCGGTCAACGCACGGGTGAGGGTGTCGACGTGCCGGTCGTAGAGGGGGTGCGGGGTGTCCGTCATGCCGTCATGATGCAACAGAAGGGGTCGCGATCAGTAGACCTGTGTCACAACTCAAATCGTCAACTGCCAGTCCGTCCAGCCGTCCACCGGGCGGAAGCCGAGCTGCTCGTTGATCGCGATCATGTGGCTGTTGCTCGCCGCGTTGAAGGTGTCGATCGCGCGTACGGACGGCTCGTGCGTGAGCAGGTGACGCAGGTTCTCGACCTTGACGAGCAGGCCCAGCCGGTGCCCGCGGTGCTCCGGGTCGACGAGGGTGATCTGCTGGAACGCGTGCCAGTCGGCCGACGGGCCGACATCGAGCAGGGTCCACGCGACCAGCCGTCCGGACGCCACGTGCTGGGCCGCGACGTGGTACTGCCGCCGCCCCCGCGCGGTCAGCGCCCGCTCGGTGTCCCGGATCCGCTCGGCGTCGACCTTCTCCGCCTCCCACTCCAGGTCACCCATCGGCGCGTCGGTGCTCAACCGGCCGTCGAGGTAGGCGATGTCGGCGACGTACTCGTCGGGCACGAGACCGTGCCACCGGACGGTGCGGTAGCCCTCCGTGTGGGCGCGGGCGTCGGCCAGCAGCGCGTCCAGCGCGACCTGGTCGACTCTGGTGGGGTCGAGCCGGCGGCGGACCTCGGCGAGGGCCGGCCGGGCACCCATCGCGGCGGCGAACGCGCCGCCCGCCCCGGATCGCGCCGGCCCGTCCGGCAGCGCCGAGACGGCCATCCCGATGACCCGCTTGCGGCCCTGTTCCCGCAGCAGCCGCAGACAGTGCTCGTGCAACGCCCGGCCGACGCCGTGCCGCCGGTACGCCGGATCGACGGCGAGCTCGACAGTCGCGTTGTCGGTGTTGTCGAGCTGCGGCAGGTCAAGCGCCAGGAAACCGGCGGGTACGCCGTCCAGCCGAGCCAACGCCCAGAGCGTGACGATGCCCGGGAAAGGATGACGCAGCTTCGCGTCGAAACGGCGACGGCAGAACGGGGGGTAGCCGGGCACGTCCGCGTCGTTGGCCGCGGCCCCGACGTGGTACGCCGCCTCGATCGCGGCGGTATCGGTGGCGTCGAACGACGCGATCGTGATGCTCATGCCCGCGAGCGTGCCCGCCGCATGACGAACGGGCCAGCGATTTAATCGCTGGCCCGTTCGGACGTTGGTCGGGAGGGACGATCGCGCAACGCCTCCGGCGTTGGGTCGAAAGAACTGAAAGTCTTCGGCGATACGCCCTCCCGCACGGAGCATCTTGCGCCGTCCGGTTCCTGCCGTCAAGTCCTTAGGGGCGGGTTTCTCGCACCCAGAGCGAAAAGCCGGTTACCCGGCGGATCGGCCTGATCCCCCGATCGGGCGATCTGCGGATGATCCACGGCCGGTCAGCCGAGGAGACCGGCGTCGCGGGCGGCACGCAGCGACGGACGGATGTGGTGGGTGGGGCCCACCTGCCCGGCGACCGCGTCGATCGTCTTCAACCCCTCACCCGTGTTGAACACGACCGTCTCGGCGGCCGGGTCGAGCTTGCCGGACTCGACGAGCTTGCGCAGCACCGCCACGGTGACGCCACCGGCGGTCTCGGCGAAGACGCCGGTGGTGCGGGCCAGCAGGCGGATGGCGGCGCGGATCTCGTCGTCGTCGGCGTACTCCATCCAGCCACCGGTACGACGGACCGCCTCCAGGGCGTAGAGGCCGGCCGCCGGGTCGCCGATGTTCAGCGACTTGGCGATGCCGGTCGGCTTGACCGGGACGATCTCGTCACTGCCGCCGTGCAGCGCGGTGGCGATCGGATTGCAGCCGGCCGACTGCGCGCCGAAAACCTTCCAACCGCCGGCCGGCGCCTCCACCAGTCCGATCTCGATCAGCTCGGTGAACGCCTTGTCGATCTTCGTGAGCAGTTCGCCGGAGGCCATCGGGATCACCACCTGGGCCGGGATCCGCCAGCCGAGCTGCTCCGCCACCTCGTAACCGAGCGTCTTCGACCCCTCGGCGTAGTACGGACGGACGTTGACGTTGACGAACGCGGTGTCCTCGAACTCGTCGGTCTCCACCAGTTCGCCGCAGAGCCGGTTCACGTCGTCGTACGAGCCATCGATGGCGACGAGTTCACCCCCGTAGACGGCGGTGGTGACGACCTTGCCCTGCTCCAGGTCACTCGGGATGAACACCACCGACGGCACGCCGGCCCGGGCGGCGTGGGCGGCGACCGAGTTCGCGAGGTTGCCGGTCGACGCACAGGCGAACCGGGTGAACCCGAGCGCCCGGGCGGCGGTCAGCGCCACCGAGACGACCCGGTCCTTGAACGAGTGGGTCGGGTTGGCGCTGTCGTCCTTGACCCAGAGCGGGGCCGTGATGCCCAGCTCGGCGGCGAGGTTCGGGGCGGCGACCAGCGGGGTGAGGCCGGGGTCGAGGGTGACCCGGGTGGCCGGGTCCTGACCGGCGGGAAGCAGCGCCGCGTACCGCCACAGGTTGCGCGGGCCGGCCTCGATCTGCTCGCGGGTCACGGTGGCCAGCGCGGCGGCGTCGTAGTCGACCTCGAGCGGGCCGAAACACTCGTAGCAGGCGTGCTGCGCGGCGAGCGGGTAGCGGGCCTGACAGGCACGGCAGACGAGGGCGCGGGCGGGGCTGGCGGTGGTGTCGATGCCGGACGGGGCGATCGTCGACGTCATGTCGAGATTCCTCTCATCTTCCCCCGCGTCGCACTCTGCGGCGGGGACGGAATTGGCACCTGCCCCTCGGGCGCTCGACGGTGAGCGCGTGGGGTGGTTGCCGGGGCGTCATCGGGCCGTATCCCTAAGCCCCTCTGGATGAGGTATTCAGTTGTGCAACCGAGTCTAAGCGCCCGCCGGGGACGGTCCGAGCGGGGTTCCCACGGTGTGAACGGAGGGCGGACAGGGTGTGGTCACCGCCCTGTCGAGCTGCCCCACATCTGGGACACGCCGGAGCAGAAGCGCCACAGGCGCTCGCGCGAGCTTGACCCGCGCCCCATTTCCGGGGCAGCTCGACAGTGGCCGACCCCCGGTCATCCGGACGGGGACGCCCAGGTCCAGGCAGGCCACCACGCCGTCCGCGCGAGCCATCGGCCTGCCGCCCCGCTATCGCCCAAGACGAAGGCGAGGCGGACTCGGTGGGAGGATTCGGCGATGACACCTCGACCGGCCCGCCGCCAACTCCTGCTCACCGGCCTGCCGCTCGCCGCCGCCCTGCTGCTCGGCGCCTGCACCGCCGACCACGCCGGTATGGGCGGGGACGGGCCAGTGACAGGCGGCAGGCCCGGGGCGGGGCCCACCGCACCCGGCAACGATCCGACCGGCGCATGCCCGGAGTCGGGCGTGCTCATCCGGTCGACCGGCTCGGACGCCGCCATGGGCCTGCGCGCCCTCGGCCTGGAGCTGATCAACTGCGGCACCGCGGACTACCCGCTGCACGGCTACCCGTCGCTGCGGCTGCTCGACGGCGAGGGCACGCCGATCCCGGTCCAGGTGATCGAGGGGGCGAAGGGCATCACCTCGGGCTTCGACGACCCGCCCCGACCGCTGACCCTGCGTCCCGGCGAGCGGGCCGGCGCCGCCGTGCTCTGGCGCAACCTGGTCACCGACTCGACCGTGGTCGCGACCGACGCCGAAGGTCTGGAGGTCGCCCCGGGCCCCGGCCTGGCCAGGCAGGCCGTCGACCCGGACGGGCCGATCGATCTGGGCAACACCGGCCGGATCGGCGTCAGCGCCTGGAAGGAGGCGGAGCCGACGACTCCCGCCACACCGCCGGCCCCGTCACAGCCCAGCGGGGCGCCCTCGGTGGCGGTGACCCCGGACAGCCGGTTGTGAGCGCCGTTACGAGGTGACGTCCTTGCGGGTGAAACGCCAGTACGCCAGCGCCCAGAACAGCGTCGCGTAGCTGATCGACGAGATGGCTCCGCGTACCACGTCGTCGGTCTGCACCGGCGTGGAGAGCAACCCGAGCCACGCGGTGCTGAAGTGGGTCGGCAGGAAGGCACGCAGGCCGCCGAGCGCGGTGATCTGGTCCAGGATGCTGGAGAGGATCCAGAGCAGCACCGCGCCGCCGACCGCGCCGAGCGCGGCGTCCGTGCTCACCGACAGCAGGAACGCCAGACCGGCCACCACCAGCAGTACGACGGCCAGGTAGCCGAGCACCGCCAGCAGCCGCAGCAGCCCCTGCCCCGGCGGGAGTTCCGCCGCGACCATGCTGCGCAGCGGCGACCAGCCGTAGCGGAGGGTGCCGGCGGCCAGGGCGGTGCCGGCGAGCAGCAGCAGCGCCAACCCCGAGTAGGCGGCCGCGACCAGCAGCTTCACCGTGAGCAGCCGGGCGCGCGGCACCGGCACGGCGAGCAGGTACCGCAGGCTCCCCCAGCTCGCTTCGCTGGCCACCGTGTCGCCGAAGAAGAGCGCCACCACCACGACCAGCAGGAACGACGCCGAGACGAAGATGGTGAACAGCGTGAAGTTCAACCCGCCCGAGGTGGCGAACGAGATGAGGCTGGCGAACTCGCCCCCACCGTTGTCGTCGTCGCCGGCGTCGAACTGGAACGCGATCAGGATGATCAGCGGCAGCAGCACCATGAACCCGAGCGCCAACTGGGTACGCCGTCGGGCCGCCTGACGGCGGAACTCCGCGACGAACGGCAGTGTGGCCGAAGGCCGGTAACCGGGGGCGGCACCCACCGTGGACGTACTCATCAGCGGTCCCCGCTTCCCCGCGAACTCTCCCCCACGAGGGCGAGGAACGCGTCCTCCAGGCGGCGCCGAGGCACCACCCGGTCCACTCCGATGCCGGCCCGGACCAGCTCCGCCACCACGTCGCTGCGCGCGGTGCCGTTGGTGTCCACCACGAGTTGCCCGTCGCTCTCGGGCAGCACCCGGACCCCGTCGAGACGGTCCAGGACGGCCCGCGCCGCAGCCGGATCGGTCACGTCGAACAGCACGCTGGGCGACTCACCGACAATCTCCTCGACCGGCCCGGACGCCACAATCCGGCCCTTGTTGACCACCACGGCGTGGGTGCAGGTCTGCTCGACCTCGGCGAGCAGGTGGCTGGAGACCAGCACCGCGCGGCCGTCCGTGGCGTAGCGCTGGAGCACCCGGCGCATCTCGGCGATCTGTGGCGGGTCGAGCCCGTCGGTCGGCTCGTCGAGCACCAGCAACTCGGGCAGGCCGAGCATGGCCTGCGCGATGGCGAGCCGCTGTCGCATCCCGTGGCTGTAGGTCTTGATCTTGCGGTGCACGGAGTCGCCCAGGCCGGCGATCTCCAGCGCCTGGTCGAAATGCGCGTCCGACTCCGGGCGCCCGGTCGCCTGCCAGTACGCCCGCAGGTTCTCCAGGCCGGACAGGTGCGGCAGGAAGCCGGGCCCCTCGACCAGCGCGCCGATCCGCGAGAGCACCGGGGAACCGGGCACCAGCCGGTGCCCGAACACGTAGATCTCGCCCGCCGTGGGCTGGGTGAGGCCCATCAGCACCCGCAGGGTGGTGGTCTTGCCGGCGCCGTTCGGCCCGAGCAGGCCGACCACCTGGCCGGGGCGTACCTCGAAGTCCACGTTGGAGACGGCGACGAAGCCGTCCGCGTACTCCTTGCGCAGTCGGCGCACGGCGAGCGGCACCTGCGCGTACTCCGGATGCACCGAACTGTCGTGACGGCGCTGCCGGCGGCGGACCAGGGCGACGACCACGACGAGCCCGACCACGATCGCGGCGAGCAGCCCGACCAGCACCCAGCGCCAGACGGTCGCCGCCGTCGGGATCGGGTCGCCCGCGACGTCGGGGAGGGCGAGCGGCGCGTCACCCGCCGCGACGGTGTAGACGTTCGGCTCCGCCGGACTCGCGTACGCCTGGTCGGACGTCGCGACCACCACCCGGAGCCGGTGCCCGGCCTCGAACCGGCGGACGATCGCCGGCAGGGTCACCGTGACCGGGCGGGCGTCGGCGATCCGCTCCGGCAGGCCGGTGAGCCGGATCGGGGCGATCAACCCGTTGGGCAGAGTGGCCGCGCCGTTCGGGTCCACGTCGTAGAGCTTCACGAAGAGCACCGCCTCGCCGGTCGGGGACGCGGCCCGGATCGACACCGTCGGGGCGCCCACCACGTCCACCGCCTCGGCCAGCGGCGCCGACTCGAACCTGGCGTGCTGACCCGGCACGTCCCCGGCCACCCCGTCCAGCAGGGCGGAGAGACCACCCGCGAAGGGCACCGAGGAGATGGCCGCCGGGTTGCCGTTCGGCGGGTTGGCGATCCGTTGCTCGGGGCCGGTCAACGCCACCTCGGTACGACGCTGCCCGCCGGTGCCGGGGTAGTCGGTGGTGCGGTAGCCGGTGGCGACCAGGCCACGGTCCAGCGCGTCGAAACCGGCGATCCGGGACCAGGTGAAGTCGTTCCCCGGTGCCTCGCCCGCACCCCGCACGTAGTGGTCCAGCCACTGGACGGTCAGGAAGCGCACCCGGTCGGAGTCCGTCTTCGGCCCGTCACCGCCGTCGTGCCCGCCGGTGAACCAGGCCACCCGGACGGGGATGTCGTTGGCCGCGAGGCCCCGGGCGTTGGCGTCCGCCTCGGCGAGCGGGAAGAGGCTGTCCGCCTCGCCCTGCACGAGCAGGGTGGGGGCGGTGACCCGGTCCAGCACCCCGGCCGGGCTGGACCGGTGCAGCAGGTCCACCGCCGCCTGATCGGCCCGGCCGGAGGTGGCCATCCGCAGGTACGCGGCGCAGACGTCGGCCGCGAACCGCCCGCAGGACGGGTCGGCGGCGGCACCCGGCGCGTGCCCCGGACCGCTGCCCGGACCCGCGCCGGGGTCGGGGCTGGGCGGCCCGGCCGACGCCGGCGCCCCCTGCGGCTGGGCCGCGATGTTGCCGGAGAACCCGGCCGGCCCGGAGCCGACGCTGCCGCCACCACCGAAGAAGAGGCCCGCCCAGCCCTTCTTGAACACGCCCGCCGTGGCGGGTCCGCCCGCGCTGTCCGGCACGAGGCTCCGAGCCAGGTCGTTCCAGGTGATCATCGGGACGATCGCGTCCACCCGCCGGTCCTGCGCGGCGAGCAGCAGGGCGAGCGCGCCGCCGTACGAGCCGCCGACCACGCCGATCCGGGGATCCCCGGCGGCGTCGGTGCGCACCTCCGGACGGGCGGCGAGCCAGTCCAACAGCCGCTGCGCGTCGCGTACCTCGTAGTCGGGGCTGTCCAGGTGGATCTCGCCGCCGCTGCGACCGAAGCCGCGCGCCGTCCAGGTGAGTACGGCGTACCCACGCTCGGCGAACTCCTCGGCGTCGTCGCGTACCGACTCCTTGGTGCCGCCGAAGCCGTGCGCCAGCAGCACCGCGGGCACCTTGTGCCGGGCGGAGGCGTCCTCCGGCAGGTAGAACGTGGTGTCCAGGTCGACCGGCTGCTGCCCGTCCGGTCCGGAGCGCACGGTCAGCATGGCGGCCTCGGTACGCACCTCGGGGTCGCGCGGCCGGACCGCCCAGCCGACGGCGACGGCCAGCAGCACGGCGACCACCGCCGCGACGACCGCCCGACGGCCGGTGGGAAGGGCACGCCGGATCCGAGGGATCGACAACCGCGATGTCATGCGGCACACGGTACGGGCCGATTCCTGAGGGTTGGCTGAGATCTCCGTACCCCGTCGCAGCCGACGCCGCCGGCCCACGGCGGCTAGGGTCGGGCGATGGCGCAACCTGACCTGATCCTGACCGCGAGTCTGCGCCCGGCGGCGCTGGACGCGCGGCGCGGCATCGTACGGCTGCACCCGGAGATCCTGACGGCGCTGGACCTGCGCCCGGGCTCCCCGGTCCGGCTCGCCGGCCGGCGGATCACGGCGGGGATCGTGGCGGCGGCGGAGGCGGACGCGAGCAGAGCCCTGCTCTACGCCGACGACCTGATGCTGGGAAACCTCGGGATCCGCGACGGCGGCCAGGTGACGGTGACCCCGCTCCCGGTGACCGCCGCCAGCCGAGTCACCCTCGCAGGTCCGGTGGAGATCGTCGCCGCGGTGAGCCCCGAGATGCTCCGCCTGGCGCTGCTGGGCAAGATGGTCACCGCCGGGGACGACGTGTCGCTGCTGCCCCAGGACGTGCTGCCGGACGCCTCGGTCCGCAGTCTGGTCGCCGCGGCCCGGCACAGCCTGGCCAACACCGTCGGCTACGCGTGGACCAGCACGCTGCTCACCGTGGTCGGCACCGAGCCGGCCGACAGCGCGTTGGTGACCATGGAGACCCTGGTCGGCTGGGAACACGGACCGGTCACCCATGGCTCCGCCGTCGTCGGAGCGCCACTCGGCGCGGCGGCCACAGGCGGCGTCACGCGGCCGGGTGGGCCGACCACGGGTGGTGCCGCCACGGCGGGCGGAACGGGCACCGGTGCTGCCGGGTGGACGGGCGGGCCGGGCGCGGGCGGCGCGTCGACGGTGCGCGAGGTCGACGTACGGGCCGGCGGCGTGCTGGCCGGCGGCGCCCGCCAGGCCGAAGCGGTGGCACCGGCCGACGCGCCGACGGTCGACGAGCTGCCCGGGCTGCGCGCTCAGGCCGAGGAACTGACCGAGCTGCTCGACCTCGGCTTCCACCACCGGGAGGTGCTGAGCCGGCTGGGCACCAACGTGTCGCTCGGCGTCCTGATCAGCGGCCCGGCCGGCTCGGGCAAGTCGGCGCTGGTCCACGCGGTGGCGGCGCAGGTCGGGGCCCGGGTCTTCCCGCTCTGGGCACCCGAGGTCGCCGCGCTGAACAACCAGGCCGCCGCCGAGCGGCTGCGCGCCGCCGGAGCCGCGGTCCGGGCCGACGGACCGGCCGTGCTGCTGGTCAGCGACGTGGAGGCGCTCGCCCCGGCCGACGAGCCGGGCCCGGTGGCCACCGTGTTCCGCCAGGTGCTCGCCGAGACGGTACGGGCCGGGGCGGCGGTCGTCTGCACCACCGGCCGCCCGGAGGCGGTCGACCCGGCGCTGCGCGCCCCGGACCTGCTCTCCCTGCGGATCGGCATCGCACTGCCCGACCCGGCGTTGCGCCGGGAGCAACTCACCGTGCTCACCCGCCAGGTACCCCTCGCCGACGACGTCCGGCTGGACGAGATCGCCGGCCGTACCCCCGGGTTCGTCGCCGCCGACCTGGCCGCGCTGGTCCGCGAGGCCGGTGTGCGGGCGGCGCTACGGCAGAAGTCGGCACAGACGCCGACGGTGGCGATGGCGGACTTCGTCGCCGCGTTGGAGGTGGTCCGGCCGACCACGATGGCCGCGTCCACCCTGGAGCTGGCCACCGTGACGCTCGACGACGTGGGCGACCTGGTCGAGGTGAAGCAGACACTCACCGAGTCGGTGCTCTGGCCGCTGACGTACCCGGACACGTTCGCCCGGCTCGGGGTGCAGCCGCCACGCGGCGTGCTGCTCTACGGCCCGCCGGGCTGCGGCAAGACGTACCTGGTGACCGCGCTGGCCGGGTCGGGTCGGGCGAACGTGCTCTCGGTGAAGGGTGCCGAGCTGCTCTCCAAGTGGGTCGGCGAGAGCGAACGCGCGGTCCGCGAACTGTTCCGCCGGGCCCGCGAAGCCGCGCCGACCCTGATCTTCCTCGACGAGGTGGACGCGCTCGCCCCGGTACGCGGCCAGGCCAGCGACGGCGGTACGACCGACCGGGTGGTGGCCGCCCTCCTCACCGAGCTGGACGGGGTGGAGACGCTGCGCAACGTGGTCGTGGTGGGCGCGACCAACCGGCCCGACCTGATCGACCCGGCGCTGCTACGCCCCGGCCGGCTGGAACGACTGGTCTACGTGCCACCGCCGGACGGGCCGGCCCGGAAGGAGATCCTGCGCGCCGCCGCGCGCAACGTGCCCCTCGCACCGGACGTGGACCTCGCCGCGCTCGGCGAAGAGTTGGACGGGTTCTCGGCGGCGGACTGTACGGCGCTGGTACGCGAGGCGGCGCTGGCCGCGATGCGGGAGTCGCTGAGTGCCTCCACGGTCACCGCCGCGCACGTCGCGGCCGCCCGGAGGCGGGTACGCCCCTCCCTGGACCCCACCCAGGTAGCCCACCTCTCCACCTACGCCAAGACCCACCCCTAACCCCAACCCCCTCCCCTCCCCGGCCCCCTCCCGGCGTTCTGAGCGTTGATCATGAAGTTATTGCGGCGACACGCCGACGGGACGAGCAATAACTTCATGATCACCGGGGTGAGGGCCGGAGGGAGGGGGGTCACTGGGGTGGGGGTGGGTGGGTCAGTCGGTGGGGAGGAGGGGGCCGAGGGGGCCCAGGTCGAGGTTCAGGTCCTCGGGGGCCAGGCCGAAGTGTTCGCGCAGGCCGACCATCTGCTCCTCCAGCGCCATCAGTGTCACCCCGATCCGCTCGACCTGCTCCTCGCTGAGATCGCCCAGTTCCACCCGGCGCAGCGCCTGCCGCTCCATCAGCTGCCGGAGCAGCTCGATCACGGTGAGCACGAGGCTGGCCAGTCCCCGTTCGACGGAGTCCCGGTCCACGGCGAGCCGCCGGTCCAGCGGGGTCACCCGGGGCGGCCGCCACTGTGGCGCGTCCAGTGCGGCGGCCAGTTCGGCCGCCTCGTCCCGCCCGTTCATTCCACGGCCCCGAACGCACCGCGGCCGACGGCCCCGCCGTCAGAGGCGGCCCCGGGCATCTGGTCGCCGGCACCGGAGGCGGCGATGCCGGTCCCCGCGTCGGCGGGCGGCCACGCGGCCGGCTCGGGCGGGGCGAGCGCGCCGACCGAGGCGATCAGGGCACGCAACGAGATGCGGACCAGATCCACGTCGGCGATGGCCAGGGTGATGTCACCACTCACCACCACACCGGTGGCCAGGACCCGGTCCAGCAGGTCGACCAGGGCGACCGGTCGGTACGCCAGGGAATCGTCGGCACTGTTCGGGGCGAGCGAGGTGGTCACCATGCCGGCCCCCGAACCACGGCGGCACCGAGGTCCGACGCCGACTCCCGAACCACCGCCGCGTCGAGGGCCGACGCCGACTCCGGAACCACCGCCGCATCCCGGCCCGACGCGGATTCCGACGTCGACTCACCCGCCGGTGCCGCCTCGCGGAGCAGGGCGGGCGCGTCCACCTCACCGGCCGGCGCGTCGTCGCCGGCCGCCGCCGGTCGCTCCGTCACGAAGGAGTACGGCGGCCACGGGCCGGTGAGTTCCAGCCGCAGCTCCGGATGTCGCTCGGCGAGTGTCTCCACCAGCCGGGCGAAACCGGCCTGCGCCCCGGCGTCCACGAGGTACGCACCGTTGAGCGCCATGGCGGCCGCCACGCCGGAGAGCCGGCGGTCCTGCGGTGGATGCCGTCGAGCTACCACCGCGTGCCGCGCGAGCGCCTCGTGCACGGTCGCGGCGACGTGTGCGGCGTCCCGCTGCGCGTCCTCCCGGGCAGCGAGCTGAGCCCGCCGCCGCCGCAGGTACGCCGTACCGACCCCGCCCGGGCCGGCCGCCTCCGCGGCCCGGGGCGCGACGCCCGGCACCACGTACCCCTTGACGCCCCACTCGCCACGGCCGGTGAGGCCGTCGAGCAGGGCGACCAGTTCGCTGCGCCGGCCGGTGAGGGACGCGGTGACCGCGTCGTCGTCGCGGTGCACGGTCGCCAGCCGGGCCGGTACGACCGCTCCGGCTCCGGCCAGGGCGTCGACCACCCGGTGGTGCGCCCGGGCGGCCCGTTCCAGCCAGCCCAGGTCCTCCAGGTTGCGCCGCAGCGCCTCCTCGCCGTACTCGGTCAGTGGCACGGTGCTCACCACCGCCACCAGACCGTCGGCGCGGACCGGGCGGACCGGTTCGCCCGTCATCCCCGGCACCGTGCTGAGCAGCCCCAGATCCGCCTCCCGGACGACGCCGTGCAACCAGCGGCCGGCGCCCTCGGCAGCGGATCGGGAGTCAACCGTCGACTTCATCCCACTCCTCCCGTCGGACCTCCCGCCGCCGGGCCCGGGCCGCGGCCCGGGGCCGGCGTTCGGCCTCCACCTCTTCGGGATCACGTGGGCCCGGCTCGACCGGCGGGCGGGCCCGCGAGCTGAGCCAGGGGTCGTGTTCCCACCAGTCGATGCCGATCTGGCGTGCGGTGTCGACCGAGGCGATGACCAGCCGCAGCTTCAGCGTCAGCAACTCGATGTCGAGCAGGCTCACCCGGATGTCGCCGGCGATCACGATGCCCCGGTCGAGGACCCGCTCCAGGATGTCGCCGAGGTTGGCCGGCTCGTGCCCGGCGGGCAGGACCTGGCCGGAGTTCTGCACCACCGATGGCGTACTGGTCATCTCAGCCCACCTCGCCCTTCCCCCGCTGGTAGCGCCGCACCCGCCGGTAGCCGAGCAGGGCGCCGTCGATGTCGAGCTCCACCTCGTAGAGGCCGAGCAGGTCCGTCGACGCCGGGATGCGGCGATCCTCGATCACCTCCACCCCGACCAGCCAGCCGTCCCGCACCGCCTTCAGCGAGGTGGTCCCCACCGGTTCCCGGCCGGTCAGCTCCACGACCTGCCGCAGCCCCTCGCGGGCGGCCTCGGCGGCCGACAGCGGTTCGACGTACTCCTCGTCGCCGACCCACTCGTCCTCCGGTTCCGGTTCACGCCGGCGTGTTCGGCCGCCGTCGCCGCGGATCCGCTCCATCGCGTACACCTCCTCCGCCGTCTCGCCGCCGCTCCGCCTCCGCCCGTCGCGCCCGGTCAGCGGGCGGAGGACCGCCGCGCCGCGACCCGCCCCGCCGTACGACGGGCGCGTCGCGCCGGGCCGCGCCCGCCCGCCGGGCCGGCGCGGATTCGCGCCGGCCGGCGGGGGACGCCGCGAGGCCTCGGCCGGTGAGCCGCTCCAGGACCTGTTGCTGCCGCACGTCCCGTTCGGCCGGGGTCAGCTCACCGGCGGCGACGGCAGCGTCCAGTTCCTCCAGCTCCCGCCGGATGTTGGCCGGGTCGTACCGCTGTGCCTCCGCTTCGCGGGCGATCACCTTCATCACCGAGGTCAGGCCACGCATCGGCGCGTACGGCAGGGTCAGCAGCGTCCAGAGGATGTCCACCCCTCACCCCGTCACCTGGTGGGCGCTGGCGAAGTCGTACGGGGCGAGCGGGCCGAGCAACCGCATCCGGACGAGGTCCCGCCGCTGTTCGGCGAACTCCTCGACGGCGTCGACGAACTCGTCCTCCCGGTCGGCGTCGACGAGG
This sequence comes from Micromonospora sp. NPDC023737, assembly GCF_040639715.1. Lineage (NCBI taxonomy): Bacteria > Bacillati > Actinomycetota > Actinomycetes > Micromonosporales > Micromonosporaceae > Micromonospora > Micromonospora sp. NPDC023737. Next base: position 98,747 of record NZ_JBFAAL010000011.1, read on the forward strand.
AACGCCACGTTCACCGCGTCCAGTTCGTGGCTCGGTGGCCGGTTGACGGTCGACACCGCCAGTGTTCCGAGCAGGTCGATCAGTTGCCGGCTCTCGTCCTCGCGCCGCAGCTCCACCGCCCTGCCGATGAACTCACCGAGCCGGATCCGCTGCTCCCGGGTCACCTCCTCCGGTCGCCCGCGCACCTGGTCGGCCAGATCCGCGGCGGCAGGGTTGTCGTCCAGCACCCGCCGGATCAGCGCCGATTCCTCGTAGCGGCCGTGCACGACGTACTGGATCCGCCCCTCGAACTCGTCGAGGACCGCGGCGAGCCGGTCCGCGTGCGCGTCGAGCAGTTCGATGGCCGCGTCGGGCCCGGTGACCACCGTGCCGAATCGGACCGGCAGCACCGGGGCCACCGCGGCGGTCCCGTCCAGCAGCATCTGGTACGTCGTGAGGTCCGCCGGGCGGCCGAGCGCCGCGTCCGGTGCCACCTCGCTCACCAGTGCCGCGACCGGGCCGTGCCGCAGCACGGTCACCGAGCCCGGCGGTTCGCCGACGCCCGGCACGTCCGGCGACGGCTCCACGTCGGACGGCACGATCCCGTAGATGAACAGTCCGTGCTGATCACTCATCGTCGTACTCCTCGTCCCGGCGGCGACGCCGGGGCCGCTCACGATCGTGGCCCCGATCGCGGTCGGCGCCGAGCTCGCCGACCGCATCGCGAACCGCACCGCCGATCTTCCCGGCGGTCCTGCTCAACCCGGCCGCCGCCTTTTTCGCGCCGACCGCTCCGGAGGCCCCCTCGACCAGGTCGGGTAGCCCCTTCTGGTTGCGGGGAGTGATGTCGAGCCGGTCCACCGCCTGCGCGAACCGCAGGTACGTCTCGACGCTCGCCACCACCACCCGCGCGTTGATCTCCAACAGTTGGATGCCGACGACCGCGACGGAGACCTGGGCGTCGATCACCACTCCCTTGTCGAGCACGGTCTCCACGACGTCCGCCAGGCTCGACGACGATCCGCTCCGCTGTAACGCGCTACCGGACTGGCCGTCATTTGTCGCGACAGTCATTCGTCCGACACCTCCCGTCGACGACGGACCGCGGGGCGGCGGGGAGGCGTGGGCGCACGGCGGGGGCGTGGCTCCGCACCGGGCTCCGGTTCCTCCGGCGGACGCGTCCGGCGGACTCGTTGCGGCGCGCGCCGGCGCACCGGTCGCGGCTCCTCCGACTCCTCCGGTTCGTCCTCGTACTCCTCGTGGTCCTCGTCGTACTCGTCCTCGTACTCGTACTCGTCATCTGCCGGACGGCGTCGCGCCGGCCGGCGGCGGGCCCCCACCTCGGAGCGGGCCCGGCGTGGCCGTTCCTCGGGGCGTTCCTCTTCCGGCTGCTCCTGACCCTCCTCGATCCGCTGCTCGTGTTCCTGCTCCTCGCGGACGGCCGCGTCGTGCTCCTTGACCACCTGGGAGTCCCGGATCTCGCCGCGCCAGCCCGACACCGAGTCCGGGTCGAGCACGGTGCGCGTCATCACGTGCCGGACGAAATGCTTCAACTCCAGCCGCACGCGGCGTCCCTGGGCGCGCCACAGGTTCCCGGTGTGTTCGAAGAGCCCCTGCGGGTGGTACTCGAGCACGACCAGGATGCGGGTCAGGTCGGGAGTCAGCTCGTGGAAGCTGACCGTCCCGTCGACCGAGCCCTTCTCACCCTTCGAGCGCCAGTGGATCAGCCGGTCCGGGATCTGCCGGACGATGGTCGACTCCCACGTCCGGTGCGACCAGAGGACCTGCGCCTTCCACATGAGCTTCTCGTCGGACTCGGTGTCGACGTTCTCGACCTTCTTCATGAAGCTCGGGAAGTCGCCGAACTGGGTCCACTGGTCGTACGCGACCCGCACCGGCACGCCGACGTCGACCGTCTCGACGATGTTCGTCACCTTGATCTTGCGGCTCCCGCCGCCCGCGCGCTCCTTACGCCGGCCGAGCGCCGACATCACCTTCTCCTTACCGCCGGCCATCCCGGCGTGGATCATCGCCTTCATCGGGGAATCCCCCGCGGCCATCCGCTGCGCCCCGGTGGCTGCCGCGATCAGGCCCGGACCACCGCCCTGCTTGGCGTACTCGCCGAGTCGGTGTGTGGCGCCGGTGACCTTCTCGGTGACCACGGACGCGGCCCGCTCACCGAGCGCTTCGGCCAGGTTCCGCACCTCGTCGGCGAGTTGGCCGCGGACCTTGCCGCCCAGTCCGCCGCTGCTCGGGTTCGGTGCCATGCTCACCGCCCCCGCCGCTGGCCGGCGGGCTCGGCCTCGTCCGACGGCTCGGTGTCACGTTCTGAATTCCGCTCGCCGCCACTCGAGGCACCCGTGACCGAGGCGGTGCGGCGGCGCAACGCGTCGGCCGAGTTGTGCAGCTTGTCGCTGAGCGCGTCGACGCCGCTGCCGGCCGCGGCGGTGGCCGCCGCCTTGCCGGCCATGGCGAGCGGGCCGCCGAGGCGGCCGAGGTTGCCCAGATGGGGGGAGGAACTCAACAGGTCCGCGCCCCGTTTCATCAGCCCGCCCGGATGCATCGTCGCCCGGCCTGCCGCGACGGCCGCGGCGAGGGCGAGCGCGGTGCGCAGTTTGCGGCGGCGACCGATCAGGTAGCCCAGACCCACCGCGAGTCCGATTCGTGCTCCGCTGTTCATCAATTCTCCTTCGCTCCCCGCTGTCCGGACGCCTGCCGCCTTCGGGGGCCGAAAGGGGCCCGCTGATCGACGTGAGCGGGACCTCTGATCAGGCGTCCCGTTTTGGCGGACCCGGCGGGCAGTACCCCACGGCCGGATTGCGAAACCGCACAGGCAGGCGGGTGCCCGGGAAACGAATTCCGAAAACTCGCGCAGCAAACCGTCAAAACGGTCAACAAGGCACGGAGAGGCAGCTCAGGGGCGGGAATCAGCCACTGGCGGAGCTATCGCAAGAACAGGATCAGAGGGCAGGCGGCGTCGAATCCAGGCAGATTTCGGCATGCACCTTGTCGCCGTCCTCACGCAATTTCGCACCGCTTTTCCGAAGCACCTTCAGTGCGTCGGTGTTGTCCGGAGTCGTTTCCGCGACGACGGTACGCATGCCGGCTGCGGCGGCCTCGTTGAGCAACTCCCGCAGGGCGGCCGAACCGAGTCCCTGACCGCGCGCCGACCGGCCGAGCCACATACCGGTCTCGACCGTGCCGGGCTCGTCACGGCGGGTCATCCGAACCATCCCGACCACCTCGCCGCCGGCCAGGATCGCGTACATCTGGGTAGCGGTCGGGCCGGTCAGACCGGCGAAGCTCGCGCGGTGGAACTCGCGGAACGCCTCCCGGCGGGCATGCGACCAGCCGGCCGGCGCTTCCACCGGCGGCATCACCTCGCCCGGTTCCGCCTCGGCGGCCGCTACGGAGAGCAACGGCTCGAGGTTCCGCTCGTTCACCGGCTCCAACCGGACCGCACCCGTCACGTCGCGCAGTTTGCCGCCCCCACCGGCATAAGTCCACCCCGTTGGGCCGCTACTGACGGTCCGTCGAGAGGGATCGGCCGGTCGGACGGCACCGGACACGCCTCACGCTCCGCTATCGATCCGGACCGAACTCGCAGAGCACCACAGACGCGTCGTCGGCGCGCTTGTGCCGGCGCGGCCGGTCGGAGAGGTCCCGCTCGGCGGTCCGGACCTGGTCGATCAACGCGCCCGGGCCCTCGGTGGCCACAAGATCGAGTAGAGCCGGCCAGTCGAGAAGGCCGAACTGCTCCACGGCGCTGGACGCGCCGTCGCTGAGCAGCGCCGCCCGCCGCAACGCGCCCGGCCCGCGCAGCGGAACCGTGCCGGTCACCGCGTGGTATGCCGCGTCCGGATCGGCGGCGGCCACCCAGTAGCCGTGCGTCCGGTTCATGCGTTCGCGCTGCAGGCCGACCGCCTGCCGGAACCGGGTCGCCCGGTCGGCCGCCGCGCCCGCCGGCACCATGGCCACGGTTTCGCGCAGCTCAGCCATCGCCCGGTCGAGCCGGTCGTCGGAGACGACGCTGACCCGGCCACCAGCGTCCAGCACCAGGGGGCTGTCACACAGCACCAGGTAGTCCACCTGGTCACCGCCCTCACGAAGCAGGCAGACGGTGCTGGACGGGGTGCCGGGATGATCGAGGTCGCATTTGCCGTCGTGGTCCGCGCGTACCGCGAGGATGGCCGCGGCGAGGTTGCTCATCAGCGACGCGGTGGGGCGCGCCGCCTCGGCCAGCCCGATCCGGGCGGCCAGGTGCCGGACGTACCACTCCGGCCCGTGTACGCAGCCGGTGTCGAAGCCCTCCGGAACGGTGGCACCGTCGAGGACCCCGACCAACGAACCGAACCGGAACACGACATCCTCGTTCACGTCCCGGCCCGGTGCCGCAGCGGAGGCGGAGCGGACCCGCATCAGCGGAGCCCGCCCCACCGCCCGCACCGGCTCAACGGCGGAACTCACCGACGGCCTCTTGCGTCTGCCCACGCATCTGGTGGGCGGCCGACCGGCCCTGTTCGCGTATCTCGGCTGCGCCCTTGATGGCTCTGGACCCGACGGACCGAGCCGCCTGCGACGCCGGCTGCCGCATGCTGTCGCGGAGCTGGTGACCGAACTGGCTGGCCTGCTCCCGCAGCTCACCCGAGTGCTGGCCGACCTGCTGGCTGACCATCCCCTTGGCCTGCCCGGCGAGCTGCCGTTCGCGACGGCTCGGCGGGAGCAGGGCGGACACCAGCAGACCCGCGCCGAAGGCGATCAGACCGGCCGCCATCGGGTTGCCGTGCATCTGCTCGCGGGACTGCTGCCCGACCGAGCGGGCCTCGTCCCGCACCGAGCCGGCGGCGGAGGACATCCGCTGGCCGGCCTGCTGACCCATCTGCTGGACCGAGCCGGCGGCGGACGACGCGGTCTGACCGGCCTGCTGGCCCATGTGCTGTGCCGTGCCTCTGGCGGACGACATGCGCTCTCCAGCCACATCGCCCATGTGTGCCGAGGTACCCATCACCTTCTCCTTCATCCGGGTGAGCGCACCACGCGCCTCCCCGACGCGGTCACCGGCGATCCGACGCGGGCTGACCTTGTCGGCCAACGCGTCGACGCTACTGCTCAGATCTCGCCGGGTGTACTCGATCTCTTGTCGGATCCGATCAGGATCGGTCGACATCGCCTGCTCCCTCCCGGCCGGTCATCGGCCGCGCAACGCGTCCGGCACCTGCCGTGCGGTCTCTTGCGTCCGCGGTAGCACCCCACCGATCTGGCGCATCTTCGACCGCCCCATGACGAGCGTGACGGCGGTGACGACCGCCCAGAAGCCCGCCACGATCAGTGCGGCCCAGCCCTGGTCCATCACGTTGGACAAACCCCACCAGGCCGCGTACGAGAGGAACAGCACCACGAGGAAGCCGGCCAGTGCCGCGACGCCGAACATGCCGCCGGCCTTACCGGCCTGCGTGGCCTCCTCGCGCAGTTCCACCTTGGCGAGCTGTATCTCCTGGCGAACCAGGGTGGACATATCGCGGGTCACGTCACCCAGCAGCTCGCCTACCGACTGGGTGCGTTCCTTGAACGGGGCGCTCACGGTGCCACCCCGCCGGGGATCCCGGGATCCTGGCGCCGGCCGTCGGGCGAGATGTTCTGCGCCCGCGCCGTTCCGGCGTAGGGTCCCTCAGCGCTGTACGGCGCGTTGACCGGCTGCCCGTACGGCTGCGTACCGGCCTCCGCCGGCTGGCGCATCTGCTCGGCGTGGCCGCCTGCGCCCCGTCCGTTGCCCGACGAGGTCAGGTTCCGGGCGAGCCGGCCGAACAGCAGTCCGGCCACGGCCGTGCCGGCCAGGAACGCGCCGGGATGCCGGCGGGCGTACCCGCGAACCTCGTGCAGCAGATCGGCGGGCTCGTTCTCGTCGATCCATCCGGCAGCCCGCTGTGCCATGTCCGCCGCCCGGCGGACGGCCTCACCGGCGAGCTGGGATTGGCTGCCCTCCGCCATCGAGTCGAGGTCGTGCCCCAACCCGCGCAACCCTTCGGCGGCCCGGTGCTTCTGCGACATGGCCTGGTCACGCAGCTGCGTGGTGGCCTCGCCGCCCAGGTTCCGCACCTGCTGCCGCGCCTGCGCGGTCACTTCCCGGCCCTGTTCGGCCATGGTGTGGCCGACCTGGCCACCGGCCTGCGCGGTCTGGTGACCGACCCGGGAGGCCTGTTGACGGGCCTGTCCCCTGGTGCTGTCCGGCGGTCTGCTCTGGTTGATCGCCGTCATCACACACTCCCTTCATCTGCCCCGAGCCACGGTGGGACCCGGGACGTCTGTCGCCTACCCGTCGGGTCGGGCGACATTCGTTCGTCGCCGATCGGCCGCGACGGCGGGGCGGCAGGGATCCGGCCAGGTCATGCAGGCTCGCCGAGCCGGGCGATCGATGGTCGCGACCGGACGGTCGGCGCCATCCCCGACGGCTTCGACCACAGCTACCCAGCCGGGCGGATCCGTCCGGCGGGGCGAGCTGGGACGCCGGCCGCAGCGGGACGTTCTCGGGGCGACCCGTCCAGGTCGCCGCGACCTGACCCTGATCCCGTCAACGGCGACGATTACGGGCGCGGGAGGAGCGCAGCCGACGCAGCCGGCCGATGAGCACGGGTTCGGCGGCGAGTGCCGCCGGGTTGTCGAGCAGCCCGTTGAGCAATTGGTAGTAGCGGGTCGAGGAAACACCGAAGGTGTCCCGGATCGCCTGCTCCTTCGCCCCGGCGTGCCGCCACCACTGCTGTTCGAAGGCGAGGACGGCGAGTTCCCGCTCGGTGAGCCCCCGGCGCGCCGCACCCGCCACCGATCCGCCTCCGGCATCCGCGGTCGTCTCAGCGGTGTCGTCGGGCGTGGCCGGCTCGACCACGTCGTCACCGGGGACGGCCTCCACGGCCGGCGCGGAACGGGGCGGTGGAACCGGCCGGGCCGTAACCCGCGGGCTCCCGTCGTCCGGCCGGTCGGCATGCTGCTCAGCGGAGCGGAGAGCGGGTGCCCGCGACGCCGCGTCGACGGAATCCGCAGGGGCGTCGGCGGGCGGCTCGGCGGCGGCCGGGGCGGCGTCGGCGGGCTGCATGTCGCTCCTCGGTCGGACGGGCCGGCACGGCAACACCGACCGGGGACACCAGCCTAACCAGGGCGGACGCCTGCCGCATCCGCCGATCTCGCGCCCTCCGCGAACGGCGTCGCAGACCCGACAACGAGGTCTGGCCCTCGCCAAGACCCCAGCCGGGCGAGGGCGCTCGAAAGAACGCCGATGACGGCGGAGCCGCCCACCGGGTGCTCCCCGATGGACGGCTCCGCCGTGCCGCCGCGACGACGTCAGGGACCGAAGTCGACGTCGGAGCCGCGGCTTGGAATCAGGAGATGTCGCGGCGGCGCATCGCCCAGAGCGCCGCCCCGAGGATCACCGCGGCGCCCACCGCCAGCAGTACCGACGAGTGCTGCCAGGTGACGTCGAGCGTCTCGGGTTTGCACTCCCCGAAGACCGTGGCGTTGCACGAGTCCCAGTTCTGCAGCGTCACCTTCTTCTGCATCCAGGCCAGCGCGTAGGTCGGCATCAGCCACGCCTCCGGGAACCGGACGCCGGCCATGTCCAGCAGGATGCCGAGCCCGAACTGGCCGACCACCGCCACCGCGACCACTCCGCCGAGGGCCATCGCGGTGTGCCGCCCCAGCGAGGCCAGGGCGAAGCCCAGCGTGGTGACGACCAGCACCAGCACCACCGCACGCAGTCCGGTCAGCGTGACGGACTGCCACACCCCGCTGGTCACCTTCTCGGTGGTACCGCGGTACGTGGCGACCAGCCAGAACCCGGCGAACCAGGCGACCGCGGCAGGGAGGGTCACCGCGAGCATTCCGGTGAGCAGCGCCGCGAGCTTGGTCAGCAGCACGGTCAGCCGTTTGGGGCGCCACAACAGGAGATTCATCATCCCGCCGCTGCTCCATTCGGCGCCGATGAAGGACGCGCCGATCACGAAACCGACCAGGGCCAGGATCGCCGCGAACGGAATCAGGGTCTCCGAGAAGGTCTCGCGGAAGTCGAACGTCGACGGCAGGAACCACGAGGCCTCGATCGCCTCGCGGGGAGGCGCGCTGATCATCGAGCAGTCGTCGGGGTAGCGGCCGTCGTTCGGCGTACCGGCCGCCTTGGCCGCCTCACAGGCCACGCGCTCCTGCTCGCTCCAGCGGACCTGCTGCTCGTACTGCTGGTCGGCCTGACGCTCGGCGCGGGCCAGCGTGTCGGCGTCGAGTTTCTGGTTGGTGAAGAACGTCCCGACCACCACGGCGAGGAGCACCAGCAGACCGAGCAACGTGATGTAGCGGGTGAACCGCCGCTTGGTCAGCCGGCGAAGCTCCGTACGGTAGAGGCTCACGCCCCCCACCCCCCTCCGGTGGCGCCGGACTGCTCCGCGCCACCGACCTTCAAGGACTGGTCGACCTGCCGGTGCTGGCCCGGTACGGGCGCGGTGGCGGTCAGTTCGAGGAAGACGCTCTCCAGGTCGACGGTGACCGGCGACAGCTCGCTGACGTAGAGACCCTGCTCGGCGAGGAGCCGGGTCACCGCCGCCGGCTTGTCGACGCCGGCGAGCATCAGGTGGTCGGCGTGCCCGGTGACGCGGATCCCCGAGCGGGTGAGCGCGTCGGCGGCGGCCGGCAGGTCGGTCACGGCCTCCAGGCGTACCCGCACCGCTCCGGAGGAGTGCTGCGCCAGCACCTCGTCGACCGGGCCGAACGCGACCCGACGGCCCAGCGAGATGATGGTGACCGAGTCGCAGATCAGTTGGATCTCACCGAGGATGTGACTGGACAGCACCACGGTCATGCCGGACTCGGCGAGATTGCGGGTGAGCGTACGCATCTCCCGGATGCCGCCCGGGTCGAGACCGTTGGCCGGCTCGTCCAGGATCAGCAGCTTCGGGCTCTTGAGCAGGGCCGAGGCTACGGCGAGCCGCTGCTTCATGCCGAGCGAGTAGGTCTTCACCCGTTCGCCGGCCCGCTCCCGCAGCCCGACCAGTTCCAGCACCTCGTCGACCCGGTTCGACGGCACCTCACCGGCGGACGCCAGCAGGGACAGCGTGTCCCGGGCGGTGAAGTGCGGGAAGAACTGCGGACTCTCCACGATGGCGCCGACCTGCCCGGCGACGACCGGCAGCGCGTCGGGCACCTCGTGGCCGAGGATGGTCATCCGTCCGCCGTCGGGCCGGATCAGGCCCAGCAGCGTACGCAGGGTCGTGGTCTTGCCCGACCCGTTCGGGCCGAGGAAGCCGTGCACCTGCCCGGCCTCGACGCGCATGTTGAAGCCGTCCAGCGCGTTGCGGGTGCCGCGCCGGCGGCTCTTGTAGGTCTTCCGTAGACCTTCGATCTCCAGGACAGCTGGCAAGCTGCACCTCCCCCGTTGGTGGGCGTGACAGCGCACACCATACGCGGTATGCATCATGGCGCAATACTCGGTATGCACCGGCGCGCCGAGCGGGGAGTCAGATGGGGTCGAGCACCACTGTGGGGGGCCTGTCCGTGCAGGTCACGCGCAGACGACGTGCACGCCCGCGGCGCGGAACGCCTCGACCAGATCGAGGTTCGCACCGGAGTCGGTGACGAGGGTCTCCACCCGGTCCAGCGAGCAGATCCGGGCGAACGCGTGACCGCCCAGCTTGGACGAATCGGCGATGATCACCACCCGCTTGGCCCGGGCCACCATCAGGCTGTTCATCGCCGCCTCGCCTTCGTGGTGGGCGGCGGCGCCGAGCTGCGGGTCGATCGCGTCCACGCCGAGCAGCGCGATGTCGAGGGTGACCTCGCGCAGCAGCGCCCCGCCCAGCGGTCCGACCAGCTCGAAGGACTTCGGCCGGACCACGCCACCGGCCACCACGACCTTCATCCGGGAGCGCACCAGCAACTCGTTGGCGATGTTCAACGCGTTGGTCACCACGGTCAGCTGCGCACCGTCGGTGTTGGTGTTCAGGTCCGGCCGTACGGCCAGGGCCCGGGCCACCTCGGTGCTGGTGGTGCCGCCGTTGAGGCCGACCACCGTGCCGGGCGTGACCAGCGCGGCGCCGGCCGTGCCGATCCGCTGCTTCTCCGCCGAGTGCTTGGCGGTCTTGTAGCGCAGCGGCAGGTCGTACGAGACCCCGTTGGCCACCGCGCCGCCACGGGTACGCGTGATCATCTGCTGCTGGGCGAGCTGGTCGAAGTCGCGCCGGATGGTCGCCTGGGAGACGTCCAGCCGCTCGGCCGCCTCCTCGACGCTGACCCGACCGTCCTCGGTCAGCATCTCGAGCAGGGCGTTCCACCTGGCGTACCGGTCCACCGCGGGTGCCCTCCCAGCTGCTGCACGATCGGTGATTGATTGCGTGCACAGTAGTGCGCGAAACTACCCTGGCGCAAAACATTGACCTGCTCGATCCTTCGGCCGGTTGCCACGACCACCCGATTTCGCGCAGAATGGCGCTCGAAAGACGGGTGAATCGAGCCCTATTGCGCACGGCTGCCTCCTCCGAGGAGTTCTCATGGCGTACGTCCACGCGGAGATCGCGAGCCAGCCCGACTGCTGGCGGAGGGCCGCGGAACTGGCCGCCGACGTACGCGCCGACCTGCCGGCGCCCGGCGAACGGGTCGCCGTCGTCGGTTGCGGCACGTCGTGGTTCATGGCCATGGCGTACGCGGCGCTGCGCGAGCAGGCCGGCCAGGGCGAGACGGACGTGTTCCAGGCCTCGGAGTTCCCGACCGGCCGCCGCTACGACCGGTTGATCGGCATCACCCGCTCCGGCACCACCACCGAGGTGGTGGAACTGCTCGACGCCCTGCGCGGGCGGACGCCCACCACCGTCCTCGTCGGCGACCCTGACTCGCCGGCGGCTCAGCTGGCCGACGCCTCGGTCCTCATGCCCTTCGCCGACGAGCGATCGGTGGTGCAGACCCGCTTCGCGACCACGGCCCTGGCCCTGCTCCGCGCCCACCTGGGCGAGAACCTCGACGCGCTCGCCGCCGACGCCGAGGTGGCCGTCCGAGCCCCGCTGCCGATCGACCCCACGTCGATCGAGCAGGTCACCTTCCTCGGTCGGGGCTGGACTGTCGGCCTGGCCCAGGAGGCCGCCCTGAAGTGCCGCGAGGCGGCCACCTTCTGGGCCGAGGCGTACCCGGCGATGGACTACCGGCACGGCCCGATCTCGATCGCCGCCCCCGGACGGCTCGTCTGGGCGTTCGGCACCCTCCCCGACGGGCTACCGGAGGATGTCGCCGCGACCGGCGCGGCCTTCGTGCACAGCCGCACCCACGGCTGCCGCACCGTGCTCGGCAACTGGGCGGCGGGACGCAACCCGGTCGACCCGATGGCGGACCTGATCCTGGCCCAACGGTTCGCGGTCGCCCTCGCCACGAGCCGCGGCCTCGACCCGGACGCACCCCGGCACCTCACCCGGTCCGTGGTGCTTGCGTGAGCGAGCAGCACGACCGAACCATCCAGCACGGCGACGCGACCGACGGCGACGTCGTCGTCGCGCTCGACGTCGGCGGCACCGGCATCAAGTGCGGGCTGGTCCGCCCGGACGGCGTCGCCGTACACACCGAACGACACCCGACGGAGGCGGCACGCGGCCCGGCGGCAGTGGTCGACACGATCCTCGACGTCGCCGAGGGGCTGACCGACAAGGCGCGCGCCGGCGGCCGCACACCCGTCGCGCTCGGCATCGCCGTACCGGGCGTGGTCGACGAGGCACGCGGCGTGGCGGTCTGGTCCGCGAACGTCGGCTTCCGGGACGTACCGCTGCGAGACCTGGCGGCGGCGCGGCTCGGGCTGCCCGCGACGCTCGGCCACGACGTGCGGGCCGGGGGGATCGCCGAGGCCCGGCTGGGCGCCGGCCGCGGGGCCGGCCACGTCCTCTTCGTCGCGATCGGCACCGGCATAGCGGCCGCGCACGTCGTCGGCGGAGTGGCGAACATCGGCGCGCACGGCGCGGCCGGCGAGTTCGGGCACATCCTGGTCCGGCCGGGTGGGCCGCGCTGCGGCTGCGGCCGGCCCGGCTGCCTGGAGGCGGTCGCCTCGGCCGCGGCGGTCGGCCGCCGTTACCAGGAACTCGCCGGCACGCCGGGCACCGCGGCCGAGGTCGCCGAGCGGGCGACCGCGGGTGATCCGGTCGCGGTGCAGGTCTGGCAGGAGGCCGTCGAGGCGCTGGCCGACGGACTCGCCACCGCACAGGCGCTCTACGACGTGGCCACGGTCGTGGTCGGCGGCGGGCTGGCACAGGCCGGCGCGCGACTGCTCGATCCACTCCGGGCGGCGCTGCGCGAGCGGGTGACCTTTCACCGGGAGCCGCGCCTGGTCGCGGCGGTCCTCGGCGACGAGGCGGGCTGTCTCGGCGCCGCTCTGCTAGCTCTCGACGCCCGCGGTGGCGTCTCGACAACCAGGGAGGCGCGATGACTCAGCGGGTCAGCGGCAAGGTGGTGACCCCGGCGGGCGTCATCCGGCAGGGCTGTGTCGAGTGGGACGGTGAGCGCATCACGGCGGTGGCCGAGTACCCGTCGGTCCACGACGGGCACTGGATCCTGCCCGGCTTCGTGGACATGCACACCCACGGCGGCGGCGGGCACACCTTCACCACCGGCGATCCCGAGCAGGCCCGGCAGGCCGCCGCGTTCCACCTGCACCACGGCACCACGACGCTGCTGGCCAGCCTGGTCAGTTCCCCGTTCGAGCTGATGCGGTCGGCCACCACCGCGTTCCGCCCGCTGGTACGCGAGGGGGTGCTCGCCGGCATCCACTTCGAGGGGCCCTACCTCTCGGCGGCCCGGTGCGGCGCCCAGAACCCGGAGTACCTCCGCGACCCGTCCCCCGACGAGTTGACCGAGCTGATCGAACTGGGTGGGTCAGCCCTCCGGATGGTGACCCTCGCGCCCGAGCGGGACGGCGCACTGGAGGCCGTGAAGCTGCTCACTGCGCACCGGGTGGTCGCCGCGGTCGGCCACACCGACGCCACGTACGACGAGACCCGCGCTGCCATCGCCGCGGGCGCGAGCGTCGGCACCCACCTGTTCAACGGGATGCGGCCGGTACATCACCGCGAGCCCGGCCCGGTGACGGCGCTGCTGGACGCCCCGAACGTGGTCTGCGAGCTGGTCGCCGACGGTGTGCACCTGCACGACGGGATACTCACGTTCGCCTCCTCGGTCGCCGGTCCCGAACGGTCCGCGCTGATCACCGACGCGATGGCGGCCGCCGGTATGCCCGACGGCGAGTACGAACTGGGTGGCCAGGCGGTCACCGTGGCCGACGGGGTGGCCCGGCTCGCCCGCGACGGCGCGATCGCCGGCAGCACGCTGACCATGGACGCCGCCCTGCGGCACGCCGTCGCCGCCGGCATCCCGATGGCGGACGCCGCCCGGATGGCCGCGACCACTCCGGCCCGCGCGATCGGCCTCGGTGACCAGCTCGGCGCTCTCCAGGTGGGGCTCCGCGCCGATCTGGTGATCCTCGACGACGACCTCAACGTGGTCCGGGTGCTGCGGGCCGGCTCCTGGCAGGACTGACCCGCCACCCTCCTGATGCTCGGCCCGGCGGTGGGTGCATTGCCGTGAGCTCGATACCTGAGAGGCATATTTATGCCTCTGAGGTATCAGCCTCGTAGGCATATCGGCCTCGCCGGGTGCGACGGCGGTGGTGGTCGTGTTCCCGGGTCAGCCGGTGACGGTGGGGAGCTCCACGCCGAGCACGGCCTGCTCGTCGGGACGGTGCACGAGCACGTCCGACAGGTACGACTGCACCGCGTGGCGCATCCCGACGTCCCGGCCGGCCCGCTCGGAGAGCAGCCACTTGTGCTCGATGATCTGCGTGAACAGCTCCTGCGGCTCCAGCTTGCGCCGCAGGTGGGCCGGCACCGCCCGCACCACCGGCTCGAAGACCTCGGTCAGCCAGCGGTGCGCGGCCTGCTGCTCGTCGCTGAGGTCACTCTCGGCCCGGTAGGTGTCCAGGTCGTTCAGGAGCTTCCGGGCCTGGTTCTCCTCGGCGTCCAAGCCGGTGAGCCGCAACAGCCGACGGGTGTGGTAGCCCGCGTCGACGACCTTCGGGCGGACCAGGTAACGCCCGTCGGCGATGGTCGACATGGCCACCTCGGCGACGTCGAAGCCCAACTCGTTGAGGCGGCGGATCCGGCTCTCGATGTCGTGCCGGGCCTCCCGCTCGACCTGCTGCTCGTAGGTGATCTCGTGCCAGAGCCGCTCGTAGCGCTGCACCACCTCCTCGGAGACCACCTCCGGGTCGATCGACTCGTGCAGCAGCCCGGCGGCCTGGAGGTCCAGCGCCTCACCGAAGATGTTGACCCGCGCGATCTCCAGGTCCTCGTTCCGCTGGCCGTTCGAGAGCGAGGGGCGCAGCGCCCCGGTCTCCGCGTCGACGAGGTACGCCGCGAACGCCCCGGCGTCCCGACGGAACAGGGTGTTCGACAGCGAGCAGTCGCCCCAGAAGAAGCCGGTCAGGTGCATCCGGACCAGCAGCGCGGCGAGGGCGTCGAGCAGCCGGCCCATCGTCTCCGGCCGCAGCGTGTGCGAGAAGAGCGCCCGGTACGGCAGCGAGAACTGCAGGTGCCGGGTGATCAGCACCGATTCGAGGGGCTCGCCGTCGTCGGTCTGCCGGTCCGCGACGACCGCCACCGCCTCCACCGCCGGGAAGTCGATCCGCTCCAGGGCCCGGAGCAGGTCGTACTCCCGTTCGGCGATCCGCTCGCGGGTCTCCTTGAAGGCGTAGACGTAGTCGCCCAGCCGGACAAAGCGGACGATGTGTCGGGAGATACCCTGCGGCAGCGCCACCAGATGCTCGGCAGGCCACTCCTCCAGCGGGGTCGACCACGGAAGGTCGAGCAGCGCCGGGTCCACGAGAGCAGAAGTGATCCGCACGGGCACAAGTGTGACCCGTCCACCCGCACAACGCTCCCCATCGTGGCTGGGCCCACAGCGCCGCCCGGTAGCTTGGTCGGATGCGCAACACCGCAGGGGTACGCGAACCGGTGCGACTGCGGCCGGTGCGGCCTGCCGGTTGGTGGTACGACGCACTGCTGCTCGCCGCCCTGGCCGGCCTGACCGTGGCGCTCACCACTCACCACCTCTTCGGCCTCGACCGGGCGGTGGCGGACTGGGCGGAGACGCACCGCCCGACGGCGGCGTACTGGCTGGCCCGGACCCTGAACCTGCTCGGCCAGGGCACCCCGCTGACCCTGATCGCGGCCGGGCTCGGGGTGCTGGTCGCGATCCGGGTCCGCTCGCTCCGGCCGATCCTGCCGCCGGTCGTCGGGTTCGTGCTCACCACGTTCACCATCGGGCCGCTGAAGGTCTGGACGGCCCGGCCGGCGCCGAGCGCCAGCATCAAGGAGCCCTTCCTGTCGCCCGAGCAGACCCTGCCGCTGTTCCAGGAGAATCTGCCCCTGCGCTTCGCCCAGTCGTACCCGTCCGGGCACGTGGCCAACGCGATCGTCTGGTACGGCGTGCTCGCGCTGCTGCTCGCCCCGCTGCTGCGCACCTACGGGCGCACCGTCCCGCCCCGGCTCGTCCTCGCGATCCGGGTCCTCCCGCCGCTGATCGTGCTCTGCACCACCACCTACCTGGGCTGGCACTGGCTCACCGACTCGGTGGCCGGGCTGCTGCTCGGGCTCTTCCTGGACCGGCTGGTGCACCGGGTGCCGTGGGACGACGTACCGCTGCCCGCACGGGTGCCCTGGTCGGGGCGCACCCGGTTGTTCACCTCCGGTCCGTAGCCTGGCCCGCCGTGACTGGACTGGAACGCCGGCTGGGCGTACCCGACGCGGTGCTCATCGGCCTCGGGTCGATGCTCGGCGCCGGCGTCTTCGTGGTCTTCGGCCCGGCAGCGGCAGCAGCCGGTGGCGCCGGGCTGCTGCCCGCCCTGGTGCTGGCCGGCTTCATCGCCTTCTGCAACGCGACCAGCTCCGCCCGGCTGGCCGCCCGCTACCCGGAGTCCGGCGGCACGTACGTCTACGGGCGGGAGCGGCTCGGGCCGTTCGCCGGGTTCGTCGCCGGCTGGGGCTTCGTGGTCGGCAAGACAGCGAGTTGCGCGGCGATGGCGCTGACCATCGGGGCCTACCTCTGGCCGGGGCAGGCCCGGCTGGTCGCGGTCGCCGCGGTGCTCGCGGTGACCACGGTGAACCTGCGTGGCATCGGCAAGACCGCGGCCGTGACCAAGGCGCTGGTCGCGCTGGTGCTCGCCGTGCTGGCACTGGTCGCGGTCACCGGCGTGATCGGCGGGCCGGTCGAGTTGGCCCGGCTGGCCGGGCCCGGCGGTTCCGGTCGGGGGGTGCTCACCGCAGCCGGCCTGCTCTTCTTCGCCTTCGCCGGGTACGCCCGGATCGCCACGCTCGGAGAGGAGGTCCGCGACCCGGAGCGAACCATCCCCCGGGCCGTACCGCTCGCGCTCGGCGTGGTGCTGGCGACGTACCTGGTGCTCGCCGTCGTCGCGCTCGGCGTGCTCGGCGCCGACCGGCTGGCCGGGTCCGTCGCGCCCCTGGCCGACGTGGTGACGGCGGCCGGCCTACCGGGGCTCGCCTGGGTGGTCCGGGCCGGGGCCACCGTCGCGGTCACCGGCGTGCTGCTCTCCCTGCTCGCCGGGGTGGGCCGCACCCTGCTGGCGATGGCCCGCCGCCGGGACGTGCCGGGGGCGCTGGCGGCCGTACACGCCCGGTACCGGGTGCCGCACCGGGCCGAGTTGGCGGTCGCCGCGGTGGTGATCGTGGTGGTGCTGCTCGGTGACGTCCGCCAGGCCATCGGCTTCTCCAGCTGCACGGTGCTGGTCTACTACGCGATCACCAATGCGGCGGCGCTCACGCTCGGCCGCGACCCGGGCCGCAGGCTGCCGGTCCAGGCGCTCGCCGTGCTGGGGCTGGCCGGCTGCCTGCTGCTCGCCGTCAACCTGCCGCTGACCAGCGTCGTCGCTGGCTTCGGCGTCCTCGCCGTCGGTGCCGCCTGGTACGCGCTCCGCCGCTTCCTGCCGACACGTTGATCGGGAGTCGCCGACGGCGACTCACCGGCCGCGCGGGTCGGGCGCGGGTTCAGTGGGGGCGGGCGGCGGGGTGCGGACCGGGGGTGTCGTCGTCCCGAGTGGGCGCGGTCGGGAGTCCGCCGTTGCCGCTGGCCGGGGTTGCCGGGCGTTCGCCGGTCGCCTGTTCCGGCAGGGCGGCCACCCCGAAGGCCGGCGGGACATCGGACACACCGGACGGCGGCGGAGTGCCGCGCAGCGGCGTGCCCGACCGGGAGGCGGGTACGTCCCGCTCCGGCGGTGCCGGCGGGGCGCACTGGCGGGTGAGCCACTCCAGCCCGGCGCGGCGGGCGACCACGGTCAACCGGTCGCCCGCGAAGATCACCTGCCGGGGATCGAGGTCCTTCCACCAGATCGTCCGCCCGCCACCGGCCGGGGTACGTGCGATCACCCGCACCTGCCCCTCCCGGAAGACCGCGCCGAGCGGCCGCCCGTCGAGCTCCGAGCCGGCGGCGACGGGCACCTCGGCGACGGGCAACGCGTGCCGCCCGACCGGAATGGTGGCGATGACCGCCCGCTCGGTCAGCGCGCCGGTGAACGCGGGCGCGGCCAGGTAGGAGACCGACCGGGAGACACCCAGGCCGAACGCCTCCTCGACCCGCTCGGCGAAGTCGTTCTCGAACAGCCGCAGCACCACCCGCAGGTCGGCCCGCGTGTCACGGGCGGCGAGCGCCGCCTCCAGGTTGGCCACGTCGTCGGTCGACACGATCACCAACGCCTGACAGGCAGCGACCGAGGCGGCTTCCAGCGTTTCCGGCCGGGCGGCGTCACCGACGATCAGTGGCACCTCCAACTGGCGGGCCAGGCCGCCGCCGCGCGGCTCCGGATCCTTGTCGATGGCGACGACCTCGACGTCGTACTCACGTAGTTGGGCCATCACCCGGGTGCCGACGTTGCCGAGGCCGACCACCACCACGTGACCGGCGCGGTGCGGCTGGAGCCGGCCGGTGTGCAGGGCCAGCCGGGCGTTGACGATCCCGTCCACCACGACGGCGGTGATCAGCGGGATCAGCGCCAGCCCGGCGAAGTTCAGCACGACCTGCATCACCTGGGCGCCCCCCGATTTGTTCGGGTCCGGGTCGGCGCCGCTGAGCGTGGTCACCAGGGTGACGTACAGCGCCTCCGCGGGCGAGATGTGGTCCTCGGTCTGGGCGATCAGCGCGCCGAGGATGGCGACGACCGCGAGCACGAGCATCATCGCGATGCCGATCTTGCGGGTGGCGAAGCCGCGTACCGCCCGCATGAACACCGCGACCGGCCGGCGCCGGGCCCGGACCAGCCGTCGGGCGGCGACCTCGGTGCCGGGCGGCTGCCCGGTCGCCTCGGCAAGCACCAGATCGGCGGCGGACTGGTCGGCGGGCAGCAGCACCACCCGCTGCGGGTCGCGCAGGTCGGCCAGGGCGCAGACCACATCCTGCTCCCGGACGTCGGCTCGGCGGGCCACCCGCAGCGTCCGGCCCCGGTGCTGGAAGTGCGTCGGGTCGACCTCGCCGAGCGCCGCCGCGACGAACGCCGGCGCGGCCATCTCGGCGTCGGAGAGCACCTCGACCGGGGCCTTGAGTAGGGTACGGACACCGTCGGCGAGGGTGCCGTTGAACATCCGCAGCACCTGCCGGACGTTCTTGTCGACCGCCTGGGCGCAGAGCGCGGCATGCAGGTTGCCCACGTCGTCCTGGTCCAGCAGGGCGAGGCCGGCCGCCCCGGGCAGATTGGCGGCCCGGAAGGTCGCCTCATCGAGCCGGTCGGAACGGAACACCCGCACGCCCTTCAGCGTCGCCACATCGGCCCCGTTGGACCGGTGCCGCTCCGGCACGATCACGGTCACCCGCGCGCCGCCCGCGGGCACGTCGCTCGCCAGCAGGGCCTCAGCCACGTAGTAGGCCAGTGAGTCGCGCCCGCAGATGACGTAGTGCGGCCGGGGATCACCGGCTGGGCGCCGCCAGTTCCACTCGACCGCCCGACGTGCCCGGTCCCGCCACGGCTCCCCCATGCCGGAATCGTAGTAAGGACGACCACGCTGGGCGAGACCTTCCGGTTCGCCCCGGCCAGGCATGGGGCCCCGGACCGGCGGGTAGAGCAGCGGCATGCAGACCTTCCTCCCGTATCCGGACTTCCTGGCCAGCGCCCGGACGCTGGACCAGAAGCGGCTGGGGAAGCAGCGGGTGGAGACGATCCAGGTGCTGCGCGGGCTGACCTGGCCGACGTACGGCTGGCGCAACCACCCCGCGGTGAAGATGTGGGCGGGGTACGAGGAGGCGCTGACCCGGTACGGGCTGGACATGTGTGCGGTCTGGGTCGAGCCGGGAAGGGCCGACACCTGTGCCGTGACGATGGCCCGGGATCTCACCGCCGCCTGCGGTATCGAAATCGTCCGGGGCCAGGAGGAGTTGGCCGCCGCCGGTGAGCTGCCGCCCTGGCTGGGCCGGGAGGATCTGCACCTGAGCCACCGTTCGTCGCTCGTACGCAAGGACCCGGAGCACTACCGCCCCATCTTCGGTGACGTCCCACCCGACCTCGAGTACGTCTGGCCCGACTCGGACCGGGAGCGCCGCTGCCGCACCGTCGGGGGGCAGGGAGACGTCCCTTCCTGACGCACGGCGTCTCGTCCCCGAACGCGAGGAGGTGCCCCGGTGGTGCTGTCGCGGCTGACCGGCCGGCTCCTCGGCGTGCGGCGGCACGTCGTCGACCCCGGCGGCGACGGTGCTCCCCGGGTGCCGCACCCGGTGGCCGCGGTCGTGGTGGGGGGCGGGATCGCCGGCATGTCGGCGGCGGTGGTGCTCGCCGAGCGCGGGGTACGGGTGACGGTGCTGGAATCCTCGGCGACTCTCGGCGGCCGGTTGGCGGCCTGGCCTGAGCGGCTCGCCGACGGTGTGCAGCAGGTGGAGCACGGATTCCACGCGTTCTTCCGGCAGTACTACAACTGGCGCTCGATCCTCCGCCGGATCGATCCGGAGCTGGGCTTCCTGCGACCGGTGCCCGGTTACCCGATCCTCGCCGAGCGGTGGCCGACCGAGGAATTCGGCGACCTGCCCGCCGTACCACCGCTGAACCTGCTCGCGTTGCTGGCCCGCAGTCCCAGCATCCGCCTGCCCGACCTGCGGCGCATGGACCGGAACGCCGCCCTGCCGCTGCTCAGCTACCACCCGGTGCGCACGTACGCCGAACTGGACGACACCACCGCCGAGGAACTGCTCGACTCGCTGCGGCTGCCGGACCGGGCCCGCGCGATGCTCTTCGAGGTCTTCGCGCACTCGTTCTTCAACCACGAGTCGGAGATGTCGGCCGCCGAACTGGTCGCCCAGTTCCACTTCTACCTCCTGGGCAACGGGGAGGGGTTGGCGTTCGACGCACCGGACGAGGACTACACGGCGGCGATCTGGACGCCGCTGGCCCGGCACCTGGAACGGCACGGCGGGCGGGTGCTGACCGGTACGGCGGCCACCGCGCTGCACCCCACCGGTGCGGGCTGGCGGGTGCTGACCGGCGGCGGTGTCGGGCACGAGGCAACGCACGTCGTACTCGCCGTCGATCCGCCCGCGCTCGCCGAGCTGGTCGGCGCCTCCCCCGCACTGGCGACGCACGCGCCACGGCTGGTGGCCGCCATGCCCCGGTTCGGGGTGCCCGGCCCGCCCTACGCGGTGGCCCGCTACTGGTTCGACGGGGACGTACGCCCCGACCGGGCGGTCTTCAACGGCGTCTCCCGGCAGTCCACCCTGGACTCGGTGACGCTCTACCACCGGTTGGAGCGGGAGCCCCGGCGCTGGGCCGAGCGCACCGGCGGCAGCGTGCTCGAGCTGCACGCGTACGCCTGCGAACCGGACGTGCCCGCCACGGCGCTGGCCGAACGGATGCGCGGCGAGCTGGCGACGCTGTGGCCGGAGGTCGCCGACCTGTCGGCCCGCGAGCTGCGCGCCCGGGTGCAGGCACGGGCGCCGGCCTTCGCCCCCGGCAGTCACGCCCGACCGGGGGTACGCACCGACGCCGACGGCGTCTACCTCGCCGGCGACGGCATCGCCACGGAGTTCCCGAGCGCGTTGATGGAACGCGCGGCGGCGACGGGCATCATCGCGGCCAACCACATCCTGCGCGCGGAGCGCGCAGCGGCCGAACCGGTCTACTCCGTCCGACCGCACGGGCTGCTCGCCAGGCGAATCTGAAACCGGCCCGGTCTCCGCCCGTGGCCGCCACCGTCCGATCGAAATCCGTTGCCGTGGCCGACCGGGCGGACCTACCGTGAGCGCGCAAGGTCAACCGCCGCTCCGGGAGCCGTCCATGTCGATGCCGCACGTCACCACCGTGCCGTCGTGGCTGCTCAGCGACGGTTGCCGAGCCGAAGGCCCCGGACACGACCGGCCCGACTGACGCGCACCCGCACCCGTCGAGCCGCCCGTCCCGCCTCCGGACCGGGCGGCTCGTTCGCTGTCCGGCCCTGTTCGTCCGTCACTGTGGAGGGAGATTCCGGTGAATGCCGTCCTCGTCGTCAACGCCGACCTCGGCCCGCTGCACCGGGTCACCATCCAGCACGCCATCCGGATGCTCTGCCGCCGGGTCGCCGAGATCCACGAGGCCGAGCCGGACCAGGTGATCGGGGTCTTTCCGATGCCCCGGGTGGTCCGACTGGTCCGGTACGTGGTGACCCGCTGGCGGTTCACCGGCGGGCCCGCCTGGTCGCGGGCCGGGGTGTTACGGCGGGACGGCCGCTGCTGCGGCTACTGCGGCGGGCCGGCCGACACCGTCGACCACATCCTGCCCCGCTCGCGCGGCGGCCGGAACACCTGGCGCAACACGACCGCCGCCTGCTACCCGTGCAACCAGCTCAAGGGCGACCGCACGCCGGCCGAGGCGGGCATGCCGCTGCGCCGGGAGGCGCTCGTACCGAGTTGGGCGGCGCTGGCCGGGCGGTGAGCGGACCGGCCGGCGGGAACCGGGGGCCGCGCCGGAGGGACGCTCCCGGCGCGGCGCCCGCCGGCCTCACGCGCCCTCGAGTTCAGTCGGGCGGCGTCCAGGCGAAGCGGGGGGTACGGCGCTCGCGAACGGCCGCGATCCCCTCCCGGGCCTCGCCGCTCTCCGCGACCTTCCGGTGCCACCAGGCGATCCGGGCCGGCCCGGCGCGATCGTCGACGATCTCCTTCGCCGCGGCGACGCTGATCGGCGAGCGCTCGGCGATCGCCGTGGTGATCTCATCCACCCGGGCGGCGAGCGTCGTCGCGGGCACCACCTCGTCGGCCAGGCCGATCCGCAGGGCCCGCTCGGCCTCGATCAGCTCGGCGGTGAAGAGCAGGAACTTGGCGGCGGACGGGCCGACCAGGCGGGTGAGTCGCCGCGTGGTGGGTGCCGGGTAGACCAGACCGAGCCGGGCCGGCGGCACGCCGAACCGGGCGCCGACCGCGGCGATCCGCAGGTCACAGGCGACGGCGAGCTGGCAGCCGCCGCCGACGCACGCGCCGCGTACCGCCGCGATCGTCGGTTTGGCGAAGTCCGCGAGCCGTTCCTCGGCGGCCACCGCGATGCTTCCGTCGCCGGCCGCCAGCAGTTCGTCCAGGTCGCCCAGATCGGCACCGGCGCAGAAGGCGTCACCGGCGCCGGTGAGCACCAACGCGCGGACGGCGGGGTCGGCCTCCAAGCGGTCGAGGATCGGCGGGAGTTGCCGCCACATGTCCGGCGTCATCGCGTTGCGCCGGGCCGGATTGTGGATGACCACCGTCGCCACCGGCCCGGCCACCTCGACGACGAGTTCCGCGTCCGCCACCGTCACCCTCCTCGCCCCGCAGGTGACCTTAACGGCGCCTGCCCGGCAGCCACCACGAGGGATGCCTGCCGGGCGACTGCCCGTCCATGCCGGTGTCAGCTCCGGCCGACCCGCGCGAGGACCACCGTCACCCAGGCCCAACCGACGGCCACGGCGAGCCCGAAGCCGACCATGGTCACCTGACCCGGCGCCACGATCATCGCGAGCCAGGCGACCCCGAAGTAGGTGCCGACGATCAGGTGGGCTGCGGCGTCGAGGCGGTCACCCGAGCGCGCCGACCGCCGGGCCAGCAGCACGGTGGCGACGATCAGCGAGACGAAGGCGACCGCCGCCGCGAGGAAGTGCAGCCCGCCATGCCAGCTGATCTGCCCCGACCCCCGCGGAGTGCCGGCGGGGAAGCCGTCGCCCGGGTCGGCGCTGAAGATGCCGGCACCCGCCAGCCCGACGCCGTAGAGGGTGAGCAGCCGCGGGATCCAGACCGGGCCGCCAGCCGAGAGCCGCGGCAGCGTCCGCGCGGCGCCGATGGTGAGCAGGCCGGTGACCAGGAAGGTGAGGATCTGGATCCAGCCCAGCTCGCCCGTGCTCAGCACGCTCACCGCGTGCCGGCGGAAGTCGAAGCCGTCCCGGGTGAAGCTCTGGACCAGCGCGGAGCCGACGAAGATCGGGCCTGCCAGCACGCCACCAGCCAGCAGGAGCCGGTCCCGACCGAAGGCCTCGGTCGGTCGGGCGGAGGGAACTGCCGTCACCTCGGTCACCGTCCCGCCCCCTCAGCCCTGCTGGCGCATCTGGCCGATGCGGATCTTGTTGCCGAACGGGTCGCGGATGCCGAAGTCGATCCCGTACGACTTCTCGGTCGGCTCGTCCGTGATGTCGACCCCCTTGGCGACGAGCGTCTCGTACGTCTTGTGCGCGTCGTCGGTGGTGATGGAGAGCCAGCCGCCCATGGCGCCCTTGGTCAGCAGCTCGCGAACCTGCTCTGCGGTCGCCGGGTCGAGCGCCGGCGGGCCGGGCTTCTCCAGCAGGATCTCCCGGCCCTTGTCGCCGGGGACGTTGACCGTGAGCCAGCGCATGAAGCCGAGGTCGACGTCGGTGTGCACCTCGAGACCGAGCTTGCCGACGTAGAAGTCGAGCGCCTGGTCCTGGTCGAGGACGTAGATCTGGGAGCGGGTCAGCGCATTCAAAGTCATGCCCATGACGCTAGAGGGCCGCCCTGTCCCGCTGCTTATCCAAAACTGCTGGGTCTGGTCCAAGCCTTGACGAAGCAGCTCGGCACGTCGACCGGCACTCGGCGGCTCCGGTATTCCGAGGGGGATTCGCCGACGATCTGCCGGAACGTGCGACTGAACGTGCCGAGGCTGGAGAAGCCGACCTGGTAGCAGATCTCGGTGACGTCCTGCCCGGTCTGCACGAGCAGGTACATCGCCCGCTCGACCCGTCGGCGCTGTAGGTAGCGGTGCGGGGTCTCGCCGAAGGTGGACCGGAACGTGCGGATGAAGTGCGCCTCGGACACGTGGGCGATGCGGGCCAGCGCCGGGATGTCCAGCGGGTCGGCGTACGACCGGTCCATCGCGTCCCGGGCGCGCAGCATCGCCCGGTTCGACTCCTCGACCGCTCGGCTCACCGCTCTCCTCCCACGCTCACGGTGAGGCTACCGACGCCGTGACCAGGCCCCAACGGCCGCTCGGCCGGGCCGACACGGCCGTCCGGGGACTGCTCAGCACGCCGGGACCGGTGTGCTCGCGGCCCGTTCCGGCAGTGCCATCCGGAGCAGTTCGGCGCTGGCCGGGCCCGGCGGCGCGGACGCCGGAACCGCGACCGACACCTGCCAGGTCGGGGCGTCCGCCGCGGCGAGCGCGGCCACGTGCAGTCCCTTGGCGTGCGGTTTGCGGGTCACCGGCGCCGGCACCAGCGCCACACCGAGGCCCTGGTGTACGAAGTCCAGCAGGGTGTGCACGTCGTTGACCTCGACCGAAATCCGCCTCTCGGCCCGCGACTGGGCGAACGTCTGGTCGTTGACCCGCCGCGCGCCCCAGTCGGCGCTGAAGTCGACGAAGTCCTCGTCGAGCAGCGCCGCCACGTCGACGCTGTCCCGCTCGGCGAGCCGGTGTGCGGGGTGGCAGAGCAGGACCATCTCCTCGGCGGCGAGCGGCAACAGCCGTACGCCGTCCGGTGCCGGGCCGGGGAGGGCCACGAAGCCCACGTCGAGCCGACCGAGCCGGATCTGTTCGGCGACGTGTCCGGAGCCGGCGTAGCGCAGCCGGATCTCCACTCCGGGGTGCGCCCGGCGGAACGACGCGAGCAGCGGCGGCAGGTCGATGACGCCGAGGCACTGCTCGGTGCCGACGGCGAGGCTGCCCCGCAGCAGTCCGCGTACGGCGGCCACGGCGTTACGTGCCGCTGCGGCGCTGGCCAGGGTCCGGTGCGCCTCGGCGAGCAGGGCCCGCCCGGCATCCGTCAGCTCGACCCGGCGGGTACTGCGGACGAAGAGTTCGGCATCCAGATCCCGCTCCAACGCCCGAATCGAGGCGGATAATCCGGATTGCGCCACGCGCATCCGCTCCGCCGCCCGGGTGAAGTGGCGTTCCTCGGCGACCGCCACGAAGTACTCCAGGTGCCGCAACTCCATGATTGAGCAGTCTAGGTGCTGAATCTGAGCGCTTTCTGCTGTTGGACGGTGGGGCCGGGGCGCTGAAGGCTTGAGCGGCCCGACCTGACCACGAGATCGGGCGGTGGGAACTGCCGCCACCGCCCGCCAATGAACCACAGGAGTGCCGTGAACACCAGCTACGTCGCCGAGCCCGACCGGTACGACACCATGGAGTACCGCCGGACCGGCCGCAGTGGCCTCAAGCTGCCCGCCGTCTCGCTCGGCCTGTGGCACAACTTCGGCGGTAACCGGCCGCTGGAGACCCAGCGGGCTATCCTCCGCCGCGCCTTCGACCTGGGCATCACCCACTTCGACCTCGCCAACAACTACGGCCCGCCGTTCGGGTCGGCCGAGGAGAACTTCGGTCGCATCCTGGCCACCGACTTCCGGCCGTACCGGGACGAGCTGATCATCTCGACGAAGGCCGGCTACGACATGTGGCCCGGCCCGTACGGCGAGTGGGGATCCCGCAAGTACCTGACCGCGTCGCTGGACCAGTCACTTCAGCGGATGGGGCTGGACTACGTCGACATCTTCTACTCGCACCGCTTCGACCCGGAGACGCCGCTGGAAGAGACCATGGGCGCGCTGGACGCGGCGGTACGCGCCGGCAAGGCGCTCTACGTCGGCATCTCCTCGTACTCGCCGGCCCGTACGGCCGAGGCCGCCGCGATCCTCCGCGACCTCGGAACTCCCCTGCTCATCCACCAGCCGTCGTACTCGATGTTGAACCGGTGGATCGAGGACGAGCTGCTCGACGTGCTGGAGCGCGACGGGGTGGGCTGCATCGGCTTCTCGCCGCTGGCCCAGGGCATGCTGACCGACCGCTACCTGCAGGGAGTGCCCGCGGATTCCCGGGCCAGCGCGCAGACCTCGCTGTTCCCGGAGTGGCTCACCGACGAGAACCTGGGCAAGATCCGGGCACTGAACGGCATCGCCGCCCGGCGCGGGCAGAGCCTCGCGCAGCTGGCGATCGCCTGGACGCTGCGCGACCCGCGGATGACCTCCACGGTGCTCGGCGCGAGCAGCGTCGCCCAGCTGGAGGCGAACGTGGCGGCGCTGGAGAACACCACGTTCACCGCCGAGGAGCTGGCCGAGATCGACCAGTACGCGACCGAGTCCGGCATCAACCTCTGGGCCCGGTCGAGCGCGGACTGACACCCGGCACGGGTACGGGTCGGGCCGCGACGGCGGCCCGACCCGCCGCGCCGCCCGGACCCGAATCGGATGTCAGATCCCTATGCCCTCGACTCTCCCTGCGCCCCCGACTCGACCGGCCAGTCGCGCTGTCACTGATAACGCCTACCGGGCCGTCGAGCGCTGGTCGACTTGGTGATCACGGTATCCCCGCCCCTGCGGCGCCTCATGATCGATTTCGCCTTCTTCTTCAACCCCGTCAGGATCCTGGCCTTCATCCCGGGCCTCCCTTCCTCACTCGGATCAGCCGCGGCGGTTCCGCACGAGTGGGCCGGCCGGACGCACGGCTCAGACGTGATCCTTCGCGCATCGAGGCTCACGTACCCGACGCGACAGCCGTCATTCATCGGCGTCGCGGTCACCGTCGGGAGGCATCGACCGCTCCGGGGCCGGTCCTGCCGTCGTACTCGGTGGAATTACCGTTAACCGCGTACGCGCCCCTTTTCGCACCCCGAACAGCCCTCGTAGCGGCCCACCGGCCTCGCCTGCCGGGCCAGACGTTCCCGCCGGAAAGCAGCCCTCGTGCACCTCACCGAGTCACTGATCACGCTCGTCCTGTTCGCGCTGCTGGCGCCGGTCGCGGTCCTGCCGTGGATCGGTTGGCACTACGCCCACTACGGGCAACTGCGCGGCTGGTCGGCAGTGATCGCCGGCGCGGCGGCGCTGTATTCGTGCGGCGTGCTGGCGTTCACCCTGTTCCCGCTGCCACCGAGGAGCGCCGCGACCTGCGTCGGGGACCACTTCCAGCTGCGGCCGCTCGCGTCGGTCGCCGATGCGCTGCGCGCCGGACACGGCGACCTCGTGACCACGGTCACCAGCACCGAATTCGCACAGGTCGCGCTGAACGTGGTCCTCTTCGCCCCGCTGGGGTTCCTGCTTCGCTACCGGTTCCGGCGCGGCCTGCTGGTCACGGCCCTGCTCGGACTCGGCGGATCCCTGCTGATCGAGGTCACCCAGGGCACGGCGGTGTTCGACCTCTACCCCTGCCCCTACCGGGTCGCCGATGTGGACGATCTGATGACCAACACGCTCGGTGCCGTGGCCGGTTGGCTGATCGCGGTCACGGTCGGTCGGGCCCTACCGGCCGCTGTACCCGATCACGTCGACGACCTCGCCGCCCCGCGACTGCTGCGCCGCGGCCTGGCGATGGTCAGCGACCTGGCGCTCGTCGGAATCGCGGGCTCCGCCGTCGGGGGCGCACTGACCCTGCTCGCCGAGCCTCTGGCGCACCGCTACCGGACGCTCGTCGACCTGATCGCCATCGTGGCCGTCGCCCTGGCCACCACGCTCGTCGTGCCCCTGCTCCGCCGGGACCGGGCAACCCTCGGCCAGGTGATCTTCGCGCTGGCACCGGCCCGGGCCGGTGCCAACGGCGGGTCGGCCGCCGTGACCGGACCCGCCAACGTGGTACGCCGATTCGTCGGCTGGTGGTTGCCGGCGGTCGTCCTCGTCGGCATCGAGCACACCAACATCGTCGCGGCGGTCATACTGCTGCTCGGCGTCGTGGCCCGTATCCGCCACGATCGCCGTACCCCTGTGGATCTCCTCGCGGGCACGGTCATCACCACACGAGCCGCCCTCGTGGGCCGCGATCACGGCCGACAGTCCCGGCCGGTCATCGCTGCGCCGACCAGCGGCGGCAGTGCCGGCCCTACCGACTGATCTCGTCGCCGCCCGTGCCGTACGGCGTGGTCAGGCTGTTCAAGGCTGCGGGCTCTCGGGTTTCGGAGCCGCGCCGAGGCGCTCCCGGATCAGCCCGACCACGGTGTCGACGGTCCGGTCGAGGTGACTGCGGCCATCGGCCAGCCGCGCCCCCGGGCTGATGTAGCTGAGCGGGCCGACGTGAGTGGCCGGGTCGAGCCGGTGCACCGTGATCTTTCCCTTACGTGCGGCCCGGTTCCATCCACTCCAGCGGAACAGCCGCCACCGCTGCGGGAACATCCAGGTGCCGACTCGCTCGATCCAGTCGCCGGCACTGGTGAGCTGGGAAAGGTGCTCAGCGTTGGCGATGTCGTTCGCGCCGTTGTGGAACCCACCGAGAGTGATCAACCAGAGCGGGGCGCGCAGCTGCGACCACAGTTCGTTCACCGCCCCGGTGGCGACCTGGGCGCCGCCGCTGTAGGAGAGCAGCACCACGGGGACACCACTGTCCGGCTGGTAGCCGGCGAGCCGAAGCTGAGCGGCGATCTGCGAGCCGACGGCGCGGTTGTACAGGGGACGGTACCGGCGGTCGGCGGCGACGAATATCTGCATCACGTTGTGCAGGAACAGCAGCAGCCCGACGCGCCGGCGCAGCCATTTCCAGACCGGCCGGTTGGCGAGCGGATTGGCTAGCGGAGAGTAGGGCTGCACCTGGCCCAGCACCCTGAGCTCCGGCGCTTCCGCGATCAGGGACTTGACGAGTCGGCCACCGTCGCGGGTGTCGTGGAAGCGGCGCTTCCCGATGCCGTCCAGATAGACCAGATAGGCACCCGGGGGACGGTCCGGGTCCGCGCCCCGGGCAGGGGGCATACCCGCGGGAAGCTCACTGGTGGGAGTACGCCATCCCGCGGCATAGGCCAGCACCTCGTAGCGGGCGAGCAGAGCCTCGGCGAGCAGGACCGGTCCGATCCCGCCGAGCAGCAGCAGGAGTGCAAACTCGGTCATGTAAGTGGCTCCGGTGCTCTTCTCGTGTTGAGCCGCACGACCAGGCGCCGGACGCCCTCGACGGCGACGCCGAGCGCAAAGCCCGCGAGGGCCACGCAGCCCGCGGCATCCCACCAGCCGAGGCCGGGCAGCCTGGCGAGCGCGGTGGCGAGGCCTGCTCCCACTCCCACCATGAGCACTAGATGCAGCAGCGGGCCGAGCAGCGGGAACGCGAGGATCGCGGCGAGCAGCAGCGGGGCGGCCAGGCCAGGTGTCCAGGCCAACGCGCCGTCGTCGGACGCCGACGTGGACAGCGCGAACTCGGCGAGGGTCCAGGCGGACACCGGCCAGAGCGCGAACACCGCGCCGTCGACGACGGCACCGGCCAGCATCAACCCGACCACCCTGGCGCGCGACGCGCCGGACAGTCGCGCCACCACGGGCAGGAGACGCCCGGCGGCCTCGGACAACCCGCCGAACAACAGCAGGATCACGACGACCGGGGACATCTATCAGCCTTCCGTCGGCTGACCGGCGGGCCCCGGCCGATTGGCTCGCCCGGCGTGCTGCACGTAGCGCTCGAGTTCGTCGGCGGCTCGCGAGTAGCCCCCCGCCTGACGCTGGGCGACCTGGAGAGTACTCGCGGCGGCCCGGAACCGGGGCTCGTCGAGCAGGCGCTGGGCGAGGTCGCGCGCCACCTCCACTTCGACGTCCTCAGTACGGATCGAGAGGCCGGCGCCCAGGTCCACGACTCGAGAAGCCACCAACGACTGGTCCGCCCCCTGCGGGACCACCAGCATCGGGACGCCCGCGTACATGGCCTCGTTGACACTGTTCACCCCGCCGTGGGTGACGAACAGCGCCGCGCGGGCCAGCACGTCCGGCTGCGGTACCGAGCGGCGGGCGATCACGTTGTCCGGCAGCGCACCGAGCGCGGCGGGGTCGGTGTGTCCGGTGGAGATGATCACGCTGCCAGCGAGTGGGGCGAGCGCGGTGGCGAGGCTGCCCAGCAGGCGCGGGCCCACTTCGAACACCGTTCCCATCGAGACGTACACCACCGGGTCCCGCAGCTGATCGATCGGGAAGGGCGAACCGGCCGAGCGGGCGCCGACGCTCGGTCCGACGAACCGGTAGGACTGGTCGAAGCTGTCGGCCTCGGGGTGGAACTCCCGCGAGGTGTAGACCAGGTTGAGCGGCTGACGGATGTTCGCCAGGTCGATCAACGGAAGCGTACGCGTGTCGTAGCGGCGTCCCAGCTTCCAGCGTGACCTCAGGTACCCCGCCGCGTTGCGAGGCAGGGTCGCCGCCGCGGCGAGCATCCGCCAGGAGCCGCGGGTGGGGCTGGGCACGTGCCGGTTGAACGCGAACGTGGTGAACGACGACGCGGCCGGCACGTCGAGTTCCCGGGCGGCCACCGGGCCCCACGGGCACAGCGAGTCGTGCACGATCACATCGGGCCGGGTGTCGCGCAAATCGCTGAGGACTGCGGGCAGCACGCGCACCGCCGTGCGCACAAGCTGCTCCATCAGCGTGACCGGCGTCGGCGGGCCGGAGAGCGGTACGTCATGCCCGGCGTAGAGAAGCACTCGCGCGCCGGTGCCCGCGATCTTGTCGGCGTAGTCCGGCGTGCTGTGGTAGGTGACGGGGTGACCGCGACGAACAAGCTCGGCCGCGACCGGCAGCGTCGGGTTGATGTGCCCGTGCATGGCGATGTTGAGAAACGCGACTGCGGTCATCGACTCGACCCGAAATGGCGCAGTGCCCGGCAACAGGTAGCGATCATGATCCGCCTTTCTGCCCGACGCAGCATCGCGTTCGCTCGCGCCTGGTCCGGCAGCCGCCCGTAGGGGGTGGATTGGCAGCCGACAAGCGCAGCGCAGCCACCGCGTGGGCTGTAGGTTTGGACAACAGCCGCACGTCGCGGTGGCGGCTGTCACAGCGTAAACGCTGCCTGATGGCGCTACGCCGGGACCAAGCACTCTCTCGTCCGCGGGCCGTTCCGGCGAATCGAGACCCACATGATCGCGCCGGTCTGGACAACCGCGCGCTCCGCGCGTCGCTGGTCGCCAATGGCGCGGCCGGACGGATGAACTCGAAGGCGGGCCGGACAACGTCGGATCTACTTCTCAGCCCGCGGACTCGCAGCGACGCCCGACGGGATTCGCCTGGTGGAATTGGAGCCCCCGGCCGGGATCGAACCGGCGACATCTCGCTTACAAGGCGAGTGCTCTGGCCAGCTGAGCTACAGGGGCGCTGGGTTTCGTGGCCAGCATAGCGACTGACGTCCGGATTTCCCGCTCGGCAGGCCCTCCCAGCACGGGAAACGTCAACAAACCGACGGCGACCGAAGCGATCGGAGCGCCAAGGGGCGGCGATTGATGTCTGCCCGTGCCCGCTTGACCGGAATGCCCACCGGGTGGGGTGCCGAAGATCGCTCGCCGCTTGGCGGCGTCCGCAAAGGCGTCTACGGTGCAATGACACGGACGTCATAATCGGCCGCCCCTCGACCGGTTCCCTGCCCCCGTTGGCCGGCGCGACACGCGCCGGTCGCTCCTTCACTCGGATCGTCCGGCACGTTCCTGCCGGTGAAAGGAAGCGCACGACCATGGCTACGGTCACCTACGCCAAGGCGTCCCGGATCTACCCGGGCACCGAGCGTCCCGCCGTCAACCAGCTCGACCTCGAGATCGGCGACGGTGAGTTCCTCGTCCTCGTCGGCCCCTCCGGTTGCGGTAAGTCCACCAGCCTGCGGATGCTCGCCGGCCTGGAGGACGTGGACCAGGGTGCGATCTACATCGACCAGCGCGACGTCACGCACCTCCCCCCGAAGGCCCGCGACATCGCGATGGTCTTCCAGAACTACGCCCTCTACCCGCACATGACGGTGTACGAGAACATGGCGTTCGCCCTCAAGCTCCGCAAGACCCCGAAGTCGGAGATCGACCGGCGGGTCAAGGAGGCGGCCGGTCTGCTCCAGTTGGAGGAGTACCTGGGCCGCAAGCCGAAGGCGCTCTCCGGTGGTCAGCGCCAGCGTGTCGCCATGGGCCGCGCGATCGTGCGTGAGCCGCAGGTCTTCCTGATGGACGAGCCGCTGTCGAACCTCGACGCGAAGCTGCGGGTGCAGACCCGTACCCAGATCGCGTCGCTGCAGGCCAAGCTCGGCGTCACCACCGTCTACGTCACCCACGACCAGGTCGAGGCCATGACCATGGGCCACCGGGTCGCGGTGCTGCTCGACGGCGAGCTCCAGCAGGTGGACACCCCGCGGGCGCTCTACGACACCCCGGCCAACGTCTTCGTCGCCGGTTTCATGGGCTCCCCGGCCATGAACATCAAGACGGTGCCGCTGACCGAGAAGGGCGCCGAGTTCGCCGAGCTGTTGGTGCCGCTGACCCGCGAGCAGGCCGAGGCGGCCCGGGCCGAGGGCGGCGACGGCAAGGTGACCGTCGGCTTCCGCCCGGAGGACGTCGACCTGGTCAGCCCGACCGAGGGCGGCATGCCGATCGTGGTCGAGCTCGTCGAGGACCTGGGCTCCGACGCCAACGTCTACGGCCACGCCGCGCTGGGCGGCAACTCGGAGCGTTTCGTCGTCCGGACCGACCGGCGCAACATGCCGAACATGGGTGACACCGTGTTCGTCAAGCCGAACGCCGACCGTACGCACGTCTTCAACGCCGCCACCGGCAAGCGGATCTGACGTACGACCCGAAAGGGGCGGCCCGCCATCGGCGGGCCGCCCCTTTCGTCGTCTGGCTTCGGAACTACCTCACTCGGCGGCCGAACGGCGCCGGGCCACCTCGGCGAGGGTGACCGCGGCCGCGACGCTCGCGTTCAGCGACTCCACGTCCGAGACCATCGGAATACGCACAGTCAGGTCACAGGTCTCCCCGACGAGCCGGGACAACCCGCGCCCCTCGGAGCCCACCACCACGACGACCGGTCCGACGGCGGCTTCCAGGTCGTACAGGTCGGTCTCGCCGTCCGCGTCCAGGCCCACGACCATGAACCCCGCGCTCTGGCACGCCTTCAGCGACCGGGTCAGGTTGGTCACCTGGGCGACCGGGACACGCGCCGCCGCACCGGCGCTGGTCCGCCAGGCGGTCGCGGTGATGCCGGCGGCCCGCCGCTCGGGTACGAAGACACCCTGTGCGCCGAACGCGGCGGCGGAGCGGAGCACCGCGCCGAGGTTGCGCGGGTCGGTGACTCCGTCCAGCGCGACGAGCAGCGGCGCCGGCTGCTCCACGGCAGCGGCCAACATGTCCTCGAACGGCTGGTACGCGAAGGGCGGCACCTGGAGGCCGACCCCCTGGTGCAGCACCCCGCCGGTCATCCGGTCCAGCTCGGCCCGGCTCACCTCGAGGATCGCGATGCCCCGGTCGGCGGCCGTCCGAACGATCTCGTTGATCCGGTCATCGATGTCGATGCCCTGGGCGGTGTAGAGCGCAGTCGCCGGCACGCCGGCACGCAGCGACTCCACCACCGGGTTGCGACCCACCAGCAGCTCGGGCGCGTCCCGCGACGGGTTGGACTTGCGCCCGGGGGCGACCCGCGGGCCGGTCCGACCGGTCGGCTTGCCACCACGGCCGGCCGCACCGCGACCGCCGCCGCCCGCCGGAACGCCCCGGCCGCCACCCTTACCCCAGGTGGTGTCCTTGCTGCCGGGCTGACCGATCTTGGGGGCACGCCCCTCCTCGGCGGCGGACCGCCGCTCCTTCTCCTGCTTCCAAGCGGTGCGCTGGGGCAGCTTCTCGGTGCCCGAGTACGCCTTGTGCCAGGGCCGCTCGTCGGCCGGCAGGGTACGCCCCCGGCCGGCGAGGGCGTCCCGGTTCTTGCCGCCGGAGCCCTTCGGGGCGCCCGCCTTGGGCGTCACCCGCCGACCGCGACGCTGGGAGTTGCCAGCCATCAGATTTTCTGCTCTCCAATAGTCCAACGGGGGCCCTGGGGGGTGTCCTCGACCACCACACCGGCCTGTTTGAGCTGGTCACGTACGGCGTCCGCAGCGGCCCAGTCCTTACGGGCGCGAGCCTGCGCGCGCTGCTCCAGGGCCAGAGCCACGAGGGAATCCACCACATCACGCAGGTCGTCCGCCTGGCCGCCGGCGCTCCACGCCGGGTCGAGGGGGTCGATGCCGAGGATATCCAGCATCGCGCGGGTGGCGGCGAGCGCCGTGCGGACGGTCACATCGTCACCGCCCGTCAACGCGGTGTTGCCGTCCCGGACGACCTCGTGCAACACGGCCAGCGCGGCGGAAGTGTTCAGGTCGTCGTCCATCGCCTCGACGAACGGGGCCGGCAACTCGCCGAGCAGACCGGGACCGACCCGCTCGGCAGCCCGCTGCACGAAACCCTCGATCCGCCGGTACGCGGTGGCCGCCTCGCGGAGCGCCTCCTCGGAGTAGTCGATCCGGGAGCGGTAGTGCGCCGCCGCGTAGTAGTAGCGCAGCTCCACCGGACGTACGCCGAGCGACCGGACGTACGCCAGGTCAAGGGTGTTGCCGAGCGATTTGCCCATCTTCGCTCCGCCGATGCTGAGCAGGCCGTGGTGCACCCAGTAGCGGGCGAAGGGCAGGCCGGCGGACCGCGACTGGGCCAGCTCGTTCTCGTGGTGCGGGAAGGTCAGGTCGAGCCCGCCGCCGTGGATGTCGAACTCCGCCCCCAGGTAGCGCCAGCACATCGCCGAGCACTCGATGTGCCAGCCCGGGCGACCCCGGCCCCACGGCGACGGCCAGTACGCGTCCGCCGGCTCGTCAGGCTTGGCGCCCTTCCACAGGGCGAAGTCACGCGGGTCGCGCTTGCCCCGGTCGGGGGCGTCGCCGGCCGACTGCATGTCGTCGGGCGACTGGTTGGACAGCACCCCGTACTCCGGCCAGGACATGACATCGAAGTACACGTCGCCGGAGCCGTCGAGCGCCGGGTAGGCGTGACCGTCGGCGATCAGCTTGCCGATCAGCTCGTGCATCTCCGGGATGTGCCCGGTCGCCCGCGGCTCGTACGTCGGCGGCAACACGTTGAGCTGCCGGTACGCGTCAGCCAGAATCTGCTCGTTGGCGTAGGCGATCGACCAGAACGGCCGCCCCTGCTCCTGTGCCTTGACGAGGATCTTGTCGTCGATGTCGGTCAGGTTGCGGACGAACGTGACCTGGTAACCCTCGGCGGTCAGCCAACGGCGCAGGATGTCGTAGTTCACTCCGGAGCGAAGGTGACCGATGTGCGGCGGCGCCTGGAGGGTGAGACCACACAGGTAGACGGCCACCTTGCCGGCTTCGCGGGGAACGAACTCCCGGACCGATCGGGTGGCGGTGTCGTACAAGCGCAGCGTCACCGTACAAGGGTAGCCGTCCGCGTATCTCCGGATCGCCCGGTGGCTCGTCGTACGCTCGCTGTCATGGACACGGCGGCACGGCTCGGCAACGACGCAGCGGGCCAGGCCGCGCACAAGCCTGGAGCGCCAGCGACGCGGGGCGACGACCCTGCCCTCCGGCCGGGCGGCCGGGCCGGACGCCAGCGCGACCCGGGCCCGGCGGCCACCGCCAGCGGGACCCCGACCGGCGACGAACCGGACGACGGCCCCTCGCCGACCCCCGGCGCCCGCCGCACCGAACCCCCCGCCACCACCCCCGACATCCGAACCGCGAGCCCGCGCGACCAGGAACCGGTTCGTGCTGCTGCCGCTGAACGCCATCGACGAGCTGCCGACATCCGAACCGCGAGCCCGCGCGACCCGGGACCGGTCGTCGGCGGGGCGATGGTGGGCGAGACGTCCGTGCGGGCCGGGGAGTCGGCGCAGACCCTGGACCGGGGTCTGCGCCTGCTGCACCTGGTGGCGGAGGCACCGAACGGGTTGACCGTGACCGAGGCCGCCAACCGGCTGGGCATCGGCCGGGCCGCGGTGTACCGGCTCGCCGGCCCGCTGACCGGGCACGGGATGCTGCGGCGCGACGAGGCCGGCCGGCTGCGGCTGGGCGCGGGGGTCCTGCACCTGGCCCGGCGGGCGCAGCCGCTGCTCGCCGAGGGCGCGCTCCCCGCGCTGCGGCGGCTCGCCGAACAGGCCGGCGCCACCGCGCACCTGACCGTCGTCGAGGGCGGCGAGGGCGTGGCCCTCGCGGTGGTCGAGCCGAGTTGGACGTCGTACCACGTCGCGTACCGGACGGGGGCGCGGCATCCGCTGGACCGGGGTGCCGCCGGCCGGGCGATCCTGGCAGGCCGGGCGGGTTCCGCCGACCCGGTGAGCAGCAGCGGGGAGTTGCAGGCCGGGGCGTACGGGGTGGCCGCGCCGGTGCTCGGCGTGCCCGGTCTGGAGGCGAGCGTCGGCGTGGTCGCGCTCGCCCCGCTGGACGTCGAGATGGTCGGCAGCCAGGTACGCACGGCCGCCACCGCGATCGCCACGGCCCTCGGCTGACGGCCGAGCCGCTCCCCGATCGAGCCGCCTCAGGCTCGGCTCGATCACCCTTGTCCGGCTCGATGGTCTTGGGCGGCCCGATCGACCCGGCTGGCTTGATCGACCCAGGCCGGCTTGATCGACTCGGGTTCAAGGAAGTCGGGGTGTCCGGCTCGGGTCAATCCCCCGACTTCATGGACCCCGAGTCGATCAAGCCAAGCGACCCGCCGAGGCGACCCCGACCACCCCAGCCACCTCGGCGACCCCGATCACCCGACCACCCGAGCCACCCCGGCGGGCCCCGGCAGGTCCCGGCGGGCCCTGGAGGGTCCCGGCAGGTCCCGGCGGGTCCCGGCGGGTCCCGGCGACCGAGTGCCGGTATCACGCGTGACGGCCGGCCGGGAGGTTGTCCACAGGGAGATCCTGGCCGGCCGGTCGCTGTTGTCCACAGGGGTATCGATGGCCGGCGGGTGGGCGGCACGCTCGTCGACATGCCACCTCAACCGCATCGACCCGACGCTCTCACCTGGCAGGTCTTTCGCGGCTCCACCGCGGTCCGGCAGGGGTTGCTCACCGAGCATCAGCTCCGCAGTGGGGCCTGGATCCGGCTGCGCCACGACGTGTACGCCGACGCGCGGCTCGATCGGGACCATGCCCTGACCTGCCGGGCAGCGCTGCTGCGCCTGCCTCCCGGCGTCATGATCGCCGGTCCGTCGGCCGCATACCTCCACGGCGTCGATCACGCCGCGACCTTCACCGACGACGTTCACGTGCTGGTGCCACCGCAGACGCGGATCGGTGCCCAGCGGGGTCTCCGTCTGCATATCGGCGGCGCCGACCTGGCACCGGGTCCCGGAAGCGCAGCCTCGGGACGGAGGCCCCTCGCACTCGACGCGATCGGGCGGTCCGGGCGGGCAGCCATGGCGACGCTCGACCGACAGGCGCCGGACACCGGCCCAGGCTTCCCCTCGGGCCACCACCGCTCGGCTCGCACCAGGCCCTCCCCAGTCGTTCTGCCGCGTACCAGTTCCGCTCAGGCGGCCTGGGAGACCGCGGTCTGGCTGGAGCCAGTCCGCGCGGTGGGCATCGTCGACACGCTGCTCGCCAGCGGGCTCACCGACCAGGGCGCTTTGACCACCATCGCCGACGCGAACGTCGGTCGACCGGGTGCGCAACGTGCGCGGTGGGTGTTCGGCCTGGCCGATCCGGCCGCCCAGTCGCCGCCGGAATCGCATCTACGCGTCCGGCTGGTGCTGGCCGGTCTGCCCCGGCCGGTGGCACAACATCCGGTACGCCTGCCCACCGGCCTGGTCCTCCACCCCGACCTCGCCTGGCCGCGGTTCCGGGTCGCGATCGAGTACGACGGCCACTGGCACTCCGATCCGGATCGGCTGCACACCGACCGGAAGCGGCTCAACCAGTTGGTCGCCGCTGGGTGGCTCGTGCTCCACGTGACGAGCCGGCGAATGCACAACGACTTCCCGAATGTGCTGCGCGAGGTCCGAGCCGCGCTGATCGCCCGAGGCTGGCGGCGCTGATCAGTCCCATTCACCGAACCATCCAACCGACCGGCCTTCCGTCCACCCACCACCCGCCACCCGCCACGTCCGATGATCCGCCAGCCCCCGTCGAGATCGAATCGTCTTCAAGGAAGTCGGGGTATCCGCGCGAGCAGGACACCCCGACTTCATGGAACTCGGGAATGATCAGCCGAGAACTCGCCAGCCATGTCCGCGAGAAGGCCTGGCAGCTCCGCCGCCGTGGACACCTGCCCGTCCGGGAACACTTCGGCCGGGCAGGGCAACCCCAGGCGGTTGAGCCACACCGCGCGCAGCCCAGCCCGTTGGGCGGCCACTACATCGTGGTCGAGTGAGTCCCCCACATACAGCACCCGCGATGCCGAAACACCCGCCGCCTCGACCACCGCCGCGTAGAACTCGGCTGCCGGTTTCTTGGGCAGTCCGTTCTCGTGCGCGTACAGCTCGAACGCGAACTCTCCGGCGAGGCCGCACCGCT
Source organism: Micromonospora sp. NPDC023737 (assembly GCF_040639715.1). Lineage (NCBI taxonomy): Bacteria > Bacillati > Actinomycetota > Actinomycetes > Micromonosporales > Micromonosporaceae > Micromonospora > Micromonospora sp. NPDC023737. The sequence goes on from NZ_JBFAAL010000011.1 coordinate 137,381, forward strand.
CTGCGAGGCTGTTGCCGTTGGTAGCGAACCCCAGCGTCCACCGCTGACGCAGCACGGCCAACGCCGGCAGGACGTCCGAGAACGGCCGAGTGAGCGCGAATCGCCGGGCGAAGAATAGGGACGCGATGTCATCGAGGTGCGCGTCGAGCCCAGCCCGGGACAGGGAACGTGCCAGCGCCGCCCGGCGGATCTCCGTGACCGGCAGAGCCGTTGACTCACCGAAGACCGCCGTCCAGTCCGACTCCAGGTCGTTTAGCGACACGTCGACGGCCGCCGGGGTCAGCCGTCGCATCGCTTCGAGTACGGCCACAAGCCCGCCCGTCACCGCCGGGCGAAGGTCGATCAGTGTTTCGTCGGCGTCGAAAACGATGGTGGTCAGCACGATCACGAGGGTGACATCATCGGCGGTCGCACGCGACCCTAGGTCGGCCCATCACGCCGTCTCCCGGGACCGCCTGGCCCCTCATACCTGCCCGCGAGGAAGGAAGAAGAGGTAGGACCACCGGGCCCGGTCGATCAGCGGCGACACCCAGGCCGTGGCGACGCCGGTCCAATCCGCGCGGCACGACCCGTCGGATGCGCCTAGGTCAACTCGTCTTCAAGGAAGTCGGGGTATCCGCGCGAGCAGGACACGCCGACTTCATGGAACTCGGGAATGATCAAGCGCGCGGGCGGGCCAGGTGAGTTCCGGTTCGGGGACAACCCGGGCCTTGCCAGGCCGGGCGGGCGGGGCAGGGCAGGGGTCGAACCGGGCCCTGCCGGGCAGGACCGGACCGAGCAGGACCGAGCAGGACCGGGCAGGGCCTACCTGGCAGGCCGGGCAGGGGCGGAGAGAGAACCGGGGCGGGGTCGGCGGTCAGCGGTCGGCGGCGAGGAGCGGTTCGGGGAGTGCGTCGGTCGCCGCTGGCGTGCGGCGCAGCTCGTCGAGGCGGACGAGCGCGACCCCGGCCACGATCAGCACGCCGCCGAACAGTTGCACCACCTTCGGCAGTTCGCCGAGAACCAGCCAGGCGATGAGGACGGCGAACATGACCTCGGTGAGCCCGACGAACGACGACAGCCGAGGGCCGAGGATCCGCGCGCCGGCGATTCCCGTCAGGTACGCGACCACGGCGGCGACCAGGGAGAGACCTGCGACCGGCACGAGCCAGCTGGTCTGCTGGCCGGCGAAGCTGACCTCCCCGAAGACGGCGTGCAGCGGCAGCACTCCGACGAGCCCGAGGAGGGCGAGTGCGGCGGCGCCGACGCCCATCCCGCCGCTGGCGAGCACCACCGAGGGGAGTTGGGCGTCGACCCGACCGGCGAGCACGTAGTAGCCGGCCAGGCCCACGGCGGCACCGAGCCCCCAGAGCACGCCGAGCACGTCGAGCCGCGCGGCGCCGGTGAGGTCGAGCACGAAGACCAGCCCGGCCAGCGCCGCCACCGCGCCGGCGACGGTCAGCCGACGGGGGCGCTGCTTGTGGACCAGCCACGTCCAGGCCACGACCAGGATGATGCCCAGGTATTCCAGGAGCAGGGCGACGCCGACCGGCAGGTAGCGGACGGCGTTGAAGAAGCACACCTGGGCGAGCGCCACCCCGAGCAGCCCGAAGACGCCCACCACACCGAGGTTGCGCCGCAGCACGGACCACCGGCCGCGCAGCGAGAGCGCCGCGGGCAGGACGAGCACCAGCGCGGCGATCCCGACCCGGGCGATCACCGCGGACGGGGCGGACCAGCCGGCCTCGATCAGTGACCGCGCGAAGGTGCCCGAGGTGGCGAACGTGACGGCGGAGAGCAGGGCGAGACCGAGGCCGGCCCCGGTGGCAGGTGACTTCTGCATCATGCGCTCCTTGGCCGTCACGATAGTCATGGGCAAAATGGATTTACGCCGATGACGCTAGGCGGCCATCTCGACAGGAGTCAAGTTGCTTTTTGCCCATGACACCGAATGCTCGTTGATCGCCGCCGCCGCCCTCGTCAACACCGCCGGCACCGACGAGGGGCTACCCGACGTGGCCGCCCTGGACGAGTTCTACGTCGCGCACGCGTACACCGGGCGGCACGAGCACACCGAGGCCGAGCTGGCGTCGGTACGCGAACTCCGGCCCCGGCTCCGCCGGCTCTGGGACGCGGACGTCCACCAGGTCGTCACCATCGTCAACGGCCTGCTCCGGGAGCACGCCGCCCTGCCGCAGCTCATCACGCACGACGACGAGCCGTACCACTTCCACGCCGTACCCCGGAACGCTCCGCTGGCGATCCGGATGGCGGTCGAGGCGGCCATGGCGGTCGCGGACCTGATCCGCAGCGGCGAGTTGAACCGGCTGCGCATCTGCGCCCACCCCGACTGCGACAACGTGGTCGTCGACCTCTCCCGCAACCGCTCGCGGCGGTTCTGCGAGGCGGGCTGCGGCAATCGCGCCGCCGTCACCGCGTACCGGGCCCGCAAGGCGGCCGCACGCGGCTGACCTGGCCCGCTCAGGCCCCTGGCACGGCCCTGAGAACGCTCCGGCCCAGCCCCGCACCGCACCGCGCCGAGGACGGACCGGCGATCGGCGCGCCACCACCCGGACCACGCCCGCCGGCCCGAGGACGGACCGGCGGGCGGGGCAGGGGCGATCAGGGGTGGGTCATCCGGAGCAGGTCGAGCGCCTCCTCGAGCTGGGTCTCGGTGAGCTTCCCCGAGTCCACGTGCCCGCGGGCCAGCACCACCTCGCGGATCGAGCTCTGCTTCGCGAGCGCCTCCTTGGCGATCGAGGCGGCCTCGTCGTACCCCAGATAGCGGTTGAGCGGGGTGACGATCGACGGCGAGCCCTCGGCGTACGCCAGAGCGACCTCGGCGTCCGCGACCAGCCCGGCCACCAGGCGGTCGGCGAAGAGCCGGCTCGACGCGGCCAGCAACTTGATGGACTCCAGCAGGTTGCGACCCATCACCGGCAGCATCACGTTCAACTCGAAGTCGCCCTGGCTACCGGCGAACGCCACAGCGGCGTCGTTGCCGATCACCTGCGCGCAGACCTGCCGCATCGCCTCGGCGACGACCGGGTTCACCTTGCCCGGCATGATCGACGAACCGGGTTGGAGGTCGGGGATGCGCAGCTCGCGCAGACCGGCGCGGGGCCCGGAGCCCATCCAGCGGATGTCGTTGGCGATCTTGTAGAGCCCGACCGCGATGGTGCGGAGCTGGCCGGACGTCTCGACCAGCGCGTCCCGCGCGCCCTGCGCCTCGAAGTGGTTACGCGCCTCGGTCAGCGGCAGCCCGGTCGACTCGCGCAGCTTGCCGATCACCGCAGCGGCGAAGCCGAGCGGGGTGTTGATACCGGTGCCCACCGCGGTGCCGCCCAACGGCAGCTCGGCGAGCCGGGGCAGCACCGTCTCCAGCCGCTCGAGGCCGTAGCGGACCTGTGCCGCGTACCCGCCGAACTCCTGCCCCAGAGTGACCGGGGTGGCATCCATCAGGTGGGTACGCCCCGCCTTCACCACGGTTTCGAACTCGGCCGACTTCTCCTCCAGCGCCTCGGCCAGATGCCTGAGCGAAGGCATCAGGTCCTCCACCACGAACTGGGTGGCGGCCAGGTGGATCGAGGACGGGAAGACGTCGTTGCTGGACTGGGAGGCGTTCACGTCGTCGTTCGGGTGCACGTCACGGCCCAGCTCCCGGCCGGCCAGCGTGGCGATCACCTCGTTGGCGTTCATGTTGGACGACGTGCCGGAGCCGGTCTGGAAGACGTCGATCGGGAACTGGTCGTCGTAGCCGCCGTCGGCGACGTGCGCCGCCGCCGCGGCGATGGCCGCCGCCACGTTCGCGTCGATCACCCCCAGTTCGCCGTTGACCTGCGCCGCCGCACCCTTGATCTGTGCCAGGGCCTTGATCTGTGCCGGCTCGATCCCCCGGCCAGAGATCGGGAAGTTCTGCACGGCACGCTGCGTCTGCGCCCGCCACAGCGCCTCGGCGGGCACCTCCACCTCGCCCATCGAGTCGCGTTCGATCCGGTAACCCGTCACGTCTGGATTCGTCACGCGTACCATCCTGCCGCGCCGTGCGGCGGTGTGCAGATGATCGCGACGAGCGCCTCACTCCGGATCGGCCAGCAGCCGTTCCACCTCGTGCCGCTCCGGCGCCCCGAACTCACTGAACAGCGCCTGCGCCCGGACCCAGTGCGTCCGGGCGGCGGCCGGGTCGGTGCCGACCAGGCAGCGGGCGATCCCGTCCAGCGCGCGGGCCTGCTCGTACCGGGCGTTGAGCCGGGTGGCGTCCGCCAGCACCCGCCGGTGCAGGTCCAACGCGCTGGCCGCATCACCCTGCTCCAGCAGGGCCCGGGCGAGCAGGTTCCGCGAGGCGCACTGCCCGCTGCGGTCACCGGCCTCCGTCATCGACAGCAACGCCTCCCGGTGCAGGCTCATCGCCGCTTCCGGGTGGCTGCTCACCCGTTCCAGCACACCGATCTCGTTGAGCAGCTCGCCGACGCCGTACCAGTTGCCGAGCCGGCGTTTGATCGCGAGCGCGGCGCGCAGCCTTCGGAGGGCGGGCTCGCCGTGCCCCATCCGGGCCCGGGCCATCGCGATGTGACCCAGGGCGTTGGCGCTGTCGTAGAGGGTGCCGGCCGTACGCGCCAGCATCAGGTGCTGACGGGACACCGCCAACGCCTCGTCCAGCCGCCCGGCGCTCAACAGGACGGACGCCTGGTTGTTGAAGACCGCCACGACACCGGCGGCGTGCCCCTCCCGGCGGACGATGCTCAGCGCCTCGGTCAGGTGTTGCAGCGCGGCCGGTACGTTGCCGAGGATCGCCTGGACCGCCGCCGCGTTCTTGTGTGTGCCGGCCCGTCCCAACGGGTCACCCAGCCGCTTGCGCAGGCGCAGGGCGAGCTCCATCGAGGCCAGCGCCTCCGCGTAGCGGCCCACCCGGTGGTATCCGGAGGCGAGGTAGTTGTGCATGGTGGCGATGGCGGCCTCGTCGCCGAGGCGCTCGGCAGCCCGCAGCCCGATCGTGTGCGCCTCGATCAACTCGTCCGGGTGGCCGGACGCGTACCAGTAGCTCCACCCCGCGAAGGCGAGCTGCCAGCAGTAGTCGTACCGGCCCTCCGCCTCGGCGAACCGGACCATGGCCGTCACGCTGGCCCGGTTCTCCTCGAGCCAACCCAGGTTCGGTGGCGTGCCGGTCTCCACGAGGTCGGGGCGGAGCATCGGTGGCCGCCGAAGAGGTGCCCGGCTCGCCGACCGTTCGACCTGGCTGGAAGCCAGCAGGACCAGGTGCAGGCAGACGTTGAACATCCGCTCCACCGCCGCCGAACGCTCGGCGGCGCGCGCCGGCTCGGCCATCAGCTGTCGCGCGTATTCGCGTACCAGGTCGTGGAAGCGGAACAGGCCCGGCTCCGGCTCGTCGACCAGGTGCACGTCTACCAGCTCGTCGAGGAGGTGCTGGGCCTCGCTCATCGGCACGTCGGCGAGCGCCGCGGCCATCACGGCGTCGAACCGCGTTCCCGGGTGCAGTCCGAGCAGCCGGAACATCCGCTGGGCGGTCGGGGTGACCTGCGCGTACGACAGGGCGAAGGCCTGACCGACGGAGCGGTCGCCGGCCACCAGTTCGCTCAACGCGTCCGGTCCGGCGGCGAGTCGCGCGGCCAGGTCGGCGATGCGCCAGCGGGGACGGTGCGCGAGCCGCGCCCCGGCGAGCCGGATCGCCAGCGGCAGACATCCGCACCGGCGGACCACCTCGGCGGCGGCCTCCGGTTCGGCGACCACCCGCTCGGTGCCCGCCACCCGGGCGAGCAACTCGATCCCCTCGTCGGGGTCGAGGACGGCGAGCGACGACGGCCGTCCTTCGTCCAGGCCGGTCAGGCGGCGCCGGCTCGTGATCAACGTCAGGGTGCCCGGGCCGCTGGGCAGCAGCGGCGCCACCTGGGCGGCTGACGCTGCGTTGTCCAGCACCACCACCGCTCGCCGGTCGGCCAGCTCACTGCGCCAGAGGGCGGCCCGCTCGTCCACGTCGGCCGGTATGCGATCCCCGGGTACGCCGAGCTGGCGCAGCAGCGCGGCGAGCGCCGCGACCGGAAGCAGCGGCTCCCGGTCGCTGTGCCCGTGCAGGTCGATGAAGAGCTGCGCGTCGGGGTAACGGTCGGCCAGCGCGGTGGCGAGGTGGACCGCCAGGGTCGTCTTACCGCTGCCGGCCATCCCGTCGATCAGCTGGACCCGGGTGTGATCCTCCTCGATCTCCTTGACCAGCCGCGCCAGGGTCTCCTGGCGGCCGGTGAAATCGCTGATGGCCCGGGGCAGGACACGGACCGGAACGGTGCGGCGCTCCTGCGGCCGGGCCAGCGCCAGGTCGCCGGCGAGCACACGTTGGTGGAGTTGCTGCAACGCGACGCCGGGCTCGATGCCCAACTCCTCGGCGTAGAGCCGGCGCCCCTCGCGGTAGACCGCGAGCGCGTCCGCCTGCCGGCCGACCGCGGACAGGGCGAGCATGACCTGGCCGCGCAGCCGCTCGCGGAGCGGGTACCGGGCCATGGTCTCGGTCAGCACGTCGAGGATCTCGGCCGGGTCGCCGAGCCGCAGCTCGACGTCCACGCACTCTTCCAGCGCGGCGAGTCCCTGCTCGTCGAGAGCCTGTGCTCGCCGCCGTACGCTCCGGCTGGTGATTCCGCTCAGCGCCGGCCCGCGCCAGAGTGCGAGCGCGTCCCGGAAGTGGCGGCGTGCCTCCGCCAACTGGTTGGCGGCGAGGGCGGCCCGGGCGGCCTCGACGCCCCGGGTGAACACGTCGGCGTCCACCTCGCCGGGCTCGGTGCTGATGGCGTAGCCGACCGGGTCGCTGAGGATGGCCGCCGGCGGGAGCCCGAGCTGGGCGAACCGGCGGCGGAGGCGGGACACGCAGGTCTGCACCTGGGCGCGGGCGGTGGCCGGTGGCCGCTCCTCCCAGATCGCGTCGACGAGTTCCTCCACCGGCACGATCCGGTTGGCCCGCAGCAGCAGCATGGCGAGCACGGTCCGATCCCGCGCGGCGGTGACGGTGGCCTCGCCGGCACCGACTCGTAGGGGCCCCAGGATCCCGAACCGCATTCCCGCTCCCGTCCGAACCGGCGTAACGATCGCAGCGTAGCCCGCTGCTGACAGAAGGTCTCCGGCCGGTGATAGCGATGTGAGAGTGGATCGGCAGTGGACAGGACCAATCTTGACGTGGGGTGTCGGCACCGACACCCGACGGGGGCGGTGCGCCCGCCTGTTGCCCCTTTGGGGGGCGGGCGCACCGAGCGTCGTCGATCACCCCATTCGAGACACGGAAAGGGCGCCGGGCTCGTGCCCGGCGCCCTTTCAACGTGGGTACGGTCAGCGGCGGCCGATGGTCAGCACCGGCTTGGTGACCTCGGCGAAGAAGTCGTTGCCCTTGTCGTCGACCACGATGAAGGCCGGGAAGTCCTCCACCTCGATCTTCCACACGGCCTCCATGCCCAGCTCCGGGTACTCGAGCACCTCAACGTGCTTGATGCAGTCCTGAGCGAGCCGGGCGGCCGGGCCACCGATCGAGCCGAGGTAGAAGCCGCCGTACTGCTGGCACGCGTTGGTCACCTGGGCCGACCTGTTGCCCTTGGCCAGCATGACCTGCGAGCCACCGGCGGCCTGGAACTTCTCCACGTACGCGTCCATGCGGCCCGCCGTGGTCGGACCGAACGAGCCGGAGGCGTAGCCCTCGGGGGTCTTGGCCGGGCCGGCGTAGTAGACGGCGTGGTCGCGCAGGTACTGCGGCATCGGCTCGCCCGCGTCCAGCCGCTCGGCGATCTTGGCGTGGGCGATGTCGCGGGCCACCACCAGCGGACCGGTCAGCGAGAGCCGGGTCTTCACCGGGTACTTGGACAGCTCGGCCCGGATCTCGTCCATCGGCCGGTTCAGGTCCACCCGGACCACCTCGGAGGTGTCCAGCTGCGCGTCGGTGACGTCCGGCAGGTAGCGGGCGGGGTCCGTTTCGAGTCGTTCCAGCCACACGCCCGACGGGGTGATCTTCGCGACGGCCTGCCGGTCCGCGGAGCAGGAGACGGCGATGGCCACCGGGCAGGACGCGCCGTGCCGGGGCAGCCGGACGACCCGTACGTCGTGGCAGAAGTAGCGACCGCCGAACTGCGCGCCGATGCCGAAGTTGCGGGTCAGCTCCAGCACCTCGGCCTCCAGCTCCAGGTCCCGGAAGCCGTGCGCGCTCATCGAGCCCTGGGTGGGCAGCGCGTCGAGGTACTTCGCGGAGGCGTACTTCGCGGTCTTCAGCGCGTACTCCGCGGAGGTGCCGCCGATGACGATGGCCAGGTGGTACGGCGGGCAGGCGGAGGTGCCGATGAGGCGCAGCTTCTCCTCCAGGAACTGCATCATCCGCGTCGGGTTCAGCAGCGCCTTGGTCTCCTGGTAGAGGTACGACTTGTTGGCCGACCCGCCACCCTTGGCCATGAAGAGGAACTTGTACGCGTCGGGATGCCCGTCCGGGTCCTCGGCGTAGATCTCCACCTGCGCCGGCAGGTTGCTGCCGGTGTTGCGCTCCTCCCACATGGTCAGCGGGGCGAGCTGCGAGTAGCGCAGGTTCAGCCGGGTGTACGCCTGCCAGACGCCCCGGGAGATCGCCTCGGCGTCGCCGCCGTCGGTCAGCACGTGCCGGCCGCGCTTGCCCATCACGATCGCGGTGCCGGTGTCCTGGCACATCGGCAGCACGCCGCCGGCGGCGATGTTGGCGTTGCGCAGCAGGTCGAGGGCGACGAACCGGTCGTTCGGCGAGGCGGCCGGGTCGTCGATGATCGATCGCAGCTGGGCCAGGTGCGCGGGACGTAGGAAGTGCGCGATGTCGTGCATGGCCTCGGCGGTCAGCGCGGTCAGCGCGGCCGGCTCCACGGTGAGGAACCGGCGACCTCCCGGGCCGTGTACGACGTCGACGCCCTCGTCGGTGACCAGGCGGTATTCCGTCTGGTCCGGGCCGGTCGGCAGCAGGGGGGCGTACGAGAAGGCGGCGGCACTGCTCATGAGCGGAAAGCCTAGGGCAGACCGGTCGATCATTCCCACCCGCCGGGTCCCCCTGGGACGCCGCTCTCACCGGACCCGCGACGTGGACGGATCGATCGCCTGGCATCGCCGGTGGAAGCAGGCAGCATCGCGGTCGATCAGCCGCTGGTCCCGTCGGGGCACAATTCGCGTTTCGGCCCGCAGTCGTCGTCGCCCCCGCCGGGGGCGGGGGCGCTGCCGCCCGGGCCCGGCACGCCCTCGCCGCTCGACGGATCGGGCTCGCCGCCCGCCGTCGATCCGAACCGGACGTACCCGATCTCCCGCCCCTCACCGATCACCATGCCGGCCGGGCCGACCGCGAGCGCGTTCGCCGAGGTCCGCAGCACGGTCAACTCGCGTCCGGTACGCGGATCCAGGGCGATCAGCCGGGACGGCTTCTCGTCGACGATCACCGCGGCGTGCGGGGTCAGTGTCGCGCCGGCCTTACCGCCCGCCGGGCGGGTCCAGAGCGTGCGCTCGGCGCCCAGCCCACGCGCGAGGATCGACCGCTGGTCAGCGGCGCGGACCAGCGCGTACCGGTCGTCGACGGCGAGCAGCTTCTCGCGGTCCGCGCCGACCCAGAGCAGCCGGCCGTCGTACCCGTCGAGCACCGCCTCCCGGGCATCCGGTGCGACCCCGATGAGCACGTTGCGCGCGCCCTGCGGATCCTCCCGCTGCACGCAGCCGGCCTTGTCGGCGGTACGCAGGTTGATCCCGGCGCGATGCCAGGTCTCCCGGCCGGTGGCGGGGTCGACGCCGGAGATGGCGAAGTAACAGTTGTTGTCCTGGGAGCGGGCGGCGATGCGCAACAGCCGACCGCCGACCACGGAGAGCCGTTCCTCCCGGCCCGGCTCGACGTTCTGCAGGACGGCGCCGGTCGCGGTGTCCACCACGTGCACCCGGCCGTCGACCGGGAAGCCGAGCAGCGGCGGCACCGGCTCCGGTCCCGCGATCTCCTCGTCGAGCCGCTGCGCGGTAAGCCGCCGGGTGCCACGCAGTCCGGGATTGTCCGCGAAGAGTCCGCTGCCCACGCCGGGCAGGAACGCGGTCCACAGTGGTTTGGTGCCGCGCGGGTCCCAGGCGCTCAACGTGCAGTCGGTCGGCTGGACGCAGCGTGCGTCGAGCAGCAGGTTGCGGTACGTCCAGACGGCCACCGCGTCGTCGTCACGCCGGCGGGTCACCCCGGTGGTCGGGTCGAGCACCTCGTACCCCTTGACCAGCAGCTTGCCCACGACGACGACCGCGTTCCGGTCGGCGCCGGCGACGGCCGCCCAGTCGGCCTTGCGCTCCCAGAGCTGGCCGCCGGTGGCGAGGGCGCGCGCCTCGACGCGGGTGCGCTGCTCGACGACCACTGTCTCGCCGGCGATGGTCACGCTCTTCGGTGTGCCGCCGATCCGCTGCTGCCAGACCACGTCCGGATCGGCGATCGGCTCGCTCCGGTCGACCCAGTCCCAGACCCTGGGGAACGGGTTCCAGACTCCGGTCGCGGCGAGGGCGACGACGGCGATCAACGCGAGCAGCAAGCCCGCCCGTACGCCTCGACCCCTCCCCTTCGCCACACGCACACGGTAGCCACGATCACGTAGCTTCCATACGCCCGCACCGCCGTGTCGCCGCGCTTTCTGCCGCCGGAGGTGTTAACGGGGTCGCCCCGTCCGACCACTGTCGACTTCCACGGAAAAGCGGACCGGTCGCGGCCGGCCAAGGAGTCGTCGAGCAGTGGCCCTGCTCAGTTGCGGGCGGCGGAGCGGACCAGGGGCAGCGTGCGATACGGAATCTGCTCGGCCAGCGCGATGATCGTCGAGGCGCGGGTGATCCCCTCGGAGGACACGATCTGGTCGATCACCCGCTGGAGGTCGGTGTTCGACCTGGCCACGATGCGGCAGAGCAGGTCACTGGAACCGGTGATGGTGTGCGCCTCCAGCACCTCGGGGATGCCGGCGAGGTGGGCGGTGACCGGGTCGTGCCCGTGCCGCTGGCTGATCTCCAGGGTGACGAAGCTGGTCACTCCGAATCCGATGGCAGCCGGCGAGATCTCGGGGCCGAGGCCGGAGATGACGCCCCGGCCGATGAGCTTGTCGAGGCGCGCCTGGACGGTCCCGCGCGCCACGCCGAGCCGCCGCGAGCACTCCAGCACACCGATCCGAGGCTCCTGGGCGAGCAGTTCGATCAACCGCGCGTCCAGGTCGTCGAGCTGAACATCTTGACCAGTGTTCATGGGGTTTCACCTTACTGGATGCACAACCTGACCAGAGATACGGCGAACTATTGCCCAACCAACGGCGGCACCGCAATCCTCAGCTCAAACCACGCACGGCGGCCCACGAGGCCGGCCGGTACGCAAGGGAGACCACCATGACCCAGGCGATCGACCGACCCCAGTCCGGCGACGACACGGTCGACGTCGACCGGCTCATCGGCGCCGTCGACCACGACATCACCCGCGACCCCTTCCCGGTCAAGGGCCTCGACCACGTGCACTTCCTGGTCGGCAACGCCAAGCAGGCGGCGCACTACTACTCCACCGCGTTCGGCATGACCTGCGTGGCGTACCGCGGTCCCGAGCAGGGCTACCGGGACCACGCCCAGTACGTCCTGACCAGTGGTTCGGCCCGGTTCGTGCTGACCGGCGTCGTCCGCCCGGACGCCGAGGGCGCCGAGCACGTCGCGAAGCACAGCGACGGCATCAGCGACATCGCCCTCGAGGTGCCGGACGTCGACACCGCGTACGCGCACGCCACCGCCCAGGGCGCGACCGGCCTCGTCGAGCCGCACGACGTGAGCGACGAGCACGGCACCGTGCGGATGGCGGCCATCGCCACCTACGGCGACACCCGGCACACCCTGGTCGACCGGTCCCGGTACACCGGGCCGTTCCTGCCGGGCTTCGTCGCACGCCGGCCGATCGTCGACCGGCAGCCGATGATCGCCGCCGGCATCCAGCCGAAGCGTTTCTTCCAGGCGGTCGACCACGTGGTCGGCAACGTCGAGCTCGGCCGGATGGACGAGTGGGTGGAGTTCTACAAGCGCGTCATGGGCTTCACCAACATGGCGGAGTTCATCGGCGACGACATCGCCACCGACTACTCGGCGCTGATGAGCAAGGTGGTCGCCAGCGGTACCCGCAAGGTGAAGTTCCCGCTCAACGAGCCGGCGATCGCCCGCAAGAAGTCGCAGATCGACGAGTACCTGGAGTTCTACCAGGGCCCCGGCGCCCAGCACATCGCCGTCGCCACGAACGACATCCTGGCCAGCGTCGACGCGATGCGGGCCGCCGGCGTCGAGTTCCTGGACACCCCGGACTCGTACTACGACGACCCGGAGCTGCGCGCCCGCATCGGTGAGGTGCGCGCGCCGATCGAGGAGCTGAAGGCCCGCAAGATCCTGGTCGACCGGGACGAGGACGGCTACCTGCTCCAGATCTTCACCAAGCCGGTGCAGGACCGGCCGACCGTCTTCTTCGAGCTGATCGAGCGGCACGGCTCGCTCGGCTTCGGAAAGGGCAACTTCAAGGCCCTGTTCGAGGCCATCGAGCGTGAACAGGAAGCCCGCGGCAACCTGTAACACTTGCCAGCGTGACGCAACCCCCGTCGTACCCGACGCCGCCGGCTGGTGGGCCCACGCCCACCGCCGGCGGCTTCGCGCCGCCCGCCGGTCCCGCCCGCCAGCCGTACCGCGATCACCCGGGCGCTGTCCCGCCCCCGCCGCCGAGTCCGGCCCTGTGCCGCCACGACCGGTTCGCCGGGACGGCCGTCGTTAAGGTGGCTGCGTGAGCGTGCAACCCGGCTGGTACATCGACCCCGCCGACCGCGAGACCCGACGGTACTGGGACGGCGAGGGCTGGATCGGCGCGCCCATCCCCGTTGACGCCATTCCGCCGGAGGGTCCGCCTCCGGTCGAGGCTCCACCGGAGCCGCCGGCGCCTGTCGCGCCCGGCCCGGCACCTGTGTCCCCGGCCTCCGCGCCACCGGCTGCGGGCTGGCCTGGTCACCCCGGCCCTCCCCCCGGGTACGGCCCGCCGGGCGCCCCGCCCGGTCACGGCCCCCAGGGCCCCGGCTACGGCCCGCCCGGCACGCCACCCGGCTACGGCCCGCAGGGCGGCCCACCCGGTCACGGGCCCCAGGGCGCGCCCGGCTACGGGCCCGCGGGTGTCCCGCCCGGCTGGGTTCCCCCAGGCTGGTCGGGGCGGATGCCCGAGCCCCGGCCGCACGGGCTGCCACTGGCCGGTTTCGGCCGCCGGCTGGCCGCCCGGCTCATCGACTTCGCCATCGTCCTGGCGCTGAACGTCGTGGTGAACGGCTGGTTCGTCTGGCGGTTCCTCGAGGAGATGGAACCGTACTGGCGGGAGGTCGTCCGGCGGGCGATGGAGGGCAACACGTCCCGCGAGGGGCTGCCCCAGATCGGTGAGCAGGCAGGGGGCCTCCAGCTGGCCATCGTGGCGATCGCCGCGGCGCTCTGGCTCGCGTACGAGGTGCCGTCGACGGCCTCGTCCGGCCAGACGATCGGCAAGCGGGCGATGCGGATCAGGGCGGTCCCGCTCACCGCCGACGCGCCCCTCGGCTTCGGCCGGGCGCTGGCCAGGTGGAACACCTACGGGGGTGTCCCCACCCTGCTCTGGTGCTGTTTCGGCCTGGGCCTGCTGATCCAGCTCATCGATGCGCTCTCCCCCCTCTTCGATCACCCCCTGCGACAGGCACTGCACGACAAGCGGGCCCAGACCGTCGTCGTCCAGCTGCCGCCGCCGGACCCGAACCGCCCCCTGAACGACCGTTCCGACCCCCAGGAGACACCCCATGACCCACACCGGAAGACCTGAGCCGGCGGTACGATTGACCCGCGCCGACCTGGACTCGCTGCCCAGCTACGTACCGGGTCGCAACCCGGCCGACCTGGCTCGGGATCTCGGGCTGCCCGAGGCGATCAAGCTGGCCAGCAATGAGGTTCCGTACGGCCCGCTGCCCGGCGTGGTCGAGGCGGTCACCGAGGCCGCCGCCGGGGTGCACCGATACCCGGACATGGGCGTGCTCGCGCTCCGCGACGCGCTGGCCGAGCGGTACGGCGTGGACGCCGACCGGATCGCGACCGGCTGCGGGTCGGTGGCGCTCGCGGAGCACCTGGCCCGTGCCACCAGCCTGCCCGGCGACGAGGTGCTCTACTCGTGGCGTTCGTTCGAGGCGTACCCGATCATCGCGGCGACCAGCGGCGCGACCAGCATCCGGGTGCCCAACGACGCCGACCACGCACACGATCTGACCGCCATGGCGGCGGCGGTGACCGACCGGACCCGACTGATCCTGGTCTGCACCCCGAACAACCCGACCGGCACCGCGATCCACAAGCCGGAGCTGGACCGTTTCCTCGACGCCGTGCCGGACGACGTGCTCGTGGTGATCGACGAGGCGTACCGCGAGTTCGTCACCGACCCGGAGGTGCCGGACGGGCTGACCTACCTTGACCGGCCGAACGTGGCGGTGCTGCGCACCCTCTCCAAGGCGTGGGGGCTGGCCGGGCTCCGGGTCGGTTTCCTGGTCGCCCAGCCGGAGGTGGCGGCCGCGGTCCGCAAGGTGGTCACCCCGTTCTCCACCAGCGCGGTGGCTCAGGCGGCCGCGCTCGCCGCGCTCGCGCAGGCCGACGAGGTCGAGCGTCGCTGCGCCCTGGTCGTCGCCGAGCGGGACCGGGTGACCGAGGCACTGCGCAAGTTCGTGCCCGACGTGCCCACCAGCCAGGCGAACTTCGTGTGGCTGCCGCTGGGCGACCGGGCGGTGGCGTTCGGCAAGGCGTGTGAGTCGCGCGGCGTGATCGTCCGGCCGTTCCCCGGCGACGGGGTGCGCGTCACCATCGGCACCCCGGCCGAGAACGACGCCTTCCTGGCCGCCGCCGAGGCGGCGCTGGCCTGAAGCCAAGCGCGAATCATCACCTTCTGGGTCTTTAGTCCGTTTTAGCCCTGTTTCTGCCCTATCTTCCAAGTAGCCGGCCTGCTGCGACTCAAGCGGCGCCCGAACCACGCCGGCCCACTTCGAGAACGGGGTAAGAACCAGTGCGTACTGCCAAGATCTGGACCACCGTCGCGGCCACCGCCGCGGCGGTGGGCCTCCTCGCCACGCCGGCCGCCGCCGCGCCGACCGACACCACGGACACCACGTTCGAGGTGCTCGTCGGCACCCTCGACGTCGTCACGCCGGCCACCGCCGACCTGGGTAGCGGCGACACGGGCGGCACCATCACCGGCGCCCTCGGCACCGTGCTCGTCGACGACTCCCGGGGCGCCGCCGACGCCTCGTGGACCGCGTCGGTCACGGCCACCGTCTTCCAGACCGGCGGCGGCAGCCCGCAGGAGACGGTGCTGCCATCGGAGATCGACTACTGGTCGGGGGCGGCGGCGACGACGACAGGCACTGGCACCTTCACGCCTGGCCAGCTCACCGCCGGCGACGCCCAGCCCCTGGACAGCGTCACACCGCTGACAGCGTTCACCCACTCGGGCGGTACCGGCGGGAACACCGCCGAGTGGAACCCCACCCTGGTGGTCAACGTTCCGCTGGACAGCATCGCGGGCGAGTACACCGGGACGGTGACTCATTCGGTGGCGTAGCCGCCGGCTGCGGTCGGCCGTGGCGATCACGGTCGTCCTGCTCGGTCTCGCCGGCCCGGGTCTGCCGACTCGGGCCGGCGCGGCCGAGCCGGACGAGGGCAGCATCGGGATCCGGCTGCTGGAGGCGCCGACGAACCGGCGCGACGACCCGCGCGCCCTGCGCTACATCGTTGATCACCTTCGGCCGGGCACCACCATCAGGCGCCAGCTACTGATCGTCAACCGCAGCGCCGAGCGTCGTGCGGTCGAGCTCTACCCGGCCGCGGCGAGCGTGGAGGGCGCGAAGTTCGTCTTCGGCGGAGGGCGGGCGGCCAACGAGCTGACCTCCTGGATCACCATCGATCGGGACGCCATCGAGTTGGAACCGTGGGAGGAGAGCCGGGTCCGGGCGACGATCGCCGTGCCGGCCGATGTGCCCGCCGGCGAGCGATACGGGGTGCTCTGGGCGTCCGCTGCCTCCTCGCCGTCCCCCTCCGGCGGCCAGGTGACCCAGGTTCACCGGGTCGGCGTGCGGGTCTACCTCGATGTGGGCGAGGGCGGCGAGCCGGTCTCCGACTTCACCATCGGCGAGATGCGTCCGGCCCGTAGTTCGCACGGCGAGCCGTCGGTCACGGTCCGGGTCGACAACACCGGCGGACGCGCGGTGGATCTGACCGGGACGGTCACGCTGACCGACGGACCGGCCGGCAGCCGCGTCGGCCCGTTCCCGGTGTCGGAGGGCACCACCTTGGCTGTGGGTGCCACCGGCCAGGTCAGCGCGCGGTTTCCGCCCGAACTGCCGAACGGTCCCTGGAAGATCCAGGTCAACCTGAAGAGCGGCAGGGTGGAACGGACCGCGACCGGCCAGATCCGGTTCCCCGAACCAGGCGGCGAGGGCGTGCGGGCGACGCTCTACTCCCGGATGCTCACCGGCTGGGGCGCCGTCGCCGCCGTCGCAGGTCTCCTGCTCCTGGCCGGACTCGCCGTGCTGGCGCGCCGCTTCCGGCGGACAGCGGGGCGCGTGCCCCGCGAGCGGATCTCCGCGCACCGCTGAGCCCGACTGACGAGCGCAGCAGCTCTTCCGGCTCGACGTCGTTCCCCCGCTTCAACCGACCAGGGCGGGCGTCAGACCGGATCCCGGCGGGATCGGCGGGCGTCAGATCGGCCGCCGGCGGCGGGCCGCCAGCCAGCCGAGGAGAAGCAGGGCGGACCCGAGTGCGGCGAGCATCGGCACGGACCGACCGCCGCCGGTCACCGGCAGCTGACCGCCGTGGGTCGGCTGTGGGGTCGGCGGTGCCGGCTGCGGCGTGGGTGGGGTCGGCTGCGGGGAAGTGGGTCGCACCTCGAAGGTGACCCGGCCGCTCCCCGAAGGCTCCGTCGGGGCGACGGCCACTGCCCCTCCGGCCACGGGCGCCGGCACTGGAGCGACCGCCGGCACCCCCGGCGACGCGGCAGCCGGGTTGAACGCCGGCGTCACCACCAACATGACGCCCGCCGCAGCGGCGAGCGCCGCGCCGACGAGTCGCTTGGCCGCCGTCCTACACATCCGCACGATCCCTTCCCGCAGGAACATGAACCGTCCGTAATGTAACTTTTTCCAACCTAGATGGCGGTTTATTCGGTTTCGCTCATCCCGGCGCACCCGAGAGCAAGCGCGTCGAGCAAAGCGCACGCTGGGACGGCACCATCGGCGCCGAACGCCGCCGGGGCCACCGGAGACGGACGGGGAGCCGGCGCAGCATCGGCCGGCGCGGGGCTTATCAAGATGATGATCACGCCCAACAGGGCTGCCACGAGTCGCACCGGGTGACTATAAGTAACTAATGTCCGATTTGTCGAGCATTCAACGCGGCGTTTCCACTCAGGTCGCGGCGAGCACCAGCGGCTCGGAGGTGAGGAAGTACGCCTGGTCGTCCGCGTCCGGGTCGACCGGCTCCCGCAGCCGCTCCACGACCACGTAGCCGTCCGCCGCGTACACCGCTCCCAGCGCGTAGCCGGTCCCGTCCTGCCCGACGGTGAGCGTGAACCGGGACCGCTCGGCGCCGGTCGCGGGATCGAGCGTGATCAGCTCCCGCGCGTCGGTCAGCACGTGCACCCGGCCCGGCTGGACGGCGATCACCTGCCCCTGCCCCAGGTCGGGGCGACGC
The DNA here is from genome assembly GCF_040639715.1 of Micromonospora sp. NPDC023737. NCBI lineage: Bacteria > Bacillati > Actinomycetota > Actinomycetes > Micromonosporales > Micromonosporaceae > Micromonospora > Micromonospora sp. NPDC023737. The sequence continues at coordinate 155,090 of NZ_JBFAAL010000011.1, forward strand.
CACAACTCGGCCCCGTTCCGGGCGGAGCGGCCGACCAGTACCCCGTCGACGGTCCCGACCGCCAGCTCGCCGGCGAGCTGGGTGTCGCGCCCGTCCAGGGCTGGTGCGGCCACCGGTGCCCCGGCCCCGATCAGCCAGGCCCGACCCGCCGCGTCACCCGGACCGGCCGTACGCAGAGCGGAGCAGCCGGACCTCGCCGTGCGACAGCCGACCGGGGTCACCACCAGTTCGCCGCCCGCGCCGAACGGCCGCCAACGACTCGTCACCTCGCCGCTGGTCGCGTCCCGGAACTCGACGGCGGCCTCCCCCGCACAACCGTCGACGCTGACCAGCTGCCCGGTCGGCGTGGTACCGACATCGCTCCGGCACCGCGTTCCGACCTCCGACCGCCAGAGCTCGCGCCCCCCGGCCAGGTCGACGCCGCGCGCCTCGCCGTCACCGGTCGCCACCAGCACGTCCCGGCCGTCGGCCGTGCGGGTGAGGTAGAGCCCTTCGGGATCCCACACGATCGCCGATCCGGTACGCCGGACGCTCGGCCGCTGCTGCGGCACGGGCCCGTCGGCTCGCCAGGTCACCCGCCCGTCCCGCGCGTCCAACGCCACCAGCCGCCCGTCCGACCATCGGCTGACCACGGTGGTTCCGCTCGCCACCACGCCGATCAGCTCCGCCGGCCAGCGGCGGTACGACCAGAACGGGGTGGTGCGGTGCCGACCGTCGACCGGGGTGTCCGCGTACACCTGGCGGTGGCCCGCGTACACGCGTAGGCGGCCGTCCACTATCAGTGGAGCGACGGGCAAGCGCCCGATCACTCCCACCGGAGGTTGCGCGGGTGCCGGGTAGGCGGCGTGGGCGACCGTGCTGACCTCGGCAGGGGCGAGCACCCGGTAGACCGTCACCGTTACCGCGGCGGCGACGAGCAGCGTTGCGACCGCCTGCACGACACGTCGCCGGCCGTTCCGGAACCCCATGCGCACCTCCGCCCGGCACAGTACTAGGGCAGGTTTCACGAGGCTCGCGCGAGCGAGCCGAGGCCCGGGCGGCGGTCCGGCGCGGCCGGGCAGGGCGTCCCCGAAGGTGCCTGAGCGACGCGCACGCCGGATTCTGGGTGGTGAGGTTCAGGCGGCCCGGACCGCGCCGGGGCACCCCGCGACGGCGCTAGCCAGGTCGGCGAGGTCCGTCCGCAGCGCATGCTCCATCGCCCGCGCCGCCAGCGCGCCGAGGAACAGCGCGGCCACCCGACCGTACGGATCGACCGGCAACGCCTCCAGGGTGACGCTGGCCAGGGTGCAGCCGTGGTGCCGGCGTCGCGGCCTGCGCAGCTCCCAGGTGATCCGGTAGTCGACGCCGACTCCGGACGAAACGAGGACGAGGCGTCGAGGAGGGACCGCTTCCACGACGCAGAACTCCTCGACGAGGAGACCGCCGTCCGGCTGGGAGCGGGGCTCGCGCCATGAGGTACCCGGCCCGAACGGCCCGGGGGTGAGCAGCTCGACCGGGCCGGCGAGGTGTCGCCGCGCCCGGCCGGGCAGGTCGGTCAGCAGGCGCCAGACGTCGACGGCGTGCGCCTCGATGCGCCCGGTAACCGTCACTGCCGACATGCCACCTCCCGTGGCGTCGACGGTACGCGGCGTGAGCGCTCTACGGGGGTCTCCGGGCGCAATTCCTGCCGGAGACCCCGAAACGGCACGTCTGCCACCCATACCGGGTCCGCGCGGACCGGCCCCTGGGCGACCTGGTCCGCGAGGCCGGCGGTCAGCGGTCGAACTGGCCTGCTCGGATCGCGCCGACGAAGGCCGCCCAGCCGGGCGGGCTGACCGCGAGTGTGGGACCGGCCTGGTCCTTCGAGTCGCGTACCGCGACCACCCCGAGGACGTCGGCCAGATTGTCCGCCACCTCCACGCAGAGCCCCTGGTCGTTGGAGCGGCTGCTGGTACGCCAGACGGCGCCGGTCAGATCGTGCATCGTGAACTACCTCCCGCTGCGTCGGGACGCCCCGTCCACGACCGGCGGGACCAGTCGCGGGCCCGTCCGGCGCGACGGGGCGTCGGAATCCGGAGCGATCAACGCGGGAGGTCGTCGGCCCGGTCGCACCGACTGTGCGATCGGCCGATCACGGTTGGGACGACCTGTCGTACGCCCGCTGACCAGCGTCTCCGGCCTGGTCAGCGGGACGGCAGGATGGTGCCGGTGACCTCGCCGAGGGCAATGGTGGTGCCGTCCGGGCCGGGCGCGGTCGCGGTGATCGTGACCGTGTCTCCGTCCTGCAGGAAGGTCCGCTGCTCGCCTCCGCCGAGCTGCACCGGCTCGGCCCCGCCCCAGGTCAGCTCCAGGAACGAGCCGACCTGGCCGCGCTCCGGACCGGAGACGGTGCCGGACGCGTAGAGGTCACCAGTACGCAGCGACGCCCCGTTGACGGTCAGGTGGGCCAACTGCTGGGCGGGCGTCCAGTACATGGTGGCGAACGGAGGTTCGCTGACCCGCTCGCCGTTCCACTCGACGACGATCCGCAGGTCCAGCCCGCGGTGCGGCACGTCGCGCAGGTAGTCGACGACCGGCGGCTCCTGCTCCGGCGCGGGCACGAACGCGTCGGTGAGGGCGTCCAGCGGTGTCACCCACGCCGAGACGGAGGTGGCGAAGGACTTGCCCAGGAACGGGCCGAGCGGCTGGTACTCCCAGGCCTGGATGTCCCGGGCGGACCAGTCGTTGACGAGCACCACGCCGAAGACGTGGTCGGTGAAGCCGTCGACGGAGACCCGCGCGCCGAGCGGACTGGGTACGCCGACCACGAACCCCACCTCGGCCTCGATGTCCAGCCGAACGGAGGGGCCGTACGTGGGGCCGTCCGCGCCGGGCCGCTGACCCGACGGGCGGATCACCGGGGTCCCCGACACGACCACCGTGCCGGCCCGGCCGTGGTAGCCGATCGGCAGGTGCTTCCAGTTCGGCAGCAGCGGCGGCTGGCCCGGCCGGAAGATCTGTCCGACGTTGCCGGCGTGGTGCTCGGAGGAGTAGAAGTCGACGTAGTCGGCGACCTCGAACGGCAGCAGCAGGCGCACCTCGTCCAGCGGCACCAGCAGCGGTTCCACCACTGCCCGGTGCGCGGTGTCGGTGAGCAGCTGGGTGATCCGCTGCCGCACCGCCGTCCACTGCGGACGCCCGAGCGCCATGAAGTCGTTTAGGGTGGGTCGGCCCAGCGCGCCGGCCGCCAGCACCAGGCCGGCCGCCTCGGCGCCGGCCAGGTCGAGCACGAAACCGCCGATGCGTACACCGATCCGCGGCTCCCGCCCGTCGTGCACGAACACCCCGTACGGCAGGTTGGTCATCCCGTACGCCGAGCCCTCGGCACCCGCCACCCAGGTCATACGTCCTCGCCCCCGTTCATGTCGGTCCCGTTCATCGCCACCGGCCCGTCACGTCCTCGGCCGGTCCAGCAGGCCCAGGCGGGCCAGGTCCGCCAGTGGCTCGCCGATGCTGCACGAGCCGTAGCCCACCCAGAGCGGACGCGGCCCGCCCAGTCGGCCCTCGACAGCCTGAAGGAGCGGACGCGGATCGGTGACCGTGAGCAGCTCGGCGACCTGCGCCAGACCCGCGCCCTGCGCGGCGGCCAGCGTGGCGGCCAGCACGTTCACGAAGCCGTGGTGGACGAGGCCGGTCTCCGGCTCCAGGTGCCGGACCGCGTTGTGCAGCCCGGCGGTCAACTTGAACGGCAGAGCCCGGTCCCGGCAGCCGCAGATCACCGCTGCCAGCTCTATCGGAGTCGGGAAGAGTTCGGCGGCCAGCCCGCCGGTGCGGAACTTCGCCGCGATCGGCAGCCCTTCGGCGCGGATCGAGGCGAGCCGGTCCAGCGCCCCCATGAGCCCGAACGTCAACGGGATCTCGGCGAAGACGTCGAGGCCTTGGCCGTCGTCGCCGGACGCGGTGTCCCGCTCACGCCGAACCAGGTCGACCAGCTCGGCAAGGCCCGGCTGCGGATCCTCGCCGCGCCGGGCGACGGCCGCCTCGACCTGGCGGACGCGGATACGTCGATCCACCCCGGCACGTATCCCGTCGAGCCGGCCGATCGGCACGTCGGCGATCACCCCGACCGCGATCCGCTCGTCGATGGCGAGCAGAGCGGGCAGCTCGGGCAACTTCGAGGCGGGCACCAGCAGGGGGCCGACCAGGTCGGCGTACCAGGCGGCGCGATGGCGTCGATGTGCGGCGACGGCGTCCGGCAGCGCCGCGCTGCCGGGCGGGAAGACGGCCGCGTCGTCCACCAGGCCGTCGAGGAGCGCGGGCACCTGCGTTGACACGGAACAAGAATCTACGGGACGCTACAAGGAACGGACAACAGCGTCCGATTATCGGACGTCCCTAGCCGGTTAACGGGACACACCGGGAGGCGAGATGCCCTACTACCGCAGCGTCGGCGAGGTGCCGCGCAAGCGCCACACCCAGTTCCGCCAGCCCGACGACAGCCTCTACGCCGAGGAGCTGATGGGGCAGGAGGGCTTCTCGTCCGACTCGTCCCTGCTCTACCACCGGCACGCCCCGACCGCGATCGTGGCCGCCGAGGAGTTCACTCCGCCGGCCTTCACCCGGGCACCGAACCTGCCACTCAAGCCACGGCACCTGCGCACGCACAAGCTGGACGGCACCGGCGCCGACCCGGTGCTCGGCCGGCAGTACCTGCTCGCCAACGACGACGTACGCATCGCGTACGTGCTGGCCGACCGCCCCTCCCCGCTGTTCCGGGACGCCATCGGCGACCACTGCCTCTACGTCGAGGCGGGCGACATGCGGGTCGAGTCGACGTTCGGGACGCTCGACGTGACCGCCGGTGACTACGTCATCATCCCCACCTCGACCATCCACCGGCTCGTACCCACCGGTGACCAGCCGGTGCGACTGCTCACCATCGAGGCGTCCGGTCACATCGGCCCACCCAAGCGCTACCTCTCCGTCCGCGGGCAGTTCCTGGAGCACTCGCCGTACTGCGAGCGCGACGTCCGCGGCCCGGACGCGCCGCTGCTGGTCGACGGCGAGGACGTGGAGGTCCTGGTTCGCCACCGTCGTGGTTGGACCCGCCACACGTACGCCCACCACCCCTTCGACGTGGTCGGCTGGGACGGGCACATGTACCCGTGGGCATTCTCCATCCACGACTTCGAACCGATCACCGGGCGGATCCACCAGCCGCCACCCGTGCACCAGACCTTCCAGGGTCCGAACTTCGTCGTCTGCTCGTTCGTGCCGCGCAAGGTCGACTACCACCCGGACGCGATCCCGGTGCCGTACAACCACCACAACGTCGACTCCGACGAGATGCTCTTCTACACGGGCGGCAACTACGAGGCCCGGCGCGGCTCCGGCATCGAGCAGGGCTCGATCTCGCTGCACCCGTCCGGCTTCACCCACGGCCCGCAGCCCGGCGCCGCCGAGCGGGCGATCGGCGTCGACTTCTTCGACGAACTGGCAGTCATGGTCGACACGTTCCGCCCGCTCGACCTCTGCGGCGCCGCCGGCGCCTGCGAGGACCCGGGCTACGCCTGGACCTGGGCGCGTCGCGCCTGATCGTCCCCGACCACGAGCCAGGCCGCGCTAACGGATCTTCCACACGATGCGGGCGGTCAGGCTGGGGTTCGGGTGGCTACGACGATCTCGGCGACGGCGGCTACGGCGATGGCGAGCACCAGCGGCCATGGGGTGCCGACGAGGGCGTAGAGCACGATCAGCACCGGCGAGGCGATCGCCGCGTAGACGGCGAGGGCCAGGGCACGGTCGGAGCGGAGCAACCCCGGCAGGACGGTCCGCGCGAGGCCTGGCATCCGGGCGGCGAAGCGCCAGATGACCAACGCCCCACCGAGCGCGGCGAACGCCGCGGCGACACGGGACAACCCTCCGCTGCCGGGCGCGAGGCAGGCGATCAGCACCGCCGTGATCATCGACCAGCCCGCGCCGTAGAGCACCAACTGCCGCAGGCCGGCGGAGATCGTACGGCCCGAGTCGATCTGCCCCGGGCTCATCGTCGCGGCCTCGGCCAGATGCTCCAGCGCCTCACTCCAGCGCCGCTGCTCCAGCCGGATCACACCGATGTCGTGCCGCGCCTCGGCGAGCCGCGGGTCCAGGCGCAGCGCCTCCCCGTAGGCCCGCTCGGCGAGGTCGTACAGCCGCATGTTCGCGGCCACCAGACCGAGCACCAGGTGCGATTCGGGCTCCTCCGGCGTCAGCTCCACCGCGCGCCAGGCCGCGTTCAACGCCGTCTGGCCGTTACGGGAACCGGCCAGGATCGCGGCGCCGCTCCGCTGGGCGTACGCGTCGTCCGGGCCGATCGCCAGGATCTCCTCGGCGGACCGGGCCGCCTCCGGGTACCGCTGCAGGTCGGCGAGTGCCATCCCCCGGGCCAGCAGCGGCGCCACGGTGCCCGGGGCGGCGGCGATCGCCGCGTCGGCGGCCGTGAGCGCCTCGGCGGGCCGGCCGGCGGCCAGGTGCAGCCGGGCGAGCAGGGTGAGTCCCAACGGATTCGCCGGCTCGATCGCCACCGCGTACGAGACCTCCGCGGCGGCCTCGTCGTAGCGGCCCAGTTCGGCGAGGAGCTTCGCCCGCTGGAGATAGCCGTCGGCGGCGGACTGATCGGGGGCGGCGTCGCTGGACATCGCGGCGAGCCTAGGCCGCCGGAGCCTCGTACACCAGAGCCACCGCGATTCCGGCGAGCCCCTCGCCGCGTCCGGTGAAGCCCAGCCCGTCGGTCGTCGCGGCGGATACGGTGACCGGCGCGCCGACGGCGGCGGAGAGCACCTGTTCGGCCTCCGCCCGGCGCGGCCCGATCTTCGGTCGGTTCCCGATCACCTGGACCGAGACGTTGCCGATCGTCAGCCCCTCGGCGCGGACCCGACGGGCCGACTCGGTGAGCAGCGCGACGCCCGATGCCCCGGCCCACTCCGGCTGGTCCACGCCGAAGTTCGCGCCCAGATCACCGAGGCCGGCCGCGGAGAGCAGGGCGTTGCAGGCCGCGTGGGCCGCGACGTCCGCGTCGGAGTGACCGGCCAACCCGTCCTGGTCGGGCCAGTGCAGGCCGGCCACCCAGCACGGCCGACCGGCGGAGAAGGCGTGCACGTCGGTGCCGATGGCCACCCGGGGAACGATCATGATCAGAGGGTACGCGTCAAGCACCGCTGGCCAGCAGATACTCGGCCAGTGCCAGGTCGAACGGGCGAGTGATCTTTAGGGCGTACTCCGAACCGGGTACGCAGGAGACCGGTACGCCCTGCTTCTCCACCAGGCCGGCGTCGTCGGTGAGCGCGTCGCCGGCCGCGGCGTGCGCCGCGCTGAGCACCGACCGGCGGAAGCCCTGCGGGGTCTGCACCGCTCGCAGGGCGGAACGGTCGACGGTGCCGAGCACGACCTCCTCGGCGCCGACCTCCTTGATCGTGTCGACGACCGGCAACACCGGGATGACCGCCGGCCGCCCCGCGCGGACCGCCGCGGCGACCGCCTCGACCAGGTCCGGCGGCGTGAGCGCCCGGGCCGCATCGTGCACGAGGACGATCTCCGGACCGGGCGGCACCGCCGCGAGCGCGGCGGCCACGGATTCCTGCCGCTCCGCGCCGCCCGGCACCACACTCACCGAGGCCACCGGAGCGAGCAGCTCACGGACCGCCTCGACCTCGGCCACGGGTGCCGCGACGACGATGGTGTGCACGCTGCGGGCCGCGGCGAGCCGCCGCACCGCGTGCACCAGAAGTGGTTCCCCCGCGAGCAGGCGCAGCGCCTTGGGTCGACCGGGACCGAGCCGTACGCCGGCACCCGCCGCAGGGACGAGGACCGCGACGTCACCGCGCGGATTGAGCTGCGCGGTCACGTCGCGGTCCTCGGTGGTTTCTTCGCTACGAACTGGGTACGACGATGCTGTGCGGACTAGGCCTCGGCCAGCACCTTGTCGAGGAGCGTCTCCGCCTCGTCCTTGGTGCTCTTCTCGGCCAGCGCGACCTCGCCGACGAGAATGTCCCGGGCCTTGGCGAGCATGCGCTTCTCACCCGCGGAAAGACCCCGCTCCCGCTCGCGACGCCACAGGTCGCGGACAACCTCGGCGACCTTCAACGGGTTGCCGGAGGCGAGCTTCTCCAGGTTGGCCTTGTAACGCCGCGACCAGTTGGTCGGCTCCTCGGTGTGCGGGGCACGGAGCACGTCGAAGACCTTGCCCAGGCCCTCTTCGCCGACCACCTCGCGCACACCCACGATCTCGGCGTTCTCAGCGGGAACCCGGACCGTGAGGTCACCCTGCGCGACCCTCAGGACGAGATACTGCTTCTCCTCGCCCTTGATGACCCGAGTCTCGATTGCCTCGATGAGTGCGGCCCCGTGGTGGGGGTAAACAACGGTCTCGCCGACACTGAAAACCATAGGTTCGAAACCCCTTTCGCTGTGTCTAGGGTAACACGCTCAGGCACCGATGTCTCACCGCTGTCCTGACCGTTGGCGCAGCTCAGGGGCCCTGTGAGAGGTATTTCTTCGACTTGACAGGCAGTCAAATCGATGGTTTGAACACGCTCCGTAGCCGCCGGATGACAACCCGGGTCGGGTGAACGGAACGTCGAGATCAAGGGCTATGCGCTTCGTTCATGGTATCCCGCCGGCCGCTTCTGCGCCCAGGTGTAGCGGGAGCTGCCCTCGGTACGCGAGGCTGGAAGGCGAGCCAATGTCGGCTCCAAGAGACGGTTCCAGGGGGACGGCGATGAATACGCCGGGCACGGAGGGAAACGGGCTGCCGGACCTGCCGCCGGAGTGGGGTCGGGTAGTCGTACCCGACGACGCTTCGGCGCTGGCGCAGGAGGCCGCCCAGGTCCGACGCGAGCTGCGCGAGCGCGCTCGCCTGGCCACCAGGAAGCGCCTCACAGCGCTCCGGATGCCCCTCGTTTGGCTGGTGGTCGCGGTGCTCATCACGCTCGCCGGCCTGGCCGCCGTCACCCGGCCCGGTCCGACCCCCGCCCCCGCGACCAGCCCGGCAGCACCACCCGCCGCGCTCGCCGGGCGGCCGCTGCCCGCCCTGGACCTGGTCGACGCGGGGCAGGATCCGGTGCCACTGCGCGGTCTGCTGCCCGCGATGATCATCCTGGTCGACGGTTGCGCGTGCCCCGAACGGGTGAGCGAGGCCGTCGCCGCCGCACCGCCCCAGGTGAACCTGGTGGCCATAACCGGGGGGCGGTCGGTCCCCAGCGCTCCACCCGCCGGCGGGACCGGCGTACGTACGCTCGCCGACCCCGCCGGTGGTCTGCGCTCCTTCCTGCACCTGTCGCCCCGTCCGGACGCTGCGGTGGCCGTGCTCGTCGACCGGTCCGGCGTGGTGGTCCGAGTGCTGCCGGAGCTCGGTCCGGTCGAGGCGTACCGCGCCGACCTCGATCGCCTCGCCGCCTGAGCGGGCCGATCAGCGGCTCCGCCCACCGCAGGGCGTGAGCGCGCGCCGGAATGGCGGCCGGTCCATCCGGGGCGTCGACAGCATCAACTTGCGCGAACCGCAGTTGCCTGATCGGCACCGCCGGGTGTCAGTCGACCGCGGCGAGTTGCATCTGCACCCGGATCGGCTCGGCGTCGAGAGGCCCGACCTCGACACGTAGGGGCCCACCGACAGCGATCAGCAGGTTCCTTCGGACCTGGCCGTCACAGATCGGCCGGAGATCTTCGGCGCTCTGGCCGCCCTCGATCGTGACGATCAGCCCACTCGACCCCGTGCAGAGGTACTCGAACAGGTACGGGTCGTCCGGCCTGCTGTTCACCTGTCGGATCACGCTCCGCTCCGGCGCGATGAGGGTCCGCTCACGCCAGAGCGTGTTCGGGTACCGCGACAGCCCGCCGCTGCCCCACTCTCCGTTCGGGCTGGGACGGGGCTGGACCCGGCCAGTGCGACTGCCCTGGTCGAGCGGGTGCGCGGCGCCGGTCTCCGGGTCGACGCGGAGGACGGAGCCGTCCTCCTCCACCCGGAAGACGTAGCGGCTGCCGGGATCGACGCGCAGAGCCACGCCGGTGGCGGGATCCACCACGGCCACCTGGCCGGTGCCGGATCCCGGGGGAACGAGCGGGGCACCCAGCACTGGTGGAGCAGCGAGACCGGCCACCGGAGGGGCCCCGCCGGGTGCCCGGGCGGCCAACGCGGGTAACGACACGGCCAGGCCGAGATTCCGCTCGTCCGCCGGGGCGTTGGCCCGCCACCACCAGCCGCCCGCGACCAGGACGAGCACGGTCAAGCCGACCAACACCCGACCACGCAGCCGGTCCTGCGTCCGCACGTCCACCAACCGAGGGTAAGCCGGACGCTCAGGCCTGTCGATCGAGCAGTACGGCGTAGAGCGTGAGGCCGGGGCCGAAGGCGAGCATGAGGATCCGTTCCGGCGGGGTCGGGGCACGGCGCAACCGGTCCAGGATGAGCAGCACCGTCGGGGACGAGCAGTTGCCGTGTTCGTCCAACGTCGCGCGGGACGTCGCGAGCGCCTCCGGCGGCAACCCCAGCTCGCGCTCCACCACGTTGAGGATGCGGGGACCGCCCGGGTGCACCGCCCAGCCGTCCACCTCGTCCAGCGTGGCGCCGTGCCGGGCAAGCAGGTCGTCGACCAGGCCACGCACGTGCGTGGAGAGCACCTGGGGCACCTTCGGTGACAACCCCATCCGGAAGCCGGCGTCGGTGACGTCCCAGGTCATGTGGTCGGCGGTGGAGGTGTCGGTCACCGACGTGACCTCGCGCAGCGCGTACCCGGGGCCGCCGGGCAGCACCACGGCGGCGACCGCCGCGTCCGAGAAGAGCGCGTGCGAGACGATCTGCTGCGTGTCCACCCGGGCCGTCGACGGCTGGATGTGCAGGCTGGTCAACTCGGCGCAGAGCAGCAGCGCCGGGCGGTCCCGGGCGGTGACGAAGTCGCTCGCCGCGCCCAGCCCGGGCAGCGCCGCGTAGCAGCCCATGTGGCCGACGAACATCCGCTGGGTGCCCGGGGCCATGCCGAGGTCCCGGGCGAGCAGGATGTCCAGCCCCGGGGTGGCGTACCCGGTGCACGAGCAGACGACGAACAGCCCGATGTCACCGGCGTCCAGGCCGGCGGCGGTCAGCGCCCGACCGACCGCCTCCTTGCCCAGCGGCAACGCCTCCACGAGGTAACGACGCATCCGCCGCTCGGTCGGCCAGTCGGAGACGTCCTCCAGCAGCGGATTGACCGCCGCCTGCCGCGTGGTGACTCCGGAGTTGGCGAAGATCCGTTGCGCCAACGACCGGGTGGTGCCGGTGAAGTGCCGGGAGAAGAAGCCCTCCCACAACTCGTCCTGGCGGGCCGACGGCGGCTGCGCCGTCCCGAGGCCTGCGATCACTGGTACCGACACGATCCCCACCTCTCGTCCGACGCCGCCCTCGCCCGGACCGTCCCCACCGGAACGGCCACGGCGGGCCCCACGCTCACCAACGAGGCGCCGAGCCGTCGCGGTCCGGGTCACCTCCCAACGCGGCGATGCCGAGCCAGTCGGCGCAGACGTCCGAGGTGGCCGGATGCAGCGATCCACAGCGGGCATCCCGGTAGAGCCGCTCCAGCTGATGGCCTCGCCGGGTCGCCGAGGTACCGGCCGCCTCGAGCATCGACGCGGCGACGTCGGCGGCGGTCGTACCGGCCAGCAGCTTCGCCCGCCACACCCAGCGGTTGGTCTCGGCGTCGCCGGCCGCCTCGTCCACCCGGCGGGCCGCCTCGCCCACCACCAGCTCGGCCGCCGCCACCGCCGCGTCGGCACGGCCGAGGCGCGCCCGAACCGCAGGCAGCCCCGCGAGGTTGCGGGCATTCAGGTGCTCGGCGGCCGCCTCGATCGCCGCCCGCGCGACGCCGACGTAGACGGCCGCGTAGCTGGCCACCAGCCAGTGCGGCATGAGCTGGGCGACCACCAGCGCCAGCCCTTCCACGCCACCCAGCAGCCGGTCGGTCGGAACCGTCGCCTCCAGGTGCAGATCGTGCGAGGCGGTGGCGCGCATGCCGAGCGAGTCCCAGGCCGGCTCGACGGTGAGCCCGGCCCCGGCCGGGACCAGGAACTGGGAGACCACCGACGGGTCGGCGGCGCTGCGCGCGGCGACCAGGTAGCCGTCGGCGTGCCCGGCGCCCGAGCAGAAGGTCTTGCTGCCCTTGAGGTGCCAGCCGCCCTCGACCGGCTCGTAGACGGTGCTGAGCTGGGAGAGCCGCGCCCCCGCGCCGCGCTCGCTCATCGCCACCGCGTACCAGGAGCCCTCGGCGGCCGCGCGCAGCAGCCGGTCCCGGGCGGCGAGCGCCTCGTCCGGGACGCCGAGCGCCTCGGCCAGCTCCTCGGTGACCGCGCCCAGCGCGCCGGTCACCGACGCGTGCATGTTGAACACCAGCGCGGTGGCGCCGTTGCCCTTGGCCAGTTCGGTGGCGACGGCCGCGTACTCGGCGAACGTCGCACCGAACCCGCCCAGCTCGCGGGGCACCATCAGCCCGAAGAGGCCCGCCTCGCGCAAATCCTCGAAGTCCTCGACCGGGAAGGCGCCCTCCCGGTCGTACTCGGCCGCCCGGGCGGCGAGTCGCGGCGCCAACCTGCGCGCCGCCTCCAACGCGTGCACCGTCATCTACGCCCCCTCTTCGGCGTCCTTACCCCCGCCGGGGTCGGAACTATCCTTTCCGGACCCCCCAGCCCTGGTACAGCACCGCGGTCGAGCGCGTCGGGACCATCCGTGGGGCCCGGCCACCCGGCGCGGTCCCCGCGGCGCCCCGCGCCCGGCGCAACAGCCAGCCGAGCAGGCCGCGCACCTCCGGTCGTACACCGCGCAGTTGCAGTGTGACGCCGTGCCGGGCGCACTCGGCGACCAACGCGCGGGCGTCCACGAACAACCGCGGGTCGTGGATGCCCCGCGGCACGGTCGGCAACCGCTCGCCGATGTGGACCGCCACCAACCGGCTCAGCGCGGTGTCGTTCAGCGTGTCGAGCACGAGCAGACCGCCCGGTCGGAGGAGCCGGCACGCCTCGGTGACCGCGCGACGCCAGTCCGGCACGTGCTCGAGCATCTCCCCGGCCGCCACCACGTCCGCGCAGCCGTCCGTGAGTGGCACGGCGGTCGCGTCGCCGTTGACCGGGGTGACGCCGTGCTCGGCGGCCTGGGCCAACGCCGAACGGGTCAGGTCGACACCCACGTGCCGGTAACCCTTGCCGGCGAGGTGGGGCGCGAGCAGCCCGGCCCCGCAGCCGAGGTCCACCAGCAACGCGCCGGGACGCTCGGCCGGCGGCACCAGGGCCGCCCGTGCCTCGGCCAGCCAGTGCAGCATCGCGAAGACGCCGTCCGGCTGCCACCACTCGTCGGCCAGGTCGTCGTACTGGCGCGGGTCGTTGCGCGGCAGCACGCGGGGCCGGGTGGGCACCGGAGCCACGTCTCGCATGGAACCGAGCGTGGCACGACTCACGGGTAACATCCAGACTTCCCTTATGTCGACTTCGGTGTTAGGGCTGGTCAGGGCGAGCCATCCGGAACCGGCCGCGGCGGTGACCCTGGTGGCCGGTCTGCTCGCCGTCGGCGTCGGACATCGACCCGCCGGAGTCGCCGCCGTCGTCCTCGCCGTGCTGGCCAGCCAGCTCGCCGTGGGCTGGGCCAACGACGCGCTCGACGCCGACCGGGACACCGCGGTGGGGCGTACCGACAAACCGATCCCCGCCGGCGCGGTCCGCCGGCGCACCGTGGCCGTGGGCGCGGTGCTGGCTGCGGCCGCCACCCCGGTGCTGGCACTCTTCACGAACGCCACGGCGGCCTTCTGGGTGACGCTCGCACTCGTCTCGGCGCTGATCTACGACTGGCCGCTCAAGTCCAGCCCGGCGTCGGTGCTGCCCTACGCGGTCTCCTTCGGCGCTCTGCCCGCCTTCGTGGTGCTGGCGCTCCCCGGGACACCGGCACCGCCGGCCTGGCTGGTCGCCGCAGGAGCGTGCCTCGGCGCCGGAGCGCACTTCGCCAACGTCCTGCCCGACCTGGCCGACGACGCCCGTACGGGCGTACGCGGCCTGCCGCACCGCCTCGGCGCGAACGGCAGTCGGGTGGCCGCCGCGGTACTGCTGCTCGCGGCGACCGGGACGCTGGTCTTCGGTCCGCCCGGGCCACCGTCCGGACTCGGGCTCGCCGCGGTTCTCGCCGCCGTCGTGGTTCCGCCGCTCAGCTGGTACGGCGGGCGCGGGGCGGCCCGAGCGGGGCGGCGTCCGGTGGCCGCCTTCCGGGCCGTGATGCTGGTGGCGCTCATCGACGTGGTGCTGCTGGTCACGAGCGGCCGGGTGGTCTGATCGTCACCCCGGGAGGTGGCATCGCCGGGTCGGGGTGCGGCCCTCGATCAGCTCCAATTACCCTGGAGCGCGGTCTGCGCGGGCATGGCCACCGTGCCCGGCGTACGCACCGGGTGTGATCGTGACGAGGAGGACCGACGTGACGCGCTCGATCAGGGGTTCCCGGCGGGCGGCCCTGCTGCTGTCCGGGGTGGCGGCGGCGACGAGCCTGCTGCTGTCCGGGTGCGGCGCCGGCCAGGTATCGGAGACCGCCGAGAAGGTGCCGTCGGTCCAGGGCGTCAACATCGAGACGGAGAACGGGCAGCTCGCGGTCCGCGGCCTGCTGGTCGAGTTCCCCGGCGTCGATGGCTACAAGGCCGGCGAGGACGCCCGGCTCAACGCGGTGATCTACAACGACTCGAAGGAGCCGGTCACGGTCACCGTCACCAGCCAGGACGCCCGCGAGGTCGTACTCACCGGCACCGGCGCGTCAGCCAGTCCGACCCCGTCGGAGTCGGTTTCGCCGACCGGTTCGGCCTCGGCCAGCCCGTCGGACTCCACCAGCCCGTCCGGCTCGGCCAGCCCGTCGGAGTCCGCCAGCCCGTCGCCCTCGGCGCCGGCCGGTGAGCCCGCGCGCTTCGAGATCGCGCCGCTCAGCTACATCCAGCTGAACGAGCAGTCGGATCGCATGCTGCAGCTGATCGGCCTCAACGAGTCGCTCCGTTCCGGCCAGAACGTCTTCGTCACCTTCGACTTCGGCAACGGCAACACCATCACCGGGCCGGCCCCGATCGCGGTGCCGTTCACCCCGCCCGCCCCGCCGTCGCCGATCGTGCACCGCGAGGGTGCCGAGGAGCAGGAGGGCAGCACCGGCCACGGCGGCTGACCAGCCGCACGAGCTTCCGAAGACACCCCGGCGTGGCGAGCACCACGCCGGGGTGTCTTGTCGTCCGGCGGGGTCTGCGCCATCTGGTCGTACCGCCGGGCTAGCGTCCTGGTGTGACGACCTCCCGATCCACCTCTGCACGCGGCGGCGCGGCGACCGGCACGCGCGGCCGCGCGTCCAGCCGTGAGCCTCGGCCCGCCTACGAGTGCGACGCGTGCGGACACCAGCCGCCCAAGTGGGTGGGACGCTGCCCGGAGTGCGGCGAGTGGGGCTCCGTGGTCGAGAGCACGATCACCGGACCGACCGTCTCCGGCCGGGTGGTCAGCTCGCGGATGCCGGCCGAACCCGCCCGACCGATCGCCACCATCAGCGCCGCACCCGCCCGGGCCCGCCCGACCGGGGTCAGCGAGCTCGACCGGGTGCTCGGCGGCGGCCTGGTGCCCGGCGCCGTGGTGCTGCTGGCCGGCGAGCCGGGCGTGGGCAAGTCCACCCTGCTGCTCGACGTGGCTCAGCAGTGGGCCGCCGGCGCGGGCAGCCCCTCGCTGGTGGTCAGCGGCGAGGAGTCGGTCAGCCAGGTACGCCTGCGCGCCGAGCGGATGGGCGCCCTGCACGATCAGCTCTACCTGGCCGCCGAGAGCGACCTGTCCGCGGTGCTCGGTCACCTCGACGCGGTCAAGCCCGGGCTGCTGGTGCTCGACTCGGTGCAGACCATCTCCACCCCCGGCACCGAGGGCGTGCCGGGCGGGGTGACGCAGGTGCGAGCCGTCACCGCCGCGCTGGTCTCGGTCGCCAAGGAGCGGGGCATCGCCACGGTGCTGGTCGGCCACGTGACCAAGGACGGCCAGGTCGCCGGTCCCCGGGTGCTGGAACACCTGGTCGACGTGGTGCTGCACTTCGAGGGCGACAAGCACTCCTCGCTACGGATGGTGCGCGGCGTCAAGAACCGCTTCGGCGCGGCCGACGAGGTCGGCTGCTTCGAGATGCACGAGGGCGGCATCTCCAGCCTGGCCGACCCGTCCGGCCTCTTCCTGACTCGCTACTCCGAGCCGGTGCCCGGCACCTGCGTCACCGTCGCGATGGAGGGTCGACGCGCCCTCGTCACCGAGGTGCAGGCGCTCATCGGCGCGACCGTCGCCGGCTCCCCCCGGCGTACGGTCTCCGGCCTCGACTCGGCTCGGCTGGCGATGGTGCTGGCGGTGCTGCAACGGCGTACCGAAAGGCTCACCCTGCACGACCGGGAGGTCTTCGCCGCGACGGTCGGCGGCATCCGCGTGGTCGAACCGGCCGCCGACCTGGCGGTGGCGCTCGCGGTCGCCTCCGGCGGGCTCAACCTGGCCATCGCGCCGCACCTCGTGGCCATCGGCGAGGTCGGACTCACCGGCGAGGTGCGGCGGGTCGGGGCGGTGCCACGCCGGCTGGCCGAGGCCGCCCGGCTGGGCTTCCGGTTCGCGCTCGTCCCACCCGGATGCGGGCCGGAGTCGACCGGCGTGGCCCCGGATCAGATGCGGGTGATGGAGGTCACCGATGTCCGCTCGGCGCTGCAGTGCGCCGCGCGGGCATCGGCGGAGTGACCGACCGTGACCGCCGAGCCGGACCGCCCGGGCGATACCGGGGCACGCGCCACGGGCCGGACATGAGGGCATCGTGACACATCACAGTAACCACGACAGCACCCACCGCACGTCAGTCCGTAGACTGTGCCCGTGCCGATCGACCGCGATACCACCAAGCCTGCCGGCGCGACACCCCACGCCCGCACCGGCGCCGTGGGCTCGCCCGCCCGTCCGATCAGCGTGAACGTGACCGGCGGCGCCGCAGGTGACCCGCTGCGCGCGAACCTGGCGTTGATGGCGCCCGGCACCGCGCTGCGCGACGGCCTCGAACGGATCCTGCGCGGCCGCACGGGCGCGCTGATCGTCCTCGGCTACGACAAGGTCGTGGAAGGGCTCTGCACCGGCGGCTTCCCGCTCGACGTCGAGTTCTCCGCGACCCGCATCCGGGAGCTGTGCAAGATGGACGGCGCAGTGGTGCTCTCCAGCGACGGCACCCGCATCGTCCGGGCCGCGGTGCACCTGATGCCCGACCCGTCCATCCCCACCGAGGAGTCCGGCACCCGGCACCGCACCGCCGAGCGGGTGGCCCGGCAGACCGGCTATCCGGTCATCTCGGTCAGCCAGTCGATGCGGATCATCAGCCTCTACGTGAACGGCCAGCGGCACGTGCTGGACGACTCGGCCGCCATCCTGTCCCGGGCCAACCAGGCCCTGGCCACCCTCGAGCGCTACAAGCTCCGCCTCGACGAGGTCTCCGGCACGCTCTCCGCGCTGGAGATCGAGGACCTGGTCACCGTACGGGACGCGGTGGCCGTGGTGCAGCGGCTGGAGATGGTCCGCCGGATCGCCGACGAGATCGCCGGCTACGTGGTCGAGCTGGGCACCGACGGGCGCCTGCTGGCGCTGCAGCTCGACGAGCTGATGGCGGGCGTCGACGCCGACCGGACACTGGTCATCCGCGACTACCTTCCGGCCGGCCGCAAGTCGCGCACCCTCGACGAGGCGCTGGTCGAGCTGGACCTGCTCGGTGCCACCGAGCTGATCGACCTGGTCGCGGTCGCCAAGGCGATCGGCTATCCGGCCGCGTCCGACGCGCTCGACGCGGCGGTCAGCCCACGCGGTTTCCGGCTGCTGGCCAAGGTGCCGCGGCTGCCGGCCGCGGTGGTGGACCGGCTGGTACTGCACTTCGGCAGCCTCCAGCGGCTGCTGGGCGCGACCGTGGAGGACCTCCAGGCGGTCGAGGGAGTGGGCGACGCACGGGCCCGCGGCGTACGCGAGGGCCTGTCCCGGCTCGCCGAAGCGTCCATCCTCGAACGGTACGTCTGACCGTTCCGACATCCGTCGGCCCTGCTCGGCTCCTCGCCGGTTCCCGCGACCCGTCGCGTCCGGAGATCGGCGCGCGCCCGTGCTCAGCCGTTGATGGTCAGCTTGACCGGCTCGCTGAGCTTCGTGTCCACCCGGGCGAAGACCTGGTACGACCCCGGCGGCACCTGCGGCCCCGCGGCCAACCCGTCCGCGCACCGCGTGGTGTCCCGGCCGTTCCACGTCACCTGGAACATGTGCTCGATGTTCGGCGTGAAGGACTTCGCGTCCGAGCCCTTGGCCTGACCGCAGGTGTCGGAGGACCAGATCTTCTCCGCACCGGACTTGATGAAGATCTCCTGGAGAGTCGCGCCGACGTCGCGGCTGCACGTCCGGTCGGAGATGTTCTTGATCCGCAATTGCAGGTCGACGGAGGCTCCGACGCCCACCGAGGCGGGCAACGCCACCGCGGTCACCTTGATCTCGGCGTCGGCGCAGCTTCCGTCGTTCGACCCGCCGTTGACGGGAGCCGCCGGGGCGTCCTCGCCCGGGGAGGCCGGCGCGTCGGCGCTCTCGTCTCCGCCGTCGGAGCTTCCGGACGCCTCGGGCGGGGGTGTCCCGGTCGTCGGGGTGAGCAGCGTCTGGGTCGGGCTCGGACTGACCGACGAGGTCGGGCTCACCCCGGCCTGCGGCTTCTTGTCGCCGGTGTTACCCGATCCGGTGCACGAGTTGAGCAGGACAATCAGGAAGAGAAGCCCCGCTCCGAGTACAACGGCGCGACGCCGCCAGTACACGGCGGGTGGCAGGGGGCCGACCGTCAGACGCATGATGCCCCCACCGTAGCCGCGTAGCCGAGTCGTGGTGCGGCACGACTCGCCGGAAGGTTCCCGGGAGCGTCAAGATCGGCATCCACTGTCGACAGGGTAGTCGAACGGGCGCCTCGGATCAGAGGTAGACCTTGCGCTGGTAGACGGCGTGCGCGCCGGCGACCCGGTCCAGGAAGAGCAGCCCCGAGCAGTGGTCGATCTCGTGTTGGAGCGCGCGGGCCTCGAAGCCGTCGGTGACCAGCCGTACCGGAGTGCCGGTGCCCGGCAGCTCGCCCTCCACCACCAGGCGGCTGGCCCGCTTCACGTCCCCGGTCAGATCCGGCACCGACATGCACCCCTCGCGCCCCGCCTTCCACCGGGTCGCCTCGACCACCCGGGCGTTGCAGAGCACGAAGGTGCCGTGCACGGTGACCGCCTTCGGATGTCCGGTCACCTCAACCGCGAAGACCTGGGCGCCCACACCGACCTGCGGAGCCGCCAGGCCCACGCAACCCGGCGAGACACGCATGGTGGCGATCAGGTCGGCGGCCAGCCGTACGGTCTCCGCCGAGGTCGGATCCACGGTCGCACCCGCCCGGCTGAGCGCCGGATGCGGAGCACAGACCACCGGGCGGACCTCACCGGGAAAGCCCAACGCCTCCGGCGTCCAGTCGCCCAACCCGGCGTACTCCTCGCCGGCCGAGACCGCGTCCGGTTCGCGCATCTCGCCGCTCACAACAGGTCCGGATCCGCAGGCCGGAGGCTCACCTCGACGCCCAGGTCGGCGGCGACCCGGTCCAGCCGGCCGGTCAGTTCGTCGGCGGCGCCGGGCGGCAGGTCGACCTCGGCGACCACCACGTAGAGCGAACCGGCCAGCCGGGTGCTCAAATCGGTGACGTTGCCGCCGACGCTGGTCACCACTCGCGTCATCGCCGCGACGATCCCCATCCGGTCGGCCCCGTGCACCGCCATCACGTACGGTTCGCCGCCCGTCGCCGCGCCACCGTCCGGGGTGACCGCCCGTACGGTCGCCAGCAGCTGACCGTCGGCGGCGAGCGGCGCCAGCGCGGCCTCGACCTCGGCGGCGGCGGGACCTACACAAATCAGCGTCATCGCGAAGTGACCCCGCAGCCGGGTCATCGTGCTGTCGGTGAGGTTCGCGCCCAACCGGGCGAGCACCTCGGCGACGTCGGCCACGATGCCCGGCCGGTCCCGGCCGATGACGGTGATCGCGAGCTCGTTCATCCGCGCATTCTGCCCGACCCATCACCCGCGGCGGAGCTGCCCCGCCCAGGCTGCCCACGCTCCGGGAACACCGACGCGTGACATGATCGACGGACGATGAGTGAGCCGACGTTCGCCACCCTGGTCAGCCGCTGGTACGAGGAGAACGCCCGGGACCTGCCGTGGCGCAAACCGGGCGTCAGCCCGTGGGCGATCCTGGTCAGCGAGGTGATGCTCCAGCAGACTCCGGTGGTCCGGGTGCTGCCCGCGTACGAGGCGTGGCTGGCCCGGTGGCCGGTGCCGGCCGCCCTGGCAGCGGACACTCCCGCCGAGGCGATCCGGATGTGGGGCCGGCTCGGCTACCCACGCCGGGCGCTGCGGCTGAGGGAGTGCGCGACGGCGATCGTGGAGCGGCACGGCGGGGAGGTCCCGGATCGGCTGGACCAGCTGCTGGCGTTGCCGGGGGTCGGAACGTACACGGCTCGTGCCGTCGCCGCGTTCGCGTACGGGCAGCGGCACCCGGTGGTCGACACCAACGTACGCCGAGTGGTCTGCCGGGCCGTGGCCGGCGAACCCGACGCGGGACCGGCCACGCGCCCCGCCGACCTGCTCGCCACCGAGGCGCTACTGCCTGCGGAGCCGGCCGCCGCGGCACTGGCCAGCGCGGCTTTCATGGAGCTGGGAGCGGTGGTCTGCACCGCCCGGTCACCGCGTTGTGGCCAGTGCCCGGTCGAGTCGACCTGCGCCTGGCGCGCCTCCGGTCAGGCCGCGCCGGCCGGTCCGACCCGGCGGCCCCAGCGGTACGCGGGCACCGATCGGCAGGTACGCGGTCTGCTGCTCGGTGTGCTGCGCGAGTCGACCGGACCGGTGCCCCGGCCCCGGCTCGACCAGGTGTGGACCGACGACGCACAGCGCACCCGCGCGCTCGCCGGTCTGGTGCGGGACGGCCTGGTGGAGCCGGTCGGTGACGACTCGTACCGCCTCCTCGGGGACGGCCCCACCCTCCCTCTCCCCGATCTGACCCACTGACCTCCGGCCCCTGCCGGCGCGGTCACCGGCCGACAGTGGGCGGTCGGCGGGCGCTGGCCGGCGGCCCGCGATGGGCGGGCGGCCGGGGGTCGGTGATCGACTCGGCTTCCTTGAAGTCGGGGTGTCCGCGTGCGTCGGATGGGCCGACTTCCTTGATCCCGAGTCGATCAACGACCTGGCCCACACAAAGACCACGTCCGACCGGGCCACGCATCCACAGTCGGAGGGCCCCCAGTCAGCCGCACGCAATGGCTGGGCGGCCGGTGCGGGGCCGCCCGAACGAGGACCCGAGACCGCAGCCGACGCGCACCAGGACCCGAACCGGCCCGGACGAGAACCCGAACCGCCCGCAGCCGAAGCGGACCAGGACCCGAACCGCCCGCAGCCCGCCCGGACGAGGATCCGAAACCGCGACCGGCTCGGACGAGGACCCGAGACCACGACCGGCCCGGACGAGGACCCGAGACCGCGGCAGGCCCGGGAGGGCAAAAAGGCGGGGCCCCGGCGGCTCTCGCCACCGGGGCCCCGCCCCTACTGCCGCTACCCGACGTTACGCCGCGTCGTCCGCGCCCGCGGTGGCTGCGCCACCGAGGTCCGCCGGCACGGCGTCCGGAACGGTGTCCGGCTTGTCCGCGCCCCGGAAGACGAGCTTCGACTTGTCGATGTCGCTCGGGTCGCCCTCGCAGTCCACCACCACGATCTGACCCGGGGTCAGCTCGTTGAAGAGGATCCGCTCGGAGAGGTTGTCCTCGATGTCGCGCTGAATCGTGCGACGCAGCGGACGCGCACCGAGCACCGGGTCGAAGCCCTTCTTCGCCAGGTACTTCTTGGCGTTGTCGGTCAGCTCCAGACCCATGTCCTTGTTCTTCAGCTGCGTCTCGATCCGCTGGATCATGATGTCGACGATCGAGAGGATCTCCGACTCGCGCAGCTGGTGGAAGACGATGGTGTCGTCGATCCGGTTCAGGAACTCAGGCCGGAAGTGCTGCTTGAGCTCGTCGTTGACCTTCTGCTTCATCCGGTCGTAGTTGGAGTCGGAGTCCTCCGACGCCTGGAAGCCCAGCGACACCGCCTTGGCCACGTCACGCGTACCGAGGTTGGTGGTCAGGATGATGACCGTGTTCTTGAAGTCCACGATCCGGCCCTGACCGTCGGTGAGCCGACCGTCCTCCAGGATCTGGAGCAGCGTGTTGAACACGTCCGGGTGGGCCTTCTCGATCTCGTCGAAGAGGACCACCGAGAACGGCCGACGCCGGACCTTCTCGGTCAGCTGCCCGCCCTCGTCGTAGCCGACGTAGCCGGGAGGGGCACCAACCAGCCGGGAGACCGTGTAACGGTCGTGGAACTCGGACATGTCCAGCTGGATGAGGGCGTCCTCGCTGCCGAACAGGAACTCGGCCAGCGCCTTGGAGAGCTCGGTCTTACCGACACCGGACGGGCCGGCGAAGATGAACGAGCCCGACGGACGCTTCGGGTCCTTCAGGCCGGCGCGGGTACGCCGGATCGCCTTGGACACCGCCTTGACCGCGTCCTCCTGGCCGATGACGCGCTTGTGCAGCTCGTCCTCCATGCGCAGCAGGCGCGAGGTCTCCTCCTCGGTCAGCTTGTAGACCGGGATGCCGGTCCAGTTGCCGAGCACCTCGGCGATCTGCTCGTCGTCCACCTCGCTGACGACGTCCAGGTCACCGGCCTTCCACTCCTTCTCCCGCTGCGCCTTCTGGCCAAGGAGCTGCTTCTCCTTGTCCCGCAGCTGGGCGGCCCGCTCGAAGTCCTGCGCGTCGATCGCGGACTCCTTGTCGCGGCGGACCTGAGCGATCCGCTCGTCGAAGTCGCGCAGGTCTGGCGGAGCGGTCATCCGGCGGATCCGCATCCGGGCGCCGGCCTCGTCGATCAGGTCGATCGCCTTGTCCGGCAGGAACCGGTCGGAGATGTAGCGGTCGGCCAGAGTCGCGGCAGCGACCAGAGCCGCATCGGTGATCGACACGCGGTGGTGCGCCTCGTAGCGGTCCCGCAGACCCTTGAGGATCTCGATGGTGTGGGCCAGCGAGGGCTCACCCACCTGGATCGGCTGGAAGCGGCGCTCGAGCGCGGCGTCCTTCTCCAGGTGCTTGCGGTATTCGTCCAGCGTGGTGGCACCGATGGTCTGCAGCTCGCCGCGGGCCAGCATCGGCTTGAGGATGCTCGCCGCGTCGATCGCACCCTCGGCGGCACCCGCACCCACGAGGGTGTGGATCTCGTCGATGAAGAGGATGATGTCGCCGCGCGTACGGATCTCCTTGAGCACCTTCTTGAGGCGCTCCTCGAAGTCACCGCGGTAGCGGGAACCGGCGACCAGCGCGCCGAGGTCGAGCGTGTAGAGCTGCTTGTCCTTCAGCGTCTCGGGCACCTCGCCCTTGATGATCTTCTGGGACAGCCCCTCCACCACGGCGGTCTTACCGACGCCGGGCTCACCGATCAGGACCGGGTTGTTCTTGGTACGGCGGGAAAGCACCTGCATGACCCGCTCGATTTCCTTCTCGCGCCCGATGACCGGGTCGAGCTTGCCCTCGCGGGCGGCCTGGGTCAGGTTACGGCCGAACTGGTCCAGCACGAGACTGGTGGACGGCGCGGCCTCACCGGAGGCGGCGCCGGCGGCCGCCGGCTCCTTGCCCTGGTAGCCGGAGAGCAGCTGGATCACCTGCTGGCGGACCCGGTTGAGGTCCGCACCGAGCTTGACCAGCACCTGGGCGGCGACGCCCTCACCCTCGCGGATCAGACCGAGCAGGATGTGCTCCGTGCCGATGTAGTTGTGGCCGAGCTGCAGCGCCTCACGCAGCGACAGCTCCAGCACCTTCTTGGCCCGCGGCGTGAACGGGATGTGCCCGCTCGGCGCCTGCTGACCCTGGCCGATGATCTCCTCGACCTGCTGCCGGACGCCCTCCAGGGAGATGCCCAGGCTCTCCAGAGCCTTGGCCGCGACGCCCTCGCCCTCGTGGATCAGGCCCAGCAGGATGTGTTCCGTACCGATGTAGTTGTGGTTGAGCATCCGGGCCTCTTCCTGGGCCAGGACGACAACCCGTCGCGCTCGGTCGGTGAACCGCTCGAACATGCCCTCGTGCTCCTCACGTGCCGTGCGCCTTGATGGTCAAAGATCTTGGCGGGGCCGGTGCGCGGACGTCCGGGACGGGCGTCCGTGCCTCATTACTCTATCGCCGCGGACCGACTCAGCTGAGGTCGTGTGTCTCCGGCAGCAGCCGCGTACGCGTCGTTTTGCACAACCGTGCGCGCTCAGGAGGTGTTCCGGTACCCCCAGCGCTACGCGTAGAGCGAAATTCTCACCATCACTCGAACGAGCTGTCCGAGGCTTCCGGCGGGCCGGATCCGCGTCGGCGGCGGCCCCTCGACGGACCGCCGGCGGTCATCCACAGGCTGTGGACGAAAATTCCACCGGCTGTGGACAACGCCGCCCCACGGGGGTTTCTTCCCCACCCCACGGGAGGCGGCACCGGTGCACGACCTCGCCCGTCGGGGTGCGGCCGGACCCGGTCGTCGAGGGCTTCCGTACGCGATCGTCCGCCAGGATCACTGCACTCCCGATACCGGTCGGAACATCACGTCCAGGGATGTTACGGACATTCCCCCGGACGGCTGTCCGACGTTGGACCGGACGGTCGGCCTCGTACGAAGCTCACCGTCCGGTCCCCCGATCGGCGCGCTGGCCGCCTCGACCACCTGGGGCAGCCACCTTGACCGGCTGCCAGGAGGTCCCGCACGGGGCCGGAAATGCGGCGACGCCGGCCCGGAGTGCTCCGGCCCGGCGTCGTTCGCCGCTGTGGTCGACCCGATCAGCGGCGGGCGTGGTACTCGTCGACGATCTCCTGGGGGATCCGGCCGCGGTCGGAGATGTCCTTCCCGGCCTTCTTGGCCCACTCCCGGATCGCACGGTTCTGCTCCCGATCGGCAGTCGCACCGCCCCGGCCGCGTGCCGCCCGGCCACCGACCACCACGCCGCCCCGGCCGACCTTGGTGCCCGCTCCGACGTACGGCGCGAATACGTCACGCAATTTCTCGGCGTTCGCACTCGACAGGTCGATCTCGTACTGAACGCCATCCAACGCGAACTTGACCGTCTCGTCCGCGTCCCCGCCGTCCAGGTCATCGACCAGCTTGTGAATGATCTGCTTGGCCACGTCCCACATTCCTTTCGAGCAGGGTGCTCCTGCTAACTCAGAGCACAATAACCCGTACGACGCGCGCCACGTCAATAGGATGCGGTATGACGACCCGGCGGCGACCGGCGACTACTCGGGCCGGACCAAGGGGAACAGGATCGTTTCCCGAATTCCCAGCCCGGTGAGCGCCATCAAGAGGCGATCGATTCCCATTCCCATACCGCCGGCCGGCGGCATTCCATACTCCATCGCCCGAAGAAAGTCCTCATCGAGCCGCATCGCCTCGTCGTCGCCACGGGCAGCCAGCTGCGCCTGGGCCACCAGCCGCTCCCGCTGCACCACCGGGTCGACCAGCTCCGAGTACGCGGTGGCCAGCTCGAAGCCGAGCACGTAGAGGTCCCACTTCTCGGCCAGCCCCGGCTCGCTGCGGTGGGCCCGGGTGAGCGGGCTCGTCTCCACCGGGTAGTCCCGGATGAACGTGGGCTCCCGCAGCCCCGGCACGACCAGTTCCTCGAACAGTTCCTCAGCGAGCTTCCCCGGCCCCCACTTCGGATCGACGGCCAGCCCCACCTTGTCGGCGTACTCCACGAGGCGGGCGCGCTCGGTGTGGACGCTCACTTCCTCGCCAAGCGCCTCGGAAAGCACCCCGAACAAGGTCACCGACCGCCACTCGCCGCCCAGGTCGAACTCCCGCCCATCGGCGTGGGTGACCACCGTCGAGCCGCTCACCGCGATCGCCGCCTGCTGCACGAGATTACGAGTCAGCTCGGCCATCGTGTCGTAGTCGCCGTACGCCTGGTAGGTCTCCAGCATCGCGAACTCCGGGGAGTGCGAAGAGTCGACACCCTCATTCCGGAAGTTGCGGTTGATCTCGAAGACCTGATCGACGCCACCGACCACGGCGCGCTTCAGAAACAGTTCCGGCGCGATTCGCAGATACAGATCGGTGTTCAACGCATTGCTGTGCGTCACGAATGGGCGCGCCGCGGCCCCTCCGTGCAGCAACTGGAGCATCGGAGTCTCGACCTCGATGAAGCCCCGCCCGTGCAGGGAGTCCCGCAAGCTCCGGACGGCCGCGGCCCGGGTACGGACCATCTGCCGCGCCTGCGGGCGCACGATCAGGTCGACGTAGCGTTGCCGGACGCGGGCCTCCTCGGAGAGCGGCTTGTGCGCAACCGGCAGCGGACGCAGCGACTTGGCCGTGACCGCCCACTCGTCGGCCAGCACGGAGAGCTCACCGCGGCGGCTGGTGATCACCTCACCGGTGACGCCGACGTGGTCACCGAGGTCCACCAGGCGCTTCCAGTCCTCCAGCCGCTCCGGGCCGACCCGGTCCAGGGAGAGCATCGCCTGCAACTCGGTGCCGTCACCGTCGCGCAGTGTCGCGAAGCAGAGCTTGCCGGTGTTCCGAATGAAGATCACTCGACCGGTGACCGATACCCGGTCGCCGGTCGCGGTGTCGGTCGGCAGCTCGGCGTAGCGCGCGCGCACCTCGGCGAGGGTGGCGGTCCGGGGGTAGCCGATCGGATACGGCTCGACACCGTCGGCGAGCATGCGGTCCCGCTTCTCCCGGCGGACCTTCATCTGCTCGGGAAGGTCGTCGGCGGGATCCACAGGTAGGGCGTTCTGCTCGGTCACGGCATGCTTCCTCGTCAGGAGATACAGGGGGTCACGCCCGAGCGTACTCAAGCCCCCAGTCGACCGTTACGGGATAACCTCCGCGCCATGGTTGATCACACTCAAGCCCTCTCCTTCGGGGCCGCCGCAGCCGAATACGACCGCTTTCGGCCGCACTATCCGGAACCGGCGCTGCGCTGGGCACTCGAGGGCCTGGCCGGGGCACCCGTCCGCGTCGTCGACCTCGGCGCCGGCACCGGCATCCTGACCCGGGGCGTACTGCGCCTCGGGCACGAGGTGGTGCCGGTGGAGCCCGATCCGGGCATGCGCGCCCAACTCGACGCGACCACCCCCGGCACGACCGCGCTCGCGGGCAGCGCCGAGGCCGTACCGCTGCCCGACGGTGCGGCGGACGCGGTGCTGGTCGGTCAGGCGTACCACTGGTTCGACCGGGACCGGGCGCACGCCGAGATCGCCCGGCTGCTCCGTCCCGGCGGCATCTTCGCACCGGTCTGGAACACCCGCGACGACCGGGTCGGCTGGGTGGCCGAGCTGGGCCGGATCGCCCACATGGGGGGGACCGCCGGAAACGTGATCGAGAAGTACACCGACTTCGGCCCGGAGTTCGAGCCGATCGAGGTGGGCGAGTTCCACCAGCGCACCACGCTCACGCCGGACGACGTGGTAGCCCTGATCAGGACCCGCTCGTACTGGCTGACCGCGCCGGCCGAGGATCGGCAGAAGGTGGAGCGGGAGCTGCGGGAACTCCTCGCCACCCATCCCGACCTGGCCGGCCGGGAGACGGTGGAGCTGCCGTACCGGACGTTCGTGCTGCGGGCGCGGCGGCGCTGAGCCTGCCGATCACGTGTTGCGTTCGTAGATCATCCGCAGACCGATAAGCGTGATCATCGGCTCGTGGTGGGTGATGGTCCGGCATTCGTCGATCACCAGTGAGGCGAGGCCGCCGGTGGCGATCACCGCCTTGACGTCGCCGAGCTCCTCGACCATCCGCTCGACGATCCGGTCCACCTGGCCGGCGAAACCGAAGTAGAGGCCGGACTGGAGGCACTCGACGGTGTTCTTGCCGATCACCGACCGCGGTCGGGTCGCCTCCACCTTGCGCAACTGGGCCGCCCGTGCGGCGAGCGCGTCGAAGGAGATCTCGATGCCCGGGGCGAAGGCGCCACCGAGGAACTCACCGCGCTCGCTTATGACGTCGAAGTTGGTGGTGGTGCCGAAGTCGACCACGATCGACGGCCCCCCGAAGAGCGTGTACGCGGCCAGGGTGTTCACCACCCGGTCGGAGCCCACCTCCTTGGGGTTGTCGATCGCCAACTGGACCCCGGTCCGCACCCCCGGCTCGACGATCACGCTGGGTAGCTTGTCGTAGTAGCGGGCGAGCATCGTACGCAGCGAGCGCAGCGCGGCCGGGACTGTGGAACAGGCGGCCACTCCGGTGATCTCGACGGCGTCCCCCGCGAGCAGGCCCCGGAACATCAGGCCCAGCTCGTCGGCGGTAGACCGGGCGTCCGTCTTGATCCGCCACGAATGCACCAGCTTGTCGCCGTCGAAGGTCGCCAGCACGGTGTTGGTGTTTCCGATGTCGATGCAGAGCAGCACGGACGAAGCCTAGACAACGGTTGTGGGGTCGGGTGCGGACCGGGCGGCACGGGAGCGGCCCGCGCCACGGCCCGGCCCCGCCCCAGCCGGGGGTTTCGCCCCAGCCCGGTGGGCCCGGGCCGGGCCGGTCATTCGGTACGCAGATCCAGGGCGATGTCGAGGATCGGCGACGAGTGGGTCAACGCGCCGACCGAGAGGTAGTCGACTCCGGTCGCCCCGTACTCGGCCGCCACCGGCAGGGTCAGCCCGCCCGTCGCCTCCAGCTCCGCCCGGTCCCCCACCTGCGCGACCACCTCACGCAGCTGGGCCGGGGTCATGTTGTCCAGCAGCAGGAAGTCGGCACCCGC
This sequence comes from Micromonospora sp. NPDC023737, assembly GCF_040639715.1. NCBI lineage: Bacteria > Bacillati > Actinomycetota > Actinomycetes > Micromonosporales > Micromonosporaceae > Micromonospora > Micromonospora sp. NPDC023737. Next base: position 183,875 of record NZ_JBFAAL010000011.1, read on the forward strand.
CTCGACCGCCTCCACCGCCTCGGCGACGGTGTCCACCTCCACCTGCACCGGCACGTCCGGGAACGCCTTCCGGACCCGCCGGTAGGCGGCGGGGATCCCACCCGCGGCGAACTTGTGATTGTCCTTGATCATGGCGACGTCGTAGAGGCCGAGCCGCTTGTTGGTGCCGCCACCGGCGCGCACCGCGTACTTCTCCAGGGACCGCAGGCCCGGCGTGGTCTTCCGGGTGTCCAGCACCGTCGCCTTCGTGCCGGCCAACGCGTCGGCCCAGGCTCGGGTGTGAGTGGCCACGCCGGACATGCGGGAGAGCAGGTTGAGCGCCGTCCGCTCGGCGGTGAGCAGCAACCGGGTCGGCCCGGTCACCGTCGCCAGCACGTCGCCGCGGGCCACTCGCTGACCGTCGCGGGCCACCAGCGACACCTCGACCGTACGACCGGCGCCCGTCACCTCGCCGACCAGCTCGAAGACGGCGGCGGCCACGACCAGACCGGCCACGACGCCGTCGGCGCGCGCCACCAGGTCGGCGGTGTCGGTCTGCTCGGCCGGAATGGTCGCGACGCTGGTGACGTCGAGGAAGTCCGGTCCCAGGTCCTCGGTCAACGCGCCGACGATCAACCGGCGCACCTCGTCCGGGTCCAGGCCGTCGACCCGCAACGCCTGCTCCGTCGACTCCCTCATCGGGTCTCCTCCCACTGCTGCGTCAATCGGCCCTGCGCACCGACCGCCTCGACGAGGTGACCCAGCCACCGGTCGTCGGCCGCCGGGAAGTCCTCCCGCCAGTGACACCCGCGCGTCTCCTGCCGGGCGTACGCGGCGGCGACCAGCGTCGACGCCACCGTGATCAGGTTCGTCGCCTCCCAGTCGGCCATCCGCGCTCGTCCCCGCCCGGCGCCCAGGTCGGAGAGCACCCCGGCCGTCGCGGCGAGCGTCTCCGCCGAGCGGAGCACCCCCGCGCCCCGGGTCATGGCCCGCTGCAGCGCCGGCGTTCCCTCCGCCGGAACCACCCAGCCCTGACCGCCGACCCAGGCCCCGGTCTCCGCGGGCCGGGCCTGCTCGGGCAGCCCGGCGGCGATGTCCTCGGCGATCCGGCGGGAGAAGACCAGCCCCTCCAACAGCGAGTTGCTGGCCAGCCGGTTGGCACCGTGCACCCCCGTGCAGGCGACCTCACCACAGGCGTACAGGCCGGGGATGGAGGTGTGGCCGCGCAGATCGGTGCGTACCCCGCCGGAGGCGTAGTGCGCGGCCGGCGCGACCGGGATCAGATCGGTGGCCGGGTCGACCCCGATGGCCAGGCAGGACGCCACGATGGTCGGGAAGCGCCGGGCCAGGAAGTCACCGCCGAGGTGCCGGGCGTCGAGGAAGACGTGGTCCGCCCCGGTGGCGAGCAGCACCCGGTGGATGCCCTTCGCCACCACGTCCCGCGGCGCCAGCTCGGCGAGCTCGTGCTGGCCCACCATGAACCGCTTGCCGTCGCCGTCGACCAGGTACGCGCCCTCGCCGCGCAGCGCCTCCGACACCAGCGGCTGCTGGGCGCGACCGGCGCCGGGCACCCTCGCCGGCTCCGGCACGATCAGGGCCGTCGGATGGAACTGGACGAACTCGACGTCGGTGACCGCTGCGCCGGCGCGCATCGCCAACGCCACACCGTCGCCCGTGGAGACCGCCGGATTCGTGGTGGCCGCGAAGATCTGCCCCATGCCGCCGGTGGCCAGCACCACGGCGCGCGCCAGGATGGCGCCGACCCCGTCCTCGCTGCCCTCGCCCAGCACGTGCAGGGTCACCCCGCACGCCCGGCCGAGCCCGCCGGGGCCGTCGCCCGGAGCCCGCAGCAGGTCCAGCACGAGAGCGTGCTCGACCAGCCGGATCCATGGATCGCGGCGTACGGCGGCGTGCAGGGCCCGTTGCACCTCGGCGCCGGTCGCGTCACCACCGGCGTGCACGATCCGGTCGGCTCGGTGCCCGCCCTCCCGGGTGAGCATCAGCGAGCCGTCCGGGTTCCGGTCGAACTCGGCGCCGATCCGCATCAGCTCACGTAGCCGGATCGGCCCCTCCTCCACCAGCACGCGGACCGCGGCCGGGTCGCAGAGGCCCACCCCCGCGATCTCGGTGTCCGAGGCGTGCGCGGCCGGGGTGTCCGCCGGGTCGAGGACCGCGGCTATGCCGCCCTGTGCCCACCGGGTCGAACCGTCGTCGATGTTGACCTTGGTGACGACGGTGACGTGCAGGCCCGCCTCCCGCAGGTGCAACGCCGCGGTGAGTCCGGCCACGCCCGAGCCGACCACGACCACGTCGGTGGTCTCCACCCAGCCCGGAGCGGGCGCGGCCAGCAGCCTCGGCAGGGCCGGCAGGGCCGGCAGGTCGACGGTCGGAAGCTCCATGGACACAGTCAACCCCGAACGAGGCTCGCGAGAGGCGGCGGGGGCGGGACGAGTGGTTTGGGCTACCCCGTCCGTACCCGCGGTCAGCTGGTGCGGACGGGCAGACCGGCCGGGCCGACGCCCTTGAGCGAGCCCGTCACCGTACGGTGGCTGAGCCAGAGATAGCAGCGCACCCCCCGATCGCCGACCCGCCACCGCCCCTCGCCCGGCGGGCGGGCCAGCACGCCGCTGCGGAACCGCAGCTCGGCGTCGTCAGGCACACCCACGAAGCGGCCGAGCACCGAGCGGCACCCGGCGTAGAGAGGCAGCCAGTCCGCCTGTCGGGTCGGATACGCGCCTTCCGGCGCCCGCCACACCCCGACGAACTCGGCGTCGTGGCGGGTCGCGCAGGCGACCGGCACCAACCCCTGCACGCCACCACCCTTGCCGCCACGGGTCTGCTGGCAGCCCAGCCGCAGCGGATACGGGCCCTTCAGCGCGTCGCGGAGGCCGCCCGTACGGGCTACCACGGTGGCGGCGGCCTCGACGGTGCTCAGCTCGGAGAGGTCGCACCGGTACCACCGGGAGCCGGCCGCCCAGCCCACCCGGGAGGGCACCGCCACGGAGAGCCTCAGCCGGCCGGCCCGCCAGTCGTCGCCCACGTACCCGCTGGCCCGGGTGTCGCAGTCCGCGAAGGCGCCCCGCATCTCGGCGGAGCCGCCCGACGGCGGCGCGGGCGACGCCACCGGAAACGCGCCGACGTGCACGGTCTCCACCCGATGCGGCTCGGCGCAGTCGATCGGTTGGTAGGCCGCCAGGGTCACCACGTCGGTGAAGTCGGCCGCCTGGCACACCCCGACGGCCGGGGTGAACGCCGCCGCTGCCGGCAGGGCGGGCCAGTCGTCGGTGAGGTCGCCGTCCCCGTCACCCGTCGCGCAGCCCGCCAGCAGGACCGCCGTGGTGGCGACCGCGTACAGGACGGTCATCGAACGGCGCATCGCGGCCTCCCCCAGGCACCGCCCGCCTCCCGGCAGGTGCGACAAGGGTAACCAGGAATGACCTTCCGGTGACAGACCGCATCGGCCGCCCCCGAACCGGTCGGGACGGCCCGTTCGCGGAACGATCAGACCACGGCGTACGGGTTCGGGACCGGGTCGCCGGCGGTGCCGGGGACGGCGGTCGACGGGTCCGCCGTCAGGTCCACGATCCGGTTGTCCACGTCCACGTGCACCACCCGCGGCCGGTAGGTCCGCGCCTCGGCGTCGTCCATCTGCCCGTACGAGATGAGGATGACCAGGTCACCGGGGTGCACCAGGTGCGCCGCCGCGCCGTTGATGCCGATCACGCCGCTGCCCCGCTCGCCCGGGATCACGTACGTCTCCAGCCGGGCTCCGTTGGTGATGTCCACGATCGCCACCTGCTCACCCGGGAGCAGGTCGGCGGCGTCGAGCAGATCCTCGTCCACCGTGACCGAGCCGACGTAGTGCAGGTCCGCCTGGGTGACCGTAGCGCGGTGGATCTTCGACTTGAGCATGGTTCGCAGCATCGGGGTGGGCCTTTCGCGGAACAGGGGGTTCAAGAACGGGGGCCGAGGTGGATCGGCATGTTGTCGATCAGGCGAGTGCTGCCGACCCAGGCGGCGATGAGCAGTCGCGCCGGACCGTCCACCGGCCCCGGCTCCAGGTCCGGGTCGGTCAGCACCAGGTAGTCGAGTTGCGCGCCGGGCGTACCGGCGCCGAACGCCCGGTGCGCGGCGCTGAGCACCACGCCCGCGTCCTGCCCCTGCTCGGCGGCCTCGGCACCGGCACGCAGCGCGCCGGACAGGCTCAGCGCGGCGGCCCGCTCCGGCTCCGAGAGGTACCGGTTGCGGCTGGAGAGCGCGAGCCCGTCCGGTTCCCGTACGGTCGGCACGCCGACCACCTGCACCGGCACGTCGAGATCGCGGACCATCCGCCGGACCAGGGTCAGCTGCTGGTAGTCCTTCTCACCGAAGAAGGCCAGGTCGGGCCGGGTGAGCTGGAACAGCTTCAGCACCACGGTGAGCACCCCGTGGAAGAAGCCGGGGCGGCTCTGCCCCTCCAGTTCCGCACCGAGGCTGCCCGGGTCGACCCGGACCCGGGGCTCACCGCCCGGGTAGATCTCGTCCCGGCTCGGTGCGAAGACCACGTCCGCCCCGGCCCGCCGGCAGACCTCAAGATCGGCGGCGAGCGTACGCGGATAGCGGTCGAAGTCCTCGTTCGGGCCGAACTGCAGCGGGTTCACGAAGATCGTCACCAGCACGTGGTCGGCCTGCGCCCGGGCCGCGCGCAGCAGTGTCTCGTGCCCCTCGTGCAGGGCACCCATGGTCATCACCACGCCGACCGTGCCGGTCAGCCCGGCCCGCGCCTTCGCGAGCTCCTCGCGGGTCGTCACCAGTTCCATGCGGCGGCCACCTCCCGGATCCTCGTCAGCGTGCGCACGCCCCCCGCCATTCCCCGGACCGTCACCTGGCCACCTGCCCCTGGGTGTCGGCGAGCACACCGAGCAGCGACGCCGCGTCGGCCGGGGCCAGCCGGCCGCTGGCGATGGCCCGGTCAGCGGTACGCCGAGCCAGCGCCAGGTAGGGGGCCACCGACTCGGGCGCGGTGGCGGCGAGCCGGGCGAGATGCCGCTCGACGGTGCCGGCGTCGCCGCGGGAGACCGGGCCGGTCAGCGCGCCGTCGCCGTAGTGCAGGGCGTTCTCCAGGGCGGCCCGCAGCAGCGGGGCGAGCACCTTCTCCGGCTGGGTCACCCCGGCGTCACGCAGCCGGTCGGCCGCCTCGTTGACCAGGGTCACCAGGTGGTTGGCGCCGTGCGCCAGGGCCGCGTGGTAGAGCGGCCGGTCCGCCTCCCCGACCCACTCCGGCACACCGCCGAGATCGGCGACCAGCCGTGCCGCCAGCGGCCGAAGATCGGTGGGAGCGGTCACCCCGTACGAGATGCCGGCGAGCCGGCCGAGGTCCTCCGGCGTACCGGTGAAGGTCATCGCCGGGTGCAGGGCGAGCGGCCGGGCCCCGACCGCGGCGGCCGGGTCCAGTACGGTCAGCCCGTGCGCCCCCGAGGTGTGCGCAACCACCTGCCCGGGGTGGAGCAGGCCACCATCGGCCAGGGTGGCGACCACGCGCGCGAGGGCGTCGTCCGGCACCGCGATCAGCAGCAGGTCGGTGGCGGCTCGGGCGACCTCGGCCGCGGAGCCGGGCGCGACGCTGGGCAGCAGCGCGAGCCGGTTGCGGTTCACCCCGGACCCGCCGGTGGCGGCGACCACCGGGTGCCCAGCGGCGGAGAGCGCGGCGCCCAGCACTGCGCCGACGCGGCCGGTGCCGATGACGCCGACGGTGAGGCTGCGGGGAAGGACGCCCGGACGGGCGGAGCCCACGGTTGCGGCGGCCCGCCTGGGGGCGGCCGGGCGTGGGCGCAGCGGTGCGCTCATGGCGATGATCCAGTCCTCGAGAGGGGTACCGGTCGATCGCAAGTATGCGCCCGGGCGACGGTATCGAAACCCCTGATGTGAAAACCTTCACCACCCCGGGGCCGGCCTGTCCACCGGGACCTGCCACGGGCGGGGACGAGCCGCCGTTTCACGCCGGGTGACCGTAGGGTCGGCACGGTGACGGGCCCTGAACGAGGAACGAACTGATGCCGATCCGCTGGCAGGACGCGATGGACCGGGCGCTCTACGGCCCGGGCGGCTTCTTCGTCTCCGGATCCCACCCCGTCGACCACTTCCGCACCTCGGTGCACGCGTCCCCGGCGTTCGCCACCGCACTGCTCCGCGTCGTCGAACAGGTCGACACGGCGCTGGGCCACCCCGACCGGTTGGACGTGGTAGACGTGGGCGCCGGTCGCGGGGAGCTGCTGCGGGCTCTCGCGGGGTTGGCGGCCGGGTCCGCTCCGGCGGCTGCCGGGTCCGCTCCGGCGGCTGCCGCGTCCGCTTCGACGGGGCGTGCCGGGTCCGCTTCGGGGGTTTCCGGGGAGCCCACCCGCTCCGGGCGGTCAGGCTTGATCCCTCCGCGGGCGGGCTCCCCGGAAACCCTGACTTCCGCGGCCGCCGCGCGTCCCGAACCGCCACGATCTGCACCCGGGGCACGGCCCGCCGACCCGGCACCCACCAGCGTGGTCCCCCTCGCCGAGCGGGTACGGTTCACGGCCGTCGAACTCGCTTCTCGCCCCGAAGACCTCTCTCCGGAGATCCGCTGGGTCGACCAGATCCCGTCCGGGATCACCGGGCTGCTCCTCGCCACTGAGTGGCTGGACAACGTGCCCTTGGATATCGCCGTGCACGGGTCCGACGGGTGGCGGTATCTGCTGGTCGATCACACCTCGGGTGCGGAGACTGTGGGTGACCTGGTTGCACCGGAGGACGCCGAGTGGCTGGCGACGTGGTGGCCGGTACCCGGCGGCAACCTCGCCGACGATGTGGGCTTGCTGCCGGGAACCGTCACGGACGGTCCAGGAACGACCGGGTCGGGCTGCCCGGAAACCCTCAAGGCGACCACCGACGAAGCGAACCGGTCCCGATGCCCGGAAACCTCCACGGCGACCAGCGACGAACCGAACCGGTCCGGCCGCCCGGAAACCTCTACCGCGACCAGCAGCGAACCGGTCGAATCGGGTTGCCCGGAGAGTCGGACGACGATCGGTGTGCGCGCCGAGATCGGACGGGCCAGGGACGAGGCGTGGGCCGACGCGGTCAGCAGGATCGACCGGGGGCTGGCGCTGGCGGTCGACTACGGACACCTGAGGGCGGAGCGGCCGGTGGGCGGGACGCTGACCGGGTACCGGGGCGGACGGCAGGTGGCGCCGGTGCCGGGGGGATCCTGCGATGTCACCGCGCACGTCGCCATGGACTCCGTCGCCTCCGCCGGTGAGCGGGTCGCGCGGTGCGCGTACTCCTTGTCGTCGCAGCGGGAGGCGCTTCGAGCGCTCGGGGCCGACGGCGGCCGACCGCCGCTGACGATGGCCGCCACCGACCCGGCCGGGTACGTGCGGGCGCTCGCCGCGGCGTCCACGGTGGCCGAGCTGACCGACCCGGCCGGCCTGGGCGGGCATCGGTGGCTGTGGCAACCGGTCGACATGGCGTTCGACCCGGGCGTGGCACGATGACGGGCATGACCACCGACGCCGGGGACCTCCGCGAGCTGACCGTCGGCACCGGGGCCGGCCTGGTGGCGGGCACCGGCGGCGAGCAGCTCGGCACCGACATGGTGCTCAACATCGGCCCGCAGCACCCGTCCACCCACGGCGTGCTGCGGCTGAAGCTGGTGCTCGACGGTGAGCGGGTGGTGTCGGCCGAGCCGATCGTCGGCTACATGCACCGGGGCGCGGAGAAGCTCTTCGAGGTACGCGACTACCGGCAGATCATCGTGCTGGCCAACCGACACGACTGGCTGTCGGCGTTCTCCAACGAGCTCGGCGTGGTGCTCGCGGTCGAACGGTTGATGGGGCTCGAGGTGCCGGAGCGGGCGACCTGGCTGCGGATGGCCCTCGCCGAACTGAACCGGGTGCTCAACCACCTGATGTTCCTCGGCTCCTACCCCCTGGAGATCGGCGCGATCACGCCGATGTTCTACGCCTTCCGCGAGCGCGAGACGCTGCAGACGGTGATGGAGGAGGTCTCCGGCGGCCGGATCCACTACATGTTCAACCGGGTCGGCGGGCTGAAGGAGGAGGTGCCGTCCGGCTGGACCGGGCGGGCGCGGACCGCGATCGGCGAGGTACGCCGGCGGCTGCCCGACCTGGACCACCTGATCCGGCGCAACGAGATCTTCCTGGCCCGCACCGTCGGCGTCGGGGTGCTCTCCAGGGAGGACGCCGCGGCGTTCGGGGCGTCCGGCCCGGTCGCCCGCGCCTCCGGGCTCGACCTGGACCTACGTCGGGACGAGCCCTACCTCGCGTACGACGAGTTGGACGTCCCGGTGGTGACCAAGACCGCCGGGGACTGCCATGCCCGGTTCGAGGTTCTGCTCGACCAGGTGTACGTCTCGCTCGACCTCGCCGAGCAGTGCCTGGACCGGGTCGACCGGCTCACCGGACCGGTGAACACCCGGCTGCCGAAGGTGGTCAAGGCCCCCGAGGGGCACACGTACGCGTGGACCGAGAATCCGCTCGGCATCAACGGCTACTACCTCGTGTCCCGGGGCGAGAAGACGCCGTGGCGGCTCAAGCTGCGCACCGCGTCGTACGCCAACGTGCAGGCGCTCGCGACGCTGCTGCCGGGCTGCCTGGTGCCGGACCTGATCGCGATCCTCGGCTCGATGTTCTTCGTGGTCGGCGACATCGACAAGTAGGTCGGGCCGGGCGGCGGCGTTCAGCGCCAGCGGGAACCGCCAGCACGAGGTCCGTCGTCGCGAGGCGGGTAGTCGTAGGCGTCCTCGTCGACCCGCGCGCGGCGGCCCACCCGCTCCGGCTCGGCGTCGACCAGCCCGCGCTGGCGCGGCGGGCGCCACTCGTCGGGCACGGGCACCCCGCCGGCGGGCAGCGCCCGCTCCTCCGGCTCACCCCAGCCGCCCCGCCGGCCCTCGTCGTACCCGCGGCGCGGCTCGTCCCGGCGGACCGCCGCCCAGCGGTCGGCGACCCGGTACTCACTGCCGGTCGCGTCCGCGTGCACCTCGGCCCGCCGCTCGCCCATCCGCACCTCCCGGCCCCGGTCGTCGTCCCGGACCGCCGCCCAGCGGTCACCGGCACGCAACTGCGACCAGTACTGTCCGGTGTCGTCGACCTGCGCCGGCCGGTCCGGTTCCGCCCGGTCCCACTGGTCGTCCGGGGCCGACCAGCCCCGCTCGTCCCGCCGGCTGTCGCGACCACGGTCGTCGCGCGGATCGTCCCAACCGGTCTCGCCGCGCGGACCGCCCGCACCTGCCCACGGGCGCTCGTCATCGGGCCGGGAGCGCTCGTCCTGACCGCCGTACCCGGACCACTGCCGCTCCTGCGGGCTGCGCTCCTCGGGGGCGCCCCACTGTCGCTCGTCGGCCGGCGGCGACCAGCCGCCCGAGTACCCGCCGCCGTAACGCCCACCGGGCGACTCCGCCGGGCCACCGTCCACGATCGTGTGCCGGGTGGTCACGTGCACCGTCTCGGTGTGCCGGACCACACCCATCTGCCGGGGCTCCGGCCGGCCGTCCTGCTCACCCGGGCGGGGCCCCGCTCCGTAGACGCCGGCCGCGGCAGCACCCGTACGCTCCCCGCCGTACCCGGCCGATCCTGCGCGCTCCCCGGCGGAGCCGGCGCGTGCGCCGTACGTTCCGGGGGCCGGCCACTCCGGCTCGGGGTCCGGACGGTCGGTGCCGTGCCGGCCCGACGCCGAACGGGGAGCCGGCTCCTCGTCGTCCGCCCAGCGGGACCGGCTCTCCTCCCGGGACGCCCGAGCCCGACCGGCCGGCACATCCTCCTCCGGCTCGGCGACCGGCACCCGCGCCCGGCCTGACCCGACCGGCTCTTCGGCACCGGCGACAGCGGCACCGCCGACAGCGGCACCGGCGAGGGCGGCACCGGTGGCTTCGAGCCTCCGGTGCACCGCGGCCACCGCCTCCTGCGCCCGCTGGGCCTGGTCGAGGGCCTGGTTGCCACGCTGCGCGGCGGCGACGATCTCGCCACGCAACTCACGGCGGAGCTGGTCCATCTCGTCGAAGACTTCCGCCAGGCGGTCCTGACCGCTCTCACCGTCGGATCGGAGCGCGATCGACAGGCCGATCAGCACCACGGCCACGATCGCGAGCACCGCCGCGAAACGCAGCGGCCCGTTACCGTCGGCGACCAGCAGAATCAGCGCCGCCACCGGCGCCAATCCCACGCCGATCCAGAACAGGGTCGTCAGGAGCGAACGGCTGCGCAGGGCTTCGGGGGCCGGCATGGCTGTGCAGCCTACCGAGAGTCGGCTTCAGGTGGGAACGGACCCGGGAGGGCGCCGGTCACCGCGGAGGGCCCCGGAAAAGGGCCGGCCCGACCGGCCGAAGCCGATCGGGCCGGCCCGATGGACAGGTCAGCTGGTGGCCAACGCCGCATCCGAGGAGAGGACGAGGCCCACGCTGGCGCTGCCGGTCTTCAGGGCGTTCTTGGTCTGCGGACCACCGGCGTCCAGCGAGCTGAAGGAGCCCGCGTGGAAGTTGTAGACCTGGACCAGGCCGGCCTGGCAGGTGACCCGCTGCGGGCACTCCGGCGGCCCGGCCAGCACCGTCGCCTGACCGGAGCACTTGCTGGCCAGCTCGGAGAGGGTACGGACGCCGTACTTGTCGGAGAACGCCTTGGTGACCGCGAAGGCGTTCTGGTCCTGGGCCGCCGACGGCTTGCCGAAGGTGATGCCCACCTTGTCGCCGGCCGCTCGCAGCGCGGTCACTGTCTTGTCGAGGTCCGGCGAGGCGACCGGCTTGGCGCCCGAGCCGTTGGCCTTGGTGTTGAGGAACTCGGCCATGCTCGCGGCGTACTCCGGGACGACCTGGATCTCGCCCTTCTCCAGGGCGGGCTCGTAGAGCTCCCGGCTGCCGATCTGCTGCACGCGGACCTGGTAGCCGGCGGCGGTGAGCGCGATCCGGTAGAGCTCGGCGAGCGTCTCGCTCTCGCTGAAGTTGGCGGCGCCGACCACGAGCTGGCCGCCCGGGCCCTTGGCGATACCCGCGGTGAGGTTGTTCGCCGAGGCGAACTCCTCCGCCGCCGTCTTCGGGGTCTTGCGGTCGACGTCGACCGCCTTGTTGAGCTGGACGAGCTTCGGCGTGTCCAGCGCGCCCGAGACCTTGTCGAGCGCGGCGAACAGCTGCGGGTTCGCCGCGTCGGCGTTCACGGCCGGGATGACGTTGTCGCTGTTCTGCTGCTTCTTGTCATCGGCGAGGACCATCAGCTGGTCACCCGCGACGGGGGCGCAGCCCGCCCCGCTCGCCTCCTGCTTGGGCGCGTCGGTGCCGGACGAACCGGCGCCACCGCAGCCGGTCAAGAGCCCGGCCGCGGTGAGAACCGCGGCCGCGCCGACGGCCAGTCGAATATGTGCGTGCATGTACTGCCCGCCTTCCGTGTCCCGGCGCGACCCTTCCGGGCCGGCCGCGTGTCCGACGGGCGATCGTTCGGATGCCCGCGAGTCCACCCAACATCCTCCGGCCGGGTACGACAACCGGACGGGACCTTCGTCACCTGATCGTCACCGGGTCGGCCGGCACCGGGCGGTCAGCGGCGTGAGCCGCGCCACAGGATTCAGGTCGGGCGCCGCCGCGGCCGCGAGCACGGGCTCGCCCCCGGCACGGTGCCGCTTCGTCCGCCTCCGTCAGGTGCGGGCGGGTCAGCCGCCGGCCACCGCGTCGGCGGCGCGGCGGTTCGCGCCGCGGCGGGCGCCGCGCAACGGACGCGGCGTGACGGCCCGCTCGACCAGGGCCAACACGAGTTCCACCACGATGGCGAGCACGGCCACCAGCACACCCCCGGCGAGGATCTGGCCGCCACCGGCCGCGATATCCAGCCCGAACCCGGCCCGGATGATCTGGCCCAGTCCGCCGCCGTTGACGAACGAGGCGAGCGCCGCGGTGGCCACCACCTGCACGGCGGCGGTACGGAACCCGGCCGCCAGGTACGGCACGGCGAGCGGCAACTCCACCCGGCGCAGCACCTGCCAGCCGGAGAGACCCATGCCGCGCGCGGCGTCCCGCGCCTCCGGATCGGCCTGCCGCACTCCTGTGTACGCGTTGGCCAGCAGCGGCGGCAGAGCGAAGACCGCCAACGCGACGATCACCGACGGCCGACCGAACCCGAGGAAGGTCAGCGGAAGGATGGTGAGCAGGGCGAGCGTGGGGATGGCGAGGGTCACGTTGGCCACCAGCACCACCAGGCCGCCGGCGCGTCCGGTGTGACCGAGCCAGAGCCCGATCGGCCAGGCCACCAGGCAGCCCAGCGCGACGGCGGCGGCCGAGAGGACGAGGTGCTCGCCGAGCCGGTCCAGCACGCCGCCCGGGTTGGTCCAGTTCAGCGGGTCGTTGAGCCAGACGATCGCCTGCTCGATGACACTCATGACGATCTCCGGGTGAGCCACGGGGTGAGCAGCCGGCCGAGCCCGGCGAGGATCAGGTCCAGCACCAGGGCGAGGAGGACGCAGAGCAGCGTCCCGGCCATGATCTGTGCCTTGTAGAAGTTGTTCTGGAAACCGGCGAAGATCACCTGTCCGAGCCCGCCGCGACCCACGACCACGCCGACGGTGACCAGCGCCACGGTCGAGACGGTGGCCAGCCGGAGACCGGTGAGGATCCCCGGCAGGGCGAGCGGCAACTCGATCCGGAACAGCCGCCCCCACCTGCCGTAGCCCATGCCTTCGGCCGCCTCACGGACCTCGGGCGGCACCTGGGTCAACCCGGCGACCGTGTTACGCACGATCACGAGCAGGGCGTACAGCACCACCACGGTGAGTACCGTTACCGTGCCGATGCCCAGGTAGGGCGCGATGAACGCGAACAGCGCCAGGGACGGGATCGTGTAGAGCACCCCGGTGAAGGCGAGGATCGGGCCGGAGAGGGGACGGAACCAGTACGCCACCACCGCCAGCGGTACGGCGATCAAGGCGGCGATCAGCACCGCGCGGGCGGTCAGCGAGGCGTGGTCGCGCAGCGCGGCGACGAGCGTGTCAGAGTTGTCCCGCAGGTACTGCCAGGAGAACCAGGGATTGCCCGGGTCGGCCCGGTAGCTCAGGCGGAAGGACATACGTGGACGTTACCCCGGAGACCTCCGGCGCCGGCGGGCGCGCGACCGTCAGCGACCAGCGCGCGGCGTCGATCACGTTGGAGGGCGTCCGCAAACGCTACCCGGACGGGACCGAAGCCGTACGCGGGCTGAGCCTCGAGGTCGGTGCCGGCGAACTGGTGGTGCTCATCGGTCCGTCCGGCAGCGGCAAGTCGACAGTGCTGCGGATGATCAACCGGATGATCGAGCCCACCGGCGGCCGGACCCTCCTCGGCGACGAGGACGTCACCCGGGTCGACCCGGTGCGGCTGCGCCGCCGGATCGGCTACGTCATCCAGAACGTCGGGCTCTTCCCGCACCAGACGGTACGGGCGAACGTCGCGACCGTACCGAAGCTGCTCGGCTGGCCCCGAGACCAGATCCGGAGCCGGGTCGACGAGCTGCTGGAGCTGATCGGCCTCGACCCGGGGACGTTCGGGGGCCGGTACCCGCACGAGCTCTCCGGCGGGCAGCGGCAGCGGGTCGGGGTGGCCAGGGCGCTCGCCGCCGACCCGGTGGTGCTGCTCATGGACGAGCCGTTCTCCGCCGTCGACCCGATCACGCGGACCCGGCTGCAGGAGGAGTTCCTCCGGCTGCAGGCCGAGGTGCGCAAGACGATCGTGCTGGTCACCCACGACCTCGACGAAGCGGTGCGGCTCGGCGACCGGATCGCGGTGCTCTCCGAGGGCGGCCACCTGGAGCAGTACGACTCGCCGGCAGCGCTGCTCGGCACCCCCGCCACCCCGTTCGTCCGCGAGTTCGTCGGCGCCGACCGGGGCATCCGCCGGCTGGTGGTCACGCCGCTGCGTAGGGAGGCGCTGGAGCCGGTACCCACCGACGCGGCACCCGACGCGCCGGCCGTGCCACTGGACGGCTCGGCGTACGACGCGCTCGCGGCGCTGCTCACCTCGGCGGCGGAGCGGGTGCTGGTCACCGACGCGGGACGCGCCGTCGGCTCGCTGGACCGCCGACGCCTGCTCGACCTGGCCCGCCCGGAGTGAGGCACGGCCCCTCCGGCCGCCGCCCGATCGGCCCCCGGGCCCGGCCCGGGGGCGGTCGTCAGGCGCGGCCGCCCAGGCTGGCCGTGCCGATGATCCAACCGGTGAGGAAGCCGTAACCGGCTCCCGCCGAGGCGGCCTGCAACGCGCCGAGCATCGACGCGCCCGGCCCGAGGAACACCGCGAACAGGCCGGCGAGACCGCCGGCCAGCACGAACGCCGCCCAGCCGGAGAAGAACTGGCTGAAACCGCCGGGTACCCGGGCCACCTGCGAGGCCGGCAGCACGTAGAGCAGAGCCGCCGCGAGGATCACCAGCAGGATCGCCCGCAGGTCCGCGGCGAGCACCCCGCCGGCCTGATCCCCGGCGTCGATCCGCCAGGCCGGCCAGGCGAGCACTCGCAGATACCAGCCGGCTGCCGAGTTCGGATCGGTGTGACTCCCGGCCCAGCCGACGTACGCCGGGCTGCCGGCGACGGCGACGAGCACGAGCACGGCGAGCGCGCCGGTGCCGGCCGCCGTGCCGTACCGGCTCAGCGCGCCGGTCCGGTTGGTGAGCGCCATGATGCTGTCCGTTCCCGGCCTGCGTGTACCGCTCCCGTCAGTGCTTCATCAGGTAGTCGATGAAGGCGGCCCGCAGCAGCGGCTCCGACTCCTCGTAGCCGTGACCCATCAGCTGACGCAGGAGCGCGGCGGCCTCGTCGACGGTCGGCCCGACGGAGTTCAGGGCGCCGTCGAGCACGGTGGCCTCGTCCGCGTTCGGCAGGTGACGCAGCACCGACCAGAAGAAGCCGACATCGAGCCGCTCCCGGGCGCGCGCGAACGACCGCTCCCGCAGTTCCTCGGTGGGGAGTGCGTCCAGTTCCTCGAAGGAGTGACCGCCGGTGGGGGTGGCTGGTGTCTCGCTCATGCCGCCGAGCCTAACCGCCGAGATCACCTCCGGCTCGTCGGACGTGGCCCCAGCTCACCGGGCGTCGTCCCACCGCCGGGTTTCGCTCTCCCAGTGCGGCGACCGCCACGGGTCCATCGGCGAGTCCGTGGCGGGCGTCGGCAGGGCCGGCGGCCAGTTCTCCACCGGGCCGGGCACCGTCCAACCCGAGCTGATCGTGCCGTCGCCGCCCGGCTCCGGCGTCTCCACGGTGGCCGATCCAGGGCGGCCGTAACGCTCGATCAGCCGGGTGACCAGCAGCCCCACGCCCAGTGCCACCCCGCCGGCCGCCCACCGGCTCACCGTCCAGCCATGCGTCTCGGCGTACGCGAGGAACGCCGACACCAGACCGACCGCGAGGACGGTGCCGAAGATCCCGCCGCGACGACCGTACGCGCTGGTGCCGGCGAGCAGTGCCACGCCGACGGCGAGCACCGTCCAGTCCAGGCCGGTGGCGGGGACCACCGGTGCGGCGTCGTTGGCCACGACGAGCACCCCGGCCAGCATGGCGAGCAGGGTCGAGCCGATCAACGCGCTCGCGGTGACGAACGCGGCGGCCACCCCACGACGACGTGCCGGATCGGCCACCGGGCGGAACCGGCCGACGAGCCGACGGACCGCCCGGATCGCCCCGAAGAAGCCACCAAGGATGGCCACCGCCGCGAACCCGGCGACGAAGTAGTACGCATGACGACGCGGGTCGTACTCGCCCTGCACGAACACCGGCGTCGAGCGGCGCTCGATGTACACGATCACGCCAGCCGCCGCGGCGAGGCTCGCCGCCCAGCCCGGCACGTGCAGCACCACCACGGCCAGCGCGATCAGCAGACCGCCGACCGCGGCGACCACGGCGGCCGGGGCCACGGCGGCCACCAGGCCCCTGTCGCTCTGCTCGGCGAAGTGCAGTCCGGCGGCGACCGCGACCGGCCCGATGGCGAGGTTCACCGCGGCGGTACGCAGGCTCAGCCCGGCGGCGAGGACGAGCAGCCCGAGGGCGGCCACGTCGACCAGCAGCGACTTCAGCGCCGCACCGCGCAGGACGGCCGGATCCTCGCGCCAGAGCAGCCAGGCGCAGGCAGCCAACGCGATCAACAGCACGATCTCCCAGCCGACGTGAACGCCGACACGGTCCCGGCCGGGCTCACCGTGGAACGGGTCGTCGAAGACGTTGTCCAGCACGGCGGCGGGCACTCCGGACGAGGGCTCGACTGACGCGTCCCGGCCCGGTTCGTCGTACCCCATGACGCCGCCTTCCCTGGCCGGTCGTCCTGGTCCGACGCTCGGGCGGACCGGCGGCGGCCGTTGCTGTCCGGTCGGAGGCACCGTACCCGCGCGGCGAGTCGCACGTAACCCCCCGACCACAGCGGAGACGGGTCAGCGCTGGCCGGGACGACTCTCCCGGTCGTCGGGCTCCCGCTCGTCCTCGGGGCGTTCCGGCACCCGGCAGGAGCGCTCCAGCCACAGTGCGGCGGCCACCAGGGCGAGCGAGGCGACCAGCCCGCCGGCCGCGGGCGCCCGGTCCTCGGCCGCGGCGCGGGTGGACTCGACGAAGAGCCAGGCGGTCAGCCCCGCGTAGAAGCCGGCGAAGATGGCGCCCGCCAGCGACGACGCCTTGGCCAGCACCACGAACCGGGCGACCATCAGCGCGTTGACCGGTTCCCGGCCCGGCCGGCGCTCGATGCGACCCCGGGTGTTGATCGCGGCGTACCCCTCCAGCACGGCGAGCACGGCGAGCGTGACCACCGGCAGCCAGGGCAGCCGAGGTAGGCCGTTGTAGTAGAAGGTGCTGATCAGTAACCAGGCCGCCGCGGCGGCGGCCAGACCGGCCACCACGAGGGTGGAGATCCGGGTCGGGCCCATCCGCCCGGGGCCGCCCGGCGGCGGGGACTGCGGCTGCGTCATGCCGACCGGCTCCGCTGGGTCATGCCGTCGACTCTAACGCCAGATCCGGGCGCGGGCGCAGTTCCAGCGCGTCGGCGGCGGCCTCGCCGGTGTTCAGCAGGTCGGCGAGCGGACCGTGACCGGGCAGTCGGCCGTGCGGCTCGAGGTCGAGCCACGGCCGCAGCACGAACGCCCGCAGGTGGGCGCGGGGGTGCGGCAGCGTCAGCTCGGGGTCGTCGCCGAGAACCGGTTCGCCGTCGTCGCCCCAGACCGCGATGACGTCGACGTCGAGGGTGCGCGGGCCGAAACGCCGCTGCGGGTCACGAACGCGCCCGGCCGCGCGCTCCGCGGCGCGGGCCCGCTCCAGCCAGTCGTACGGGCCCGCGGTCGGGTCCTCGGCGAGCAGCACCGCGTTGAAGTACGTCGGCTGGTCCGGGTCCCCCCACGGTGGAGTCTCGTACACCCCGGAGACCAGGCGGACCGCGTCGCCGAACGCGGCGACCGCCGAGCGCAGGTGGACGAGTCGGTCACCGAGGTTGCTGCCGAGGGAGAGGATCGCGCGGGTCACCGCACGCTCCCGCGGGTCATGGTGACGGCGACGTCGGTGAACACGTGCGGCACGGGCGCCTCCGGCTTGTGCACCGTCACGGTCGCACTGCCCACGCGAGGATCGGCCAGGCACACGTCGAGCAGCCGGTCGGCGAGCGTCTCGATCAGGTCGACCGGGTCGCCGGTCACGACGGCGACCAGTCGATCGGCGAGTTCGCCGTAGTGGACGGTGTCCGCGACGTCGTCCGAGCGCGCGGCCGGGCCGAGATCGAGTTCGAGCACCACGTCGACGACGAAGTCCTGCCCCTGTTCGCGCTCGAAGTCGTACACCCCGTGCCGGCCGCGTGCCCGCAGACCGGTCAGCGTGATCCGGTCGCTCACCGGCCGCCCTCCCCTTCGGCGGCGGACCCGGTCGCCGCGGCGACCGGAGTGACCAGGCGCGGGCTGCCGGTGGCCCGCCAGACGGCGAGCGCGTCCACGGTGGCGCGTACGTCGTGCAC
Organism: Micromonospora sp. NPDC023737; assembly: GCF_040639715.1. NCBI lineage: Bacteria > Bacillati > Actinomycetota > Actinomycetes > Micromonosporales > Micromonosporaceae > Micromonospora > Micromonospora sp. NPDC023737. The sequence continues at coordinate 201,790 of NZ_JBFAAL010000011.1, forward strand.
GCGTACGCCCCAGGCGCCGGCCGCCACGGCGAGCACGCTGGTGGCGACGGTGGCCGCCTCGCGGTCGCCGGGCGGGCGCGGGGTGCCGTCCGGACCGGCGAGCAGCCGGCCCAGGTAGGACTTGCGGCTGGCGCCGAAGAGCAACGGGTAGCCGAGGTCGAGCAGCTCGGGCAGGCGCGCGCTGAGCCGCCAGTTGTGTTCGGCAGTCTTGGCGAAGCCGAGCCCCGGGTCGACGATGATCCGGTCGGCGGCGACCCCCGCCCGCAGCGCCGCGTCGATCCGCTGGGCCAGCTCGGCCCGGACATCGGCGACCACGTCGGTGTAGTCGGCCAGCTCACGCATGCCCCGCGAGTGCCCGCGCCAGTGCATCAGCACCCACGGGCAGCCTGCGTCCCGGACCACCCGGGCCATGTCCGGGTCGGCCAACCCGCCGGAGACGTCGTTGACCACTGTCGCGCCGGCGGTCAGGGCCGCCTCGGCGACGCGGGCCCGGGTGGTGTCGATGCTGACCGGCACGCCCGCCGCGGCCAGCTCGCGGATGACGGGCAGCACCCGCGCGGCCTCGGTGTCCGCGTCGATCCGGTCGGCGCCCGGCCGGGTGGACTCGCCGCCCACGTCGATCAGGTACGCCCCGTCGGCGTGCAGTCGGACGCCATGTCCGACGGCGGCGTCGAGGTCGGCGTACCGTCCGCCGTCGGAGAAGGAGTCGGGCGTGACGTTGAGGACGCCCATCACAACGGGGGCCGGGGCCCGCACCAGATCGGTCACGACTAGACCGTACCGGTCGTCGGCCGGGCCTCCGGCGGCCCGGGGCAGCCTCACACGGCAGCCCTGACATGCGCATTGAAACAGATGTACGATCGGTCGTCCAGGTGGTATCGGGCAGCCTCTTCGCGGCTTGTCGCATTCCGGGGCGGCCCGTACGCTGTGGAATTGCCCAGCATCGAGATGGCGAAGCGTGGAGGGAGGGCCGAAGCGGGACCAAATCGCCCAAAACTCGCCACCCTCCGTGGTGAGTAACGAACGCAAGGCAACTTGGCTGCGCTCGAAAAGGACATTTGCCCTCGCAGGCTTTCCAACTGCACCGCTGCGGCGCCGCCGGCCGCGTTTTGGGGAGGTTTCAGTGATCGCCATCGAGCTCATGGAGCAGGCGTCGTCCGGCGTCGCCCACGCGCTCTCCGCCTTGGCGTCGACTCCACTCGCCGAGCCGGCACCGAAGGGCATCGACACCAACGGGGTCGTCACCTTCTTCGCCAGCAAGATCGCGCCGATCCTGCTCGCCGTCCTCGGCGTGATCTTCATCGGACGGGCCAGCCGCGGCGAGATATCCAAGGTGCTGACCAGTTCCGCCATCGCGATCGTCGGCCTGGCCTTCATCGCCGGGGCGGCGACACTCTTCTTCGTCGGCGACTACCTGATCGACCTGATCTTCGAATAGGGCGCGCTCGACATGCGGCTGCGCACCGACGACGACATCTACCGGGCACGCCTGGTCTACCTCGGGCCGCCCGGCTACACCCTTCCCGTCCACCTCCCGTACGCCCAGTACGGACTCTTCATGCTGCTCGTCCCCCTCTACATGTTCATCCACTGGCTGTTCACGTTGCAGGTCGAGCTCTTCCCCGCCTGGGAGATCGCGCTCGCCATCGTGAGCACGTCATTCGTCTTCCGGCACGTCGACCCGGACCGACCCGCGCGAGTGGTGATCCGCACCGCGCTCACGGACTGGCGACGCACCCGGGAGCCCGCCGCCGAACAGCGCGATCCTCGCCTGGTCGGCACCGGGATCAGGATCCGGGAGGAACTGGCATGACCGGGCGTACGCCGACGGGGCGGTCACACGATGCGGGTGAGGCGGTCGCATGAATCGCAATTCCACGCCGGGTTCCCCGGCCGGCCGTTCGGCCGCGCCGGGCGGTCACCGTGCGCGTTCGTTTGACTACCCAGAGACCGATGAGCTGGACGAGAACACCCCCGATCCGGCGCTGGCCACCACACCCGGTCACGGCGGGGTGGGCGTCTTCCAGGCCCCCCGCCCGGTGGCTCGAAGGGTTCCACCGAGCGACCCGGTGACCCGACGGGCCGCCCCGGCGGACCAGCCGCCGCGTCGGGTTCCAACCGCGACCGGCGCGGAGAACGCCGACATCGACTCCCCCTTCCTCGACCTCTTCGGCGCTCCACGCCCCGGCACCGCCCGTCCGCTGACGCCGTCGCTACGGCCCGAGCGCGAGCACACCCCGATACCACCGCAACCGGCCGCGATCGAGCCGCCGCCGACGCCTCCGGTCGCGCCGTCGGCGCCCCGGTCGTCCGGCACAGGCCTGGAGCCCGGGCCGACCACGCAACCGACCCGGGCACGGAACGACGTTCCAGCCGGGGGCACGTCGGAGCAGGGCACACGCTCGCGAGTGCCGCACCAGGCCGGCGACCGGCTGCCGGTGCGGCGCCCGGCGGCCGATCCGGAGCCGGTGGCGCAGCAGGTGCCGCAGGCACCGCCCGTACCGCCCGCACCCCGGGCGGAGCCCACGCCCGAGCCCAGGCAGCCGGCGGAGCACCTCGCCGGGTCCGACACGCCGACGACGAACGGGCGTGCGGTCGCGCCGCCCCGGCAGCGTTCGCCCGAACGGCGGGACAAGCCGATCAAGCCGGTCCGGGTGAAGGCCCCGAAGATCAAGTTCGGGGACCGCGACCCCTCGGTCGAACTGGCGATCACCGAGATCGCAGGCCACCTCACCTTCACCCCGAACACCGTCACCGCCTGGTACTGGCTGCCCGAGGTCCGCTGGGCGTTCCGGCCGGACGCCGAGCGCGAGGCGCTGCTGGCCGCGATCGCCGAGCAGTACGCCGGCCTCGCCGGCTTCCGGCTGCATCTGCGCCGCACCACCCGGCCGTTCCCGGCCGACGAGTGGGCCCGGACCGTCGACACGCACACCGTCGCCCCGCTGCCCGACGTGCCCGGCACGCCGAGTTGGGCCGACCATCTCGTCGCGGCGCAGCGTCACCTGATGTCGGTGAACCACGCCGAGGGGCAGACGTACCTCGGGGTGACCTTCGCCCGCCGTTCCCTCGGTGACTCCCTTAGCGAGCGGTTGCTGCGCACCTTCGGCCGGGGCGTCGCCGAGGGCGAACGCCGCCGGTTGGGCCGGACGGTCGAGCAGTTCGACGAGGTGCTCGGCGCCTTCGGCATGCGCGGGCGACGGGTGACCGCACAGGAACTGGAGTGGCTGCTCTACCGCTCGGTGGCGCTCGGGATGTCGCCACCCGGGGCGCTCTCCCCGGTGACCAACGGGCGGTGGGAACGCGGTGACCTGCTTGCGCTCACCGAGCAGATCGAGCGCTACCGCACCCCGTACGGCTCGACGGTGAAGCTGGTCAACCGGATGACGGGCGAGGAACGGCACGTCGCGGTGCTGGCCGTGGGGCGGATGGAGCCGCTGGAGATCCCCGAGCGGCACGAACCCTGGCTGCACTTCCACGAGCGGCTGCCCTGGCCGATGGAGATCTCGACGCGGGTGGACATCCTCGGCTCGGGTGACTCGTTCCGCAACCTCGAGCACCGGCTCCGCATGATCCGCTCCCAGCAGCTCGACTACGCCGAGCACGGCATCGACGCACCGCCGGAGCTGGAGCGGCTGGCCAAACGGGCCCTCGTGATCGGCGACGAGATGACCACCGGCCTGCCGGTCGACTCGGCCCGGGCACACGGCTGGCACCGCATCGCGGTCGGCGGCCGGACCCGGGAGGAGTGCCTGGAGCGGGCGCGCCGGCTCATCCAGCTGTACTCCCGCGAGCTGCGCATCTCGCTGCAACATCCGAAGAACCAGGACTGGCTGGCCCGGGAGTTCATCCCCGGCGAGCCGATCGCCAACACCGGCTACGTACGCCGGATGCCGGTGTCGCTGCTCGCCGCCGCACTGCCGCAGGCCGCGTCCACCGTCGGCGACCGGCGCGGCGACCTGATCGGCCGCACCGCGGGCACCTGCCGGCGGCCGGTCTTCCTGGACCTGCACTACCCCATGGAGGTACGCGAGCGTTCCGGCCTCGCCGTCTTCGTGGCCGAGCCGGGCGGCGGCAAGTCGACCCTGCTCGGTGCGCTCGGCTACCTCGCCGCCCGGCGGGGCGTCCAGGTGACGCTGCTCGACCCGTCCGGCCCGCTCGCCCGGCTCTGTGCCATGCCGGAACTGGCCCCCTACTCCCGGGTGCTCAACCTGACCGGTTCCGAACACGGCACCCTCGCCCCGTACGCGCTGATCCCGACACCACGGCGCACCGAGTTCGGCACCGGCGCCGCCGGCGACCGGGAGTACGAGATCGCGGTCTCCAACGCCCGGGCCGAGCGGCGGATGCTCGTCCAGGACATCTGCATGATGCTGGTGCCGCCGCAGGTCGCCCGGGAGGCGTCGACCGCCACGCTGTTCCGGCACGCCGTACGCCAGGTGCCCGCCGAGGAGACGTCCACCCTGGACGACGTCGTGACCACGCTCAGCCAACTCGACGACGACACCGGCCGGGAACTCGCGAACCTCCTGCTGGACACCGCCGAGATGCCCCTGGCGATGCTCTTCTTCGGCCGCCCGCCGGAGGGGATGCTCGGTCCCGACGCCGCGCTCACGGTGATCACCATGGCCGGCCTCCGGCTGCCCGACCTCAAGATCGAGCGGGAGTACTGGTCGGCCGAGGAGGCGCTCGCCCTGCCGATGCTGCACACCGCGCACCGGCTCGCCGTACGCCGATGCTACGGCGGGTCGATGTCGTCCCGGAAGCTCGTCGGTCTGGACGAGGCGCACTTCATGGAGGGGTGGCGCTCCGGCCGATCCTTCCTGGTACGGCTCGCCCGGGACTCCCGCAAGTGGAACCTGGCCGCACTGGTCGCCTCCCAGAACCCGCGCGACATCCTCGGCCTCGACGTGCAGAACCTCGTCTCGACCGTCTTCGTCGGCCGGATCGCCGAGGACAATGAGATCGCCTCCGAGGCGCTCCGGCTGCTGCGGGTCCCCGTCAACGACGGCTACGAGGCCACGCTGGCCTCGCTCTCCACCGCTGAGGCCACGTCGGCCACCCGGCTGGGCTTCCGCGAGTTCGTCATGCGTGACGTCGACGGGCGGGTGCAGAAGGTCCGAGTGGACGTCTCGTACGTCGACGGGCTGCTGGAACACCTCGACACCACGCCCGCCGCGGTCGCCGCGGCGGCCGGAGTACTGCCGAGCATCCCCCTGCCAGATCTGGAGGCGTGACATGGCGAGGGCCCGAGCACGGATCACGGCATTCCTGCTCGCGCTCGGCCTGCTGGCCGGAGCCACCATCGCGTGGCCGTTGATCGGGGCGTCTCCGGCGTCCGCCGCCCCGGTGGCCGCGCAGGCGCAGGCCGACCTCTGCACCACCGAGGAATGGCAGGCCGACTTCCGCGCCTGCGTCAAGCAGCTCAACCAGGTCGCCGAAGCTGAAGCAACCTGCCGGAGGCCACCAACCCCCTCCGCACCCGACTCCGGCTTGGCCGGATGGTTCGCCTCGCGGCCGGATTCCTCGAAGCAGCCGGGCCCGAAGGGCTTCTACACCGACTACGGCTACGCCGGGTACAGCTACACGACCTACGACGTCGACGGCGGGTGCGCCTCCTCGGTGCTCCACCCGGACTACAAGTTCAGCAACACCGTCGCCAACGGTGAATTCATGATTGCGACGGCGATCGTGGGCGCATCCAACGCCCTGCGTGAGCGGGCCTGGGACCCGCGGTCGATGTGGAGCTGGGCCGACCCGCTGGTGGAGCAGGCGACCAAGGCCATCTACCAGAAGGTGTTCAGCGTCTTCGGGATCGTCACGTTGTGCGTGGTCGGGCTCTATCTGCTCTGGCGGTCGCGTCAGTCCGACATGAGCAACGCCATGACCACGGCGGGTTGGGCAGTGCTCGTGATGGTCGCGGTGACGGCACTGGCCGCCTGGCCCGTGAAGTCCGCCAACGTCGCCGACAACACACTGATCACCGGTCTCGGCGTGGTGCACGACGCCCTCGGCCCCGCCTCCAGGGACACGCCGCCGGACAAATGCGCTCTACCAAACCCGGACGCCTGCGTCGAGAAACGACCGCCAGCGGTCCGGGCCAGCGACACCGCGACCGAGGCCATGCTCTACCGAAATTGGCTGCGCGGCGTTCTGGGATCCGCCGACAGTGAGACCGCGAAGAAATACGGCCGGGCGCTTTACGATGCCAAGTCGCTGACCTGGGATGAAGCGGAGTCGATTCGAAGTAATCCTGCCACTCGCGATGTCGTCATCAAGGCCAAGGAACAGCAATGGATGACCGTTGCGGAACAAATCAAAACTGAAGACCCGGAGGCGTACGAATACCTCCAGGGAGTCCGGGACATGGACCGGGTGGGTGCCGGCTTCATCGCGGTGCTCGCGTCGCTGCTCTTCGCCATGTTCGACCTGACTGCATCGCTGCTGGTGCTGCTCGGCTTCCTGATCTTCCGGTGGGCCGTGATCGCCGCCCCGATCCTCGGCACGATCGGTCTGCTCAGACCGGCCAGCGCCGGCCTGCGCCGGCTCGGGAACGCGGTGGTGGCCGCCATCTTCAACATTCTCATCTTCGGCACCGGAGCGGCCGTCTACCTCTTCGCAGTGGACCTGATCATGAGCACGCCGAGCCTCCCCGGCTGGCTCCAGGTTGTGCTGGTCTGGCTCTGCGGCGTGGTCGGCTGGCTGCTGCTCCGCCCCTATCGCCGGATCACCCAACTCGGCGGCAAGGACAGCAGCGAGGCGGTCGGCTCGGCCGGTTCCTGGCACCGCCGCTTCTTCCGGGACATGCGCACCGCCGCACGGCTCGACGTGGCCGAGCCCGGCGGCACGGCCGAGCCCACCATGGGGCGACGGAAGGCGGTCGTCGCCGAGCAGACGCGGCTGCGGCCTGAGGCCCGACATGAGGACCCGGTTCACACCGCGCCGGACGGCACCGACCGGCAGCGCCCCGACGGCCGCGAACGGACCGAGGGCGCGCCGGCGGTCGAGGAGAGCCACACCGCCCGTCCGGCCGCGCCGCGACCCCGCGGCGGCCAGCCGGCCTGGACGGCGCCGGACGTGCCCGAGGAACGTCCCTCCTACGTCGTCTACCGTCCCGGCTCGGCGGAGAGTACGCCCGACCGCCCCGCGCCCCGGATCCGCACCGAGGCCAGGTGAGTGGCGATGCGGCGGGCGTTCGAATTCCTGGTCACCCGGGTGCTGCGGTCCCGGATCGGGATCGCACTCGCCCTCGCGGTGGTCGTGTTCGGCATCATCGGCGCGGCCCGGCTCTTCTCGGGGCCCATCGATCCTTCCCTCGGGCTCAGCAATCGGCCTACCGAGCCGATCACCACGGTGGACCCGAACGCGGGCGAGGACGGGGTGATCGGAAGCGAGGCTCCACCCGAACCGGTCACCCGACCGGGTGAGCGGACGCCGGAGCAGACGGCCGACCGCTTCGTGACGGCCTGGCTGGGCAAGCCGGGCAGCACCGCCGAACAGTGGCGCGAGGACCTTCGGCCCCTGTCGACGCCCGCGCTCACCGAGAAGTTGGCCGGCGCGGTGCCCCAGGAGGTGCGGGCCGAGCAGGTGACCGACGATGTCACCATCCGGCCGCGGACGGAAACCTTCGTCGAGGCGCTGGTGCCGATGGACACCGGTCGGCTCCGGCTGGAACTGGTCGCACCTGACGGGCAGTGGCTGGTCGACGCGGTGGACTGGGAGCAGGAATGAACGACAAGAAGGCGAACCCCCGTCGCCGTCTGCCGGTCCGCGCGCTGGCCGTTGCGCTCACCGTGGCGTTCGCCCTGCTGTGCTGCACCGGAGGAACGGCCGCCTTCTTCCTCAGCGAACTCGGCGGAGACTCCGCAGAGCAGATGACGCCGATGAGCGTCGAGTGCACCGGCGACTTCCAGGTCAACGTGAGCGGTAAGATGCCGCGTCTGGCCGACTACGGCGACCGCCAGCTCCGCAACGCGGCCCGGATCATCGGGACCGGGCAGAAGATGAAGGTGCCGCCGCGCGGCTGGGTCATCGCGGTCGCGACCGCCATGCAGGAGTCCCGTCTGCGGAACCTGGCGAACCGGACCGTCGGGGAATCGCAGGACCTCCCCAACGAGGGCGTCGGCGCGGACCACGACTCGGTCGGTCTCTTCCAGCAGCGATCCTCGTGGGGCACGGTACGGCAACGAATGACCCCGGAGTACGCGGCGAGGAAGTTCTACGAGAAGTTGCTCACCATCCAGGGCTGGGAACAGCTGCCACTCACCGTGGCCGCGCAGCGGGTGCAGGTGAGCGCGTTCCCCGACGCGTACGCCAAACACGAGACCGTGGCCGCCCAGATCGTCGACGCGCTCGCCGGAGGGGCGGCCCGTACGGCCTTGGTGTCGGGTCACGAAGTATGTGACGCAGCCTCCGGCAAGGAAATCGCAGCATCGGGTTGGACGGCCCCGATCGCCGGTTCGGTCGGCTCGGGCTTTCGGACCAACGAACGACCGGGGCACGACGGGGTCGACATAGCCGCGAAGAAGGGCACCGATATCCACGCCGCCGCGTCCGGCCGGGTACTGGTGGCCCGATGCGACCCCGACAACAGCGGCCGGCGGACCTGCAACGTGGACGGTTACCCCGGCAAGGGCGGATGCGGCTGGTTCGTCGACATCCTGCATCCCGACAAGCAGTCGGGTGGTTTCGTCACCCGCTACTGCCACATGGTGACCCGTCCGCGGGTCTATCCGGGCCAGCGCGTCGCCGCCGGCGAGGTCATCGGCGAGGTCGGCAGCAGCGGAAACTCCTCCGGCCCACACCTGCACTTCGAAGTCCACGAGGACGGCGACCGGAGCAGCCGGGCCGCAATCGACCCGGTGCCGTTCATGCGGTCGAGGGGCGCGCCTCTCACGGCGAAGAAGTGAAACCCTTGCCGGCATGAACGAACCAGTGCCCGACCCGTTCGCGGACCGCCCGGACTGGGCCCCGCGCCCACCACGCCCCGTCGAAATCGTGCCGGCAACCGCGCGGGTCGGGCTACGCGGCCGGCGGGTGCAGGTCGGTCTACCCGGGCTCGGCTGGCGCGGTGACCTGCGGGCGGACGACCGGGTGGTGCAGGGCAGCCGGACGTACGTGCCAGTCATCCCGGAGCACGAGTGGTACCGGGCCGAGACCGACCAGATCGAGGTCTTCGCGCCCCTGGTCCCGGTGGAACGGGTCTGGGTCGAGGCCATCGCTACGCAGGCCGACAGCCTGACCGGGCGCGACCCCGGCCTCCGCCTCGTCTCGCTCGACGGCCCGAGTCACCGGGCACCCATCCCGGTCGTCGACGCGGATTCGGTGGCCGGTCGTCGCGTGGTGCACGTCGTGGACTCGGCCGAGCACCGCGACCTACGTGCGGTCACTGAGACGTACTCGGGTGCCGACGGGGACATCTGCGTACGGGTCACGCCGGAAGCCGAGTGGTACCGCTGGGCCTGGCGCGGCCAAGCGCCCACCACCCTGGAAGTACCGGTGCACATGCTCTGGCTGGAGTAGGCCTTCAACTCGCACGTTCGGCCAAACAGACGCCCCAGCCGTCGCTCCGCCTCGTCGTGAACCGCCAATTCTGCCGGTCGCTCTGCGATATGCCGTCGACTACGGCGGAGATAATGAGTTCGACGTCAACCACGGCCTCATTGCCTGATTGTTGGACGGTCAGCGGCCCCCAGCGCACCGAAACCGTCGTTCCGAATCTCTTTTCACGAGAGACAAGGTCATCGCGAAGTGATCGCAGGCCGTCGAGGCTCGCACCGTCTTCACAAGTGAACTCTTGCGCCTTTACGTCGTTGCGATCCGTGAAGGAAGCCTGGATATAGCTGGCCACCACGACATCGGGGGCGCTGCGGTCCGGGGCGGTGGCGCGGTCGTACAGCACGTAGCCGGTGACGGCCCCGCCGAGGCAGAGCAGTGCGAGCACACCCGCGACGACAGTGAGGACGGTGCGGACTCGACGGGGCGGACGCTCCGGGGCCGGGGCCGCCGGAGCTGGTGGCAGCTGCTCGGAGGGGGGCCGCTGCGCCGGTACGCGGGATACCTGGGAACCGGCGGGGGGCTGCACTGATTCCACGTCCTGAGGCTATCGGTCGGAGGCCCCGTACCCAATGCCTCAATTTTCGGCGGATCGTGACGGACCGCTCGCCTTTGGTGAGATGACCGACGACACCTTCACACCGCCGCCCCGCCTCCCGAGGTAGGCGCACCACCTGGGATACCGTCTCTGCTCGGGGAGGTTGCCAACCTCGATCAGAGGGGGTGGACGCGGTGGCCGGTCCGAAGGCACGAACCAACCGCGCCGCCGCACTGCACCGTCAGGCCGCTGCCACCGCGGCCGCGGCCGCCGCCATTCTCGACGAGATCAGACCCGCGCCGGCCGATCAGCGCCGCCAGTACGAGTTGGCCGACCGGCTCCGTACCGCGGCCGAGCTGGCGGCCCCTGGCTGGGCGGGCGCTTCCCTGGACGCCCTCGCTGCCGACGCTCCACCCAATGACGGCCCACCGCCCTTCGTCCGGGTCGGCACCGCCGCGCCGCTGGACGACGCTCGCTTCCCCGCTCTGGTGCCACTGGTCGGTACGGGTCACCTCAGCATCGACACCGATGCGCGGGACTCCCGCGTCGCGGGTCTGCTCCGGGCCGTCCTGCTGCGCTCGGTTGCGGCGACGCCGGCCGGCGCACTGCTGGTCAGGGCGGTGGACGCCACCGGTTCGGCGCTGACGCCGTTCGCTCCGCTGGCTGACGCCGGCCTGCTCCCGCCGCCGGCGTCGGACTTGCCAGGTCTGCGGGCGGTGCTGACCGAGGCCGAAGAGTGGGTGGCTCCGGGGTCCAGCGGGCGCCGGCGACACGACCGCACCCTCCTGCTGGTGATCGCCGCCCTTCCCGAGCTGACCGCGCCGAGCGACCTGGCCAGGATCGAGGCTCTGGCCGAACAGGGCCCCCCGGCCGGGTTGCATCTGGTGGTCGCCGGTTGGGCGGCCTCCGGCCCGTACGCGAACCGCCCGCCCTTGCCCCGGGCCACGACGCTCGCGCTCCGGAACGCGTACGCGCTGCTCGGCGATCCGCCCGGTACGTCGTTCACCAGCCCCGGTGTGGACCCGCCGGCCGGGCTGAACTCTCCCGTCTTCGTCGAGGCGGATCCGCCGGCCGAACTGGTGCTCGCGGTCTGCCGGCGGCTGGCCGCCCAGGTCGAGGCGGGTTCCCGGCTGGGGCTGGCCGAACTGTTGCCGCCCACCGGCGAGGAGCTCTGGTCGGCACACTCGGCGGATGGGATGACGACCACGGTCGGCGACGCCGGCGGCCGGCCGGTGCCGCTCGGGTTCACCGAGCTGACCCCGCACTGGCTGGTCAGCGGTCGGTCCGACGGCAGCCGGTCCGCTTTCCTGACCAACGCTCTGCTCGGTCTGACCGCCCGGTACGGCCCGGAGGAGCTGACCCTGTACCTGGTGGACCTGGGCGACGGCGAGTCCTTCGTGGAGTTCCTCCAGACCGAGCGGGACCGGTCCTGGATCCCGCAGGTCCGCGCGGCCGCGATGACCGCCGACCGCGAGTACGTACGGGACCTGTTCGAGCAGTTGGCGGTCGAGGTGCGCCGCCGCGAGGAGGCGGGCCGCCGGGCCGGCGGGCAGCGTTTCGCCGCGCTGCGGGAGCACACTCCGCTGCCCCGCATCGTCTGCGTGGTGGACAATGTGCCGCTGCTCTTCGCCGAACGGGATCGGCTCAGCGCCGACATCGCGTCCCGCCTCGACGCTCTCGCCCGGTCCGGGCGGACGTACGGCGTTCATCTGGTGCTGGCTGGTGCCGGTGATCTGGGGCTGGCCGGGCGGTCGGACGGCGGCCACCGGGATTCGCTGCTCGGGCAGTTCCCGGTCCGGGTTGCGCTGCCGGGCGGCGGCGCCGTCCTGGAGCCGACCAACGATTCGGCGGCCGGCCTGCCGATGGGCAGCGCCGTGGTGAACACCGCGGGCGGGCTCGGCGGACCGCGGGGCGCGGTACGCGGTCACGAGCGGCTGATCCGGTACCCGGATCCGCAGGACGAACCGGAGACGGTGGAGCGGCTGCGCCACGAACTGTGGGCGGCCCGGCCGGCGGGTGCCGTGCCGCCGGTGGTGTTCGCCGGGTACGCCCGACCGCTGCTCCGCAACGACCCGCGGTACCGGGCGGCGGTCGCCAACCTGGCGCACGCTCCGGCGGCCCTGTTGGGTCGGGCGGTGGACGTGAACCGGTCGACGGTGGCCGTGCCGCTCGGTCCGGCCGCGGGGCGCAACCTCGCTGTCCTCGGTCCTGGGCCGGAGGCGGCCTCGCTGCTGGTCACCGCGGCCCGGAGTACCGCCGCCCACCACGCGGCGGGATCGGCCCGTTTCGTCATCGCCGCCGCCGATCCGGACTGCCGGTCGCTGGCCGAGGCGCTGACCGCCGAGCTGGCCGCCGTGCATCGGGCCACGACCGTCGACCTCGCCGGCCTGCTCGACATCCTGGCCGGCACCGAATCGTCCGGGTCCGCTCCGGACCACGAGGGCGGGTCGACGCCGACGAACGACCCCACGTACCTCGTGCTCTTCGGCGCGGGTCGGGCGGACGCCGAGGAGTTGCCCGTCGAGCTGTTACGGACGCTGCTGCGGGAGGGGCCACCGGCTGGTCGGCACCTGCTCGGCTGGTGGCGGGTGGTGCCGCCGTTCGCTGCCCTGCTGGAGCCGGAGGACGCCGTGGACAAGCTGGCGGCCGTCGCGGCGGTGGGCGTACCCGGAGCCCAGCTGGTCAGCGTCTTCCACCGTCCGGTGGAGTGGCGCCCGCGCCCGGGCCGGGTGGTGCTCTGGGACGGGCCAGACGAGCAGGGCGTCGTCCTGGTGCCGTTCGCCGAGGAGGAGGCGCGGGCATGAGCCGCAACGGGAGGAAGGCGGCCACGGCCACCCGGGACGAGCGGCAGGATCTGGCCGGGCCGGGCCGGCAGCGTACCGCCGTGCAGCATGAGGTTGCTCCGCAGCCGGCCTCGACGGCCGATGCCGCGGTGGACGCCTGGCAGGACTACCTGGCGGCGGCCCGCCAGCTGGACGGGGTACGCCGGGCCGCGGCGGCCGCCGCCGGTGAGCAGGCCCGGTCGGTGCAGGCGGCTCGGGAGGAGCTGACCGAGGTCCGTACGCGGCTCGCCGCTCAGCAGAGCCGGCTGCGCGAGCGGGGCGTACCGCAGATCTCGCTGGTGCCGTCGCCGCCGGAGCTGTCCGAGGAGACCCGCGCGCTGGCCGGCGGTCCGGCCACCGTCCTGGCGGGGCTCCGCACCGCTCGCGACCGGGTCGACGCGGCGGACGTCGCTCTTGCCGCGCGGCATCCGCTGCGTCCGGCGAGCTGGTCGGCGCGGCCCCGCAACCTGCTGGTGTACGGCCCGCTGGCGCTGCTGGTGCCGCTGATCCAGGTGGTGGTCTACGTCGCGACCGGTGCCGGTGCGGCGACCGTCGCCGCCCTGATCTGTGGCCTGCCGATGCCGGCGGTGGCGTTCGTGGCCGGTTGGATCGGCGTCGGGCGGGTCTTCCGGTCGCGGCGCGGGGGTCGGGTGGACCGGACGTCGCGGTTCGGGGCGCTGGTCTGCCTGGTGCCGGCTGTGCTGGTCACCGCCGGCCTGCTGTTCGCCATGTTGGCCGGCTGAGGCCGCACCGGCTCTTTCCGTCACACCGTCGACGTCCGGAAGCGGGCGGGGACGCAGCGGCCGGTCGGTACGCCGGGTCAGCGGGGCAGTATCAGAGCCATCGCCTCGGCCCGGGACTTCGCGTCGTTCTGGAGCGTGCCACGCACCGCCGACGTGATCGTCTGGGCGCCGGATTTCTGGATGCCGCGCATGGCCATGCACATGTGCTCGCACTCGAGGACGACGATCACGCCTCTGGGCGCGAGCTTGTCCATCAGGAGATCGGCGATCTGCGAGGTGAGTCGCTCCTGCACCTGCGGGCGGCGGGCGTAGACCTCGACGAGCCGGGCCAGCTTGGACAGGCCGGTGATCCGCCCGTCCGGGCCGGGGATGTAGCCGATGTGGGCGCTGCCCCGGAACGGCAGCAGGTGGTGCTCGCAGAGGCTCATCACGTCGATGTCCCGGACGATCACCAGCTCCTGGTGGTTGGCCTCGAAGGTGGTGCTGAGCACCTGGGCCGGGTCGACCCGGAGGCCGGCGAAGAGCTCGGCGTAGGCCCGGGCGACCCGGGCCGGGGTCTGCCGGAGCCCGTCGCGGTCGGGGTTCTCCCCGACCGCGATCAGGATCTCGCGGACCGCCTTCTCGATCCGGGGCAGGTCGACGCTGTCCTCGACCGGGCCACCGGTGAGCTTGCCGTTGATCAGCCGCGCGGCGATGTAGTCCAGCATGTCGTCCGCGTCGGGCTCGGTCGCGGAGGCGGCCAGCCCCCGATCATCGGGGCTGGCCGCCGGGTCCGTCGTGCTCAGTGCGTACCGTCCGAGTTGTTCGAAGAGTTGCCACCGACCCCCGCCTGGGCGCCGTCGGCCTGGGCCTGCGCCTTGAGCGCCTCCTTCTCGGCCGGGGTGAGCACCGGCGGCTCGGTGGAGGGCTGGCGCTTGCCGAAGCCGTTGTACGGCGCGAGCGGCGGGCGCTTGACCACCCGGGCGCAGATGCGCGCCATGTCAGCCGTGGAGAGGGTCTCCTTCTCCATCAGCTCGAGCACGATGTTGTCCAGGACGTCCCGGTATTCCACCAGGATCTCCCAGGCCTCGTCGTGCGCCAGCTCGATGAGCGCCCGCATCTCGCCGTCGATCTCGGCCGCCACCGCGTCGGAGTAGTCCCGCTCATGGCCCATGTTGCGGCCGAGGAACGGCTCGTCGCCGCTGGTGCCGTACTTGATCGCACCGAGCTTGGAGCTCATGCCGTACTGGGTGATCATCGCCCGGGCCAGCTGGGTGGCCTTCTCGATGTCGTTGCCGGCACCGGTGGTGGGCTCGTGGAAGACCAGTTCCTCCGCGGCCCGGCCGCCCAGCGCGTACGCCAGCGTGTCGATCATTTCGGCCCGGGTCTGGGTGTACTTGTCCTCGGTGGGCAGCACCAGGGTGTGGCCCAGCGAGCGACCGCGGGACAGGATCGTCACCTTGTGCACCGGCGCGGCGTGCGGCAGCGCCCAGGCGACCAGCGCGTGGCCACCCTCGTGGTACGCGGTGATCTTCTTCTCCTGGTCGCTCATCACCCGGGTCCGGCGCTGCGGACCGGCGATCACCCGGTCGATCGACTCCTCCAGGGAGTCGTTGCTGATCGCCCGCTGGTCCTTGCGTGCGGTGAGCAGAGCCGACTCGTTGATCACGTTGGCCAGGTCGGCGCCGCTGAAGCCCGGGGTACGCCGGGCCACCGAGTCGAGGTCGACGTCGGGCGTGAACGGCTTGCCCTTGGCGTGCACCCGCAGGATGGCCTTGCGGCCCTCCATGTCGGGGGCGTCCACCGGGATCTGCCGGTCGAAGCGGCCCGGGCGCAGCAGCGCCGGGTCCAGGATGTCCGGCCGGTTGGTGGCGGCGATCAGGATGACGCCGCCCTTGGTGTCGAAGCCGTCCATCTCGACCAGGAGCTGGTTGAGGGTCTGCTCCCGCTCGTCGTGGCCACCGCCCATGCCGGCGCCACGGTGCCGGCCGACGGCGTCGATCTCGTCGACGAAGACGATCGCCGGTGCGTTCGCCTTGGCCTGCTCGAACAGGTCACGGACCCGGCTCGCGCCGACGCCGACGAACATCTCGACGAAGTCGGAGCCGGAGATGGAGTAGAAGGGCACCCCGGCCTCGCCGGCGACCGCGCGGGCCAGCAGCGTCTTACCGGTACCGGGCGGGCCGAAGAGCAGCACACCCTTCGGGATCTTGGCACCCAGCGCCTGGTACTTGGCCGGGTTCTGGAGGAAGTCTTTGATCTCGTGGAGTTCCTCCACGGCCTCCTCGGCGCCCGCGACGTCCGCGAAGGTGGTCTTCGGCGTGTCCTTGGTGATCATCTTGGCCTTGGACTTGCCGAAGTTGAGCACCCGCGAGCCGCCGCCCTGCATCTGCGACATGAAGAACAGCAGCAGCAGTACGAGCAGCACGATGGGGAGCAGGTTGACCAGCAGGCTCACCCAGATGCTGTCGGACGACACCTTCGTGTCGGCCGGGCCGGTGATCCGGTTGGCCGACTTGGCCGCGAGGACCTCGTTCCAGACCTGGCTGCCCACCTCGTAGGGGAACTGGGCTTCGATCCGGTCGGTGGTGGTGTCACCGAACTTGGTCTTCTCGGCCAGCTTGAGCTGGAGCGTCTGCTCCTTGTCCTGGAAGACCGCGCTATCGATCTTGGCGGTGTGGAGCTGGTCCAGCGCAACGGAAGTGTCCACCCGGTGGAAGCTGGGCCCCGAGGTGAACAACTGACTGAGAACAACGGCGCCGAGGATGACCAGGATGATCCAGACCACCGGTCGGCGGAAGAAACGCGTACGTTCCATACTGTTGTCGGGCACCTGAGCGCCCGCATCCTCCTGATCGACGTCCTGACCGTCTGATTGGTGTCGCCGCCTTGGCGGCTGCCGGAGCCGCCGTGCGAGCCGGCCTCGACCTCCGAGGAGCGACAAACTGCCGCGCCGCGGTCATTCGACGGTACACCGTGTGCGCACGGAGTGAGCTTGCGAGCCCCGCACTCGACGCACGTCGGACATCGACGGCACGTCTCCTGAGCCGGGGCCCACCAGCCCGCGCCGGGTCGTACGGCGGACCGGGCGGAGACCGACGTGACGAGGAGTCCGAGCCCGGCCACCCGCGAACACCCGGTCACGCAGTCGAGGGGCCGAGCGCGGAGTTACCTCCACGCCACCGACGTACACGGTAGTCCGAACAGCTGAGAATCCGCTGAACGTCCGCTTGACGAATGCGCCCTGTTCGACCTCCCGGTGCCGCGCGCCCGACCGGAAGCTCGGACGCGGCACGCACGCGCCGCGCGGATTCAGGTGGCGTCGCGCTCGACGCCACCGCGAGGAGGGCTCAGGATCGGGCGTAGACCTCGGGCTTCAGCACGCCGACGTAAGGCAGCTCCCGGTAACGCTCATCGAAGTCGAGCCCGTAGCCGACGACGAACTCGGTCGGGATGTCGAAGCCCACGTACTTGACCGGGACCGGGACCTTGACCGCGTCGGGCTTGCGGAACAGCGCGACGACCTCGACGCTCGCGGCCGACCGGGACTCCAGGTAGCGCAGCAGCCAGGAGAGGGTCAGACCGGAGTCGACGATGTCCTCGACCACGATCACGTGCTTGCCGGCAATGTCCCGGTCCAGGTCCTTGAGGATGCGGACCACTCCGGAGGAGGTGGTGCCCTGGCCGTACGACGAGACGGCCATGAACTCGAGTTCGGCGGGCGGGCCGTGGCGGCCGAGCGCCCGGGCGAAGTCGGCCATGAACATCACCGCGCCCTTGAGCACGCAAACCAGCAGGAGCCCGTCCTCGACGTGGGCGTGGTCCGCTGCGACCTGCTTGGCGAGTTCCGCGGTCTTCTCGCGGATCTGCGCCTCGGAGATGATCACGTGGTCGATGTCGGCGTCGTACCAGGAGCCGTCTGCCATGGCCCCTAGCCTGCCGTACGCCGGCCGGACCCCGTCGGCGGGGCCGCCCCTTTTGGCGCGGTCCCGCCCGGGATTTTTCCGTCGAATCGGAACAAGTGTCATCAGCAGGTACGGGACTGCCAGCGGCGCCCCGCGTCGGTCGGCTTCCAGTCGGCGGAGTCGCGGCTGTCGGCGGTCACGCCGGTCGCGCCGGCGGCTGCGAGGACGACCAGGAACAGTACGAGGAACAGGAACTCCATGACGGCGCTCACTTTCACCCGGTTGATGTCGGTTTCGCCGCCGATGCGCATCGGGTCTGACCTCAGTCTGCGACGTCGCGCCGCAGGCTGACAGTGGCAGGAATGCCACTGGCCATCGATTTACTGCCACCCGCGGGGTTACCCTCGTCACATGCTCCGCTCGGTGGCCGTACTCGTCCTGGACCAGGTCGCGCCATTCGAACTCGGCGTGCTCGCGGAGGTCTTCGGCACCGACCGGACAGCCGACGGGTTCCCCGCCTACCGCTTCGACGTGTGCAGCCCGGACGGCCGCCCGGTACGCACGTCCGCCGGCTTCCAACTGGTACCGCACACCGACCTCGGCCCCCTGGAGGACGCGGACCTGGTCGCGGTCCCCGCCCACGACCGGTGCGCCAGCGTTCCCGAGCCGGTGCTCGAAGCGCTGCGCCGGGCCGACGCACGCGGCGCACACCTGCTCAGCGTCTGCTCGGGCGCCTTCCTGCTCGGCGCGGCCGGGCTGCTCGACGGCCGCGAGTGCACCACCCACTGGCGATACGTCGACGAACTGCAACAGCTGCACCCGTCCGCCCTGGTCCAGTGCAACTCGCTCTACGTGGCGGACGGTCGACTGCTCACCAGTGCCGGCACCGCCGCCGGCATCGACGCCTGCCTGCACCTGATCCGTCAGGAGCACGGTTCGGCCACCGCCACCCGGCTGGCCCGCCGGATGGTGGTCCCGCCGCACCGGGACGGCGGCCAGGCCCAGTACATCGAGGCGCCGATCCCGAAGGCGCCGGAGGCCCCGACCCTGGAGCCGGTCCTGGAGTGGCTCATGAGGCACCTGGAACGCCCGGTCACCGTCGACGAACTGGCAGCCCGCGCGGGCATGGCACCCCGTACCTTCGCCCGCCGGTTCCGGGCCGAGACCGGCACCACCCCGCACGACTGGATGACCAGCCAGCGGGTGCTGCTGGCTCGGCGGCTGCTGGAGGAGACCCGGCTCAGCGTCGAGGCGGTCGCCGACCGGTCCGGTTTCGGCGACGCGGCGGCGCTTCGCCACCACTTCACCCGCCGGGTCGGCGCCACGCCGCAGAGCTACCGCGCCACCTTCCGCGACCGCGCCGGCTGAGCCCGCACGACGTCCTAGGCCTAGGGCGTGTCCTGCCGATCTTGTAGTGGTTGATCGTCGACGATGTGCCGGTGGTACGTCGTGGTGAACTGACCGATGAGGCGTGGGCGGTG
>NZ_JBFAAL010000012.1:0-214121 GCF_040639715.1 Micromonospora sp. NPDC023737
TCAACGACCCGGCCCCCGGCATGATTCCGCGGCGGGGGTGGCCTCGGGCACGGGACGCCCACCCCGATACCGGATATTCCACGCGCCCAGCCGCCCTGCCGACCCGGACAAACCGGCCTGGTGAGGTCGGCGCGTGACGTGATCGACTCGCCTTCAATGAAGTCGCGGTAACCCAGCGTCTGGGACACCCCGACTTCAATGAACCCGAGTTGATCATCCCGCCGATCCCGCCGATCCCGCCGATCCCGCCGATCCCGCCGATCCCGCCGATCCCGCCGATCCCGCCGATCCCGCCGATCCCGCCGATCCCGCCGGTCTCGGCGATCCGGCCGACTCGCCGATGGGGTGTCAGACCGGGTCGGTCGCGGTTTCCGCTGTCGTCTGGGTAGGGATCGGCGCGGTACCCGTCACCGGATCGGTGGTTGGTGCCGTCGCGGCGGCGGCGGAGCGGGTCGTCACCGGATCGGTGGTTGGCGCCGTTGCGGCGGCGGCGGGCCGGGTCGTCACCGGATCGGTGGTTGCGGGTGGTGTGGTCGCTGGAGCGGTGGCTCCGGCCGGGGTTGCCGGCCAGGGGATCTCCGGGGTCGCGTGGTACGTGATCCCGGCGGCCGCCCAGCGCGGGCCGTGCCCGGCCAGCCGCTCCCGGAACCCGGCCCAATCGTGCGCCGACCTCGGTGACCAGCCCAGTTCCGCGATCGCGGGCAGCCGGGGGAACAGCATGAACTCGATCTCCGGCAGCGAGGTCACCGACTCGGTCCAGAGCGGCGCCTCCACGCCGAGCACCGCCTCGGCCGGTACGTCGGCGACGTGGCTGTCCGGGTCCCAGTCGTACGCCCGGTGTACGTCGATCAGGCCGGCCCAGTCGTGTCCGAGCGGGGTGTCCGGGGCGTACTTCATGTCCAGGTAGGCGTGGTTGCCGGGGGAGAGGATGAGCCGTGCACCCCGGCGTACCGCCTCTGCCGTGGCGGGGTCGTCGCCGTTCGTGCCCCACCACTGGAGGATCCGTCCTTCGGCCTGCGCGGCCGGGGCGATCTGGTGCCAGCCGACCACAGTTTTGCCGGTGTCGGCGACGATGCGCTGCACCCGCTCGACGAAGCCGGTGTACGTCGCGCCCTTCACCTTGAACGCCTCGTCGCCACCGATGTGCAGGTACGGGCCGGGGGTGTTCGCGGCCACCTCGCCGAGCACGTCGGCGATGAACTCGTACGTCCGCTCGTTCGTCGGGTCGACGTAGCTGAAGCCCACTTCGGTGCCGGTGTACGGCGGTGGCGTGACGCCGTCCGGGGCGAGTTCACCGTATGCGACCAGCGCGGCGTTGGTGTGTCCGGGCAGGTCGATCTCGGGTACGACGGTGATGTGCCGGGCCGCGGCGTACGCGACGATGTGCTGGTAGTCGGCGGTGGTGTAGTACCCGCCCGGCCCGTCGCCGACCTCGGTCGCGGCCCCGACGGTGGTGAGGCGGGGCCAGCCGGGTACGGCGATCCGCCAGCCCTGGTCGTCGGTGAGGTGCAGGTGCAGGCGGTTGAGCTTGTATCGGGCCAGGTGGTCGATGACCCGGAGTACGTCGGCGACCGGGAAGAAGTGCCGGGCCACGTCGAGCATCGCGCCCCGGTAGGGGTACCGCGGCCGGTCGACGATCGATCCGCCGGGCAGCACCCAGCGTTCGGCGACCGGTGTGCGGCTCTCGATGGCGGGCGGTAGGAGCTGACGCAGGGTCTGTACGCCGTGGAAGAGGCCGGCCGGGGTCGCTGCCGTGATCCGTACGGCGGCGCGGGTCACAGCGAGCCGGTAGCCCTCGGCGCCGAGCGCGTCGTCCTCGGTGAGCGCGAGGACGACCCCGGTGTCCGTTTCCCGATCGGTCGTGTCGGTCACCGGCAGCGGGTAGCCGGTGGCCGGCCGCAGCAGTCCGGCGAGGTGCTCGGCGACGGCGAGCGCGGCGGTGCCGGCGCTGGCCCGGATCTCCGTGTCGGCGGCCAGCTGGTGGTCGTCGGCCGGGTCCGGACGTACCTGTTCCGGCATGGGCACGACGTCGGTGAGTCGTGGCGGGGTGGTGGGGGTCAGCAGATCACCGGCGACCTGGGCGGCGGTCCGGGCGAGGTCACCGGCGGCGGGGGTGCGCAGCGACATCTGCTCGCGGTCGGCGGCGGAGGGGAGGGACGACACGGCGGCGGCTCCGGGGGTGTATTCGCGTCGGTTGTGGCAAATATGACGTTCACCGAAATGCGTGCCGTCAAGGGTACGGCGGGCAGTGGCTCCTGCGTGATCATGCGCGTGGGACCGTTCCCAAAAACCGGTACGAACGCGGATAGTGGTGATGGCTGTGCCTATTGTCACCGAACGGCCCCAGGCCACCCGATGTTCGCTTAACCTTCGCCCACCGATCGCTGACGACGCCGTGATTAACGGTGATCGCGCCCGGGGTATGTCCGAACTGAACCTTCGTTAAGTGTCGATGGCGCGCGGGAGGCTCTGGTGGCAGCGCAAGATACGGTCGATCACAAGTACGTCTACGACTTCGCCGAGGGCAACAAGGACCTCAAGGACCTGCTCGGCGGCAAGGGCGCCAACCTGGCCGAGATGACCAACCTCGGTCTGCCGGTGCCGCCCGGTTTCACGATCACCACCGAGGCCTGCAAGGCGTACCTCGCCACCGGTGCGGAACCGGCCGGGCTCGCCGAACAGATCGAGGCGCACCTGGAGGCCCTCGAGCGGGAGATGGGCCGGCGCCTCGGCGACCCGGACGACCCGCTGCTGGTCTCCGTCCGCTCCGGCGCGAAGTTCTCCATGCCGGGAATGATGGAGACCGTCCTCAACGTGGGCCTGAACGACCGCAGCGTGGTCGGCCTCAGCAACCAGGCGGGTGGGAACGACAGGTTCGCCTGGGACTCGTACCGCCGGTTGATCCAGATGTTCGGCAAGACCGTCTGCGACGTGCCGGGCGAGGAGTTCGAGCACGCGTTGGAGGAGGCCAAGCGCGCCAGGGGCACCACGGACGACCTCGACCTGGCCGCCGACGACCTGCGCGGGCTGGTCGACGCGTACAAGAAGATCTTCGCCAAGCACACCGGGCGCGAGTTTCCGCAGGAACCGCGGGAACAGCTCGACCTGGCCATCCGGGCGGTCTTCGAGTCATGGAACGCCGAGCGCGCGGTGGTGTACCGCCGACAGGAGCGCATCCCGGCCGACCTGGGCACGGCGGTCAACGTGGTGGCGATGGTCTTCGGCAACCTGGGCCCGGACTCCGGCACCGGCGTGTCGTTCACCCGCGACCCGGCCAGTGGCGCCCAGGGCATCTACGGCGACTACCTCGCCAACGCCCAGGGCGAGGACGTGGTCGCCGGCATCCGCAACACCGTGCCGCTGCAGGAGCTGGAGCGGATCGACAAGAAGTCCTACGACGAGCTGCTCGGCTACATGGCCCGGCTGGAGGAGCACTACCGGGACCTCTGCGACATCGAGTTCACCATCGAGCGCGGCAAACTCTGGATGCTGCAGACCCGGGTCGGCAAACGTACGGCGGCCGCCGCCTTCGTCATCGCCGGCCAGCTCGTCGACGAGGGCCTCATCGACCTGGACGAGGCGTTGCACCGGGTCAACGGCGCGCAGTTGGCCCAGCTGATGTTCCCGCGGTTCCGGCTCGACCACGAGTTCGACCCGGTGGCGAAGGGCGTCGGGGCCTCACCGGGCGCGGCGTCGGGCAAGGCGGTCTTCAGCTCCGACCGGGCCGTCGAACTGGCCGCCCAGGGTGAGTCGGTGATCCTGGTCCGCCGCGAGACCAACCCGGACGACCTGAACGGCATGATCGCGAGCAAGGGCATCCTCACCTCGCGGGGCGGCAAGACCAGCCACGCGGCCGTCGTGGCCCGGGGGATGGGCAAGACCTGTGTCTCCGGTGCCGACGAGCTGGACGTGAACATCCCGCAGCGGAGGTTCATCGTGGGCGGGCACACCGTCGGAGAGGGCGACGTCATCTCGATCGACGGCACGACCGGAAAGGTGTACCTCGGCGAGGTGCCCGTCATGCCGTCCGAGGTGGTGCAGTACTTCGAGGGCACGCTCGACGCCGAGCAGAGCGACAATCCGCTGGTCCGGGCCGTACACCGGATCATGACGCACGCCGACCAACGGCGGCGGCTGAGCGTACGCGCGAACGCCGACACGGCCGAGGACGCGGCCCGGGCCCGGCGCTTCGGCGCTGGCGGCATCGGGCTGTGCCGGACCGAGCACATGTTCCTCGGCGACCGGCGGGGGCTGGTCGAGCGGCTGATCCTGGCCCGCACCGACGACGAACGCGAGAACGCCCTCGGCGCGCTGCTGCCGTTGCAGCGGGCCGACTTCGTGGAGATCTTCAAGGCGATGGACGGCCTGCCGGTCACCGTCCGGCTGATCGACCCACCGCTGCACGAGTTCCTGCCGCCGCTGGAGCAGCTCGCGGTCAACGTGGCGGTGGCCCAGGAGCGCGGCGAGGACGTGGCCAAGGAAGAGGCGCTGCTCGCCGCCGTGCGGCGGATGCACGAGGAGAACCCGATGCTCGGCCTGCGCGGCGTACGCCTCGGCCTGGTCATCCCGGGCCTGTTCGCCATGCAGGTCCGCGCGATCGTCGAGGCCGCCGTCGCGGTCGTCCGCGACGGCGGGTCGGCCCGCCCAGAGATCATGGTCCCGCTGGTCGGCGCGGTGCAGGAACTGGAGACGGTACGCGCCGAGGCCGAGAAGATCATCGCGGAGGTGGTCGGGGAGAGCGGTGTCGAGGTGCTGATCGGCACGATGATCGAGGTGCCGCGGGCGGCACTGACCGCCGGGCAGATCGCCGAGGCGGCGGAGTTCTTCTCCTTCGGCACCAACGACCTTACCCAGATGGGCTGGGGGTTCTCCCGCGACGACGTGGAGGCTGCGTTCTTCTGGCGCTACCTGGAGCTGGGCATCTTCGGCATCTCACCCTTCGAGTCGATCGACGCCGAGGGAGTGGGCCGGCTGGTCCGGATCGCCGCCGAGGAGGGCCGGGCCGCCCGGCCCGGGCTGAAGCTCGGCGTCTGCGGCGAGCACGGCGGCGACCCCGACTCGGTGCACTTCTTCCATTCCGTCGGGTTGGACTACGTCTCCTGCTCGCCGTTCCGGGTGCCGGTGGCACGGCTGGAGGCCGGTCGAGCCGTCGTGGAGACGACCGGCTCGGACAGCCGCTGACCGGACCGGCGGCGGGGCGTTCGACCGTCCCGCCGCCGGCGGTGTCCGGCGAGCCGGATCCGGGTGGCCGGGGCGGATTCACCCGGCCCCGACCCGGGAACTGTCATCCCGCGAGCGGGGTTCGCCGGCGAGCCGTGCGGCGGTCGCGGGCGTAACCTTGGCTCGCTCGTACTCCGTCGTTGCGGAAGGGTGGCTGCATGACCAGCGTCTGGGAGAGCCTGACCGTCGACGCCCACGATCCGCCCCGGCTGGCCCGGTGGTGGGCCGAGGCCCTCGGCTACCAGGTCGTCACCGAGAAGCCCGACGAGGTGGAGATCCGGCAGTCGCCGGAGCGACTTCCCGGCATCGTCTTCGTGCCGGTCACCGAGGGTAAGGAGACCAAGAACCGGCTCCACCTCGACCTGCGCCCCGACGACCGCGAGGCGGAGGTCGAGCGGCTGGTCGACATGGGTGCGCGGCACGTCGACGTCGGGCAGGCCGGTGTCGACTGGACGGTGCTCGCCGACCCGGAGGGCAACGAGTTCTGCGTGCTCCGGCAACGTGACTAGGACGACCGGTTGAGCGGGCAGCCGTTCGACACGCCGGACGCGCAGCGGCGGGTCACGGAGGCGCCCAAGGACACCGGGTACGGCCGGTCCCCGTACGAGCGGGACCGCGCCCGCGTGCTGCACTCGGCGGCGTTCCGGCGGCTGGCCGCGAAGACCCAGGTGCACACCGCGGGCACCGACGACTTCCTGCGTACCCGGCTGACCCACTCGCTGGAGGTCGCGCAGATCGCGCGGGAGATGGGCGCCCGGCTGGGCTGCGACCCGGACGTGGTGGACGTCGCCGGGCTCGCCCACGACCTCGGGCACCCGCCGTTCGGGCACAACGGCGAGGCCGCGCTGGACCTGCTGGCCAGCGACTGCGGCGGCTTCGAGGGCAACGCGCAGACGCTGCGCGTGCTGATCCGGTTGGAGGCGAAGGTGTTCGCCCCCGACGGCTCCTCCGCCGGTCTGAACCTCACCCGTGCGTCGCTCGACGCGGTCAGCAAGTACCCCTGGCCGCGCCGGCCGGCGCGCCGCAAGTTCGGGGTGTACGCCGACGACGCCGACGTGTTCGGCTGGATCCGTGCCGGCGCGCCGCCGGGGGAACGGCGCTGTCTGGAGGCGCAGGTGATGGACTGGGCGGACGACGTGGCGTACTCGGTCCACGACGTCGAGGACGGCATCCACAGCGGGTACGTGTCGCTGCGTCCACTGCTCGACGACGCCGACGAACGTGCCGCGCTCTGTGCCGACGTGGCGGCGATCTACTCCCGCGAGTCGACGGGCGACCTCGGCGAGGTGCTGGTGGAGCTTCTCGCCGATCCGGTGCTCGCCCCGCTCGCCGGGTACGACGGCAGCCACGGTGCGCAGGCCGCGCTCAAGGCCACCACCAGCGTGCTGACCGGCCGCTTCGTCTCCGCCGCGGTCTCCGCGACAGAGGACCGCTTCGGCCCCGGCCCGCACCGCCGGTACGCGGCGGACCTGGTGGTGCCCCGGGAGGTGCGGGCCCGCTGCGCGCTGCTCAAGGGGATCGCGTTGCGCTATGTGATGCGTCGCCCCGGCGCGCGCGCCCGATACGAGTGGCAGCGGCAGGTGCTCGCCGAGTTGGTCGCCGCTCTGGTGGCCCGGGCGCCGGAGGGGCTCGACCCGGTCTTCGCCCCGCTGTGGCGGGCGGCCCCGGACGACGACGCGCGGCTACGTGTGGTGATCGACCAGGTCGCCTCGCTGACCGACCCCGCTGCGGTCGCCTGGCACGCTCGCCTGGCCAGGGATGGCGGACCCCGCCCCGCCGCCGCAAGAGGTTAGGGTAGCCTAACCAATATGACGGAGCGCCGTACGAAGGTCACCAGGGCCGAGGTAGCGCGTGTCGAGCGGCCCGCCCCGCGCCTGATCCGGCTGGTTCTCGGTGGTGAGGAGCTGACCGGCCTGCCGGTGGGCGAGTTCACCGACCACTACATCAAGGTGGTCTTCCCGCAGCCGCAGGTGGCCCACCCGTCGCCGTACGACCTGGAGGCCGTCCGCCGGGACCTGCCGCGCTCGCACTGGCCACGCCTGCGGGCGTACACCGTGCGGGCGTGGGACGCGCGAGCCGGGGAGCTCACCGTCGACGTGGTGCACCACGGTGACGAGGGGCTCGCCGGGCCCTGGGCGGCCGGCCTGCGTCCCGGCGATCCGGTTTACTTCGTCGGCCCCGGTGGCGCGTACGCCCCGAGCCCGGCGGCGGACTGGCACCTGCTGGTCGGGGACGAGAGCGCCCTGCCGGCGATCGCCGCGTCGCTGGAGCGGCTGCCGCCCGGCGCGTCGGCGAAGGTCTTCGTCGAGGTCGACGGCCCGGCCGACGAGTTGCCGCTGATCAGCCGGGGCGAGGTCGAGCTCTACTGGCTGCACCGGGCCACGCGGCCGGTGGGCGAGGTGCTCGTGGACGCCGTACGGACGCTCGACTTCCCGCCCGGCGCCGTGCACGCGTTCGTGCACGGCGAGGCGACGTTCGTGAAGGAACTGCGCCGGCTGTTGCGCGTCGAGCGGGGTGTGCCCCGGGAGATGTGTTCCATCTCCGGCTACTGGCGCCGGGGCATGGACGACGAGAGCTGGCGGGCCTGTAAGCCCGAGTGGCGGCGGCAGGCCGAGGCCGAGGAGGCGCTGGCCGCCTGAGCTGACGGTACGCATCGTGGGGTGGGACAGGGGTCCCACCCCACCGGCGTCTCCGGACCCGAAGTGGAAGACCTACGGGCAGCAGTGCGTCTACCGCGAGATGTAGTAGGGATGCTACATTCTGGCGCAGTAGTTCGTCAGCCAGGGAGGGGTCATGACCGCCGTCGAGCTCCCAGGAACCGTTGCCGCTCCGCACCCGCCCGACGCGGACGTCGTTCTCGACGTCCGCGACCTGCGCATGCGCTACGGCACCGTCGACGTGCTGCACGGCGTCGACCTCACCGCCCGGCGCGGCGAGGTGCTCGCGCTGCTCGGCCCGAACGGCGCCGGCAAGACCACCACCATCGAGATCCTCGAAGGCTTCCGGATGCGCTCCGCGGGGGAGGTCCGGGTCCTCGGCGTCGACCCGAGCCGGGGCGACGAGCGTTGGCGCGCCCGGATGGGGGTGGTGCTCCAGTCCTGGCGTGACCACGGCAAGTGGCGGGTCCGGGAGCTGCTGGCGCATCTGGGCTCCTTCTACGCCCCCTACTCCACCGACCGGATCCGCCGGCCGTGGCCGGTCGACGAGCTGCTGGACGCCGTCGGTCTCGCCGAGCACGCCCGCAAGCGGGTCGGCCAGCTCTCCGGGGGGCAACGGCGTCGGCTCGACGTGGCCGTCGGCATCGTGGGCCGCCCCGAGCTGCTCTTCCTGGACGAGCCGACGGTCGGGTTCGACCCGGCCGCTCGTCGCGAGTTCCACGAGCTGGTGCACCGGCTGGCCGACCTGGACGACACCACGATCCTGCTCACCACGCACGACCTGGACGAGGCGGAGAAGCTCGCCGAGCGGATCCTCATCCTGGCCGGCGGCCGCATCATCGCCGACGGTTCGCCGGACGAGCTGTCCCGCCGGGTCGCCGGGAACGCGGAGATCCGCTGGACCCGGGACGGCGAGCGCTTCGTCCACTCCGCAGCCGACGCCACGGCCTTCCTCCGCGACCTGTTCCGGCAGTACGGCGACGACGTGCAGGAGCTGGAGGTCCGCCGGCCCAACCTGGAGGACGCGTACATGGCACTGGTCTACGAGCAGGAGTCCGGGGCCCGAGGCGGCGCGGCGGCCCGGGCGTGGCAGCAGGGGAGGCAGCGATGAACCCGACCGCGGTGGCCGTCCGGGCCGGATTCCAGCGCGGCATGACGGAGCTGCGCAACACCTTCACCAACGCACAGGACTTGTGGGGCTACGTCTTTCCGACCCTGGTCCTGCTGGTCACCATCTTCTTCATGCGTGGAGCCACGGTGCCCGGCACGGACTTCTCCCTCGGTTCCCGTACGCTGCCCAGCGTCCTCGGCATGGGGCTGGCCTTCGGTGGCCTGATCACGCTCGCCCAGCAGCTCGTCGTCGAGCGCGAGGACGGCACGCTGCTGCGGGCCAAGGCCACCCCGAACGGCATGCTCGGCTACCTCGTCGGCAAGCTCACCCTGATGTCGACGGTCGCACTGGTGAGCATGCTCATCCAGCTGGTCCCGTCGCTCTTCCTCGTGGACGGACTCCGGCTGACCAGCGCGTCGGCCTGGCTCACCCTTCTCTGGGTGGTGGTGCTCGGCCTGGTGGCCACCCTGCCCCTCGGCGCGGTCATCGGGTCGCTGATCGAGAACCCGCGCAACCTCGGGCTGGTCATGCTGCCGATGATGGGGTTGATCGCGCTCTCCGGCATCTTCTACCCGATCAACGGCTACCCCGGCTGGCTCCAGGCCGTCGCCCAGGCCTTCCCGGTCTACTGGCTAGGGTTGGGCATGCGCTCGGCGCTGCTGCCGGACGCGCTGGCCGCGGTCGAGGTCGGCGGGTCGTGGCGGCACCTGGAGACGTTCGGCGTGCTCGGCGCGTGGGCGGTGCTCGGGCTCGTGCTGGCCCCCGTCGTGCTCCGGCGGATGGCCCGCCGCGAGTCCGGCTCGCGGGTGGCCGCACGCCGGGAGCGGGCCATGCAACAGATCATCTGAGAGGACGTCGATGAGCGAGACCGTGCACAACCGCATCGCGGTGCTGCGGGCCGAGCGGGGCATCTCCCGGCGGCAGCTCGCCGACGCGCTGGGTGTGCACTACCAGACGGTCGGCTACCTGGAGCGGGGCGAGTTCCGGCCCAGCCTGCACCTGGCGCTGCGGATCGCCGCGTACTTCGAGGTGCCGGTCGAGGTGGTCTTCTCGATCGAACCGTTCCCTCGCATCGGCGACGCCCCGGCGGAGGTCGGCCGTTCGGCGTGAGCGCCGGCCGGCTCGGCGCGCCGCGGCGACCCGCCTCGGATGCCGGGTCAGTCCGTAGCGGTGAGCTCCGTCCCCGGGGCGATCCGTTCCCTGCCCAGCATGAAGGTGAACAGCACCGCATACCCGACGATCGCCGCGCAGAGCAGCACCAGCACCAGGAACGGCGAGGGGGCCATCAAGGTGATCGCCCAGGCCGAGCCGATCCCGCACGCGGCGAGCAGGGTGGCACCGAGCGCGACCCGGATCGACAGCCAGTACAGGCCCAGCCCGCAGAGGAGCCAGAGGGTGGTCGAGCCGGCGAGCAGCAGGCGTACCTCCGTGGTCAGGGCCTCGTCGCGATGGACCGTCCGGACCACCTGCCCGAGCGCCCAGCCGAGCAGCAGCAGGCCGCCACCGAGCAGGTAGTGCAGGTAGGCGTAGGGCTGGCCGCCGCGCAGCCGGTGGATGGGGATGCCGCTGGTGACGAAGGTGGCGTAGATCCACCAGATCGCCGCCGGCACGGTGAAGGCCAGCGCCGCGGTGAGGGCCATCTTCTGGTCGGGGTGGTTCGGCACCGTGGCGAGCAGATTGGCCACCGTGCTGCCGAGCACGATGATGATGAACTGGCCGACCCGTTCCGGGAGGTGCCGGACGTCCACCGGCCACCGGCTCAGCCATCGGTAGCCGACCCAGGGTGTGACGAGCTCGACCGCCGTGCCGGTGATCCAGAACGCGGGCCGCAGATGCCCGGGGGCGGCCAGCGAGGCCAGCCAGATCAGCCAGCCGAGCCCGAAGCCGATCAGATAGACGAGGGTGCCCGCCCGGGCCACCTCGGTGGTGGGATGGCCCCGGAGGTAGAGCAGGAGCAGCACGCCACGGACGATCAGGTAGCCGACCGGCAGCATCTCGCCGGTGGGCACCTCGTCCACCCCGAGGGTGATCGCCCCGGCACCGAGCAGCGCGAGCAGTAGCAACAGCCGGTGCGACAGATCATCCGCTTCGTACCGGGTGGCGTAGTAGGCGTGCCCCACCCAGGCCCACTGCACCACCAGGAAGAGCCCGAACAGCGTGATCACGCTGCTCGACCGGGGGGTCGTGTCCTCGCCGAGCCGGTCCACCACGGCCGCCAGGGCGAAGACGAAGATCACGTCGAAGAAGAGCTCGAACCAGGTGGCGTGCCGGTGGCCGGCCTCGTCAGCGGTGGCCATCGGCCGACCCAGGACCCGTCGGCCCCATCCTGCCGTCCGCGTCTGCCACCTCCTCATCTGCCCATGCTCGCCGCACCGGGCCGGTACCTGTGACGGAATGGACAAGCTGCTCGCGATCCGGCTCACCCCGGCGTGCCCCCGGCGGCGCATCATCGATCCGGCAGGGCAGGATGTAACCCGAGGGGGTGGCCGATGGCGGGGCGAATCCGGGACGAGGACATCGCGCTGGTCCGCGAGCGCACCTCGATCGAGGAGATCATCTCCGAGACGGTGACGCTCCGGTCCGCAGGCGGCGGCAACCTCAAGGGGCTGTGCCCGTTCCACGACGAGAAGAGCCCCTCGTTCAACGTGTCGCCGGCACGCAACGTGTGGTACTGCTTCGGCTGTGGGGCGGGCGGCGACGCGATCAAGTTCCTGATGGATGCCGACCATCTCAGCTTCGTGGAGGCGGTCGAGCGGCTCGCCGGCCGCGCCGGGATCCAGCTGCGGTACATGGAGACCGACTCGGGCCCGTCGCGGAGCCGGCCACAGCAGGGGCAGCGGCAGCGGTTGGTCGCCGCGCACGCCGCCGCGGTCGAGTTCTACCAGTCCCAGCTCACCACCGCCGCCGCCCGACCGGCCCGCGAGTTCCTGGCCTCGCGCGGCTTCGACCGCGCGGCCGCCGAGCGGTACGCCTGCGGCTTCGCCCCGGACGCCTGGGACCAGCTCACCAAACATCTGCGCCAGCGAGGCTTCACCGCCGACGAACTGGTCACCGCCGGGCTGTCCCGTCCGGCCCGGTCGGGCTCGCTCATCGACCGCTTCCGCCGCCGGCTGCTCTGGCCGATCCGGGACCTCACCGGAGACGTGATCGGCTTCGGCGCGCGCAAGCTCTTCGACGATGACGACGGCCCGAAGTACCTGAACACCCCCGAGACGCCGCTCTACAAGAAGTCGCACGTCCTCTACGGCATCGACCAGGCCAAACGGGAGATCGCCAAGCAGGGCAAAGTGGTCGTCGTGGAGGGCTACACCGACGTGATGGCCTGTCACCTGGCCGGCGTCGCCACTGCCGTCGCCACCTGCGGCACCGCGTTCGGCGCCGACCACATCGGCGTACTGCGCCGGCTCCTGCTCGACACCGACGCCGTCGCTGGCGAGATCATCTTCACCTTCGACGGGGACGCCGCCGGGCAGAAGGCCGCCCTGCGCGCGTTCGACGACGACCAGCGCTTCGTCGGGCGCACCTTCATCGCGGTCAGCCCCGACAACATGGACCCGTGCGAGCTGCGCCTGGCCAAGGGCGACCTGGCGGTACGTGACCTGGTCGCGCGCCGCGAGCCGCTGGTCGACTTCGCGCTGCGGCACGTCATCGGCCGCTACGACCTCGACAGCGTCGACGGGCGGGTGGAGGCGATGCGCCGGGCCGCACCGCTGGTCGCCAAGATCAAGGACCGGGAGAAGCGGCCGGAGTACATCCGTAAGCTCGCCGGCGACCTGGGCATGGAGATCGAGCCGGTGCAGCGAGCGGTGCAGAGCGCGGCATCGGGCGCGGACGGCCGGGAGACGACCGCGCGGGCGCCCCGACCCGCCGCCGGGCCCGCCCTGGACAGTCCGCAGTCGATGGTCGAGCGTGAGGCGTTGAAGCTCGCCCTCCAGCAGCCGGTGCTCGCCGGCCCGATGTTCGACGCGGTGGAGGCTTCCGAATACCGGCACCCCGTCCACGTGGCGGTACGAGAGGCGATCGCGGCGGCGGGCGGGGCGGCGGCCGCGCCCGGCGGGGCGGTGTGGATCGAGTCGGTCCGGGACGCCTGTGCCGACCTCGCCGGACAGGCGCTCGTCGCGGAACTCGCCGTCGAGCCGCTGCGGATCGACGGCGAGCCGGACCCCCGGTACGTCTCGGTGACCGTGGCCCGGCTGCAGTGGGGGTCGGTGACCGCCCGGATCAAGGACCTCAAGTCCCGGATCCAACGGATCAACCCGATCAGCAACAAGGACGAGTACTTCGCGCTCTTCGGTGAGCTGCTCTCGCTCGAGCAGCACGCGCGGGCGCTGCGGGAACAGGCCGCGGGAGGGCTGTAGATGGGACTGTTCAACCGTCGGCCCAAGCTGCGCCCGGCCGACCGGCCACCACTCGAACGGGACGAACGGGTGCTCGCCTGGGCCGCGGCCGGAGACGGCGCGGACGGCGGCGTCCTGGTCGCCACCAACCTCGGGCTCTGGTTGCCCGGCCGGCAGGAGCGGTTGGGCTGGCACGAACTGATCAAGGCGGGCTGGTCCGGCCGGGAGCTGACCGTCACGCCGGCCGAGCTGGTCGCCGAGCGGGACGGCTACCTGGTGGTCGCCGACGCCGCCCCGCAGACGTACCTGCTGCTCGACCCGGGTGACGTGCCGCATCAGGTGCGGGCGCGGGTCACCCGGTCCGTCGCGTACACCCAGCACCACCGGATGACCGGCGGTGCCGGCCGGATCGCCGCCCGCCGGGCGCCCGGCGTCGACGGTCTGACCTGGACGGTCCGCTACGACCCGGGGACCCCGCCCGACGACGCCGAGGTGACCGCCGAGACCGACCGGTTGGTGGTGGCGGCCCGAGCCGCGACCGCTCCCGCCGACGTCTGATCCGGCGGGAGCGTCCGACGGCTGCGGGTCAGCGGGCGCCCAGGTCCTGCAACGCCTTCTCCGCGCCCCGGTGCAGCGGCACCGGGTCGGTGCGCCGCGCGTTCTCCAACGAGATCCCCTTCGCGGCCTGGTTCGCCTGGGCCAACGCGTCCTTGCGCTCGAACAGGGTTCGCGTGATGGCACAGGCGACGTTGGCGTCCAGATTCGTGCGCACCAGCAGCACGTTCGGCACCACGATCGTCGGAGTGTCCGCCGCCGTCCGGTACGCGTCCCGACCGATGGTGCCGGCCTGGTAGGCCAGGTTCAGCTCGGCCATCTTCGGCAGCAGCGGGGTGATGTCGAGGAACCGCACCTTGTCGCCGGCGGTGGTGAACAGGTCGGTCAACCCGCCGGTGGGTAGCCCGCCGGACCAGAAGAAGGCGTCGATGCTGCCGTCCTTCATCCCCTCGACCGTCTTGGTCAGGTCCAGTCGTTGCGCCTGGATGTCCTTCGCCGGATCGAGGCCCGCCGCCTGGAGCAGCCGGTGAGCGATCACCTCGGTGCCGGACTTCGGCGAGCCGGTGGAGATCCGCTTGCCGCGCATGTCGGCGACCGAGGAGATGCCGGCGTCGTTGCGTACGACGACCTGGGTGTAGTTGTCGTAGATCCGGGCCAGCGCCTGCACCGGCTGCGCGGAGGTGAAGCTCTCCTTGCCCTGGACGGCGTTGACCGCCGTGTCGAAGAGCGAGAAGGCGACGTCGTACTGCCCGGCGACGAGTTGCTCGATGTTCTGCACCGAAGCGCCCGTCTCGGCGGCGGTGCCGGTCAGCCGGCCGCCGGTGGCAGCGGGCAGCTGACCGGCGAGGGCGTTGCCGACCACGTAGTAGACGCCTGTCGAGTTCCCGGTCGCGATGCCGACCCGGGTGTCCCGGGCCACCTCACAGGTGACCTCACTGGCGGTGTCGTCCTGGGCCGCCCCGCCCTGCCGGCCGCCGCAACCGGCCACTCCCGCGGCCGCGACGGCGAGCACACTCACGCCCGCGAGGAGCCGAACGCTTCTCCCGCTCACTGTGTTACCTCCCTCAGCTCAGCCGGTGTCCCGGCCTGCCCGCCGGACCGACCGGCGGATCCGCGTCGTACGAGCACCCCCGCGATCGCCGCGACGGACAGTCCGACACCGATCGCCACCGACACCGGCTCCAGCCGGAGCAGGATCACCCCGGCCAGCGCGGCGAGCACACGTTCCGGGGCACCGGCCGGTCCCACTCCGGGCAGCCAACCACCGGCCGCGACGGCGAGTACCGCGACACTGAGGGCGAGGACCACGGTGGCCGTCAGGATCTGTCGTAGCCCACCGATGCCGAGCAGCCCCAGCCCCGCGGGCGTGATCACGAAGGCGATCGGAATGAGGTACGCCGGAAGCGCGTAGCGCAGGGTCTGCCACATGGTCGGCACCAACCGGCCGCCGGTGACCGCGGCCGCGGCGACGGCGGCGAGCGCGGTCGGTGGGGACGCCTCGGAGAGCACCGCGAAGTAGAAGACGAACATCGCCGCAGCCGGCGTGGCCACCCCCAGGTTGAGCAGTGCCGGCCCGATGATCACCCAGCCGATAACGAAGGAGGCGGTGACCGGCACGGCGAGCCCCAGCAGGGTGAGGGCGAGCGCGGCGAGCACCGCGGTCAGCACCAGCACCACGACCGGATCGTCGGTGACCGCCCGGGCGCCGTCCACCAGCAGCGCCGCCGCCTGCGGACCGAGCCCGGTCTTCGTGGTGGTCGCCGTGATGATTCCCGCGGCGGCACAGACGGCGGTGACGGCCAGCACTCCACGTACGCCACCGGCGAGGGCGCTCGCCAGCCGGCGCGGGGTGAGCCGGTGGCCGCGGTCCAGGAAGGAGAGTGCGGCGGCCAGCACGGTCGCGAGCACCACCGCCCGGGTGGCCGACATGCCCACGGCGAGCAGCACGATGATGACGATCAGGGACGCGAAGTGGTAGCCGAACCGACCGAGCAGCCGCCACGGGGAGGCCGCGTCGACGGACACCGACCGTACGCCCGAACGGCGGGCGTCGATCTCCACGGAGAGCAGGATGCCGAGGTAGTAGAGGACGGTCGGCACGGTCGCCCAGCCGAGCACCTGCAGGTACGAGACGCCGAGGTACTCGGCGATGATGAACGCCGCCGCGCCGAGCGTGGGCGGGGAGAGGATCGCGCCCACTCCGGCGGCCGCCAGCATGCCGCCGGCCCGTTCCGCCGGGTAGCCGGCCCGCCGCAGGATCGGCCAGGTCACAGCCCCGATGCTGACCGTCGTCGCCGCTCCGGAACCGGAGACGGTGCCGAGCAGGAACCCGGAGGCGACCGCCGTCCGCCCGGCGGCCGTGCGGGACCGGCGGAACGCCGCGGTGGACAGGTCGACGAAGAACCGGCCCGCGCCGGAGAGGTCCAGTACGGCGCCGTAGATGGTGAAGAGCACGATGTACGACGCGGCGACGTCCAGCGGGGTGCCGTAGAACCCGCTGTCGGAGTTGTAGAAGGCGTCGACGATCTGGCTGAAGTCGAGCCCGGCATGGGCCACCGGCCAGGACTGCGGAAGCAGACCGCCGTAGTAGCCGTAGCCGAGGAAGAGCAGGCAGACCGCGGGAAGGATCCAACCGGTGGTGCGCCGGCATGCCTCGAGCAGCAGCACGAGCAGCCCGGTGCCCATCACCAGGTCGGCCGGGGCGAGCAGTCCCTGCCGGTCGAGGAAGGCGTCGTAGCCGCCGCCGCCCGAGCCGAACGGGATCGGCAACACCGGGTAGAGGCAGGCGACCAGCGCGAGCGCGGCGAGTGACCAGTCCGCCGCGGTGGGCCGCGACCGGGTTGCCGCCGTACCGCCGCGGCCCGGCCGGAGCCGCAGGCCGGAGGGGTAGGCGAGGAAGACCAGCGGCAGGACACCCGCCAGGAAGATGATGAGGTAGTACTTGCTGCCCTGGGGCAACGGCCGGAAGACCTGCCAGAGAGCGAGTACGCCGACGGCCACCGCCGCCGTGCCGACGAGCAGGTTGGCCGAGCCGGTGAGCATCCGGCCGGGCTTCTCGTCCTCGAACTGTGCGGCCAGTTCGGGCAACCCGTCCGGATCGCGCCGCGCCGCGCCGCCGGGCTGCCCACCGTGCTGTTCGTCCGCGATGGCGTCCAGGCCGGGGTGGACGATGTCGCCCGGCGGGTCGGAATCCGCGGACGCGCGGGCCGGGCCTGGAGCGGTCTCGGCCGGCTCGTTCGCGGCCTGGGCCGGGCCGTTCATGGCCTCCGTCGAGGCGGGGCGGCGGGGCGTCGGCGGCGAACCGTCAGAGGAGCGGGTGGGCGCCACAACCGGACGATACACGTCGATTGATGGTTGGCGGGTGCATCGATTGGGGTGAGCAGGTTCGGCGACCTCGCCGCGGCCCGGAGGGCATCTTCCCGCGTCTCGCCGGCCGCACTCGCGCGGAATCGGGGCAGCGGCGCGGGGGCGGCGTCCCTAAGATCAACTGCGCGGTTCCTGGCGAACCCACGAGGGGGGACAACCAATGTCCAGTGTGGATGTCGGCCGGCGGTGGCAGGAAGGGCTGGGCGCTCTCTACCTCGGCGTCTTCGCGACCGTCTGGTTCAGCGTCCCGGCGGCGGAGCAGCCACTGCGCGGCCTGTTGGTGGCCGGCAGCGTGGCAGCGCTGCTCACCGCGATCGCCGGCGGTGTCGTCACGGCGCGGTCCCGGGGCGCGGCGGCCGGTCCGCGTGACCGGGCGGGCGACCGTCGTTACCTCCTGATCGTCGTGGCCGAGTTCGCCCTCGCCGGGCTCGGCGCTGCGGCACTGGCCGTCGCCGACTGGTCGGAGTACATCCCCGTGCTGGTCTGCGCCGTGGTGGGGCTGCACTTCTTCCCGCTCGCCCCGCTGCTGCGCAGCCCGCTGCTGCGACACCTCGGCGTCGCGACGTGCGCGGTGGCGGTGGCCGGGCTGCTGACGGGGCTGATGACGGAGGTGTCGGCCGGCGTCGTCACGGGCACCGGCGCCGGAGCTCTGCTGCTCGGCTACGCCCTCCGGTCGCTGGTGCGGAGCGTCCTTGGCTGAATCCGCGGGCTCGTGCTCGCCGACCGGACGACCAGGTGCCACAGCCGGGCCGGCCCGCGTATTCCGTAGCAGCGCGAGGTCTCCGTCGTCGGTCATCGCGCCGGCCCGCGCGGCGTATCGCGGTCCGGCGCGGATGCGCGTCAGCCGGCGATGAGCAGGCCGACCCCGGCCAGCAGGGTCAACGTGAGCACGGCGGCGAGAGCGGCGGCGTGACGGCGGGCGTTGGTGCCGCCCACGAGGCGCAGGGCGAGGGCGAGAGGGCCGATGGGCTGCATGGTCCGAGTTCCCTTCCGGTTGGCGTTGGCGATCAGGGCTGCGGCGCCGAGGGTGCCGGCGGCGAGCCGTAGTGGAGACATGCCCAGGTCCGTAGCACCACGTACGTCGGCTTCCCACTGCTCGCGGTAGCGGCCACGCAGGTCGCGGGGAAGCAGCGCCACCGTGCAGCGCAGGACGACTATCGCGACGCGGGTGGACGGCGTCATCGCGCCTCCCGTAGCCGTGCCGGACGCTGCCGTGCCTCTCGCGTCGCGGCCTGTGCGCACACACGCCGCGCTGCCAGGGCACCGTCGGCGGTCAGCTCGTACATCCGCCGCCGGGGACCGCGGCGCTCGGTCTCCTCCCAGTGCGACGTGACCCAGCCGTTGCGCTCCAGCCGCTCCAGCAGGGGATAGACGCTGCCCGAGGGACGCCCGGTCAGCTTGATGATCTCCAGTCCCCATCGTGGCCGGTCGCTGTCCACCAACACGCGAAGTACGTCGATCGTCGCGCCGCCGATGCGTCCGAGTGGCTCCACGCATCCAGACTACCTATGTAGATTAAGCGCGTACAGTGAATACGGAATCAGGGCGCACGCGGGCCCTGGCTGACCGGCATGCGTTGCCTGCTCGTGATGGTGGCGGTGGGGCTTCTGGTGGCCGCGCGGCAAACGGGGCGGTTGCTCCGCCACTGGCGCCACGGGCGAGCCTGCGTCGACCGGTCCGCCTCACGGTGCCGCGGGGGAGCCTGATGAAACAGGCTCCAGGTGGTTACCCGCCGCTTTGTCGGGGCATGTCCGCAGGGCATGCGATGACGAGGAGGGGCGAATGGCCGCCGACGAGTCCGCCCGACCCGACCGTGACGACGATGCGGCGCGGGCGGCCACCGACCGCCCCGGGGAGAGCCGGAACCCGGTCGGGCCGGAGGCGGGGCCGGAGAGCCCCGCCCAACTGCCGGGCACCGGATGGCTGGCGGCGCTGCGCCGGACAGTACGGGAGTTCCAGGAGGACAACCTGACCGACTGGGCCGCCGCCCTGACCTACTACGGCGTGCTCTCCATCTTCCCTGGCCTGCTCGTGCTCATCTCCATCGTCGGCCTGCTCGGGTCGGGGGCCACCGAAGGCGTCAAGGACACCGTGGGCCAGGCCATCCCGCAGGGCAACATCCAGCAGATCCTCGAACGGGCGATCGAGCAGGCGCAGAAGTCCGGGGGACTGGCCAGCGCCGGCGCGGTACTCGGTCTGCTCGGTGCCTTCTGGTCCGCGTCCGGCTACATCGCCGCCTTCATGCGTGCCTCGAACGCCATCTACGACGTACCGGAGGGGCGGCCGATCTGGAAGACGCTGCCCACCCGGATCGGGGTGACCGCCGTGATCGGAGTGATGCTGCTGATAAGCGCGGTGATCGTCGTCTTCACCGGCCGCCTCGCCCGGGCGGCCGGGGAGGCGATCGGGCTCGGCTCCACGGCCGTGACGGTCTGGAACATCGCCAAGTGGCCGGTCCTGCTGATCCTGGTCAGCCTGATGTTCGCCATCCTCTACTGGGCCTCGCCGAACGCCCGGCACGGCGGCTTCCGCTGGGTCAGCCCGGGCGGCGTGCTGGCCGTGGTGATCTGGCTGGTGGTGTCCGGACTGTTCGCCGTCTACGTGAGCAACTTCGGTTCGTACAACAAGACGTACGGGACCCTCGCCGGCGTGATCATCTTCCTGGTCTGGCTCTGGCTGACCAACATCGCGATCCTGCTCGGCGCGGAGTTCCAAGCCGAGTTGGAGCGCGGCCGCGCGATCTCGGCCGGTCACGCCGCCGACGAGGAGCCGTACGTGGAGCTGCGGGACGACCGCAAGCTCCGTAAGGCGGCACGTCGACGCCCGCAGTGACGAGCGGGCGCAGCCGGCCTGGCCGGAGAACTGCCTGCCGCTGACCGGTGGGCGCCTGGAATCGTCGGCGTCCCGAGTTCCGGACAGCGTGGGAAGGGAAGCGGTGCCGACACTCGCCGGAGGCATCGTTCTTCGTATTCGAGGCGGTCGGCGCAGAGCCTCGCCGCGCGGCCGATCCGGTTTCCGCCGCGCGGCAGAAGATGCCCGCGGTCGGGCTCTCCAGGCGGGCGATGTCCCCACCGGCGGCCGTCCTGCCAGCTTGCGGCGCATCCGACGGCACCACGGGCGCGGACCCCGGCACGGGCTCCTCCGCTTGGTAGGTGGGCGTCCGGTAGGCGTAAATACCGCTGCTACTGCTGGCGCGTCCCATGCCCCTGCCGCCGCAGGCTGGAGCCGGTCGAGCCGGTGACCGCCGGCTGCCTCGCCGTGCGCGATGTC
This sequence comes from Micromonospora sp. NPDC023737, assembly GCF_040639715.1. Classification (NCBI taxonomy): domain Bacteria; kingdom Bacillati; phylum Actinomycetota; class Actinomycetes; order Micromonosporales; family Micromonosporaceae; genus Micromonospora; species Micromonospora sp. NPDC023737. Next base: position 20,517 of record NZ_JBFAAL010000012.1, read on the forward strand.
GTCCGTACGGTTGGTGACCCGAGCGCCGACGGCGGCCTTCGGGACGCCGGTCGCTACCAAAACTTCTGTCCGAATGAGCAAAAGTTAGCGACGGATCAGCCGAAGCCCTGGACATCCGGCGCGGAAGACTCCTACTGTGTCGAGCACAACGCATAGACAGTCCGTCGATGTGAAGGATGCCGATGTGGAGGTGAGCCCGGTGCGGACCGACGACCCCCTGCACGTACGCCTCCTGCGCTTGCTTCGCGACGAGGGAGCAGTCTCCCGGGCCGAACTCGGCGACCGGTTGCAGATGCCACGCCCCCGACTCCTGGCCGAACTGGAGCGGCTCGTCAACCTCGGCTACGTCGCCGAGGCCGGGCTGGCGGCGTCCCGCGGGGGCCGTCGGTCCACCCTGGTCGAGCTGAACCCGCGGCTGCGTTTCGCCGCCGTCGACCTCGGCGCCTCGTCGATCGACGTCGAGGTGGTCAACGGGCGGCTCGAACCGGTCGCGGCGTACGGGGAGGCGGCCGACATCCGTTCCGGCCCGAAGGTGATCCTGCAGCGGGTCAACGAGTTGCTGCACAAGGCCAAGGTGGACGGCGCGTACGAGCGGCTGGACGCCGTCGGTGTCGGGGTACCCGGCCCGGTGAGCTTCCGTGACGGGCTACCGGTGTCGCCGCCGATCATGCCCGGGTGGGACCGCTTCCCCGTGCGCGAGCTGCTCACCCGCGAGCACGGCTGCCCCGCCGTGGTCGACAACGACGTCAACATCATGGCCATCGGCGAGCGGCACGGTGGGGTCGCCCACTCGGTCGACGACTTCCTCTTCGTCAAGATCGGTACGGGTATCGGCTGCGGCATCTACCTCAGTGGCGAGGTCTACCGGGGTACTGACGGCTGCGCCGGCGACATCGGGCACATCCAGGTCGACTCGCACGGGCCGATGTGCTCGTGCGGCAACGTCGGCTGCCTGGAGGCGCTCTTCAGCGGTGCCGCGCTGGCCAAGGACGCGGCTGCCGCCGCCCGCAACGGGACCTCGGCCGCGCTGGCCGAGCGGCTGGCCGCCAACGGCACGGTGACCGCCCTCGACGTGGCCGAGGGCGCCGTCGAGGGAGACGTGGCCTGCATCCAGTTGATCCGCGACGGGGGTCGGCGGGTCGGCGGCGTGCTGGCCGGACTGGTGAGCTTCGCCAATCCGTCCATGATCGTGATCGGTGGCGGCCTCGCCCAGCTCGGTCACATCCTGCTCGCCGAGATCCGCAGCGTGGTCTACCGCCGGTCGCTGCCGCTGGCCACCGGCAACCTGCCCGTCGTGCTCTCCGAGCTCGGCCCGCGGGCCGGGGTCGCCGGCGCTGCGGTGCTCGCCAGCGACGTCGCGTTCGGGGAGGCCTCGTGAGCGCGAGGAGTGAGCCGGGTCTGCGAGCCCCGCAGTCGCGAACTGGGGTGGTGCTGTGAGCGCGAGGAGTGTGCCGGGTCTGCGAGCCCCGCAGTCGCGAACTGGGGTGGTGCTGTGAGCGCGAGGAGTGTGCCGGGTCTGCGAGCCCCGCAGTCGCGAACCGGGGTGGTGCTGTGAGCGCGAGGAGTGAGCCGGGTCTGCGAGCCCCGCAGCCATAGGTGGAGTGGGTGTGACCGAGCGGGAGGAGGGCGTGGTGACCGAACGGGAAGCGAGCCCGACGGGCGGCGGTGCGCAGGGCGGGTCCGTGGACGCGCCACTGCTCGAGGCGCCGGCCGACACCGTCGCGGGCGAGGTGGTGCTGCGCCTCACCGACGTGGTCAAGACCTTTCCGGGCGTACGCGCCCTCGACGGCGTGCAGTTGGAGGTCCGCGCGGGCGAGGTGCACTGCCTGCTCGGCCAGAACGGCGCCGGCAAGTCGACTCTGATCAAGGTGCTCTCCGGGGTGCATCAACCCGACTCCGGTCAGGTCGAGTGGCGCGGCGAGCCGGTGACCTTCGCCAATCCGCAGGCCGCCATGCGCGCCGGGATCGCCACGATCTACCAGGAGCTGGATCTCGTCGAGGACCTCTCAGTCGCGGAGAACGCCTTCCTCGGCCACGAGCCGCGCCGGTTCGGCTTCGTGCGCCGTGGTCAGATGGCTCGGCGTACCCGGCAGATCCTCGGTCGGCTCGGTCACGCCGAGATCCCGCCGAACCGGATGGTCCGCTCGTTGCCGGCCGCCGGCAAGCAGGTCGTCAGCATGGCCCGCGCGCTCTCCCACGAGGCGCGACTGATCATCATGGACGAGCCGAGCGCGGTGCTCGCCCATGACGAGGTCGGCAACCTGTTCCGCATCATCCGTGAGCTGACCGCGCAGGGGATCGCCGTCATCTACATCTCGCACCGGTTGGAGGAGATCCGGGAGATCGGTGACCGGGTGACCGTCCTCAAGGACGGCGGGACGACCGCCGCCAACCTGCCGGCTCGCGACACCCCGACCCGTGAGCTGGTCAACCGGATGACCGGCCGCACGATCGAGTACGTCTTCCCGGAGCGTCCGACCGGCACGGGCGCGGCGGAGGCGGACCTGCTCGTGGTGGAGGGGCTCACCCGGGCGGGCGAGTTCGCCGATGTCTCGCTGCGGGTACGGCCCGGTGAGGTCGTCGGTATCGCCGGGCTGGTCGGCTCCGGCCGCTCGGAGCTGCTGGAAACCATCTACGGCGCTCGCCGGGCCGAGGCCGGTACGGTGCGGATGGCCGGCCGAGTGCTGCGCGCGGGCAGCGTCGGCGCGGCGGTACGGGCCGGGATGGGCATGGCGCCGGAGGAGCGGAAGAGCCAGGCGCTGCTGCTCGGCGAACCGATCTACCGCAACGTCACCCTGGCCACCTTCGCCAGGTACGCCCGGGCCGGTTTCACCGACGTGGGGCGCGAGCGCGCGGAGGCGGACCGGATCGCGGACAGCCTGGAGTTGCGCCCGCGCGACGTACGCCGCCCGGTGCGCACCCTCTCCGGTGGCAACCAGCAGAAGGTGGTGGTCGGGCGTTGGCTGCTCGGCGACACGAAGCTGCTGTTGCTGGACGAGCCCACCCGGGGGGTCGACGTCGGCGCGCGGGCGGAGCTCTACCAGGTCATCCGTTCCCTCGCCGAGCAGGGCGTCGGGGTGTTGCTGGTCTCCAGCGAGGTTCCCGAGGTGCTCGGTCTGGCCGACCGGGTGCTGGTGATGCGGGAGGGGCGGGTCGTCCGCGAGGCCCCGGCCGGCGAACTTGACGAGAACACCGTCCTCGACCTCGTCATGGCGGGGTCCCTGATGGAAGGCGCGGCGGCATGAGCGACGTGACCGACACCTCCACCCCGGAGCGGCCGGCGCAACTACCGGCGCAGTCTCCGCCGGTGGACCCGGCGGAGACCGCGGCGGCGGAGCAGCGGGCCGCGGGCCGGCTCTCCTGGTGGCGCGGCGAGGGCGGTGAGGGCGCCCGCCGCAACCTCTGGTTGATCGGCGTGCTGGTGGCGCTGATCGTCATCGGCATCGTCACCCGGCCCGACCTCTACGGGAACTCCAGCTGGGTGTGGAGCAACATCCTCGTCATCCTCAAGCTGGCCTCCGTGGTCGGTGTGGTCAGCGTGGGGATGACCTTCGTCATCATCGGTGGTGGCATCGATCTCTCGGTCGGCGCGATCGTCGCGCTGTCCGGGGTCTGGGCGACCACGGTGGCGACCCAGAGCTACGGCGCCGGCGGCATGATCTTCTGCGCGCTCGCCGTCGGTCTCGGGGTCGGTCTGGTCAACGGACTGCTCATCTCGTACGGCCGGCTGGTGCCGTTCATCGCCACGCTGGCGATGCTGGTGGCCGCCCGCGGCCTGGCCGCCGAGCTGTCCGACAAGCAGACCCAGGTCTCGAACAACACCACCATCAACGACATCGCCAGCACGAACCTGCTCGGGATCCCGCTGCTGGTCTACATCCTCGCCGCGGTGGTGATCGCCGGGTGGGTGCTGCTCAACCGCACCACGTTCGGGCGGCGCACCGTGGCGGTGGGCGGCAACCCGGAGGCGGCCCGGCTGGCCGGCATCGACGTGAAGCGGCACACGCTGCTGCTCTACGCGCTCTCCGGTCTGTGCTGCGGCATCGCCGCGATCATGCTCACCGCCCAGGCCACCTCGGCCCAGGCGGCGATGGCGAACCTCTACGAGCTGGACGCGATCGCCGCTGTGATCATCGGCGGCACGCTGCTCAGCGGCGGGCGGGGCACCATCATCGGTTCCCTGCTCGGGGTGATCATCTTCTCGACGATCACGAACCTCTTCGCGATCAACGGCCTCACCACCGAGGCCCAGAACATGGTCAAGGGCGGCATCATCGTCGCGGCCGTCCTGGTCCAACAGTTGCAGTTCCGCAGCCTCACCCAGTTCCTCGGACGTAACCGACTCACCACCAACTGACCCACCGCAGCACACCCGGTCACCGTGCAGGCGACGGTGACCGGGCCCCGCACACCCTTTTCCCACTCCCACCACCGCGAATTCAGGAGGTCGTCATGACCGAGCACAGTCGCGACCTGTCCCGCCGCCGCCTGCTCTTCGGCGGGGCTGCCGTCGGCGCCGGCGTGCTGCTCGCCGGTTGCACCAGCAACGAGACCGAGCCCATCGCAGCGCAGACCAAGGGCGCCGACGCCGCGGCCAGCGGCAACGCGGCGCCCGGCCAGAAGGTGGTCATCGGCTTCTCCGCCCCGGCCGCCGACCACGGCTGGCTCGCCGCGATCACCACCAACGCCAAGGCCCAGGCCGACGCGTACTCCGATGTGGAGTTCAAGACGGTCGAGGCCGGCGCCGACGCGGCGGCCCAGCGGGCCGCGCTTTCCACGCTGATCTCGCAGAAGCCGAACGTGATCGTGATGCTGCCGCACGACGGCAAGGAGCTCAACGCCGCCGGCCTGGAGGCGATGAAGGCCGGTATCCCGGTGGTGAACCTGGACCGGGCCTTCCCCGACGCGCTGGCCTACCGCCTCCAGATCAAGGGCGACAACTACGGCATGGGTGTGGCCGCCGCCCACTTCATCATCGACCAGCTCAAGGCCAAGGGCGTCAGCAACCCGATCATCGGTGAGATCGCCGGCACCGACTCCCTGGAGCTGACCCAGGAACGCTCCAAGGGCTTCGCCGACACCCTCGCCCAGAACGGGCTGAAGGTGAACAACCGCCGGCCGGCCGAGTTCACCGCCGACTCCGGCCAGCAGGCCGCCACCAGCCTGTTCCAGGCGCTGCCGAAGATCGACGCGATTTGGAACCACGACGACGACCAGGGCATCGGCGTGCTGGCCGCGGTCAACCAGGCCAACCGCAAGGAGTTCTTCATGGTCGGCGGCGCCGGCTCGAAGAAGGCCATGGAGGACATCCAGGCGGACAACACCGTGCTCAAGGCGACCGTCACCTACAGCCCGTCGATGGCGTCCTCGGCCATCTCGCTGGCGCGGCTGATCGCCCAGGGCAAGGGCATGTCCGACCTGGTGGAGCTCCAGGTGCCCAAGGAGATCATCCTCGCCTCCGAGACGATCACGAAGGAGAACGCGAGCAACTACCTCAAGCTCGGGTTCTGACACATTGGGGGGAGACCCACCTTGTCCACTACAGGTAAGCAACTGCGGGTCGGCATGGTCGGCTACGCGTTCATGGGCGCCGCGCACTCGCAGGCGTGGCGCACCGTGAACCGGGTGTACGACCTGCCGGCGCGGGCCCGGATGGCGTTGATCTGCGGCCGGGATTCCGGGAAGGTGGCCGACGCCGCCGACCGGCTCGGTTGGGAGGCGTACACCACCGACTGGCGTGACCTGGTCAACCGGGACGACATCGACGTGGTCGACGTCTGCACCCCGGGCGACAGCCATGCCGAGATCGCACTTGCCGCGTTGGCCGCCGGTAAGCACGTGCTGTGCGAGAAGCCGCTGGCCAACACGGTGCAGGAGGCGAGGGAGATGGCCGCCGCGGCGGCCACGGCCCAGGCCGCCGGCGTGCGGTCGATGTGCGGGTTCAACTACCGCCGGGTACCCGCGGTCACGATGATGCGCCAGCTGGTCGCCGACGGACGGCTCGGAGTGATCCGGCACGTCCGGGCGGTGTACCTGCAGGACTGGATCGTGGACCCGCAGTTCCCGCTGGTCTGGCGGCTGCAGAAGGACAGGGCGGGGTCGGGCGCGCTCGGGGACATCGGTGCGCACATCATCGACCTGACCCAGTACGTGACCGGTCAGCGGATCACGGGGGTGAGCGCGGTGACCGAGACGTTCGTCAAGGAGCGGCCGCTGCCCGCCGGATCGAGCGGCCTGGCGGCCACGGCGAACGGTGCCGACGGTCAGGTCGCCGACGGGGCCGGTCCGGCCAGCGGACCGGTGACCGTGGACGACGCCGCGCTCTTCGTGGCCCGGCTCGACGGCGGCGCGCTCGCCACGTACGAGGCGAGCCGTTTCGCCACCGGCCGCAAGAACGCCCTGCGGGTGGAGATCAACGGCTCGCTGGGCAGCGTGGTGTTCGACCTGGAACGCCTCAACGAGCTGGAGTTCTACGACGCCACGCGGCCCACGGCCGAGCAGGGCTTCAGCCGCATCCTGGTGACCGAGGGTGAGCACCCGTACATGTCGGCCTGGTGGCCGCCGGGGCACATCATCGGCTACGAGCACTCGTTCACGCACCAGATGCGCGACTTCATCGAGGCGATCGCCACCGGCGCCGACCCGGCTCCCTCCTTCGCCGACGCGCTGCAGGTCCAGCTGGTGCTGGACGCGGTGGCCCGCTCGGCGGAGAAGAGTTCGTCGTGGACGGAGGTGGAACCCGCGCTCACCGCGGTGCCCGTCTGACGTCCTCCGGCCCGGCCGGGCACCCTCCGGCCGGGCCGCACGTTCCCGATCCGCCCGCGGTCGCGGCGACGCCGCTCCCGCCTGATGAGTACCTCCGGACCGACCGGCGAGGGCCGGCCGCGGTTGCGCCCCGTGGCCGGGACGAGGTCGAGCCCGGAGGGCGTGCACCGGGCCGGCGCCCGGTGGCACACGCAGGACGGCCGTCCGGTGCGGCCGGACCGGGATTCCCCGGCCGCACCGGAGGACCGCCACGATCCCGACGATCCGGAGGAGCACATGGCACCGTCCACCTCTCGGCAGACCGTCATCGAGCGGTCCCGCCGATCCGGGGTGGACGTCGGCCACTGAGACGTCCGGCCGGGGCGGTGGGCCACCGCCCCGACGCGGATGCGGGGGAGGCAGGGTCGAGACGCCGACCGGCCCTGCCTGCCACCCCGTCCGTCCGCACCCGAACTGGGGTCGGCCGGCGGCGTTGCCGCCGACTTCGACGCCGGACCGTCCCGGCGGACGGACGGACGGGGTCCATCCGTTCAGACCCATAGTTTTCCGAGGCAACTTCTGATATCAATGTAATTCGATACACAACGGTCCTCCTGATCGGGGAAGGGGCGCCATGCGTACGGGTGTCTGGCTGGTGGGAGCACGCGGATCGGTCGCGACCACGAGCATCGTCGGAGGGCTCGCGCTGCGGGCCGGCCTCGCCGGGCCGACCGGCTGCGTCACCGAACTTCCCGAACTGCGCGGGCCCGCCCTTCCCGCCTTCGCCGACCTGGTCTTCGGGGGCCACGACGTGGTGACCACCCCACTGGCCAAGCGCGCCGAGGCGCTGGCCGCCGCCGGTGTGCTGCCCGGCCGGCTGGTCGCCGCGCTCCCGGACGAGCTTGCCGCAGTCGAGGACGAGCTGCGTCCCGCGCCGACCGGCGCCACCCAGGCGGTGCGGGCCGTCGCCGCCGCCCGGGATCTGATCGGCTTCCGCGACCGGCACGAGCTGGACCGGCTGGTCGTGGTCAACGTCTCGGCCACCGAGCCGCCCGCCCACCCCCACCCCGGCCACGCCGACCCGGCCGCGCTGCGCGCCGCGCTGGCCGGCCCGCAGGAGGTGCTGCCCGCCAGCTCCCTCTACGCGTACGCGGCCCTGGAGGCCGGCTGCCCGTACGTCGACTTCACCCCGTCGACCGGGGCACGGCTACCCGCCCTGCACGCGCTGGCCGTCGAGCGCGGACTGCCGTACGCCGGGCACGACGGCAAGACGGGGGAGACCCTGGTGAAGTCGGTGCTCGCCCCGATGTTCGCGATGCGGCACCTGCGGGTGCGCTCCTGGTCCGGGCTGAACCTGCTCGGTGGCGGTGACGGCGCCAACCTGGTCGACCCGGGCGCCAACGCGGCGAAGGTGGAGAGCAAGCAGCGGGTGCTCGGCGAGACGCTGGGCTACGTCCCGCAGGGCGAAACCCGGATCGACTTCGTCGAGGAGCTGGGCGACTTCAAGACCGCTTGGGACCTCATCACGTTCTCCGGCTTCCTCGACACCCGGATGCGGATGGAGTTCACCTGGCACGGCTGCGACTCCGCGCTCGCCGCGCCGCTGGTGCTCGATCTGGCCCGGCTCACCGCGGCCGCGCACGCGGCCGGCGAGGTGGGTCCGCTGACCGAGTTGGCCTTCTTCTTCAAGGACCCGCTCGGCTCGCCGTCCCACTCGCTCACCGAGCAGTGGGTCCGGCTCGTGAACTTCACGCGCAGCCTGCACGCCGGACCGGAGAGCGTCGATGGCCACGCTGGCTGACCTGGTCGAACTGGTCCGCGCGCCGGCCGCCCTGTCGGTTCCCGGGGACGTCGTCGCCGGGGCCGCCGCGGCCGGGATGCTCGATCGGCGTACGCCCGCACTGGCCGGAGCGTCGGTGCTGCTCTACTGGGCCGGAATGGCCGCCAACGACTGGGCGGACCGGCGGTTGGACGCCGTCGAACGGCCGGAACGGCCCATCCCCAGCGGCCGGGTCCGCCCGGGCACGGCGGTCGGCCTCGCGGCGGGCCTCACCACCGCCGGGGTCGCCCTGGCCGCTGCCGCCGGCGGCCGGCGCGCCGCTGCGGTCGCGGTGCCGCTGGCCGTCACCGTCTGGGGCTACGACCTGCGTGCGAAGAACACCCCGGCGGGTCCGGCCGTGATGGCCGCCTGCCGGGGTCTGGACGTGCTGCTCGGCGCGAGCGGCGGCCGGCTGACCCGCGCGCTGCCGGCGGCGCTCACCGTGGCCGCGCACACCTGGACGGTCACGGCGCTCTCCCGCCGGGAGGTCACCGGCGCCGACCCGGCCCTGCCGCTCGGCACGCTGGCCGGCACCGCCGTCGTCGCGGCGGCCGCCGCGCGGGCCGCCCGGCCCACTCCCGGCGGCGACCGTCCCGGCCGCGACCTCTTCGGGCGGGTCGGCGCCGGGAGAGGCGGCGACCCGGACGGGGCGGACCCGGCCGGGCGTGGCCCCGACGCGCGACCCGTCACCTCGTCCGATGCGGACGCCCGGCGCGGCGTTGCCCGCGCCGCCTCGCACCGAACCGACCGGATCCGGGCGCGCCGGAACCCACGGCGCGGTTCCGGGGACGGAAGAGCGGCGGCACTGCGCGGCACGCTGGCCGCCGTGGTGCCGGCGGCGCTCGCTGCCTGGTACGCCGCCGGCTACGGCGCCGCGCAGGCCCGGGTGGTGGCCGAGCCCAGCGCCGGTCGCGTCCGGGCGGCGGTCGGGGCGGGTATCACCGGGCTGCCCGCGCTCCAGGGTGCGCTCACCGCGCGGGGTGGCGCCGGCCTGCTGGGCCTGGCGGTCGCGGCCGCCGCGCCGCTGGGTCGGCGACTGGCCCGGATGGTCTCCCCGACATGAGCGCCGCTATCGATCCGTCAGCCGGCCGGACCGCCTCGGCCGCCCGACCGGGGGGCACGGGTCCGCGTTTCGGGTACGGCACGAACGGCTTCGCGAACCACCGTCTCGACGATGCGCTCGCCGTGCTGGCCGACCTGGGCTACGAGGGGGTCGCGCTCACCCTCGACCACGACCACCTCGACCCGTTCGCGCCGGGGCTGCCCCGCCGGGTGACCGCCCTCCGGCGGCGGCTGGACGCGCTCGGCCTCGGCGTGATGATCGAGACGGGCGCACGCTACCTGCTCGACCCGTGGCACAAGCACGCGCCGACGCTGCTGCACGACGACCCGACCCGCCGCGTGGAGTTCCTGCGCCGGGCCGTGCGGATCGGCGCCGACCTGGGCGCGGAGGCGGTCTCGTTCTGGGCCGGCGTACGTCCCGAGCACATCCCGCCCCGGGCGGCCTGGGACCGGCTGGTCGCCGGCTGCGCGACGGTGGTCGACACCGCCGACCGGGCGGGCGTACGGCTGGGCTTCGAGCCGGAGCCGGGCATGCTGGTCGAGGACATCGCCGGCTGGAGACGGCTGCGCGCCGCGCTCGACGCACCACCCTGCTTCGGCATAACCCTCGACATCGGACACTGCCGCTGCCTGGAGCCGCAGCCGGTGGCCCGCTGCGTCCATGAGGTCGCCGAACACCTCGTCAACGTCCAGATCGACGACATGCGCCGGGGCGTCCACGAGCACCTCGAGTTCGGCGAGGGTGAGATCGACTTTCCGCCGGTGCTGCGGGCGCTGGACGATGCCGGCTACCGCGGTCTCGTCGCCGTGGAACTGCCCCGGCACTCGCACGCCGCTCCCGCCGTCGCCGCCCGCTCACTGGAGTTCCTGCGCGCCGCCGCGGCGTGCGCGGGCATCCTGCCGGACGCGCCGGCACCACCTGCGCGGGTGGCTCAGCCCGCCGTGCCGGCCCAGCCGGACGCCACCGCGCCCCTCCGCTCTGCACCCACCGACGCGTCGCCGACCGGAACGGGCCCGGTGCGTATGTAGGTGCAGAGCAGAGGGGGTCCGAGGCGTACCCACGCCGCTGCTGCGGCCTTCGTCGCGAGCACGTCGCGGTTCCGGCCGCGGCACGGCGCACGGCGATGCGGTCGCGGCGTCGCGACCGGGCCACGGCCAACGGCGCGGCTTCCGGCCGCGGCCGGGGAGGCGACGCTCGGGCACCCACGGCGATACGCGCAGGCTCCGGGATCCGGAGCGGCGCCGAGGGGAGGCACGATGACAGTGGATCATCTCCGGGTGGCCCTGCGGGGCGTACCCGACCCGGACTGGCTGGACGAGGCGCTGCGGCAGGTGGCGGTCGACCCGGCCACGATCACCAGGTTCTTCCCGGCCGCCGGCCGGCGCTGCGGTCGGGCCGCGCTGCCCGACACACCCGGCTGGACCGCTGACGAGGCCGCCCGCGCACTTCTGCTCACCACCCTGCCCGCCGACCACGCCGAATACGCCGACAGCCTCTACCGGCGGGGCGACGCGGCCGAGAAGCGGGCCGTGCTCAAGGCCCTGCCGCTGCTGCCGATCGGCGCGGCGGCGGTACCCCTGCTGCACGACGCGATCCGGACCAACGACACACGGCTGCTCGCCGCCGCACTGGGCCCGTACGCCCGGCACCTCGACGCCGCCGCGTGGCGGCAGGCGGTCCTGAAGTGCGTCTTCACCGGGGTGCCGCTGGCCGCCGTGGCCGACCTCGACGCCCGCGCCGACGGCGAGCTGGCCGTGATGCTCGCCGGTCTCGCCGACGAACGGCACGCCGCCGGGCGGAACATGCCCGCGGACGCCACCGACCTGCTCGGCCGGCTCACCGCCGGCTCCGGCCGACCCACCGCCACGGAGGCGTGATGCGCATCTTCGACCCGCACATCCACATGACCTCGCGCACCACCGACGACTACGAGCGGATGGCCGCGGCCGGAGTGCGAGCGGTGGTGGAGCCGGCGTTCTGGCTCGGGCAGCCGCGTACCAGTCCCGCCTCGTTCACCGACTACTTCGACTCGCTGGTCGGCTGGGAGCCGTTCCGGGCCGGGCAGTTCGGCGTACGGCACTACGCCACCATCGCGCTGAACCCGAAGGAGGTGAACGACCCGCGCTGCCGACCGGTGCTCGACCTGCTGCCGAACTACCTCGAGAAGGACGGCGTGGTGGCGGTCGGGGAGATCGGGTACGACTCGATGACCCCGGAGGAGGACGAGGCGTTCGCCGCGCAGCTCGCGCTCGCCGTGGCGCACGACCTGCCCGCCTTGGTGCACACTCCGCACCGCGACAAGGCCCGCGGCCTGGAACGCAGCCTCGCCGTGGTCCGCGAGTCCGGCATCGAACCCGGCAGGGTGGTGCTCGACCACCTCAACGAGGTCACCGTGAAGCTCGTTCGGGACACCGGCTGCTGGCTCGCCTTCTCCATCTACCCCGACACGAAGATGTCACCGCCCCGCATGGTGGAGATCCTGCGGGAACACGGCACCGAGCGGATGCTGGTCAACTCGGCCGCGGACTGGGGCCGTTCGGACCCGCTGCTCACCCGGGCCACCGCCGAGGCGATGCTGGCGGCCGGGTTCACCGCCGACGACGTCGACCAGGTGCTGTGGCGCAACCCGGTGGAGTTCTACGGCCAGTCCAAGCGGCTCGACCTGACCGACGTAGAAGTCACCGACCTCGACCCGCCGCCCGCGACCTTCGCCGGCAACTCGATCCTGCGCGGAGGCAGCTGATGCGGCTGCGGCACGCGTCCGGCGAACTCGTGCACCTCGGCTACTGCACCAACGTGCATCCGGCCGAGGACCTCGCCGGCATCATCGCGCAACTGGACACCTACGCCGTCCCGGTCCGGCAGCAGCTCGGCTCCGACCTGCTCGGGCTCGGGCTCTGGCTGGCCGCCCCGGTCGCCGCGGCGCTGGCCGCCGAGCCGGCGGCCCGCCTCCGGCTGCGTGCCGAGCTGACCGCCCGGGGCCTGGAGGTGGTCACCCTCAACGGCTTCCCGTACGCGGCCTTCCAGGCCCCGGTGGTCAAGGGCGACGTCTACCACCCGGACTGGACCACGCCGGACCGGCTCGCCTACACGCTGGACCTGGCCCGGATCCTCGCCGACCTGCTTCCCGACGACGCGGCCCGCGGCTCCATCTCCACCCTGCCGCTGGCGTGGCGGTCGCCGTGGGACGCCGGACGCGCCGCGACGGCCCGTACCCGGCTGGACCAGCTCGCCGCCGGGCTGGCCGAGGTGGAGCGGGACACCGGCCGACGAATCCGGGTCGGGTTCGAGCCGGAACCCGGCTGTCTGGTGGAGAGCACGAGACAATCCGCGGCGATGCTGTCCGCGATGGACACCGATCGACTCGGCGTGTGCGTCGACCTCGCGCACCTCGCGTGCGCCTGGGAGGAGCCGGCCGAGGCGCTGACCAGGCTGCGCGCGGCCGGCCTGCCCGTGGTGAAGGTGCAGGTCTCGGCCGCCTTGGAGGCGGCCGACCCGGTCGGCTCCGCCGAGGCGCTCCGACGTTGGGTCGAGCCGCGCTTCCTGCACCAGACCCGGGCCGCCGGCTGCGCGGGCGGCGACGACCCGGCCGATCCGGCGTACGCGGCGGACGACCTCGACGCCGCGCTCGACGCGCGGCTGCCCGGGCGGTGGCGGGTGCACTACCACGTGCCGTTGCACGCGCCGCCCGAGGCGCCGTTGGAGTCCACCGTCCCGGTGTTGCGCGCCGCGTTGACCGAGCTGTTCAGCGGTCCGGACGCGGGCTGCGACCACCTCGACGTCGAGACGTACACCTGGGGGGTGCTGCCGGAGGCGCGGCGCCCCCGCACCGACGCGGAGCTGGCCTCGGGGATCGCCGCCGAGCTCGCCTTCGCCCGGGCCGAGCTGACCGCGCTCGGCCTCGCGCCCGTCGGCCCGGCGGGCGTGCCAGATCAGGGAGCGCCGCGCAGCGGCGTCGAGCGGAGCGAGGTGCCGGCATGAGTCGTCGTCTGGTGGTGCTGGACGTGGTCGGGCTGACCCCCCGGTTGCTGGCGCACATGCCGCGCCTGCGGGCGGTCGCCGAGCGTGGCTTCCAGGCCGAACTCGGCACCGTGCTGCCGGCGGTGACCTGCTCGGTGCAGTCCACGTTCCTCACCGGGGAGCCGCCCGCCGGGCACGGCATCGTGGGCAACGGGTGGTACTTCCGGGACCTCGGCGACGTGTTGCTCTGGCGGCAGCACAACGCCCTCGTCGGCGGGGAGAAGCTCTGGCAGGCGGCCCGGCGGGTCGAGCCCGGCTACACCGTGGCCAACGTCTGCTGGTGGTACGCGATGGGTGCGGACGTCGACTGGACGGTCACCCCCCGGCCGATCTACCACGCCGACGGGCGTAAGGACCCGGACTGCTACACCGACCCGCCGCAGCTGCACGAGGCGCTCACCGGGCGGCTCGGCACCTTCCCGCTCTTCAGCTACTGGGGTCCGGGCGCCGGGCTGGCCTCCTCCGCCTGGATCTGCCGGGCGGCCGAGCAGATCCTCGCCGACCAGGCGCCGGACCTGACCCTGGTCTACGTGCCGCACCTCGACTACGACCTGCAACGGCACGGCGCCTCCTCGCCCCGGGCCGCGGCCGCCGCGGCCGAGTTGGACGTGGTGCTCGGCCCGCTGCTCGACGCCGCCGCGGCCCGGGACGCGACAGTGGTGGTGCTGTCGGAGTACGGCATCACCGACGTGTCCCGCCCGGTCGACGTCAACCGGCTGCTGCGTGCCGAGGGGCTGCTACGGGTGCACACCCAGGCCGGCATGGAGTACCTGGATCCGTGGACGTCCCGGGCGTTCGCGGTCGCCGACCACCAGGTCGCACACGTCTACGTGCGGGACCCGGCGGACGTACCGGCGGTGGCGAAGCTCTGCGCCGGCCTGCCCGGGGTGGCCGAGGTGTTGGACGCCGACGGCAAGGCCGCATACGGGCTGGACCATGAGCGGGCCGGCGAGCTGGTGCTCGTGGCGGAGCCGGATGCCTGGTTCACCTACTACTACTGGCTGGACGACGACCGGGCGCCGGACTTCGCCCGGCTCGTGGAGATCCACCGCAAGCCCGGGTACGACCCGGCCGAGCTCTTCTTCGACCCGGCCGCTCCCGCGGCGGCCAAGCGTCGGGCAGCGGTGGCGCTGGCCCGGAAGAAGCTCGGCATGCGTTACCTGATGAGTGTGGTCGGGCTGGACGCGGGAGCGCGGGCGGTACGTGGTTCGCACGGACGGCTGCCCGCCGACCCGGCGGACGGGCCGGTGCTGCTCTGCTCGGACCCGGCCGCGGCCCGGGAGCGTCTCGCGGCGACCGACGTGAAGTCGCTGCTGCTGGAGCTCGCCGGGCTTGGCGCGGCCACGAAGGAGGACACCCGGTGACGGTCACGGTTGCGCCGACCGACGCGAGCGGCCTGCGGGCGCGCTTCGACGCCGAGCTGGCCGCGTTCCTCGACCGTCAGGGGCCGGACTGGCCGGACGGCGCGCCGCGCGGCGTGTTCACCGCGTTGCAGCGGTTCGTGCTGGCCGGTGGGAAGCGGCTGCGCCCGCTCTTCTGCTACTGGGGCTGGCGCGGTGCCGGTGGTGCGGACGGGGCGCCCATCGTGGTGGCCTCGGCCGCCCTGGAGCTGTTCCACGCGTTCGCCCTGATCCACGACGACATCCTCGACGGCAGTGACCGCCGCCGGGGTGAGCCGTCGGTGCACCGGCTCTTCGCCGACCTGCACGCGCGTTCGTCGTGGCGGGGCGACCCGGAGGCGTACGGGCGGAACACGGCGCTGCTCTGCGGGGACCTCTGCGCCGCCTGGTCGGATCAGATGTTCCACGAGTGCGGCCTGCCCACCGAGCAGGTGCACCGGGGGTACGCCATGTTCGCCCTGATGCGTACGGAGGTGATCGCGGGGGAGTACCTGGACCTCGTCTCCGGGGTCGGGGACGGCTCGGTGGCCAGCGCGCTGACCGTGATCCGGATGAAGGCCGCCCGTTACACGGTCACCCGGCCGTTGCAGATCGGCGCGGCACTGGCCGGTGGATCGCCGGAGCTGATCGAGGGGTTCGCCGAGTTCGGCGATCCGTTGGGCGACGCGTTCCAGCTCCGCGACGACGTGCTCGGCGTCTTCGGCGACCCGGCGGTCACCGGCAAGTCGATCCTGGACGACCTGCGCGAGGGCAAGCCGACGGTGATGATGGCGCTGGCCCGCAGCGCCGCCGACCGGACGCAGACGGCCCGGCTGCGCGAACTCTTCGGCAACCCGGAGCTGGACGCCGACGGCGCGGCCGAGCTGCGCACGATCATCGAGGCGACCGGCGCGCGGATCCGGATCGAGCAGATGATCCGGGTACGTACCGAGCAGGCGCTGGCGGCGCTCGAGTGCGCGCCGGTGGACGACGCCACCCGTACGGCGCTGGTCGGCCTCGCCGAGCAGGCGATCGAACGGCGCTCCTGACCGGCCTCTTCCCGCGACTTTCGACCGGTGGAGCGAAAGTCCGGCTCGGCCTGGCAGAAGGTATAGACACATTCAAGTTCATAACTTAATGTCGTGGCCAATACCACCACTGTTTCGTCGAGGTGAACCGGCGGCGCGGTAACCCATCGACTGGTGACCTCCGCGCGGGTGGCTCCAGCGTCGGAGTGCTCACGGCCGGCCGGATCGGCACACCGGCGGGCCCCACCGCAACCCCCGCTACGGCCCCGGCGCGTCGGCGCGCGCCCCGCCTGGCAGCCAATCGTCAGGAAGGGACAGCCCCACGATGTCCAAACCGGACAGAAAACACCACCGACCTCGACGTCGACTCACCGCCTGTTCGGCCCTGCTGCTGGTCGTCGGGGCCGGCACGGTGTCCCTCGCCGCAGGCCCCACCGCCCTCGGCGGCCCCACCCCGGCTCAGGCCCACCCGATCAACGCCACCGACTTCCAGCAGGTCGAGCTCGCCCGCGGCGTCGCCGAGCTGGGCGAGCCGATGTCGTTGGCCGTGCTGCCGGACCGCTCGGTGCTGCACACCGCGCGCAACGGCACGCTGCGGCGCACCGACGCGAACGGCACCACCACCGTGGCCGGCACCATCCCCGTCTACACCCACGACGAGGAAGGCCTGCAGGGCGTCGGAGTGGACCCGAACTTCGCCAGCAACCGGCACATCTTCCTCTACTACGCGCCGCCGCTCTCCACTCCGGCCGGCGACGCACCGGCCACCGGCACCGACTTCTCCGCCTGGCAGGGCGTCAACCGGCTGTCCCGCTTCACCTTGAACGCCGACTTCACCCTCAACCAGGCCAGCAGGGTCGACGTGCTCGACGTGCCCGCCGACCGGGGCCTCTGCTGCCACGTCGGCGGCGACATCGACTTCGACGCCGCCGGGAACCTCTACCTCTCCACCGGGGACGACACCAACCCGTTCGACTCCGCCGGGTACGCCCCGATCGACGAACGCACCAACCGCAATCCCGGGTTCGACGCGCAACGCAGCGCCGGAAACACCAACGACCTGCGTGGCAAGATCCTCCGGATCAAGGTGAACGCGAACGGGACCTACTCGACACCGTCCGGGAACCTCTTCGCGCCCGGTACGTCGGGCACCCGTCCCGAGATCTACGCGATGGGCTTCCGGAACCCGTTCCGGATGAGCGTGGACAAGGCCACCGGCATCGTCTACGTGGGCGACTACGGGCCGGACGCCGGCTCGACCAGCGCCACCCGCGGCCCGTCGGGTCAGGTCGAGTTCAACCGGGTCACCGGGCCGGGCAACTACGGCTGGCCGTACTGCACCGGCACCAACACCAGCACCGAGACGTACAACGAGTGGAACTTCGCCACCAACGCCACCGGCCCGAAGTTCAACTGCGCCGGCGGCCCGACGAACAACTCGTTCCGCAACACCGGTCGGCCCACCCTGCCGCCGGCGCAGCCCGCCTGGATCCGCTACGGCGGTGACGCGGGCAGCCCGTCCGAGTTCGGTGGCGGCTCGGAGTCTCCGATGGGTGGTCCGGTCTACCGGTACAACGCCGCCAACCCCTCGACCACGAAGTTCCCGCAGTCCTTCGACGGTCAGTTCTTCGCCACCGAGTTCGGCCGTGGCTGGATCAAGCCGATCCACGTCAACGCGGACGGCTCCCGGGGCACCATCGACGCCTTCCCGTGGACCGGCAAGCAGGTGATGGACTCGGCCTTCGGCCCGGACGGCGCGTACTACGTCCTCGACTACGGCACCGGCTACTTCAACGGGGACGCGAACTCGGCGCTCTACCGCTTCGACTACATCGGCGGCGGCAACCGGGCGCCCACGGCCCGGGCGGCAGCCGACAAGACCTCCGGCGCCGCCCCGCTGACCGTGACGTTCTCCTCGGCGGGTTCGTCGGACCCCGACGGCGGGGCGCTGACGTACCAGTGGGCGTTCGGCGACGGCACCACCTCCACGGCGGCCAACCCGACGAAGACCTACACCGCCAACGGCACGTACACGGCCACCCTTACCGTGCGTGACCCACAGGGTGCCACCGGCAGCGCGAACGTGGTGATCAACGTCGGCAACACCGCGCCCACGGTGACCATCACCAACCCCGGGAACGGCAAGCTCTTCTCCTTCGGGGATTCGGTGCCGTTCAGCATCACCGTCACCGACCCGGAGGACGGCACGATCGACTGCACCAAGGTCAAGATGACCTACGTGCTCGGCCACGACCAGCACGGGCACCAGATCACCTCGCAGAACGGCTGCTCCGGCACCATCGCGATCCCGGTCGACGGTGAGCACGACTACGCGGCGAACATCTTCGCGATCTTCGACGCCGAGTACACCGACGCGGGCGGCCTCACCACCCACACCCAGCACACCCTCCAACCCCGGCACCGCCAGGCCGAGCACTTCAAGACCTCGTCGGGGATCAACACCTTCGACAAGGCCGCGGCCGAGGGTGGCAAGACCGTCGGCGACATCCACAACGGCGACTGGATCGCCTTCGAGCCCTACCAGGTCGGCAACGTGACCTCGTTCACCGCCCGGGTCTCGTCGGCCGGCGCCGGCGGCACCCTCCAGCTGCGGACCGGCTCGGCCACCGGCACCGTCATCGGGTCGGCCACCGTGCCCGTGACCGGCGGCTGGGAGACCTTCACCACGGTCACCGGCACGGTCACCAACCCGCCCACCGGCACCACGACGCTCTACCTGACGTTCGCCGGGTCGGGCACCGGGGCGCTCTACGACGTGGACACCTTCACCCTGAACACCGGCGGCGGTACGTCCGGCACGGGCCCGATTCGGGGTCTGGCGAGCAAGTGTCTGGATGTGCGTGGTGCGGCGACGGCGGATGGTACGCAGGTTCAGCTGTATTCGTGTAATGGGAGTGCGGCGCAGGTGTGGACGGTGACCGCGAATTCGACGATCCGGGCGTTGGGTAAGTGTCTGGATGTGTCGGGTGGTGGGTCTGCCGACGGGACGAAGATCCAGTTGTGGACGTGTAACGGTACGGGTGCGCAGAACTGGTCGGCGCAGGCTGACGGGACGTTGCGTAATCCGCAGTCGGGTAAGTGTCTGGACGTGTCGGGTAACAACTCGGCGGACAGCACGCCTGTGCATTTGTGGACCTGCACAGGTGCGGCGAATCAGAAGTGGATCCTGCCCTGAGTTGAGGCGGAAGGGCCCCTTGTCGACGCATATCGTGGGGGAGGGGCCCCTCCTGACCAGTCTGAGGAGAGCTGAGATGCGCAGACTTCTGCGATCCGTCCTCGGTGGGGCCACCGCTGCCCTCGCCGTCATCGCCTGCACCAGCCCGGCAACCCCGGCCAGCGCGGCCGACGCCCCGTACGACGTGCTGGTCTTCTCCAAGACCGCCGGCTTCCGGCACGACTCGATCGCGGTCGGCACCCAGGCCATCCGCGACCTCGGCGCGGCGAACAACTTCACGGTCACCGCGACCGAGGACGCCGCCGCCTTCACCACCGGCAACCTCGCCCAGTACGAGGTGGTGGTCTTCCTCAACACCACCGGTGACGTGCTCAACGCCAGTCAGCAGACCGCCTTCGAGTCCTACATCGGCTCGGGTCGCGGCTACGTCGGGGTGCACGCGGCCGCCGACACCGAGTACGGCTGGTCCTTCTACGGCAACCTGGTCGGCGCGTACTTCGCCTCGCACCCGGCCATCCAGCAGGCCAACGTCAAGGTGGAGAACCGGGCGCACGCGGCGAGCGCGCATCTGCCGCAGACCTGGACCCGCACCGACGAGTGGTACAACTACCAGACCAACGCCCGCTCCACGGCCCGGGTGCTGACCACCCTCGACGAGTCGTCCTACTCGGGCGGCGGGATGGGCGCCGACCACCCGCACTCCTGGTGCAAGACGTACAACGGCGGCCGCGCCTTCTACACCGGCGGCGGCCACACGCAGGCGTCGTACGCCGAGCCCGCGTTCCGCGCCCACCTGCTCGGCGGCATCCGGTACGCGGCCGGCCGGACGAAGGCCGACTGCCGTCCCGAGACCGGCTACACCGCCCTCTACAACGGCTCGACCACCGGCTGGTCGCAGGCCGGGCCGGGCAACTTCACCAACGCGGACGCCACCCTCACCTCGGTCGGTGGCATGGGCCTGTCCTGGTACAGCGCCAAGCAGTTCACCAACTACTCGCTGAAGCTGGACTGGCGGATGGCCGGCGACGACAACTCCGGTGTCTTCATCGGCTTCCCACCGTCGAGCGACCCCTGGTCAGCGGTGGACAACGGGTACGAGGTGCAGATCGACGCCACCGACGCGGCCGACCGCACCACCGGGGCGGTCTACACCTTCAAATCCGCTGACCTCGCGGCCCGCGACGCGGCACTGAACCCGCCGGGGGAGTGGAACACCTACGAACTGCTCGTCGAGGGAGAGCGGCTCCAGGTCTTCCTCAACGGCACGAAGATCAACGATTTCACGAACACCGACCCGGCCCGCTCGCTCGCCGGGCACATCGGCCTGCAGAACCACGGCACCGGCGACGACGTCTCGTTCCGCAACGTCCGGATCAAGGAGCTCGGGGGTACGCCCCCGCCGGGCGGGAACGCCACCGTCCAGGCGGAGGCGTTCAGCTCGGCCGGCGGGGTCAGCGCGTTCAGCAAGCCCGGCGCGAACGGCGGCCAGACGCTCGGCTACATCGACCCGGGCGACTGGGCGGCGTACAACGGCGTCGACCTGACCGGCGTCACCTCGTTCCGGGCCCGGGTCGTCTCCGGCGGCCCGGGCGGCACCATCCAGGTCCGTACGGGTTCGACCACCGGCCCGGTGCTCGGCTCGGTGGCGGTGCCGAACACCGGCAGTTGGACCACGTTCGCCGACGTGACGACGACGCTCTCCGGTGTGCCGTCGGGCGCGCAGAACCTCTACCTGACCTTCACCGGGTCCGGTGGCGGCCTGTTCGACGTGGACGAGTTCACGCTGGTGAAGGGGACCGGTGGCGGTACGCCGGGGGTGGGTCCGGTTCGGGGGCTGGCCGGTAAGTGCCTGGACGTGCGGGGCGGCGCCACGGCCGACGGCACCCAGATCCAGCTCTACACCTGCAACGGCAGCGCCGCGCAGAGCTGGACGGTGACCGCGAATTCGACGATCCGGGCGTTGGGTAAGTGTCTGGACGTGTCGGGTGGTGGGTCTGCCGACGGGACGAAGATCCAGTTGTGGACGTGTAACGGTACGGGTGCGCAGAACTGGTCGGCGCAGGCTGACGGGACGTTGCGTAATCCGCAGTCGGGTAAGTGTCTGGACGTGTCGGGTAACAACTCGGCGGACAGCACGCCTGTGCATTTGTGGACCTGCACAGGTGCGGCGAACCAGCGGTGGATTCTGCCCTGACCCTTGCCCTGCCCCGAG
This sequence comes from Micromonospora sp. NPDC023737, assembly GCF_040639715.1. NCBI lineage: Bacteria > Bacillati > Actinomycetota > Actinomycetes > Micromonosporales > Micromonosporaceae > Micromonospora > Micromonospora sp. NPDC023737. The sequence goes on from NZ_JBFAAL010000012.1 coordinate 41,978, forward strand.
GCTGTCGTGAGGTGTGGTCGGGCGGGCGCGGTGGCCGGCGCCGTGGGCGGTGGCGTGGAGCCGGCCCGACGCCGACAGGTCACCGCCGCCCGTCGCACCTCCGCTGGATCGTGATGACTCAGAGGCATATTCATGCCTCTGAGTCATCACGATCCAGCCGGGTCGTCCCACCCGGATCACGACACGCCGGCACCAGGTGCGCCCGCACCGAAGGGCCCCGGGAAGCTTGCCGCCGGCCGCTGCCCGTCGCCTCCGCCCGCTGCCGGTCGCCGCTCACAGGTGGGGCTTCCGTGGCGGTGGCGGCGGCCATAGAGTGGGGGCGGCGATCGTGGAGGTGGCCGGCGACCCGGCGGGAGGCGCAACCCGGCGGGTCCAGGTGCGTACGCGTACCCGTCGGCATCGCCGCGCTCGCCGGGCACCCCCGGTCACCCTCGCCCCGGTCCGCAGGTACGGAATCCCCATCACCACAGGGGAGAGAAGGACAATGGCGCGACCAATCACGCTCTTCACCGGCCAGTGGGCCGATCTTCCGTTCGACGAAGTGTGCCGGCTCGCCTCCGAGTGGGGGTACGACGGTCTCGAGATCGCCTGCTGGGGCGACCACTTCGAGGTCGACAAGGCGCTGGCCGACGACTCGTACGTCGAGCGCAAGAAGGAGACCCTCGCCAAGCACAACCTGAAGGTCTACACGATCTCCAACCACCTGGTCGGCCAGGCCGTGTGCGACCACCCCATCGACGAGCGGCACCAGGACATCCTGCCCGCACGGATCTGGGGCGACGGTGAGCCCGAGGGGGTACGCCGGCGCGCCGCCGAGGAGATCAAGGACACCGCACGGGCGGCGGCGAAGCTCGGCGTCAAGACCGTCGTCGGCTTCACCGGCTCGTCGATCTGGCACACGCTGGCGATGTTCCCGCCGGTGCCGCCGTCGATGATCGAGCGCGGCTACCAGGACTTCGCCGACCGGTGGAACCCGATTCTCGACGTCTTCGACGAGGTGGGCGTGCGCTTCGCGCACGAGGTGCACCCCAGCGAGATCGCGTACGACTACTGGACGACGAAGCGGGCCTTGGAGGCGATCGGCCATCGGCCGGCGTTCGGGCTCAACTGGGATCCGTCGCACTTCGTCTGGCAGGAGCTCGACCCGGTCAACTTCATCTTCGACTTCGCCGACCGGATCTACCACGTCGACTGCAAGGACGCGAAGGTGCGCACCGGTGACGGCCGGCGTGGCCGGCTCGCCTCGCACCTGCCGTGGGCGGACCTGCGCCGCGGCTGGGACTTCGTCTCCACCGGTCACGGCGACGTGCCCTGGGAGGACTGCTTCCGGGCGTTGAACGCGATCGGCTACGACGGGCCGATCTCGATCGAGTGGGAGGACGCGGGCATGGACCGGCTCGTGGGTGCGCCGGAGGCGCTCCAGTTCGTCCGCCGGCTCGCCTTCGACGCGCCCGACGCCGCGTTCGACGCGGCGTTCAGCAGCAAGGACTGACCCGCCGGGGCCAGGGGAGACAACCCGTCGCTCCCGGCCAGCCGGCGGCGGGAGACGAACGGTCGTACGGGCCCGTGGGCCCGGTCCAGCAGCTACCGGGGGCCGCATCCGTGCACGGATGCGGCCCCCGGCGTTCACATGTCGGGTCGGTCAGCCCCGCAGACCCGACATGTGCTGGTAGCTGATCTCCGCGTACCGCAGCGAGCGGCCCGGGTCGGTGGCGCCACCCGGCGCGTTGTCCTGCTCCCACATCGGGTTGTGGTAACCCTTCGCGCCCATGTTGGCGAAGAAGTTGCCGTAGTCGATGTCGCCCTCGCCGAGCGGCACCATCGCGTAGCCGGCCGCGCTGGCCGGGTCGTAGGTGCCGTCCTTGGCGTGGAACAGCGGGAACCGGATGGTCTGCGCGGCGACCACGGCCAGCGGGTCGAAGATGCTGGTCTGGGTCACCCCGTCGGGGTCGGTGTAGCTGCGGAACCGGTGCTGGGCCACGTGCGCCCAGTAGATGTCCATCTCGAACCAGACCCACTCCGGGTTGGTCCGCGCGATGAAGTACTCCAGCTTTCGGACGCCGGAGGACCGGGTCGGGCGACCCTGGGCGTCCAGCGGCCCGCTGTCGCGCAGGAAGTCGTACGCCGCGTCGTGGTTGTGCGTGTACAGCTTGAGCCCACGGGCGGCGGCCATCTCGCCGAAGGTGTTCCACCGGTCGACGGCGGCGTCCCAGTCGGCCTTGTAGTTGCTGCCGGTCGGGTCGCTACCCGTGCCGATGTGGGTCATGCCGAGGATCTCGGCGGTGTCGAGGGTCTGCTCGAACTGGGCGATGGTGGTCGGGTTGACGGTGCCGGGGACGGAGGCGTGCGAGCCGTTGGCGCGCAGCCCGTTGTCGTCGAGGATCTTGCGAATCTCCTCCGGCGTGATCTGCCGGCCGAGGATCGAGGTGTGCTGGGTGTAGCCGGCGAACTCGACCTCCTTGTAGCCGATCTCGGCGAGTCGGGCGAGCACCCGCTCGAAACCGTACGGCACACCCGTGGCGTCCGGGGCCGCGCTGATCCGGTCCCGGACGCTGTAGAGGATGATGCCGCGCTTGCCGGTCGGGACGAGCAGGCCGTTGCCGGCGACGGCCGGGGTGCCCAGGCCGGTGGCGCCGACGGCGGCCGCGCCGGCGACGCCGGCCAGGGCGCCGAGCATCCGGCGACGACTCATTCCGTGCTGACTGTTCATCTGCTGCTGCCTCTCTCGGTGCTGGTTTCCGGTGTTGCGGACGGTGGGCGGTGGCCGCGGGGCCGCCCCTGGCGGCCCCGCGACCCCGGCGTCACGGGGTGACGCCGATGCCCTGACCGGCGAACTCGATCCAGTTCAGGTTTCCGAAACCGCTGGTCGGGCCGCCGGGGACAGTGGTGAACCGGAGGTAGAGCCGGTGCGCGCCACCCGGGTCGGTGATCGGGACGGTGGTGCTCGTGTAGGCGTTGTTGCCGCTGGTCGCGTTGATCACGGCGGTGTTCAGCAGTGGGCCGGTGGGCGAGTCCAGCCGCAGTTCGACGCCGAACCGGGGCTGCCCGGCGGTGGCCGCGCTGCCACCCGAGGTACGCAGGGTGACCGACTGCATGTTGAGCAGGTTCACCGTGCCGTTGATCGCGATCCAGTCGCCCGGGTCGAGGCTGCCGCGCTGCTGCCCGCCACCGCTGTCGGCGCTGGTGCCGACCGTGGTGCCGGACTGGTCGGCAGCGAACTCGACCTCCTGCCGCTTGTCCTGGATGACCTGCTGGTCCACGGTCGTCAGCGCGGGCTGCCCGTTGGCCCCCCGGTCCGTGTAGGTCGCGCTGACCACGCCGTAGATGTATCCGCCGTGCGAGGCGTCGTCCGGATCTGTGGGCAGCACGCCCGAGCAGCCGAACTGGTTGGCCTCGCCGTGGCCGTGGCTGTCGTGACCGAGGACGAAGGTCACTTCGACCTTGGCGCAGTCCACCGGTCCGTCCTCCGGGTCGGTGACCGTCACCGACCACGGGATGGAGTCACCCCAGCTGAAGAAGCCACCCTCCAGCGGGGTGTCGACGGTGACCGTGGGCGCGGTGTTGCCGACCGTGATCGTGGTGTTGGCCGACGCCGTCTTGCCGCTGGAGTCGGTCACCGTGAGCCGGGCGGTGTAGACGCCGTTGGCGGTGTAGGTGTGCGTCGGGTTCGGGTCGACGGAGTCGGTGGTGCCGTTGCCGTCGAAGTCCCAGGCGAACGTGATGGAGTCCGCCGGGTCCGGGTCCTTCGACCCCTCACTGCTGAAGTTGACGGTCAGCGGCGCGACGCCGTTGGTGCGGTCGGCCGCGACCACCGCGGTCGGCGCCCGCAGGCCCTTGACGTAGCTGAACTTCAGCATCGCCGCGTCCGGGTTGACGTTGAAGAACCCGTCCCCGTACGTCAGCAGGTAGAAGTTGCCGTCCGGACCCCACTTCATGTCCATCGGGTTGTCGCAGAGGAACGGCTTCGCCGGGGTGCTCGGCCCCTGGCCGCAGTTCAGCACGTCGTTGATCTTCAGGATGTCGCCCTGGCCGTCCAGCCGGATCTCCTTGAGCGTGTCCCGGGTGAACTCGCCGAAGAAGATCGAGCCGTCGAAGTACGCGGGGAACTTCGTCTCCGACCTCAGCTCCGGGTCGAAGTCGTAGCGTGCCGCGCCGTGCGGCCCAACCCCGCCGGTGCCCAACTCGGGAAAGAGCACGGGGCAGGTCTGCGTCGGGGTGGACAGGTAGGACTCCGGGCACGGGGTCGGTGCCTGGAACGAGTACCAGAGCTCAGACTTCTCCACCGCGGGCAGGTCGGTCAGGCCGGTGTTGTGCCGCGAGGTGTTCCGCGGTGCCGCGCAGTCGAACGGCGCGACCGGGGAGATCGGGTTGGTGGTCCAGTTCATCTCGATGTACGGCAGGTTCGGCTGCACGCACATCGGCCAGCCGTAGTTGGCCGGCTTGTCGACCACCATCATCCGGCCGGTGCCCGCCGGCCCTCGCCCGACCGCCGGGGTCGAGGAGTCCGGTGAGTAGTCGGTGACGTAGGCGCGGTCGTCCTTGTCAAGGGTGAGCCGGAAAGGGTTCCGGAAGCCCATCGCGTAGATCTCCGGCCGGGTCTTGTCGCCCGGGTCCTGCGCCTCGGGGAAGAGGTTTCCCGCCGGCACCGTGTAACTGCCGTCCGGCGCGACGGTGATGCGGAGGAGCTTGCCGCGCAGGTCGTTGGTGTTGGCCGAGCTGCGCCGGGCGTCCACGAACGGCGCCTGGTAGACGCCGGTGGCGCTCACCGAGTCGTTGTGCGGGGAGAAGCCACCGGACCCGCCGCCGCCGGCCGGGGTGTCGTCACCGGTGACCAGCCACAGGTTGTTGTGGGAGTCGAAGGCGATGTCACCGGCCACGTGGCAGCAGGCGCCCCGGTCCACCGGCACCTGCATGATCTTCTGCTCCGACGCCACGTCCAGGCTCGGCGTCTCGCCGTCGACGAACTTGAACCGGGAGAGCTGGAAGTAGCCCTTCCACGGGTCCCAGGTCGCCGGGTCGGTGCTCGTGGTCGGCGCGCCGCCGGTCGGCGTGTTCAGTGGCGGCGCGTAGTAGAGGTAGACCCACTTGTTGGTGGCGAAGTCCCGGTCGATCGCCGGGCCGTACATCCCGTCCTCGCTGTGGGTGTAGACCGGGATCTGCGCCAGCACGCTGGTCGTGTTGGTCTCCGGGTCGTGCAGCCGTACGCCGCCACGGCGGTCGGTCTGGATCACCCGGCCGTCGGGCAGCACGTCGAAGCCGATCGGCTCGTTCACGTTCGGCTGCGCGCCGATGACCGTCATCTGGTAATTGGCCAACACCGTCGCACCGCAGTCGCCGTTCGTGGTTCCGGACGCCCACTGGATCGCTCCGGCGAGGTGGGCCCGCAGGTCGGCGCCACCGTAGCTCTCCGGAGTGGCGCCGAGTCCGGTGTAGAACGAACGACCGCCCTGGTAGTCCTTGCACCAGGTGATCGGATGGTCGAAGCCCATGCTGCCGCCGCTGTACGTCTTCTCGTCCACCGTGGCCAGGACGTGCGAGACACCCCGGACGTTGGCTGCGAAGTTGTACCACCGGTCGGTGGTGTCCCACCGCTCCGGCAGCGGTGCGGACGCCGGGTGCACCCGGTCGGCGACCGTCACCCTGGCGGCGCTGGGCGGCGTGGGGGCACCGACGGCCCGCGTGCCGAGCACGTTGTCGAGGAAGGCCCAGCCGGGCTCCGCCTCGATCGCGGAGTGCACGCCGACGAATCCGCCGCCGTCGCGGTAGTACTGCTCGAATGCGGCCTGCTGGTCGTCGTCGAGGACGTCGCCGGAGGTGTTGAGGAACACCACGGTGCGGAACTGCTTGAGATGCGGCTCGTCGAACTTCCGGGCGTCGTCGGTGACCTCCACGGTGAACCGGCGGTCTTTGCCGAGTTCCCGGATCGCCTCCACGCCGGCGGCGGTTGCGGCGTGGTCGCCGTTCGCGGACCGGGTGAAGACGAGCACCTTGTATTGGATGCCGTTGCTGTCTGGGGCCGGTGCGGCCTGTGCCGGTGCGGCCCAGTGCGGTTCGGTCGCGACGAGCGTCGCGCCGACGAGGGTGAGAAGGCTCAGGTAGGTGGCGGCTCTTCGGCCGATGGGTCTGCGCATCGAACCTCGCTCTGGTCGGGCGGGTCCGCCTCAGCGTCGTGACGTCGCTGAGGAGGTCGCGGGAGTACCGAGAGCCTGGCCAGGTTCTATGCAGGACGATATTGGTGCCCGACACTGAATAGAAGAGGCGAGCGCCAAAAGTTTTCGTCTATGCGGCCGAACTTTTGCTTCAATCGGAGAAAGTCGTCAGGGTTCCGGCCGAACCATCTGACATGCGTGGACACGTCACAGACCCGGCCGCCAGAATGGCGGCCGGGTCCGTACGCGCTGTTATCAGAGGGTGCTGCCCGAGCCGGATGGCTTGGACGTGGTCGAGCCGGCGGCCGCACCACCGCTGGCCGAGTTCGGGCCGGACTTCGCGCCCACGGTGGCCGGCGAGCCGGCGAAGGCGTCGTCGGCAGCGGTCAAGCCGTGCTTGCTGCCGTTGCCGGTCAGCTTCTCGCCCAGCTTGGTCTGGCCGAGCTTGTCCTTGCCCTCGCTGTAGAGCCGGGTCGCCTGGGCCTGCGCGACGCCCGCCGCCTCCTGCACGGTGGGGTGGTCGAGCACCTTACGGCCCCGCATCATCAGCTCTTCGTACTTCTCCCGGCCGGCACGGGCGCCCAGGACGAAGCCCGCAGCCAGCCCGCCAAGAAACATCAGTTTTCCGCGCATGGCGGCTCCTTCCGTACCTGACGCGCCGTCGTCCGCCGAGCTCACTCCCGGCGGTACGACCAACTCGCGCCTGCGTCCTGTCGTCCAGCTAACTACCCATCCTGCTCCGCGCTCATACCTGCTTGTGCCCTGATGGCGATTTGTCCGACTTGCCGATTCTGCCACCCGCCCGAACGCCCGCGTGCTCGGGACGGTAACCCCCTGGACCAACACCCCCGGGAATCCTGTACTCTTGTCTCCGTCGCACGGGGCCGGAGAGATCCGGAACCGGGCAACGGCAGTCCCCTGTAGCTCAATTGGCAGAGCAGCCGGCTGTTAACCGGCAGGTTATTGGTTCGAGTCCAATCGGGGGAGCCACTCGAAGCGCCCGTCGGTCCTGCCGGCGGGCGTTTGTCGTTCCCGTCGCGGCCGATGGCGACCGTGTCCCACCCCACGTGCGGCCGCTGCGGCGGGCCTTCCGCGCCCGGGCGTCCGGCATGTCCGAAGAGCGCGCGGTGTTGATGATATTTGGTCCGTTTCACCCGAAAATGCCCGGTCGGCCGGGCAGGATGAGCGGTGCCGGCGACAGGGATCGCCTACGTCCGTCGGTACGTCGACTCACGGGTGGGGGCGGATGTCCGGAGCGCTGGGTCGCGGCCGGGCAACACTGGTCGCGCTCGTCGTCGTGCTCGCGTGGCTGGTCGTCGGCGGGCTCGCCGGCCCGTACTCGGGACGGCTCTCCGACGTGGCGACGAACGACAACGCCGCGTTCCTTCCCGCCGACGCGGAAGCCACCCGGGCCCAGGAGCTCTCCCGCGGATTCATCCAGCGGGAGACGACGCCCGCCCTCGTCGTCTACGAACGCGCCACCGGCCTCACCGAGGCGGACAAACGTAAGGTGAGCGCCGACGCCGCCCGCTTCGCCCAGGTCCCCGGCGTGGTCGGGCCGCTGCCGCCGCCCATTCCCAGCGCGGACGGGCAGGCGTTGCAGGTGGTCGTACCGATCGACGACGCCGAGGGAGAACGGATCGGCACGGTCGTCGAACAACTGCGCGACATCACCGGCGACGGTGGTGGCGGGCTCACCGTGGACGTCGCCGGCCCGGCCGGCCTGCTCGCCGACCTGATCGAGGTCTTCTCCGGCATCGACGGGGCGCTCCTGCTGGTCACCCTCTGCGTGGTGCTGGTGATCCTGCTCGTGGTCTACCGCAGCCCGGTGCTCTGGGTCTTCCCACTGCTCGCCGCCGGGATGTCGTACGCCCTGGCGTCGCTCTTCGTCTATCTGCTCGCCGACGCCGACCTGGTCACCCTCAACGGGCAGGCACAGGGGATCCTCACCGTGCTGGTCTTCGGCGCCGGCACCGACTACGCGCTGTTGCTGGTGGCCCGCTATCGCGAGGAACTGCACCGGCACGAGCGATCGTGGGACGCGATGCGCGCCGCGTGGCGGGGCGCGGCCCCGGCCGTCATCGCCTCCGGCGGCACCGTCATCCTGAGTCTGCTCTGCCTCCTGCTCTCCAGCCTGAACTCCAACCGGGCGCTCGGCCCGGTCGCCGCCGTCGGCATCGCCGCGACCCTGCTGGTGATGCTCACGTTCCTGCCCGCGCTGCTGGTGCTCGGCGGTCGGTGGGCGTTCTGGCCGCGGCGGCCCCGGTACGACCCGGCCGCCGCGCAGATCGGGCACGGCATCTGGAGCCGGATCGCCGGCTTCGTGGCCCGCCGCGCCCGCCCCGTCTGGTTGATCACCGCCGTCGGGCTGGGTGTGCTCGCGATCGGTCTCACCCAACTCGGCACCACGACGCTGGGCCAGTCCGACCTGTTCACCAAACGCACCGACTCGGTGGCCGGGCAGGACGTGATCGCCCGGCACTACCCGGCCGGCACCGGCAGCCCGGCCACGATCATCGCCAACCAGGCCGCCGCGAGACAGGTCACCGAGGCGGCCCAGGGCACCCGCGGGGTGGCCGACGTCGGACCGGTCACCCGCGAGCGGACGGCGGGTTCCGGGCCACCCGGCCCGCCGTTGGTCGTCGACGGCAGGATCCAGCTCGAGGCGACGCTCACCGACCCGCCGGACAGCGTGGGCGCGGAGCGAACCATCCGCGACCTGCGCGCGGCGGTGCACCGGGTACCCGACGCGGACGCCCTGGTCGGCGGTTTCACCGCCACCAACGTGGACATCACCGCCGCCGCCGAGCGGGACCAGAACGTCATCATCCCGGTCGTGCTGGCGGTCATCGCCGTCATCCTGGCCCTGCTGCTGCGCGCCCTGCTAGCCCCGCTCCTGCTGATCGCGACGGTGCTGCTCTCGTTCACGGCCACCCTCGGGCTCTGCGGCGTGTTGTTCCGCCACGTCTTCGACTTCCCCGGCGTAGACGCCGCGTTCCCGCTCTTCGCCTTCGTCTTCCTGGTCGCCCTCGGCATCGACTACAACATCTTCCTGATGAGCCGGGTCCGCGAGGAGTCGGTGCGGCGCGGCACCCGAGCCGGCGTCCTGGCCGGCCTCGCGGTCACCGGCGGCGTGATCACCTCCGCCGGCATCGTGCTCGCCGCGACGTTCTCCGCGCTCACCGTGCTGCCCCTCGTGGTCCTGGTCGAGCTGGGCACCGCGGTCGCGGTCGGCGTACTCATCGACACCATCGTCGTGCGCTCGCTGCTGGTGCCCGCGCTCGCGTACGACATTGGTCCGACCATCTGGTGGCCGGGCCGACTGGCCCGGACGAGCCGTGCGGAGGGACGCCGTGACACTGGCTGAGACGGACGTGGTCATCGTCGGGGGCGGGCTGGCCGGCCTCGCGGCCGCCCGCCGGCTGCACCGTGCGGGCGTGCCCTGGCGCCTGCTGGAGGCCGGTGGCCGGCTCGGCGGCCGGATCGCCACCGACGAGGTCGACGGCTACCTGCTGGACCGCGGCTTCCAGGTGCTCAACACCGCCTACCCGCGGCTCGGCGCCCTGCTCGACGTGAACAGCCTGCGACTCGGGTACTTCACCTCCGGTGTGCTGGTCCGCAAGGGTGACCGGCTGGTCCGGCTCGTCAACCCGCTACGCGAACCGGTCGGCGCGCCGGGCACCGCGTTCGCCGGGGTCGGCACACTGCTCGACCGGCTCCGGTTCGCGGGGCTGGCCGCCGGCTGCGCCACCCTGCCCGCCGGTCGGCTGCTCGACGCGCCGGAGACCACCACCGAGGTCGCGCTGCGCCGCGCCGGGCTCTCCGACGCACTCATCGAGGAGCTGATCCGCCCGTTCCTCTCCGGCGTCCTCATCGACCGGGAACTGGAGACCTCCAGCCGGGTCTTCGCGATGGTGCTCCGCTCGTTCGCCCGCGGCCGCAACGGTCTGCCCGCCGAGGGTATGGCAGCGCTGCCGCGGGCGGTCGCCGCACCGCTGCCGGCCGACCTCATCGACCTGGACACCCCGGTCGCCGAGGTCGCTCCCCGGCGGGTCCGCACCCAGGCCGGCGACATCCGCTGCCGTGCCGTCGTGGTCGCCGTCGACCCGCCGGCGGCCGCCACGCTGCTGCCGGCGCTGAGAGCGGTACGCATGCACAGCTACACGACCTACTACCACAGCACCGACCAGCCCCCGGTCGACGAGCCGATCCTGCTCCTCGACGGCGATCGTCGTGAGTTGATCACCAACACGGTGGTCGCGAGCCGGGCCGCGCCCACGTACGCGCCGGCCGGGCGGCACCTGGTGGCCACCTCGGTGGTCGGTCCGACGCCCCCACCCGAGCCGGCCGTACGACTGGAACTGGATAGGCTCTACGGTCGCTCCACAGCCGACTGGACGCACCTGAGCACGGTCACCGTTCCCCAGGCGCTGCCCGCCGCACCGCCGCCGCAGGGGCGGCTGCGCAAGCCGGTGGCGCTCGGCGACGGGCTCTTCGTGGCCGGTGACCACCGGGACAGCCCGTCCATCCAGGGGGCGCTGACGAGCGGCTGGCGGGCCGCGGGCGCGGTGCTGAGGCAACTCCGGGACGGCGGGACGTGAGCGTCGACGGCCCGATCCGGATGCGCGCGGCGCCGGCCGTTCCGGCTCGTCCCGGCGGCGGCCGTCCGGCTCGTTCCGAACCCGGCCGTCCCGGCTCGTTCCGGCGGCGGCCGGAGCGACGAGGACCGGTTATGGGGCGTCGCCCCGGCGGGCAGGCTGCACGCTGTTATCCTCGCGTTGCCCATCGTGCTGCTGCACCGGCGATGCCGATGAGCGACAGCGTTGGTTCCGCCCCTGGCCGATGATCGACCGGCCAGGATAAGATCCGCGCGGTGCCGGGGCGGTAGCTCAGCCGGTTAGAGCAGGGGACTCATAATCCCTCGGTCGCGGGTTCGAGTCCCGCCCGCCCCACCAGGTATAACGCTAGATCCGCGACCTTCCCGTGGTGCTACTCGTGGTGCGAACGCGCTACGGTCGCCCCATGGCGACCGCATCCGGGCGCGTGAAGCGTCAACGAGGCGAGATCGAAGAGTCGCCGAGCGGCTCACTCAGGGTGAAGGTCTACGCGGGCATTGACCCGATCACGAAGAAGCGGCACTACCTCACCGAGACCATCCCGGCCGGCCCGACGGCGCGGAAGGAAGCTGAGAAGTCGCGTACCCGGTTCCTCGCTCAGGTAGACGACCGGCGCAATCCCCGTACCCGTGCCACCGTCGATCAGCTGCTCGACCGGCAGCTTGCCGAGCAACGGCCGTACGTGCTTGTTCAGCTTCTTGACGTACCCCTGCCGCGTCGACGCCTCCACGTCCAGCACTTCGTCCGCAACTCCGCAACTCCGCAGCAACCCACCACCACCAGGAGAGACAGGCTGCAGAGATCAGACCATCAGGAAACATCGATCTCCGCATCTCCGCACGATCTTGCGGAGATGAACGGCTCTTGCGGAGATCTCCCTTAGCCAGTACTCCGCATCTCCGCAAGCATTTGCCCAGCTCGCGGCCATGTTTGCGGAGATGCGGAGATGCGGAGATGGTTCAGCCTCTCCCGCAACGAGCACCGACCACCGCGACCGACCCGCGCGGCCGGCCCGCTGAGAGGCCGTGAGTCAACCCGTTGCCCTTCTTCGGTTGCTTCCGTTCGAAGCTGTGCAGGGCGGCACATTTCTTGGCCGTCCCGATGGTCTTGGCGGACGGGTCATGAAAGGGTGTTCTGATGAGCGTCACCTTAGCTGTGAGTCACCGGGCCGGTATCCTGGGTGTCGGCTACGAGGGTCGCTCCATCGATGAGTTCGTGACCGGCCTGGCGGACATGGGCGTCACGCGCTTAGTCGATGTCCGGATGACGCCGATCTCTCGCAAGCGTGGCTTCAGCAAGTCAGCCCTCAGTCAGGCGCTCGCCACGCAAGGCATCGTCTACGAGCACCGTCGGGAGCTTGGTAATCCGAAGGAGAACCGCCCCGGCTTCGGCGGCAACTCCGAGGAGTTGCGATCTGCGCGGGCGGTGTACGCCTCTCGGTTGCGCCACGCTGAGTCCCTGGCGGCGCTCGACGCGCTCGCCGAGACAGCGCAACGTGAGCTGGTGGCGCTGCTCTGTTTCGAGGCGGATGAGAGTCGGTGCCACCGCCAGGTCGTGATGCGCGCGCTCGAAGACCGGATGCCTATCGCTTCGGCCAGTACACGCCCAGCACGCTGAAAACGTGAACGCGCTTGGCTTGGTTGCCAACGTAGAAGGCGACATCACGGTTCGGCGAGCACATCTCTCCCAGGAACTTGGCCTCCAGGGCTTCCTTCAGTGCGGCATCCGAGTGGCCGGCGAGCCGGCGTTGTAGCGCTACCAACTCCCAGTCGATGACGTGCTGCTTGTGTCCGTTGCACCCGCGTTCGTGGCAGCGGTAGTGGTACGCCGCCCTGTAGCGGGGCGCCTGTAGCGGGGATCTGCTCCGGCCGCTGAAGAGGTCGGGCTGACTCGCGTAAGCCTCGATCTTGCGCTGCTCGTCAGCGGTCCAGCCAGGGTGCGGCGTGACCTTGAGAGCACGAACCTCCTTGGGACGCACGAGTGCCAGCGATTGCGCGTCAGCGCGCTCCTGAGCGTCGCGGTTGAGGCGGCACATCGAATCCTCGATAGCCGGGTCAAGCAACGGCTGCCGCGACCTCCAGCCGTCGAGATGCCGCTCCTTCTGAATCCGCTCCATGATTGGCTTCCAACTTTCGCGCCGCTGGTCTTGCCGTGCCGGTTTGGCGTCAACGGAGACGATGTCGTACTTCCTGAACGCCTCGTCACTGTCGAGATGCCGGAAGTTGATCGGGTAGAGGCGAACCCACGTCGGCCGCAGCACGTCCGTCCGCAGCCCCGCTACGCAGACGGTCTCTCCGTACTTCTCTGAGGGGTTCGGTGCAGCCTTCACAGTGATCAGGAGCTGTAGCCGCACAGTGCGGTCGTCGGCCGGCTTCGGGTCAGGTCCGGCCTCACTGGGACCGAAGAGCGACATCTGGGCCATGCGCGCCTCCAGCGGAGATAGCCGTAGGTAGTCGTGCGATCACGCGAACGATTCAGGTTCTCATGGGATCGACTGATCGGCATAGAGCGCGTGGTGCCGCTTGTGGTGCGAAGCGAGGGTGGTTCAAGTGGTTGCAGTGCTGGGGAGTCGCCTCGACTGTGGCTGTAGTTGCAGCTAGTGGGCGCAGTCTCCGCCACGAAGGCCACTCATAATCCCTCGGTCGCGGGTTCGAGTCCCGCCCGCCCCACCAGGTAAACACGCTGGTCAGCCATGCCGTCGACGACCCGAGCGAACCGCGTCAAGATCCGGACCGACACCCTCAGTCCGCACTGAGTCCGCAGCAGCACGACCCGCCGCCCGGTCGAGGCGATCGGCCACCTGGTCCAGGTCGTCTTGGAAGAGGTCCGCGTACACGTCCAGCGTCATGGCCGCCGAGGCGTGCCCGAGCATCCGCTGCACCGCCTTCACGTTGGCGCCCTCGGCCTCCGGCAGACTGGCCGCCGTGTGCCGTAGCTCGTGCGGTGTCAGGCCAGCGAGACCGACGGACTCCGCAGCCCGATCGAAGACCCGGCGGCGGAAGTTGTTGTTGCGCAACACCTCGCCGGTCGGGGAGGTGATACCAGCCAGCGGAACGGCCGGCGATCTACGCGGCCATCGGCTCGACCAGGAACCGGGGAAGCGGCACAGACCGGCGCTGGTGTGTCTTCGGCGTACCGAACACCGCCCGACCGTTGACCTCCGTCACCGACTCCGCCACCAGCAGCCGCCGCTTCACCAGGTCCACCCGCCGCACGCGAAGCGCTGCCAGCTCGCCCCACGGCCGCAGTCCGGCGAGCTGGCACCAGCCAGTGGCAAGGCCGTGACTTCGACTTGCCCAACGAACTGCGCGGCCAGGACGACCGCTGGAACTGCTCCGCGCGACCACCGCCTTCGCGCCCCAGCTGGTCGCCACCATCAGCGCAGCCCTTGAGGCAGCCGAGGTCGAAGCCGCAACCACCGCGGAGACGACGATCGGCTTCTTCGACGTTGTCAGGGTGTGCGTCGCCACCGGACGAGCCCTCGCCATCGTCAGCAACAGCTCCGCCGCAGCCATCAGCGCCTACCTCGGACGCCGCGACCGCGCCAGGTACTTCGCCTCCATCGTCGGCCGGGGCGAGCGACCGGAACTCATGAGGCGATCGCCGCTCTACGACTGCCCGACGAGGACAGCTTCGATGGCCAACATTCCAGTAGTGTCCCCCGTGGCCAGCGAGAAGGGGCGAGCCATGAGCCGAGGCAAACGGGCCTGGATCGCCATTGCATGCGCTTCGGCCGGCTCGTTGATGCTAGGGCTGCTCGGCTGCCTTGGGGCGCTTGTACTACTGCTGCCAGACGGCCCAAAGCACGCTCGTGAGTATCTGAGCCAGGTGCAGGTGGACCCCGCGTACCGCCGAGTGGGTGAGGGCGGCCAGGGTAACTGCAACTGCAATCTGGAGTACATCTATGTCGGCCCGAGCGACATCGAACTGGGTCAGGTCTTTTCAGGCCCTGCGCTCGCCCTTCAGCCCACCGATGGATCCTTTGCAGTCTGGGATCGGCTCCTGGAGGGTGAAGGAGCCAGCGAGGCGAGCGGTCCGTGTCGGGTAGTGGTTTATCGGTACCAGCGTGACCGCGAACCCCGTGACGAATGGAACCTCACGGAGTTGCCCGCCGACGAGCGTGCCCTCGTGGCGTCTGGCCGTCTAGCGGTCCTCTCTCTATACGCGTCATGCGAGCGCGACTACGACTGACAGGGCGAGCTAAGGGATGCGCCGCTTGGTGCCGCCGCGACAGGCGAGCGGTCCGCGTCTGGTCCGCAAGAGGTCGACGGACGGCGGGGGAGTGGTGTGAGATGCCGGGAGCCATTTCCGCTGCTGGACCCCCATGCGTCCAGGTCAACGGGGCCGGCAACTTGATCTCATATTCCCTCGGTCGCGGGTTCGAGTCCCGCCCGCCCCACCACCTGTTTCCCCTGATCAACAACGCAGCCGACCGACCCGGACGCACCACGTCGAGGTCCGGACCAACGCCGTCGTTCCGCACCGAGTCCGCTACACGATCCGCCGCCCGGTCGAGGCGCTCCGCCACCTGGTCCAGGTCTTGCTCGAACAGACGGTCAGTCGCGGATCACGTCGCCGGGCACCGCAAGGGCTACCAGCTTCCCCGATCGCGGCCGAGGTCGCTCGTCCGGTAGGGCGGCTCCGCCTTGTGCCCATCGGGGGAGGCTGGACGGTCTACGACTGCCAGACGAGGAGATCCACCTCCGTTGGCGACGGGGCTGTATGTTCTCTCGGTCGCCTACAGGTCGCGGCGTAGCGGGGGAGCGGGAGGCTTCTGTGGGTGTTCTTTACGACTACTTCCGCGCTTCTGACGACGAGGCTGTCGCAAAGCTGATGGCTGCTACCGATGGCGGCCCTGCGGTGCGAGAGGGAGATTCCCCCGTCGCGGATGCCGTGGACGGCAATGGCATTGATCCGCCCGTAGTCCTCGGCAAGGTCGTCTCGTTCGCTCTCGACGTGCCATGGGCCACCGACCTGATCGGGGAACGACTTATCTGGCCGGACGGCGCTGGTGAGGACCCTGAGTACGAAGGACCCTGGGTCGTCGTACTGAGTGAGCGCGCCCGGGACGCTCTTGCCGAAATCCCCGATGACCGCTTGCCGGGTCTGGCCGAGCGGTGGTCACACATCGAGGAGCTGTCCCACTACAGCGACACGCAGCCGGAGGTCATGCTGTCGCGTCTGCGGGAGTTCGTTGGGTTGGCCCGCAGAGCATGCACGAGTGGCGAAAGCATCTACTGCTGGATCTGCCTCTGAGGCACGGTGCCCGGCCAGATGATCCACAACTATCCGGCGGTCAATTTGCGCTTGCGCCGGCGTGAGTGACGAATGGCTAAGTAGCCCATGGCGACCTGGCTCAGGGCGGCACAGCGTGCTTCAGTGACGTCGGGGGCGATCAGCGCAGCACGAGCAGGTCCAGGGCGTCGATGACTGGTTCAGTGTCGATCCTCGCCGCTCGGCGAAGTCGGGCAAGGCCCGCGGCGTAGTCATCGTCGCTGATCAGATGCAGGGGGGTGTGCGCCTCGCGGCGTAGCGTCGTGGCGGCCTCGTGCAGGGACGCAGCGGTGGTCTGCGGAACCTGTTCGCAGGCGACGGTGGTGAAGCCGGCGGCGGCGAAGGCGCTCTCAACGTCGGCCACGCTGGGGTAGGTGTCGAGCACGCGGACGGCTTCCGGGAAGTATCGGAAGAGGGTGATCGCCTGGTGCCGGCCGGCGAACGCGGAGCGGATCAGCAGCGGAGCGCCGGGGCGCAGGACCCGGCGCACTTCGTGGGCCGCGGCGGCAAGGTCGGGCACGTGGTGGATGACGGTGGAAATCCAGACGCCGTCGACGCTGTCGTCGTCGAGCGGGATGTGCGCGGCGTCGCCGGAAGCCACGGGCTGGTACATCGAGCGGGCGCGCATCGCCTCGGACGGGTCGACCGCGACGACATCGACGCCCTTGTACCAGTTGGTGAAGGCCTGCGCCCAACTGCCGGTGCCGGAGCCCAAGTCGAGAAGCCGCATCCCGGGGCGGGGACCGAGGTGCCGGGTGATCGCCTCCCGCCAAGCCGCGAGTCCGTCGTCGGTGAGGTGGCGGGTCGCCTCGTACGCCGCCGCGCTAACGCTGTCGTACGCGATTCGAGCCATACCCCTGACTCAACCGTCTCGATTTCCGGAGTGGAAGGGGTGGTGCATTGATTCACATCTGTGAGTCTTGTTGGCGTGCTTTCGGCGCAGTCGCCGTGCTGGTGACTGCGGCGGCGATGGACCTTGCCATGAGGTCTAACCGCCGCGGCAGTGGGGTCCTTTGACGAATCGGGCAAGAGGAGGAACAGCCCGCCGACGCGTCCGTGCTTAGGGTCGAACCCATGAGTGTCGGCGCTGATACGCGCCTGGCTACGTAGATGTTGGCGCTGAGGCGATCGAGCATCCGGGCGGCACGCTCTACGCGCACCTGTGCCGTGTGCAGGAGCGCCTTGCCACACTCGGGTCGGACGTGGAAACGCAGATCGCCGGCCTCGCCCACGCTGTCTACGGGACCGGGGGGGCTTCGACCTCGCGATGCTCGACTGGACCGACCGGAAGCAGGTGCGAGATCTCATCGGGGACGACGCCGAGGCCCTCGTCTACTTGTACGGCGCCTGTGACCGCAGGCGCAACTGGCGGGACCTGGCGACGACCGGCGAGGTCTTCGACCGCTTCACCGCCCCCGCCACGCGTACCCGAGCCCGGGGCGAGCGGTCCGCATCTAGTCCGCAAGAGGTCGACGGACGGTGGGGAGTGGCGCGAGATGTCGAGAGTCATTTCCGCTGCTAGACCGCCGTGTGCCCAGGTCGGCGCGGTAGTCAATCAGATCTCGTGATGCGTAGGTCGACGGTTCGATTCCGTCAGGCGGTGCGGCCGGTGACGGTCGCCCGCCCCGGTCGCACCTTCCTCACGGTCGTCGTGTCAACAACGCCACATGCGCGGCCCGAGGTTCTGATCGTCGTCGCGGCCACTGGTCAGCGCCTGCCCGACGACCAGCCCGCTGTCGGACACGGCGACCGCGCTGCTGGTCTGCCCGTTGGGCACAGCAAGGTCGACAGTGGCACCGTCACGCAGCACGGAGCCACTGGCGACGACCCAGGCGGAGGCGTTTACCGCCTCGCCCGGTCCCTGCGTCCCAAGATTGATCACCTCGCCGGTCTGGAGGTTCCACAGCGCGCTGGCAGGACCAGGTGGACCTGCTGGGCCGCGGCCACCGCCGGCGGATTTGGACGGCCACAGGCCGCCCGTCGCCCAGTCGCCCTGTGCCGCGTATGCGGCTGCGGTCTGGCCGGTCGGCACCTCCAGCTTCCGGCCGTTGCCCTGCTGGTCCCAGGCGTACGCCGTGTTGGCGTGGCCGTCCTTGTACATCGCGCCGACGATCGTGCCGTCGTCGGTGATGTCGTAGGCGTTGGCGCCGGCCGGAAGCGGCAGCGTGACCGGGGTCGTCGAGCCGGCCTTCCAGAGCAGGACGATACTGTCCTCGCCTTCGATCTTGCCGCGCGGTTCGACGTTGACGATGATGTCGCCAGCAGCGTTGATCGCCGGTTCCGGGTAGGGCTTCCAGTGCCCCGGCGGGGTGCGCAGCCTCGTGTACGCGCCATTGTGGTAGCGGAAGACGTACTCCTCCTTGGTGTTCCACACCAGGCCGACCACGACGCCGCTGGCGTTGACGGCGGTCACCTGGACCGACGTGCCCGGCACCGACAGTGCCTGCGGTTGCCCGTCGGTCCACAGGATCGGCCGGTAGTTCTGCCCGACGACGTTGTTCCCCACGAAGTATCTGCCGGTCGGATCGACGCCGACGACCTCGACCCTCTTCATCCCGGACGGCACGGGCAGTTCCGTCATCCGGCACTGAACGGCCTGGCGAGCGGGTGCGGTTGCTCGCGCCGAAGCGCTGGCCGGGGCCGCACCCGCCTCGACGGCCGTCTGCGCCTCCGCTCGTGTCAGGATCGACGGAGCCGCCAGCAGCACGGCTGCGACCAGCGCCACGCCCCCGGACGCCTGTGCTGATCGGCGGCGAAAGGCGCGCCGACGCCCGGCGCGGACCAGCGCGTCCATCTCGATGCGACTGGGTGGCACGGCGACCGCTCGCAGCCGGTCCCGCAGCTCCTGTTCCTCGTTGATGATCAACCCCTCGCTCCTTCCGCGGTGGCGACCAGACGCCCTGCGCCAAGCGCTTCGCGCAGGCTGGCAAGACCTCGGGAGCACTGACTCTTGACGTTGCCCGTCGAGCACCCCATCGCCTCTGCGGTCGCCTCGACCGACAGGTCAGCGAAGAAGCGCAACACCACGACTGTCCGCTGGCCCTTGGGCAGCGACCGCAATGCCGTCACCAGGGCGTCTCGCTCCTCGACACCGTGCTCTGCGGATGCGGACGGTTCCGGAACGCGATCCCCGAGCAGCACCTTCGACCACGCGCGCCGCCGCTCGTCGAGGTGGCGCCGCACCATGATCCGATGCACGTACCCGTCGAGGTTTTCGGCAGCGGCGGCTCGCTTCCAGTTCACATAGAGCGCCGTGAGCGTCGCTTGGACGATGTCGTCCGCCTGGTGCGCGTCGGCGCAGAGTAGGTACGCCGTGCGATGCAGGCGGGGCATCCGCGCCGTCACGTACTCGACGTACTCCCGTTCGAGGTCCGGCCGCATCCTGCTCCCTTCTTTCATCCATGTGAAGTTGTCCTTGGTCGTCTTCTTGTCGGAGCAGGGTTAGTGAGAGGTTGCATCTGGGCCGGGAAGCGGCCGACCGAGCCGCCAAGCTGCCGGACGATGACAGACACGACGCGATCGTGTACGTGTTGACCACCCGTCCGGCGGACATCCTGGCAGCAGTGAGTGACAGCAAAAGGCTCGGACTCGACAGGACCGGGCAGGACGCCAACCGGCATGAGACATGGGCGCAGGCCGTCAACCGGACGGATCGGACCACCTCGCCGAGGCTACGGATCAGATGGTCAGCGGTGACCCTGCCGTACAGCGATCCGTACAGCCAAACCCGCCCGCTACTGCCGACGATCGCCGACAACGACGGACGGCTGACCAGGTGTACGACCCGCTGACAACCCATCCTGGATTCACAGGCCGGGCGGGGCCGTCCAACGCTGACCGCCGTTGATGCTCGTCCAGCGAGGCGCTCCGGCCACGTCCGGGGCACTACCGTTCGGCTGCCATTCCGGCCGCCGGCGTCTCCGACCGGAAGGTGTGCCCGAGTTCAGTGCCGAGGCTGAAGTAGTGCCGGAAGTTGTAGATCAGCGGGCGCCACGCGGCGGGGGCGACGTGGTCCGTGCCGGGCACGACGATGGTGGGATCTGCGTGTACGCGAAGCACGTGCGCCTCGACGATCAGGAAGTCGCCGTTCAGGTCGGGGTTGATCCGTACGGCCCGCGCCTCCAGTTGGAGCGGGCACTCCGCGACCCGCTGCGGTCGTACCAGCTCGGCCGGCTCCGGACGCAGCCCGGCGGCGGCGAACTTCGCCGGCTCGTACTGGAACGCGCTCCGCTTGTGGTCCGGAACCGGGTCGCGGCCCGTGAGCGGGGCGAGCCGCTCCACCGCCGGCCACTGCTCCGCGCTCGGCAGGTTGATCACAAGGTCGGGTCGTTCGCGCAGGTTCCGGGCGGTCTGCCCCTCCGACCCGAGGCCGAGCACCACGACCTGGCCGAGCGCCCAGGCCGACGACATGGGCGCGAGGTTGCTCGTCCCATCCTCGTTCTCGGTGCTCAACAGCACTACGGGCGTGCCGAAGTAGAGGATCTTGGGATGGATGGTCAGGTGATCGTTCGTCCGCATCATGCCGGGACCGTATGGGCGGGACGATTCGGTGCGCGGCGAACAGTCCGCGAGACGGGTTCGCATCCAGCCCGCAAAAGGCCCACGGCCAGTGGGCGGGCGATGAGCGATGTCGAAAGGTGTTTTCGCTGTTGGACGACCACGCGTCGGAGGCCCTGCACTCAGGGCTTCGGCACTACGCGGACGATGCTGCCGCTGCTCACCGTGTGGTCGTCGCCGCCCACGGATGTGACGAGGTTGTAGTAGCCCGGTTCGGCCTCGGGACCGATCACGATGGTGCTGACGGGGCGTTCGTCGGGCGTACTGGATGGTCGAACCGGTGCGGCCGTGAAGGTGACCAGCCCTGGCGCGCTCGGGGCGGCTTCTGTCGCGGCCTTGACGTCGCCTGCGGTGGCGAAGGGACCCGTCAGGCGTGCGGCCAGCTCGACTGTCCCGTAGCGCGCGTGGCCGTCTGAATCTGCGGTGGTCCGTGCGCCCCACGTTGCACGTAACTCTCCGATGCTTGCACGATCCTTTCGCCGCACGGCAGCCGGCGCGGGGTCCGTGCTGCACTGGTGACATGCCCGCAGACGAACTCGTTGAACTGCTGAAACGGCATGCGCGTCCGGACTTGACCACTGCCATCGATGGTGTCCGGATCTGTAGAGCCGACCATACCGTTCTGCCCGGATCCTCGATGTCCGGTACGGTGCTGGCGGTCGTCGCTCAGGGCACCAAGCGTCTGGCAGTGGGAGACCATGTCTACGAGTACGGCCCCGGTCAGTATCTCGTCGCTTCGGTCGACCTTCCGGTGACAGGACAATTCGTCGATGCCGTTCCGGGTCATCCCGCGCTCGCCTTCGGGATGACTCTGGATCCCGCCGCCATCGCGGAACTGCTGTTGCAGGCCGGTCCGGGCGATCTACCGAGGGCTGCTGGCGCCGTACGACCGGGAATCGCGGTCACCGAGGCCCCGGACGAACTGCTCGACGCGATCGTGCGGCTACTGCGTCTGCTCGACCGCCCAGCGGACAGGAGAGTGCTGGTCCCGCTGGCGAAGCGGGAGATCCTCTGGCGGTTGATGACCGGGGAACAGGGTGACATCGTCCGTCAGATCGGGCTGGCCGACAGCAGCCTGGCGCATGTCAGACGTGCCGTGCAGTGGATCCGGGAGAACTACAACCGGCCGTTCCGGGTGGAGGAAGTGGCACGGCTCTCGGGGATGAGCGTGCCTGCCTTCCACCGGAACTTCCAGGCGGTAACGGGGATGGCCCCTATCCAGTTCCAGAAGAAGCTTCGGCTGCAGGCGGCGAGGTTGCTGCTGGCCAGCCGTCCGCATGACGTCACCGGCGTCGGTCACCGGGTCGGATACGACAATCCGTCCCAGTTCAGCCGGGAGTACCGGCGCCAGTTCGGCGCTCCGCCCAGCGTCGACGCGGCCCGCATGCGTGGCGGCGCGGCGCCCGCCCCTGCCGCACTGCCCTGACAGTCACTGCGACGAAGAGGATTGTGCAGGGACGAAAGACGATCGCGCTAGCTCCGTTGTCGCGGCATTGCTTGTATTGGAGATACCGGAACGCACCACGGATTCCGGAACCACCACCACAAGAAAGAGGCGAGTGGCGACGGTCGATCACCGACCAGGCTCGCCGACCGTTCAAAGGGGGAGAACGTGAAGCACCGCAAGCTGGGGTGGCCGGGAACCAGGAATGGTCACCTGCCTCTTCGCGAAGTGCGGGTGAGTCGACCATGACCGTGGACGACGCCGTTGTCCGCGCCCTCAGTATCGGGCCGGACTCTTCCCGGGCCGAGCGCACGATCGAGATCACGACATTGGGCCGACGCAGCGGTATACCCCGCCGCAACGAGATCTGGTTGCACCGCGTCGACGGCCGCTGGTACCTGACCGGCATGCCCGTTCCCCGCAGCTGGTACGCGAACCTGCGAGCCAACCCGCGATTCATGGTTCATCTGAAGCACGGTGTCACGGCCGACCTGCCCGCCACCGCGGTGCCGGTCGACGAGCAGACCCGGCGGCGCGTGATCACCGCAGTGCTCGACCTGCAGAACCGCCCCGACATCGCGGCGCGGGTCGGCCAGCGCCAGAGCTTCGACGTGTGGTTCGCGCACAGCCCGCTGGTCGAGGTCGTGTTCGACGACGAGCAGTTGCGCGCGGCATCTTCGGCGCAGCCCGAATAGGCCAGGTTTTTTATCGGGCCGGAAGTCTCGACGTATCGCGCACTGCCGGCCGCAATGTAAACACCACCCGCCGATAAGCTGGATCCGGCGGCGAACAACCGTGGAGAAAAACAATTACCATGCCGAACAACGTGATCAACAAGATCTACATCGACGGTGAATTCGTAACCCCGCACGGCACGGAACTCTTCGACCTGCACAATCCCGCCACCGGGCAGGTGATCGGACAGGTTCAGCTCGCCGACGAGGTGGACGCCGAGGCGGCCATCGCAGCCGCGAAGCGGGCGCTGCCCGCGTGGTCCGCGACCTCGCGAGAAGAGCGGATCGACGCGCTACGCCGCCTGCACGACGCGGTCGCCGCGCGACTGGAGGACATCCGGGAAGCCGTGGTGGTGGAGTACGGCGGGCCCGTGCGCAACTCGTTCCTGGTCGAGGGAATCCTCGGCGCGTTCGCCAACATGATCAAGACGCTGGAGGAATTCGAGTTCACCCGGCAGGTCGGCAACGCCGTTGTGGAGATGGCGCCGATCGGCGTCGCCGGCCTGATCAGCCCATGGAACTCCGACGCCTTCTTCATCGCCGACAAGCTCGCGACCGCATTGGCCGCCGGCTGCACCGCCGTCATCAAGCCGAGCGAGATGAGCGCGACCCAGACCCGGGTCATGACCGAGGCGCTACACGCGGCCGGACTGCCCAAGGGCGTGTTCAACATCGTCACCGGCCGTGGCGACGTCGTCGGAACCACCATCAACCGGCACCCCGACATCGCCAAGATCTCCTTCACCGGCTCCACCGAAGTCGGCAAGACCATCATGCGTGAGGCGTCCGACACGCTGAAGAGCCTGACCCTCGAACTCGGCGGCAAGTCGCCGTCGATCGTCCTCGACGACGCCAACCTCGAGGAGGCCGTGACCGGCGTGCTCGGGGTCGGATTCGTCAACAGCGGGCAGGCGTGCACCGCCGGCACCCGCATCCTCGTCCAGGAGGACCAACTCGACGACGTCCTCGCGCTCATCACGAAGAAGGTGGCGACCGACTACCGGGTCGGCGACCCGCGCGACCCGGCCACCGCCGTCGGCCCGATGGTCAGCCAGCGGCAGTGGGAACGTGTCCAGTCGTACATCCGCCGCGGTATCGAGGAAGGCGCGCGGATCGTCGTGGGCGGACCCGACCGCCCCGACGAACTGCCCGACGGCTACTACGTGCGACCGACGGTCTTCGCCGACGTCACCAACGACATGACGATCGCACGCGAGGAGATCTTCGGACCGGTCCTGTCGGTCATCACCTACCGCGACGAGGACCACGCCGTCGAGATCGCCAACGACACCACCTACGGCCTGCACGCCTACGTGTTCTCCGGCGACCCGGCAAGGGCACACCGCATCGCGTCCCGCCTGGAGGCGGGCCGGGTGTCGGTCAACGGTGGTTACGAACCGGTGTCCCCGTTCGGAGGGTTCAAGCAGTCGGGCCTCGGCCGCGAATACGGCAGTTTCGGTCTTGAAGACTTCCTGGAGCCCCGGTCCGTGATGCTGTGACGGCACGGCCGGACCCCGTGACTGGTACGCGTACGTAATTCGTGGCGCGTCCAGCACGGGGTCCGGCCGCGGTCAGTCGTGGATCGCCGGATTGCTGCCGCGGTCCCGTCGAAACTGCGCCTTGAGCTGCTCCCGCCGTAGGTGGTCGGCCATCCGCCAGGCCGCCATGTCGGTCTCGGACCGCCTGTTCAGCTCCGCCGACGCGTCGAAACCCGGTTCCAGCTCCTCGACACAATGCGCCGCCTGCTCCATCGGCACGCCGTTGGCGAGCAGGTGCACCAGCACGTCACCCGGGTAGCGGAGGCCGCCGGTGACCTGCGCCCCGTGCGTCACCGACAGCTTGCCGTCGGACCGGCGCAGGTGAACGCTGTACTGGTCACCCACGCGCTCGACGCGTACGGCCACGACGGGGTTGTCAGCTGATGGATGAACCACGCGACGAGCGTAGTGACCTTCCCAGCCTGGCGAACCAGTTGAGGATGTGCTGACGCGCTGGACGGTGCCGCGACGACCGCCGGTACCGCGACTGCGAGCGGCTCGCGTCCCGTGCGTAACCCGTCAAGCCGCCTGCACGGCGAGCGGGCATCAGTGTGGGTTCGCCGGCTTGTGTGCGAGGACGAGCTGGCATCGAGGGCTGCCGTCCCGGCGTCGCCCCAGGGCGGTCATCGGGACGGCTCGCACGGTGAAGCCGGCCGCGGTGAGGTCGTCGCGAACCGCGACCAGCGGGCTGGTGCGGTAGTACATGACGAACGGCGGGCGCCAGACGGCATTCCGGACGCGCATGGCCAGGTCGAACCCGAGCACGGCCCAGTGCGAGAAAGAGAGCGGGGACGGCGGTGCGCCGATCGGGAAGGCGAGTAGCCCGCCGGGCCGTAGCGCGCGGTACATCCCGTCGAAGAGCGCGGGGCGTTCGGCGGGCAGGAAGTGCCCGAGCGCTCCGAAGGTGACCACGAGGTCGAAGTCCCCGGCGAACGGGAGGGCCCGGGCGTCGGCGCGTACCCAGGTGGCGTCCGGGTGTGTGTGCCGTGCCTGCGCGAGCATTCCGGTGCTGAAGTCGACCCCCGTGATCTGCCCCCGGCACAGGGGCTTGAGGACGAGCAGTCCCGCGCCGGTACCGCAGCAGACGTCCAGGCCCCTGTCGAACGGCCCGAGTTCGGACAGCGCTTCGACGGTGGCGCCGAGGATGCTCTCCGGCGTGCGGAAGGGCGTGTGGTCGAACTTCGGCGCCAGCAGGTCGTAGCCGCGCTCGACCGAGGAGAGCGCCTGGGCGCACAGTTCACGCAGTGACGGGCCGTGGGGCGAGAACATCGACCGAGGCTACCCGCCGGACGGCGCCCTCGCCGGCCGGCTGCGATTTCCACGGGACGGCCACGCCCAGCAGGCTGACGACGCGCAGCCGGCCACCGTGTCAGCGGTCGTGTCAGGAGCGTGTCAGGGGCGTGGCGGGCCGGGCGTCGATGGTGGTCGCATGACGAGTTCAGCGATCACCGCCTCCGGGCTGCGGAAGGCGTACAAGGACAAGGTCGTTCTCGACGGCATCGATCTCGACGTCGCGGCGGGCACGATCTTCTCCCTGCTCGGCCCGAACGGAGCGGGCAAGACGACGACGGTCAACGTGCTGACCACGTTGACGAAGGCCGACGGCGGCACGGTACGCGTCGCCGGCCATGACGTGGCGACCGAGACCCGGGCCGTACGCGCGGCGATCGGGGTCACCGGCCAGTTCGCGGCGGTGGACGAACTGCTGACGGGCCAGGAGAACCTCCAGTTGATGGCGGATCTCAAGCGGTTGGGCTCGGGCGAGGGTAGGCGGGTCGTCACCGACCTGCTGGAACGGTTCGACCTGACGGAGTCGGCGCAGAAGATGGCGTCGACCTACTCCGGGGGTATGCGCCGGAAGCTCGATCTGGCGATGACCCTGGTCGGCAGGCCCCGGATCATCTTCCTCGACGAGCCGACCACGGGCCTCGATCCGCGCAGCCGCCGGACGATGTGGGACATCATCCGCCAGCTGGTGGCCGAGGGCGTCACCATCTTCCTCACCACCCAGTACCTGGAGGAAGCCGACCGGCTCGCGGACCGGATCGCGGTGCTCGATCAGGGCAGGCTGGTCGCCCAGGGCACTCCCGCCGAGCTCAAGCGCCAGATCCCCGGCGGCCACGTCCGGCTCCGGTTCGCGGGCGACCTCGAACTCGACGCCGCGGCGCGGATCCTGCCCGACTCCACCCGCGACGACGAGGACCTGATCCTGCGGGTGCCCAGCGACGGCGGAGCCAATTCGCTGCGCGCCCTGCTCGCCCGACTCGACGAACTCTCCATCGAGGTCGAGGAGTTCTCGGTGCACACGCCGGACCTCGACGACGTCTTCCTCGCCCTGACCGGCCGTACCAACACGAAGGTGAACGCATAATGAGCTACGCGACGACCATGCTGGGTCGCAACTTCAAGCACACGCTCCGCAATCCGGTCGCGGTCTTCAACGCGGTCCTGTTCCCGATCGTCCTCCTGCTGATGTTCGTCTACGTCATCGGCGGTGCCTTCGACATCGCCGGCAACTACGTCGACTACGCGACCCCGGGCATGATCGTGTTGACGATCTGCTACGGGTTGAGCGCCACCGCGCTGGCCGTGAACTCCGACATGACGAAGGGGATCATCAACCGCTTCAAGGTGATGGACATCCCGCGCAGCGCCGTACTGAGCGCGCATGTCGCCGAGAGCATGCTGCGCACGGTGATCGCCATCGCCGCCCTCGTCGGTGTGGCCGTGACGATGGGATTCCGGCCGGCGGCCAGCCCCCTCGAGTGGCTCGGCGCGATCGGTTTCGTCGTGCTGATCTCCTTCGCGACCACCTGGCTCACCGTCGCCCTGGGACTGTCTGCCAAGACCCCCGAGTCGGCGGGGATGGTCTCCGTGCCGCTGGTCATGCTGCCCTTCCTGAGCAGCGCGATCGTCCCGGCCGAGACGATGGGACCCGGTGTGCGGCAGTTCGCCGAGTACCAGCCCTTCACGCCGATCATCGAGACGGTGCGCGGGCTGCTCGCCGGCGAACCCTCCGCCGACAGCGCGATCGTCGCCGTCATCTGGTGCGTCGGGATCGCCCTGGTCGGATACGTGTGGTCGCTCTCCACCTTCAAGAAGCGCGCCTGAACCGGCGCGGACATCCCCACTGACAACCCACGTACGAGCAAGAGGAGAAGCCGCCATGCCTACCTTCGCCACGCCAGGGCCCATCGCCGCCATCGTGGAGGTCGCCGGTGCCCAGGTACGGGTCGTCGCGAGCGACCGGACCGACACCGTGGTGCTGGTCGAACCGATCGACCAGGCCAGCAAGAAGGACATCAAGGTCGCCGAGCGGACCACCGTCGACCTCTCGGATGGAAAGCTGTCGGTCAAGACGACGGTCTCCGGGGACCGGGCCGGTTCGGTCGCCATCACGATCGACCTGCCCACCGGTTCGGGCCTGGCCGCCTACCTGGCGCACTCGGACGTCCACGCCGACGGCTTCCTGGGCGCGTGCGACCTGCACATGGCATCGGGCCGGGCCCGCCTGGACCACGTCGAGGCGCTGCAGGCGAACATCGCCTCCGGTGAGGTCGAGATCGGCCACGTCGCCGGGCGGACCGACGTCGACGGCGGGGCGTTCACGCTGCGGATCGGCGAGGTCGAGGGCACGATGCGGCTCTCCAACTCGGGCGGGCGGGCCTGGATCGGCCACGCCCACGCCGACCTTGACCTCAGTAGTGCCAGCTGCGACTTCGACGTCGATCGTGCCGACGCGAGCGTGGCCGCCGGAACGGCCAGCGGCGCCATCCGGATCGGCCGGATGACCAACGGTGCGGCGAAGCTGACGAACGGCTCGGGGAGCATCGAGGTCGGCATCGCCGAGGGCGCCGCCGCCCACATCGACGTCAACAGTGAGCGAGGGGCGGTGCGCGACTCGGTCTCGGCCGAGGGGAACTCCGACCCTGCGGACACCGAGGTCTCGGTTCACGCCCGCACGAGGCACGGCGACGTCGTCGTCCGGCGCGCGGCACGTTGACCGTCACAGGGCGAGCGCGACCTCGACCAGCGGGGCCGCGCTCGCCCGCGTACCTTCCCGCGTCACCTCGGCGAACCGTGCCTCGCCGAGGTGACGCCGCACCTCCTGTTCGATCCGGCCCGCATCCGGGTGAGCGCGATCCGGCAGACCGCGCACGGCGACGCTGGCTGCCAGTAGTCGCGCCGCCTGCTCGTACTGGTCGTGCCGCAGTGCCAGGTCCGCGACGCCGACGAGTATCTGGCCGGTCAGGAACGGGTGTCCCGCCTCGGACGCCGCCTGCCAGGCCGCCACGCGGTGTGAACGAGCCTCGCGGAGGTCGTCGGCCAGGTAGCCGAGCAGGTCGTGGATGCTCGCGCGGATCTGCGCCTGCTCCGCGTCGTCACCCAGGACGGCGGTCGCGATGCCGAGTTGATGGCGTGCCTCCGCGGTGTCACCGCCCCACCGTGCGAGTTCCGCCTTGGTGAGCGCCAGTTCGACCAGCGCATGCGGCCAGGTGACCCCTTCGGCGTGCCGCTCGGCCTCGGCGATGGCGGCCGCGCTGGAGTCCCGATCGCCGTCCCGCCAGTGCAGCAGGGCCTGCTGCGTCCGTAGCCGGATGACATCCTCGACGGCGCCGACCTCGGTGACGACCGTGATCGCCTGTTCGCAGTACCCACACGCACCGGCGAACTCACCGCGCAGCGCGAGTTGGACCGCCAGCTCGGACAGGGCCAAGGAGATGCCGAACCGTTCACCGAGCGTCCGGAACTCGGCGAGCGCCAGCTCCAGATTGGCCTCCGCCTCCCGACCACCCCGGCCGAGCATGATCCGCATCTTGCCTGCCTGCCAACGGGCCAGGGCGCGTACCCAGGGGTCTTCGTTGTCCAGCAACGACTCGAACGCGGACACTGCGGTCTCCGGCGCCTGCAGCATGCGTTCCAGCGGGGTGACCAGCCCCAGCAGCGGGTTGCGGTGCCGGCTCTGCTGACTGAACCGGTACGCCTTGTGGATCCATTCGGCGCCCTGGTGTTCGTCTCCACGCCCGGAGGTCACGAAGAGCACCACCAGCCCGTACGTCATGGCGCGGACGTCGTCGGTCACCTCACCGGGGATGCCGGTGGCCGCGATCATCAGCTCGAGGCCTTCGGCCCGGCGTCCGCCGAGCCACCAGTACCAACCGGTGGCCGCCGCGAGCCGCATCGCCGCCTGCGCGTGGCCCGCCGCGATCGCCCCCCGCAGTGCGGCACTGATGTTGTCGTGTTCGGCTGCGAGCGTGGCGAGCCAGACCAGTTGTTCGGCGCGGCGCAGATGCGGCTCCGCGGTCTCGGCGAGCTCGGTGAAGTAGGCGAGATGCGCCTGACGAGCCGGGTCCGGTTCACCTGCCTCGGCGAGCCGATCGGTGGCGTACTCCTTGATCGTGCCGAGCATCCGGTAGCGCGGGGCGCCGTCGCCCTCGGTCACCAGCAGCGACTTCTCGGCCAGGGAGGTGACCAGCTCCAGCACCTGATCCTGCTCGACGATGTCGCCGGCGCAGACCCGTTCGGCGGCCTCCAGGCTCGCCCCGCCGGAGAACACCGACAGCCGGCGCAGGACCGCCCGCTCGGCGTCGGTGAGTAACTCCCAACTCCAGTCGACCACCG
Source organism: Micromonospora sp. NPDC023737 (assembly GCF_040639715.1). NCBI lineage: Bacteria > Bacillati > Actinomycetota > Actinomycetes > Micromonosporales > Micromonosporaceae > Micromonospora > Micromonospora sp. NPDC023737. Next base: position 71,912 of record NZ_JBFAAL010000012.1, read on the forward strand.
CGCGCAGCGTCTTGTGTCGAGGTAGAGCGGTACGGCTGCCGCTGGTCAGCAGCCGGAACCGGTCGTCGAGCCGGTTGGCGAGTTGCTCGATGGTCATGGTGCGCAACCGGGCGGCGGCCAGCTCGATGGCCAGCGGCATCCCGTCCAGCGCCCGGCAGACACGCACCATCGTCGACAACGTGTGCTCGTCGTCGCCGAGGTCCCGGCGTACGGCGCCCGCCCGGTCGCCCAGCAGGCGGACGGCGGGCGAGGATGCGATCTCGGCGAGGCCGGCGTCGGTTGGCACGGCCAGTGGCTCGACCAGCCACAGCGCCTCACCGGTGATGCCGAGCGGTTCCCTGCTCGTCGCCAGGATCCGCAGCCGGCGGCATTCCCCGAGCACCCGGTCGGCGAACCTTGCCGCCGCTTCGATCACATGCTCACAGTTGTCCAGGATCAGCAGCGCCTCCCGCTCGCGGATCGCGGCGATGAGCCCGTCCGCCAGGTCGGCGCTCGGACCCGCACCGAGCAGGGCGTCCCGGAGCCCGAGCCCGGTGAGCGTGGCCTGCGCGATGTCGCCGTCGGCGCCGATGGCGGCGAGTTCCACCAACCAGACCCCGTCCGGCAGGTCACCGATCAGGGTGCGTGCGGTCTCCGTGGCCAGCCTGGTCTTGCCCGAACCGCCAGGCCCGATCAGGGTGGTCAGCCGGTGCTCGGCGACGAGTTCGCGGACGGCGGCGACATCGGCGTCCCGGCCGACGAAGCTTGTCAGCTCGGCACGCACGTTGGTCTTCCGGTGCTCTTCCCGCCGTCCCAGTTCGCCCCGCAGGATCGCGACGTGCAGGGCGGACAACTCGGGCGAGGGGTCGACGCCCAGCGTGTCGGAGAGCCCCTCTCTCGTGCGTTCGTAGGTGAGCAGGGCCTCGGCGTCACGGCCGGCCGCCACCAAGGCCCGCATCAGCGCAGCGACCAGCGGCTCCCGCAGTGGATGCGCGGCCACCGCGTCGGTCAGTTCCGCGACCAGCTCCGCGCCGTGGCCGAGGCTGACCTCCGCTGCGAAGTGATCTTCCATCGCGGTCAGGCGCAGCCCCTCGAGCCGCGTCACCGCCGCGTCGAACGCTTCGCTGTCCTCCAACCCGACATCCTGGAGGGCGGCACCGCGCCACAGGCCGAGGGCTTCGCGCAACAGCCGGACTCGCTCCTGCCCCTCCTCGTGGCGAGCGCGGCCCAGGAGGCGCTCGAACCGAAGGGCGTCGACAGCGTCCGGCTCCACCAGCAACCGGTAGCCGCCCGGATGCCCCTCGATCACACCGCCCGGCAGGGCCTTCCGCAGCCGGGAGGCCAGGCGTTGCAGGGCGTTCGCCGCGTCGGCGGGTGGGTTCTTACCCCAGATCCAGTCGACGAGCATCGACTTCGGGACCGTGCGGCCCGGTTCGAGGGCGAGGGCGATCAGCAGTGCGCGCAACCGGGCGCCCGGCACGTCGGTCCTGGTGCCGTCGTTCGTGTGAACCTCGAATGATCCAAGCATCCCGACCTGCACCGGCTGATCCTCCCACGGTGGCGTGCCGTTGCCTGCTCCCGCTCGGCGGGGTGGGAGCCGCTACGGCTTGCGTCCGCCGTCAACGGTGGCCGGGTCGGGAGTCTCGTGCTCGGGCGGTCGGGCATGGTCGCGCATCTGGCGATAGGCGAGCGCGCCCATCCCGACGGCCAGCAGACCGCCGCCGAGAATCACCGGGCGCGTGCCGTCGATGAGGAAGTTGTTGCCCCACAAGTGCACGGGGCGCCGGCCGATCAGTGTCACCAGCAATGGTGACAGGGCCACGGAACAGCCCAGGACGACCTTCAGCATCGACTGGTAGAGAGCGTTGATCCGGCCGCGCATCGAGTCTTCGACGCGGGAACCGATGATGGTCGTACCGGTCAGGAATGCGGTGCCGGCGCAGGCTCCGACCATCAGCACCGCCACCAACGAGACGGCCAGGTGCGGGGAGAGCGCCACCGGGACGAGTACGCCGCCGGCGGCGACGACGGCGATGCCGAACAACCGCTCCTGCGTCACCCGGTACGCCAGCTTCGGGGTGCCGACGATGCCGATGACCAGACCCAGGAAGGCGGCCAGGAGAAGCAGCCCGAAGGCGGCCTGGCCGCCGAGCAGGCTCAGCGCGTAGGGCTGTGCCGAGCCCACGACCGCGCCACCGGCGGCGAAGGCGCCCATCATGCCGATCAGCAGACCGCGCACGAGCGGGACGTTCCGTAGGTAGCTGACGCTTTCACGGAGCATTCCCGCGATACCGGGACCGCGGTCGACGGCGGGTGACGAGGCCGGCTCCGGGCGGCCCGCCGGCGTGCCCCCGGCGAACGGCCTGGAGAGCTCGGGCAGGAGGGCGGTGAGCGAACTCGCGCTGGCCAGATAGAGCAGCGCAGCGACCACGATCGTGATCCGGGACAGACCGTTCACGCCGATCACCTCGGCGGACACACCGAAGAGGGTCCCAGCCCCGGTGATCAGGGTGAACAGGCTGCCGGCCGCCAACACGGTGATCCCGTACGTCATGACCAGGCCCAGCTGCACCGCCGAGGCGACCTGATCCGGTCGACGGAACAGGCGGGGTAGCGCGGCGTCCTTCGCCGGGATCCACATGGTCGTGGCCATCTGCACGAAGAAGTTGCCGGCGAGGATCCACCAGTAGCTGTTGGCAACCGCGATCGACAGCAGCAACGCGCAGCGGGCCAGGTCGGCGACGACCATCACGGTACGTCGGTCAAAGCGGTCCGAGATCAAGCCGGCGATCGGCGCGAACAGCAGGCCCGGCAGCAGATTGACGAACAGGATGCCGCTGAACGTGAAGTTGACCCCTGCCGCGCTGGAAGCGAGGGTGTTGCCCAGCGCGGCGAGCCCGAACAGAGCCAGCCAATCCGCGGTACTGCAATAGCCGGTGACGATCCACAATCTGCGGAAGGGCCTTACCGCCAGCAGCCCTCGGGCGCGCGCTAGGGAGGAGGTTTGAGCTCTGCGCGAGCCATCTCTCTTGGCTTCTGGCCCGTCGTCCACCTCGATCCGCATCCAGCGAACGCTAGACCTACATCGGAGGTGGGGCTGAAGAGCCCCGGAGTACCCAGGCTGTTCGACCGACGAGCCCGCGACAGACCCGGACAGGCTGCTGACCGTCTCGGGCCGGCCGGGGAGCCGAAGCCTGCAGCCGGCGACCGGTCGGTGCGGGCTGAAGCACCGGCGTGTGGTCACGGCTCGTGGCGCCGCCGGCCGTCTCCTCGCCTGACGAGGAGACGGCCCTCACCACGGACGGTGTGGCGGGGGACTGACCCGCGCAGCGGGTAGCCCCGGAGTTGGGCCTGCCCCTGTTCAGGGCGAACCCGACGATCGATGACGGTTCGGTCAGTTCTTGGCGATCTCGTCGAGGAGCGCGGCCAGTTCGGCGGGGCGGGACAGGTGGGGGGAGTGGCTGGTCGGGATCCGGTGGATGGAGTTCGCGCGGGGGGCCATCCGCTCCTGGAGTTCGACGGGGAGCGACGCGTCGTTCTCGCTGAGCACGTAGGTCGACGGGACGGTGTGCCACGCGGCTCGGGTCGCGCGGTCGGCCCACGGCTGGAGGCGCTGGTCGACGAGCTGGCTGATGGCCAGGTCGGCCACCGCCTTGGGGACGTCCGCGTAGAGCTGGGCCCGCGGGTCCGAGCCGATCGGGAACAGGCCCTCCGACGAGTCGGGGTCGGGCATCCCGTGCAGGGTGAACATCGACTCGTTGACGTCGGGAACGTAGGCGGCCAGGTAGACGAGGTGCCGGACGTTGGGCAGGCCGCCGACGCCCTCGGTGGCCGGGATGCCGCCGTAGGAGTGGGCGACCACGACGACCGGGCCGTCGATGGCCTCGATGGCCGCACGGATCGCGGCGGCGTCGTCCTGCAGGCCGCCGCGTGGGTTGGGGCCGGTGGTGGGCAGCTTCACCGCACGGCTGGCGTAACCGAGGGCGTCCAGCTCTCCGCGCAGCAGATCAAAGGTGGACGGAAGGTGCCAGGCACCCGGAACGAGGACGAATGTGGGCCGCTGAGCGGTCATGGTGCTTCTCTCCCGGAGGTGTCGGACAGGTCGTCGAGACATCTTGTCTTGTAGCCAGCGTAGGGCGCGCATCTAAAATCGCGATATGGCCTCTGTCACCCGCCGAACCTCGCCCGGGCCAAACCGCCGCGCCGCCGCCGATGCCAAGATCCTGGAGGCGACCGAGCGGTTGCTGGCCGGCGGCGCGAGCTTCACCGAGCTGGGTGTGCAGCGCATCGCGGCCGAGGCCGGCGTCGTCCGCTCGACCTTCTACCTGCACTTCCGGGACAAGACCGAGCTGCTGCTGAGGCTCATCGACACGCTCGCGGACGGCGCCTTCAACCTGATCGGATCGGCCCCGCCCGCGGCCGGTCGGGATGGGCTGGTCGCGGCCATGGTGCGGGACATGCGTTACTACCGGGAACGGCGGCACCTGCTGGCCGCGGTGCTGGAGGTGTCCGGGTACGACGCGGTGGTGCGTGAGTTCTGGAACAACCAGTTGCAGCGCTTCACCGACCTGGCCGAGGCGTGGCTGCGCAGCGAGCAGGACGCCGGCCACACCGCGCTCGACCTGGAGCCGGCCACCGCGGCCCGGGTGTTCACCTGGGGCGGATTCCAGGTGCTGGCCAACCACGTCCTGACCGGCCCCGTGGAGCAGGACGAGATCGTGGCCCGGGAGATCGCCCTGCTCGAGTGGTACGGCGCGTTCCGCCGGCCGGCCCAGGACTGAGCCGCGTTCCCGCGCCGCAGCCTGCTCAATCGTGACCGGCGGCGGACGACCCGTGACCACCCCTCAGGAGCCGGGAACGATGACGGAACAGACGATCGGGTACGACGACGTACGCGCCGCGTTGGTCGAGGCGTGTCCTGGTGTCGGGATCGCGCACATCCGGCGGCTCGACGCCGGCCACACCAGCCGGCAGTGGGTCGCCGACACGGACGAGGGCCCGTTACTGGTCAAGACGCCGGTCCGGAACTCGGACCCCGAGCACCTACGGCGGTTGATCGCCACCACCCGGCGGGCCGCCGAGGGCGGTTTACCCGTGGTGCGGTTCCGCGCCTACGTGCCCAGGAGCAGCGACCTCGCCGCGCCGCTGCTCGTGCAGGAGTACCAGGACGGCACGCCTGCCGACGAGGCGTGGCAGACGATGAACCCCGTCGAGCGCCTCACGTTCGCCAAGGAACTGGGTGAACTGGTGGGCCGCCTGCACTCCTGCTCCGGCCCCTGGTTCGGGGACGTGCTCGGCGCGGAGAAGCACGCCGACGTCCGGTCCTTCCTGCACGCCCTTGTCGACAGTCGGCTCGCGGAGGCGCCCGAGGACATCACCTCCGCCGGACGCGACGGCCTCTCCGCGGCCATGCACCACGCCATCGACACCGTGCCCTCGGACGGCGTACCGGCGCTGACGCACGGCGACCTGTGGCGCCAGAACATCCTCCTGCGCGGCGGGCGGATCGCCTGCCTGCTCGACTTCGAGCACGGGCTGTACGCGGACCGTTTCCTCGACTTCGGCAAGCTCGACGAGCACATGCTCGACGCGTTCCCGCAGGGGCGCACGGCGTTCCTCGACGCGTACGACCAGGTGTGCCCGCTGCCGGACGACTGGGCGGCGAGGGTACGGCTCGGTCACGCCGTGCACGCGCTGTCGATGAGCGTCTACTTCCTGCGCTGGACGCCCGGATACGCGCCGCAGTACGTCAGCGAACTGGAGGAGTGGCTGGCCACGCGGGGGTGACCGGCGGCATCGGCGCCGCTCGGGCCGGCAGGGGAGCCCCGCCGCAGGCGGACGTTACGCAGCCGTGCCGAACTTGCCCCTGACCGCGTGGTCGGTGTCCGTCACCTCGCCCGTCTCCAGGAGCTGTTTCAGCCGGTGCAGGTTGGCTGCCACCTCGGCGGCAGGAGGCTTGCCGATCAGGACGAGGGCGGCATGACCGAGCCTGCCCAACGGCATCTCCAGCAACTCGCGGACCTCTGTGCGGCCCGCACCGACCTCGGCGAACCGCACCGTCCAGCGAGCTCGCAGGCCGGGCGGTCCCGTCGTCTCGTAGCGGATCAGCTCGCCCGTACGATCCTCGGTCAGCCGGATCGCAGATTTCAGCTGGATACCGAGCGGGCCCACAATCGTCCACCGGAATGTCGCGGGGTCGACCCGTTCGATCGCCGTGACGTCGCCCAGGAACCGGGGCAGGTTCTCGAAGTCGCGGTAGAACTCGTAGACGTCCGCGACTGAGCGCTCGATGACCACGCTCGCCTCGACCGCGTGCACCCCGGGACGAGACGGACTGCTCATGGCTGCCTCCGACAGATTCGCTCGGCTCCGCCTACCAGGGTGCGGCGTGCATCGGCCCGCTACCTGGTCGCCGACGTTGACTTGTCAGGTACGGCGGGCCGCCCGGCCCGCAGCGCTTGCCCGCGTGCCTGCCCGCTAAACCATGACACGGAGCGCCTACGCCACCGGGCAGTTGCTTCGACGGATGCCGCGATGAGGCCGCCGAGAATGGCGACCATGAGCGCGGAGGCTGTCGGCACACACATGCCCGCTGTCGTGACGCTCGACGACCTGGCGGCGATGAATGCCGCCGATCTGAACGGCCACCGCTACGAGACCAGCCCCGAGGGACTTTCGGCGTTCCGAGAGGCGCTGTCCGATAGCTGACAGGACACCGGGGGTGTTCGCGTCGCACTGTTGTAGCAGGTGAGAGGCGTATGGATGGCGGGCCACATCCGATTCCTCCGGTCCGGTGGCGACAGCAGCGTCCCGCCGGCGCCGTGATCACCGGGTTCGGCCCCGCCGCCGCGGCGGTTCCGGCGTAGCGCAGCGCCGGCCCGTACGCATCGGCGAGATCGCGTCCGGTGGACACCCGTCCCGGGCGCCCGGGACCGCCGTCCGACATCGACGTCCCCACCCTCGCCGCCGTACGTCCGGCGAGTCAGCGTCCGCTCGACGCGTACCGACCTACCGCGACCCGAGACCGGCGCAGCGCCGCGGCACGGCTCGACGCGCGATCACGCCGACCCCCGACGACGGGGTGTGCGTACCCGGGGAACCCACGCCGGAGCACCGACGCGCCCGGCGGCCCCGGTCGTTGCCGCAACCGACGACAGCCCGCCCGCACCGGTCAGCAGCCGGTCCGGCGCTGAACAAGGAAGGAGGGGCCGGCATGGCCGCTCCCACCGCGTCCGCATCCCTCAACGCGTCGACCTACTCACCGGGTGACCAGATGAACCTCACCGTCACCTACGGCGACACCGACAGCAGACCGCTGACCATCACGATCGTGGTCACCGACGCGCAGGGCAACAGCAGCGCGCCGGTACGCGTCGCCGCGGTCATCGATCCCCTCACCGTCACCGTCAGCGACGACTCCGGCCGCAGTTGGACGCGGCTGTCGGACAACGGCGCGGTGGCCGTCTACCGGGCGGTGGCGTGATGCCCAAGGTCACTGTCACGGTGCGTGACTCCGGCGGGCGTACCGCCACTGCCACCGCCAGCTATGCCATCGCGCCGCCGGTGCTCGGCGGCTACTACCTCTCCGGCGGCGCCGACCCGACGGCCGACATCGCGGGCGGCAACTTCCGTTCGCTCACGCAGTACCGCAGCTTCGCCGACGGCTACATCTTTCCCGGGTACCAGCGGCAGTGGCTGACCACACTCGGCAAATCGGGTATCAAGATCAACATGGTGCTGGAGCTGAAGCACTACGGGGCGCCGAACGCCGGACCGCAGACCTTCACCGTGGACGGTACGTCCTACACCGTCCCGGCGCCTGCCATGACCATCCAGCAGCGTCCGGGGACGACCTGGCCCAAGGCGTACGGGTACGGCCAGGTGCTCGCCGGGCAGTGCGACGGGCTCTTCGCCCGAGCCCTGTCCCAGTACCGGACGCTGGGCTTCCCGGTGAACATCCAGCTCGCCTCGGAGCTGGACACCGATCACGAGTTCGGCACCAGCGAGGCGGGCAAGGCCTACAACTGGGCCGAGTCGGACGCCCGCGCGGTCCAGGCGGTGACGTACATCGTGAACTGGTTCAAGGCACGGTCACTCCCCGCGGGCAGCACGTTCTCCGTCGGGCTGGGCGGTTTCGACCGGGCCTGCTTCCAGCGCACCCACCCCGAGTCGCTGATGGCGCGCCTCGACCACCTGCAGTGGAACGTGTACGCGACCAGCCCCACCCACACCGCTCTCGACCGCTTCCGGCGTACGAAGGACTGGGCCGTCGCCGACCTCGGCCCGGTCGCGCTCTCCCGGCCGGTGATCATCGCCGAGTGGGGTGTGCGGGTGGCCGAGATCCCGAACCAGGCCGCCTGGATCGCCACCGTGCCGGCCGCGATCGCCAAGCTCAACGCCGAGCGGGGACCGCGGATCGTGCAGACGAACTACTTCAACTCCGGCTGGGGCACACTCTCCCCGAAGGCGACCGGCCTGTCGGCGTTGAGGGCCGCCTACGCCACCCGTCCGTACGTCTGACGCGGCGCCGCGGCGGTGCCGGGTGGACCGGCCCGGCGCCGCCGCGGCTCGCCGCCCTCGTCAGCGGGGCGGGTCGCCGCCAGGCGTCCGGTACGACCAGTCGAAGGTGCTGAACAATCCGAAGTCCAGCCCGCGGCCACGGTCGCCCGCGACGGCGACCACGCAGTTCCCGTCGGTCCGGACGGTCACCGGCCCGCGGTCCGGGTAGCGCAGCACGAACGCCGTCTCGGCGGACACCCACTTCGCCGTGCAGAGCAGACCGTCGCCGGGGGCGGGCGCGGGCGACCTCGCCGGTCGGGCCGTGTCGGGGGAAGCGCCGGCTGCCGGTCATGCGTACCTCCCGCCGGACAAACGAGCGGCCCGGCCGGGAGGTCGACGGGGTGACCCGATCGACGCCGCCCGGCTCCATATGCTCGGGGTATGGAACTGCGGATCTTCACCGAACCCCAGCAGGGCGCCAGCTACGACCAGCTGCTCGCCGTGGCCCGCTGCACCGAGGACGCCGGCTACGGCGCGTTCTTCCGCTCCGACCACTACCTCAAGATGGGCGACGTGAGCGGTGAGCCCGGCCCCACCGACGCGTGGACCACGCTGGCCGGCCTCGCCCGGGACACCAGCCGGATCCGGCTCGGCACGCTGATGACCGCCGCCACGTTCCGGCTGCCCGGGCCGCTGGCGATCACCGTGGCTCAGGTCGACCAGATGAGCGGCGGCCGGGTCGAGCTGGGCATCGGCACCGGCTGGTACGCCGAGGAGCATGCCGCGTACGGCATCCCGTTCCCGTCCCTGGCCGAGCGGTTCGACCGGCTGGAGGAGCAGCTCGCCGTCATCACCGGCCTCTGGGCGACGCCGCGGGGCGAGAAGTTCAGCTACGACGGGCGCTACTACCCGGTGGCCGACTCGCCCGCCCTGCCGAAGCCGGTGCAGTCTCCGCGTCCGCCGATCCTGATCGGCGGGATGGGCAAGAAGCGGACCCCGCAGCTCACCGCCCGGTACGCCGACGAGTTCAACCTGCCCTTCGCCTCGGTGGCGGACTCGGCTGCCCAGTTCGACCGGGTACGGGCGGCGTGCGCCGAGATCGGCCGTGACCCGGCCGAGCTCTGCTGGTCGAACGCGCTGGTGCTCTGCTGCGGGCGCGACGACGCCGAGGTGGCCCGCCGCGCCGCGGCGATCGGCCGGGATCCCGAGGAGCTGCGCGCCAACGGAATGGCCGGCACGCCCGCCGAGATCGTCGACAAGATCGGCCGGTACGCCGAGATCGGCGCCCAGCGGATCTACCTTCAGGTGCTCGACCTCGCCGACCTCGACCAGATCGAGCTGGTCGCGGCCGAGGTGATGCCGAAGATCTGACGCCCGTCCCGTGGGTCGTCCCGCTGGTCGTCCCGGCGGGGCGGCGGGGCGGGTGTCGGCACCGGTGTGGGCGCGGGCGGGGGCGCCGGCGTCGGGCGCGGCCCGGGCGACGAGGCGTCCGGGCCGCCGCCGCAGCGGATCTCGTGCGTCTTCGGCTTGGACACGCCGCCGTTCGGGGCGGGATCGAGGTGACTGTTCATGGGCGTAGGGTTCCCCTCGGTGCCGGTGCCAATCGTGGCCGAATGACGGGTGCCCACCGGTTCCGGGCTGTCGGAGGATGCGCACACCGACGAGCGCAGTCAGAACGGGGGCAGGACGTGGAACTGCGGCGGACCCGTGGATCACTCGTGCTGCCCGTGGTCTGCGTGCTGGGCGGCGTGGCCCTGCTGGTGGTGCCCAGAGAGGGCGCCCTGCTGCGCAACCTCGTCGCCGTCGGCGCCGTCGCTCTCGGCGGTCTGGCGCTGCTCGGCGCGTTCCGGCCGTTCCGGTTCGGCATCGGCCCCGAGGGGCTGACCGTACGGCGACCCGGGCTGCGTCGGATGATCAGATGGGCGGAGATCGACGCGCTCGTGCTCGACGAACCACCGCCCGTCGAGGGCACCCCCGCCTCGCCCCGCCTGCTGGCGGTGCCCGCCCCCGGCCACCCGCTCGGCCTGCCCGGGAACGCCCGGCACCCGTTGGACGGCCGCGCCGCGGTGGAGCTGCTCGACCTGGGCCAGGTGCGGGAGAAGCCCGAGGAGGTGTCCGCCGCGCTCACCCGGTACGCCGGTGGTCGCTTCACCGACGCGCTGGCCTGCCGCCGTGCCGCCTTCGCCGTCGAAGAGTTCACGATCGGGTTGCGTGGCTACCGGACGGACCAGGTCGACGAGCTCATCCGGCGGGGCCAGGAGGCGCTGGCCTGGGGAGGAACGCCGGAGCGGGAGTCCGCCCGCGCCGAGATCGAACGCGTCCGGGCCGGCGGGCTGACGGTCGCCATGCGCGGCTACGACACGTTTCAGGTCGACGAGGCGCTGCTCGCGCTCAGCACCGCCCTCGCCGAAAACCGCTCGACCGATCGGGAGACCACCTCGTGACCACCGCCGACGAACTGACCAACGCCGCCGTGCCCGGCGAGCCGACCAGTTCGACCGGCAGGTCGGGGTCGTCGACCGTGACGGGTACTGCGGGCGGGGCGGCCGACGCCTCCGTGCCGACCGGCACCGGCGACGACGTGCCCCGCCGCAACTGGGCCGGGAACGTGCGTTACTCGGCGCGCCGGTTCCACCGGCCGACCAGCGTCGACCAGTTGCGTCGGCTGGTGGCCGCCGCCGAGCGGGTCCGCGCGGTCGGCACCGGGCACTCCTTCAACCGGCTCGGCGACACCGACGGCGACCTGGTGAGCCTGGCCGGGCTGCCGCCGGAGATCACCATCGACCGGGATCGTCGGCAGGTCACGGTCGCCGCCGCACTGCGGTACGGGGACGTGGCCACCCGCCTGCACGCCGAGGGGTACGCCCTGGCCAATCTCGCCTCCCTGCCGCACATCTCGGTCGCCGGGGCGATCGCCACCGGCACCCACGGCTCCGGTCAGGCCAACGGCAACCTGGCCACCTCGGTCGCCGCGCTGGAGCTGGTCACCGCCGACGGCGACCTGCTCCGGGCAGACCGGGACACCGACGGAGACACCTTCGCCGGCATGGTCGTCGGCCTCGGCGCGCTGGGCGTCGTCACCCGGGTCACCCTCGACCTGCTGCCCACCTTCGAGGTGCGCCAGTACGTCCAGCTGGACCTGCCGCGCGAGCACGTCGACGCAGCGCTCGGCTCGGCGTACAGCGTCAGCCTCTTCACCGACTGGCGAACGCCGCGGCTCAACCAGGTGTGGCGCAAACAGCGGGCCGACGAAGCGGCGCCGTCACCCGACTGGCTCGGTACGACGGCGGCCGCCGCGCCGCAGCACCCGGTGCCGGGCATGCCGGCGCAGAACTGCACGCCGCAGCTGGGCGTGCCCGGGCCGTGGCACGAGCGGCTGCCGCACTTCCAGCTCGGCTTCACCCCGAGCAGCGGCGACGAGTTGCAGTCGGAATATCACCTGCCCCGCGCCGCGGCGGCGGAGGCGCTCGCCGCGCTCGACCCGATCGCGCACCTGATCGCGCCGGTGCTGCAGATCTGCGAGCTGCGTACGGTGGCGGCCGACCAGCTCTGGCTCAGCCCGAACCACGGCCGGGACAGCCTCGCCGTGCACTTCACCTGGGTCGACGACCCCGCCGTGGTGTTGCCCGTGGTGGCCGCCGTCGAGGAGCGGCTCGCGCCGTTTCAGCCGCGACCGCACTGGGGCAAGGTCTTCGCGATCGACCCGGCCCAGGTGGCCGCCGCCTACCCGCGGTACGCGGACTTCGCGGCCCTGCTGGCCCGTCTGGACCCGCGCGGGGTGTTCCGTACCGAACTGCTCGACCGGTACTTCCCGCGCTGACCGCCACCCCCGGGGGCCGGGTCCGGATCGTACCGGTACCGCCTTTCCTGGGTACGGATTTCGGACTTCAGTTCGGGTCCCTCTTTCGGCGGTGTGGACGGCATGATGACTCGGGACCCCTTCCTGCGTCCACTGAGGAGTCGTATGGCCCAGGAGATCACCGGCGCCGGCGATCGGGTCGTGCCGATCGACAACCGTGACCTCGCGCCGATCACGGTCGTCGCGCAGTGTCTCGACAACCAGTGGGTGACACAGGATCTGCTTGCGCAGATGCTCCGGCGCAGGCAGTCCTACCGGGACGTCGAACGCCGCCGGCGGCAGGACGCCCGAGCCGAGTACCTGCGCTCCATTCTGAACGCCGAGCAGGTCGTGGTGAACCGGGCCTACTTCTTCAACAATCCTGTCGTCTACCAGGACTTCATCGATTCCGGACCGCAGCGGGACGCGTTCCGCACGATGCTGGCCGAGAGCGTCCTCGTCCCGTTCCTCCTGCGCGAACGCGATCCGGCGGCGGCGCCCCGGTTCGGCGTCGACGCAGCCGGCTGGCGGGCGTGGCTGAGCGTCCTCGACGAGCTGGACGAGCTGCGCTGCATCCGGCTCTCCTGGGACGACGCGGAGAACGAACGGCTCACCCAGCGGCTGATGTTCGCGGAGTTCCGCCGGTTCCTGCTTCAACTGCCCGCGCTCGACCTCGGTGAGCTCCAGCGTGACCTGCGCCTGGACGACGAGGCCGTGCCGGTGCTCAAACGCCGGTTGCGGGATGTCAACCAGTGGGCGCTCGACGCCGACCAGGCCGACCGTGACGGCTTCTACCGCGAGTTCCTCGTCGAACCCGGCACCAATCCGGCCCACGGCATGTTCAGCGCCGAAGCGCCGCTGGTCGCCGAGCTCAAACAACTGGTCGACCTGCGGTACAACACCACGCTGCCGGACGCCGTCGACGGGTACGCGTTGATTCCCACGGACTCGCTACGGCGCACCGCGATGCAGGAGTACCGCCGGGAGCGGCCGCCCGAGCGGGGGATGGACGACCTCCTCACGCTGCTGCGTACGCTGCGGCCGTACGCCTTCGACCTGGCACAGCTGCCGCTGCGAATCGACCTCACCGGGATCGACCTGCACCACGTCCAGCAGGCGCGGGCGACCGACGAGTGGCACGCGTACGTCGCCGGACTCCAGGAACTGCTCGACGACCCGTTCGACTTCGTGGCCCGGGGCCAACTGGTCTACGACCGGTACGTCGCCCTGGCCCGGCGCCTCGCCGGCATCGTCGGGGAACGGCGGCTGAAACGCATGCAGGCGTGGGAGCCGGCCATCCGGGTCACCGTCGAGGTGCTCGGTTCGAGCGTCTCGGTCGTCTTCGACGGCGACCCGCGGATCGAGCTGATCGGCGAGGTGGCCACCGAGGTGGTGGCCCGGGGCGCGACGGCCGTGGTCCGCTTCGCGGTGGTGGGCCGGGACCAGCGGCGGGCCGAGGCGGAGCTGGGTACCGGGATCGACGTGATGCGGGTGCATCTGCTCCGCGCGGGGGAGGATTGGCGGGAACTCGTCCGCCGGTTGCGGGAGGCGGGCTTCCCGCTGGTGGACGGAGTCGTCGGGCGGGACTCGGACGCCAACATCGACCGACCGCAGGGAGACGACGGTGAGTAGTGGCTGGGACGACTACCTGGACCTGCGGAAACGGCTGCCCGAGTATTTCGCCGACCCGGCCGACGCCGCCATCCGGATCCTGGACGACGCGGAGCAGGTGACGGCCGCGGAGCAGGCCAAGGCCGCCGCGTTGCGCGCCCGCGGGCTGCCGCCGGAGTGGAGCCGTGCGGGCGTGGTCTACCGGGACGAATACCTGACCCTGGTCCGCGATCCGGTCCGGTTTCCCGGCGGCGGCCTCGGCACGTACATCCGCAAGATGCCCAGCGGCGGAGCGGACGGGGTCGTGTTGCTGCCGGTGCTCGACCGGACGATCGTCCTGATCGAGCATTTCCGGCACGCCACCCGCCGCTGGCACCTGGAGGCGCCCCGCGGCTTCGGCGAGGCGGGCGTGCCCCCGGCCGAGCAGGCCGCCCGGGAACTCCAGGAGGAGATCGGCGTCGCTCCGGCCCGGCTGGTCGAGCTCGGGTCGATGCATCCGGACACCGGGACGTCGACGGACGAGGTCCGGCTGTACCTGGCGGAGATCACCGAGCTCGGGCCGCCGGACGCCGACGAGGGTATCCGTGCGGTGCGTACCTACCCGGCGCAGCGGGTGGGCGACCTGATCCGGGACGGGGTCATCACGGATTCGTTCACCATCGCGGCGTGGACCCGGGCGACGCTGCGCGGGCTGCTCACCGACCCGGCGAGGTGACAGCGCCGGAGCCCCCGGTCACCGATGGTCGCCGGCCATCTGGTCGCGCAGGCTGCCCCGCTGCACCGCCCGGCTGATGTCGCTGGGCGAGACGATGCCGACCAGCTGACCCTCGGTCACCACCAGAGCGCGTCCGTCGGCGCACTGGTTGAGCCGGGGCAGCAGCTCATTCAACTGTTCGTCCGGTTTGGCGAGCACCAGCTGCTCCTCCCGGCAGGCCACCTCGGCCAGCGTGGTCGCCGACCGGCGCTCCGGCGGTATCCCACGTACGCGGTCCAGGGTGACCAGCCCGATCGGCCGCCCCCCGTCCTCGGTGAGCGGCAGCGCCGAGTGCCGGTACGCGAAGAGGTACCGGTCGACGAAGTCGGCGACCGTCATGTCCGCCGACGCGGTCTGCGGCTGCGCCGTCATCACGTCGCCCACCCGGACACCTTGCAGCGCGCTGCCCATCCGGGCCTGCCGCTCCTCCATGGCGGCGGCGCCGATCAGGAACCAGCCGATCAGCGCCAGCCAGAGCCCGCCGAACCCGACGCCGGCCAGGAACTGCCAGAGGCCCAGGCCGATGAGCAGCGCTCCGAACACCCAGCCGGCGCGGGCGGCCACCACCGTCGCCTTGGTCCGGTCGCCGGTCCATCGCCACACCCCCGCGCGCAGCAACCGTCCGCCGTCGAGCGGGGCCGCCGGCAGCACGTTGAAGACCGCCAGCAGGATGTTGATGCCGGCCAGCCAGGCGAGCACGCCGAGCGCGAGCCCGCGGTACCCGACCTGGGCGAGGATGATGGCGAACGCGCCGAAGACGAGCCCGATGCAGAAGCTCACCAGCGGACCGATCCCGGCGATGCGTAGTTCCGCGCCCGGGTCCTTCGCCTCGCCGCGCAGCTCGGCCACCCCGCCGAACAGCCACAGCGTGATGCCGCCTACCTCCAACCCGTTGCGTTTGGCGATGATCGCGTGGGAGACCTCGTGGGCCAGCAGTCCGACGAAGAAGACCACCGCCGCGACCAGCCCGGCCAGCACGTAGAGGATCACCGGCCGGTCGGGGTACGAGCGGGGGAACTGGCTCGCCGCCAGGCCCCACCAGATCAACGCGAAGATGACCAGGACGCTCCAGTTGACCCCGACGGGTACGCCCGCGACCCGCCCGAGCCGAAAACTCGCCCTCATGAGCGAGTGATACCCGTGCAGCGTCCGGCCATGCCAGGGGCAAGAGTCACCGGTTGGACGCTCTGACTGCTCGAATCCATCGCGTGAACAGCATCGAGAACATCGTCCTGTCGGCTGCGCCAGTGCGACTGGTGCCACAAGACGACCAGGAGGTCCGCTTCTCGCCCGGCGCCGTGGCTCGCCGTCCCGGCTATCGGCGAGTCGCCCAGGGGGCGGTGAGCCGGTGTGCGTCGTCATGCCGACAGACACCGGCGACGGCCACGGCTCGCCCGTCAGGGATAGTTGCGTAGGTGACGGCACGGATCGATGAGGATGATGACCCGTACCTCTGGTTGGAGGACCTCGACGGGGCGGAAGCCGCCCGGTGGGTGCGGGATCGCAACGCGGAGACCCTCGCCGCGCTGACCGGTGGCGAGCGGTTCGCCACGCTGCGGGCCGAGATCCGGCAGGTGCTCGACGCCGACGAGCGCATTCCCTACCCGGGCTGGCGCGGGGATCACTTCTACTACAGCTTCTGGCGGGACGCCGCCCATCCGCGCGGGCTCTGGCGTCGAACCACTCTCGACCAGTATCGCCGGCGGGTACCGGAGTGGGACGTGCTGCTCGACGTCGACGCGTTGGCCGCCGAGGAGGGGGAGAGCTGGGTCTGGGGCGGGGTCACGGTGCTCCGGCCCGGATACCAGCGCTGCCTGATCAGCCTGTCCCGGGGCGGCGCCGACGCGACGGTGGTCCGTGAGTTCGATCTGGACCGTCGGGAGTTCGTGCCCGGGGGCTTCACCCTCCCCGAGGCGAAGACTGCCGCTGGCTGGATCGATCCGGACCACATCTACGTGGCCACCGACTTCGGACCCGGCTCGCTGACCACTTCCGGCTACCCGCGGATCGCCAAGCGATGGCGGCGGGGCACGCCGCTGGCCGAGGCCGAGGTCGTCTACGAGGCCCAGCCCGACGATGTGACCGTTTACGCCTCGCACGATCCGACGCCGGGGTTCGTGCGCGACTTCGTGGGCCGCAGCCTGGACTTCTACCGGACGGAGAACTTCCTGCTGACGGAGGCGGGGGAGCTGGTCCGGATTCCCGTGCCGGAGGACGCCTCGTGGGACGTACACCGGGAGTGGCTGGTGATCCGGCTCCGCTCGCCGTGGCGCGTCGGTGTGGCGACCCATCCCGCGGGTGCTCTGCTGGCGACCCGGTTCGACGCGTTCCTCGCCGGCGAGCGGGAGCTGACAACACTGTTCCGCCCCGACGAACGTACCGCCCTGAGCTACCACGTCTGGACCCGAAACCATCTGATCATGGCCACTCTCGTCGACGTGCGGAGCCGGTTGACGGTGCTGACGCCCGACGAGACGGGGTGGCGGCGGGAGCCGCTCGCGGGGGTACCCGCGGACGAGCACAGCCGGCTCGTGGAGACCGACCCGGACCTGGGCGACGAGTACCTGCTCGCCTCGGAGGGGTTCCTCCAGCCCGCGACGCTGCGACTCGGCCGGGTCGGCGGCCCGGTCGAGGTCCTCAAGCGGGAGCCGGCGTCCTTCGACGCCGCGAACCTGGCGGTACGCCAGTGCTTCGCCACGTCTGCCGACGGCACTCGGGTGCCGTACTTCGTGGTGGGGCCCGAGCCCATCACCACCGGGCCGGCCCTCCTCACCGGGTACGGCGGTTACGAGATTCCCCTGACGCCGGACTACGACGGAGTCGTCGGCCGAGGCTGGCTGGCCCGTGGCGGCAGTTTCGTGGTGGCGAACATCCGCGGCGGCGGCGAGTACGGCCCACGATGGCACCACGCCGCGATGCGGGAGAACCGGCCGAAGGCGTACGAGGACTTCGCGGCGGTGGCGTCCGACCTGGTCGCGCAGGGGATCACCACGCCAGCGCAGCTCGGCATCGAGGGCGGCAGCAACGGCGGCCTCCTGATGGGTGTGATGCTCACCCGCTACCCGGCGCTCTTCGGCGCGGTCGTCGCCCAGGTGCCCGTACTGGACATGCGCCGCTATCACCGGCTGCTCGCCGGCGCCTCGTGGATGGCCGAGTACGGCGACCCGGACCGGGAGGAGGACTGGGCCTACCTGCGGGAGTACTCGCCGTTCCACAACATCCGCAGCGGGCTGACGTATCCGCCGGTACTGCTGGTCACCTCGACCCGGGACGACCGGGTGCATCCGGGTCACGCCCGGAAGATGGCGGCCCGGCTGCGCGAGCACGGCCACGACGTCTCCTACTACGAGAACATCGAGGGCGGGCACGGCGGCGCTGCCGACAACGAACAGCACGCGTTCATCTGGGCGCTGGCGCTGGACTTCCTCTGGCGCAAGCTGACGCCGCAGGGCCAGGGTGTACCGCGCCAACCCTCTGCCGATACGAGCGAGCGGGCTCAGGTCTTCCAGCGGTAGCTGCGGGCGTGCCGCATCGGCCGGGTCGCGGTGAGCGGCCCGGGCCGGAGTCAGCGGCGCGGGCTCTCGCTCGCGATGGTCTCCGCGCGCGGTAGGGCGGCCGCCTCCAGCGCCCAGTTCAGCGAGTAGTCGGCGACCTCCTCCCAGCCCTCCTGGCCGACGGTGAAGTGCGACCGGCCGGGGAACGGGTGGTACGCGGTCAGCGCCCGGGACTTCGTGTAGAGCGCGGCGTTGCTGCGTACGACCCCTGGCGGGATGACGTGGTCGGCGCCCCCGGCGAGCAGCAGCAGTGGGGCCCGGTCGTCGCGCCGGGTGTACACGTCGGCGGCCGAGTTCGGGTCGAGGTTGGCGAAGACGCCCTCGAAGAGCACGTGCCCGGCGCCGGGGACCGCGTAGCGCTGCCAGGCGCGGTCGGAGTCGGCGCGGTTCATGGTGTTGCCGAACGCGTAGTGGAAGTCGTCCTGGGTGAACGGTACGGCCCGGTGCCGGTTCGCCGGGTTGCGCAGGATCGAGAACCCGGAGCGCAGGGTGCTGAGCGGCAGCTTGGCCACGCCCTTGATGGGCGCGGGATGGACGCCGACCGCGGCCGCGCCGAGCCTCCGGTCGACGAGGATCTGGGTGATCAGACCGCCGAACGAGTGCCCGATGATGATCGGTGGTCGGGGGAGGCCACGGATGATCTGTTCGTAGTGGTCGACGATGTCGGCGATCCGCTGCTTCGCGATCGGCGTCGGGTCGTCGCGCAGCTGCTCGACCTCGCCCTCCATGCCGGGCCAGGAGGGGGCGAGCACCCGCAGGCCGCGCGCCTCGTAACGCCCGACCCACCGTTCCCAGCTCCGCGAGGTCATCCACAGCCCGTGGATCAGTACGACGGTGTCCACGTTCCCCTGCGGCGCGCTGCCCATCGGCGTCCCTCCCCGGTCGCGACGTGCGGACCCCGGCGGTTACCCGGTTGACGCCCAGAGAATCCTCCAGTCGCCGACCGCCCCGGTAGGTGCCGCGAGTCGGGCTCCGGATGCGCGCTGGCGGCCAGGTTGCTCGGGGGCCTGATACCTCAGAGGCATATTTATGCCTCTGAGGTATCAGCCCCATGCCGCAGCCCCATGCCGCAGCCCCATGCCGCAGCCCCATGCCGCAGCCGGCGGGTCAGCGCGGCGTGGCGTAACGGGCGACGCCCTGCACCAGCAGGTCGAGCCCGAACGCGAAGCGCTCGTCCCCGCCGCCGGCCAGCAGTTCGTCGACGTGGGCGAGCGTGTGCGGGAAGCGTTCGGGCGGGAGGCGGAGGTAGTAATCGCGCAGCTGCGCGAGCATGCCTGTCCAGTACCCCTCGGCGTCCTTGCCCGAGGCGCGGACCTTCTCGCCGATGAGCGCTCCCTCGTACGCGTCCCCGGCGATGTAGAGGAAGAGCCGGTCGAGGAACCAGGCCGCCGGTCGGGGCGGCACCCCGCCGGCGAGCAGGATGGCCAGCATCCCCTCGGCCACCCGCAGCGCGTTCGGCCCGGTGGGGATGGTGGCCAGGGAGGCCAGCGCCAGGTGGGTGTGGGTCGCGTAGGCGCGGTACGCCTGCCAGGCCACTTCCTTGATCTGGTCCGGCCAGCGCTGCGGGTCAGGTTCGGGAACGGTGATGGCGGCGCTCACCCGGTCCAGCAGCAGCTCCAGCAGCTCATCCTTGCCGGAGACGTGCGCGTAGAGCGAGGCCGGGCCGGTGCCCAGCTCCTGCGCTACCCGCCGCATGCTCAGCCCGCCCAGCCCCTCCCGGCCGAGAACTGCCAGGGCGGCGTCCACGATGACCTGCTGGCTCAACGGCCGGCGCGCCGGCCGGCTGCGGGCGGGCGTACGCCAGGGCGGGTCGGGCAGGTCGCTCACGGTCACCTCCGGATCGGGACTCGGACATCCTACTTGCCGACGAACGGCGTTCGCTGATAGAACAGTGTTCGTAAACGAGCACCGTTCGCAGTAGCCCGAGGAGTTCCGATGTCCCAGGCCACCGTCGACGCGGCGGGCACCGCCCCGCCCTCCGTCGCCGAGCCCCAGCCGTACCGCTGGCGCTGGCTCGCCCTCGCCGTCATCCTCGCCGCGGAGGTCATGGACCTCCTCGACGCTCTCGTCACCAACCTCGCCGGCCCCGCGATCCGCGCAGAGCTGGGTGGCTCGGCGAGCCTGATCCAGTGGCTCGGCGCCGGCTACACCCTCGCCATGGCGATCGGCCTGATCACCGGCGGACGCCTCGGCGACCTCTACGGGCGGCGCCGGATGTTCCTGGTCGGGGTGGTCGGCTTCACCGTCGCCTCGGCGCTCTGTGCCCTCTCCGTCAGCCCCGGAATGCTCGTCGCCTCCCGGGTCGCGCAGGGCCTGTTCGGCGCAGTCCTCCTCCCGCAGGGTCTCGGCATCATCAAGGAGGTCTTCCCACCTCGGGAGCTGGCCGCCGCGTTCGGCGCGTTCGGCCCGGTCATGGGGATCTCCGCGGTCGGCGGCCCGATCCTCGCGGGGTGGCTCGTCGACGCCGACCTTTGGGGCACCGGCTGGCGCGCCATTTTCCTGATCAACCTGCCGCTCGGCCTGCTCGCGATGCTCGGTGCGCTGCGCTTCCTGCCGGAATCCCGCCCCGCGCCCGCGTCCCGGCTCGACCTGCCCGGCGTCGGCCTGGTGGCGCTCGGCGCGGTGCTGCTGGTCTACCCGCTGGTGCAGGGCCGCGAGCAGGGCTGGCCGGCCTGGATGTACGCGATGCTCGTCGCCGCCGTCGTCGTCTTCGCCTACTTCGCCCGCTACGAGGTACGCCGGCAGCGGGCCGGCCGGGAGCCGCTCGTGGTGCCGTCGCTGTTCCGCCGCCGCGCGTTCACCGGTGGCCTCGTCGCCGGGCTGGCGTTCTTCACCGCACTCACCGGGTTCTCACTGGTGTTCAGCCTCTACCTCCAGCTCGGTCTCGGGTACTCGCCACTGGAGGCCGGGCTGGCCGGCGTACCGCAGGCGCTCGGCATGGTGGCGGCCTTCGTGATCGCGGGCACCGGCCTGGCCCGGCGGTTCGGTCGTACGCTCATCCACACCGGCCTGGTCGTGGTGCTGGCCGGCGTCGGCGGGATGTTGCTGACCCTGCGGCTCGCCGGTCCGGAGGTCACCCCCTGGCGGCTGGTACCGGCGCTGCTCGTGGTCGGATTCGGGATGGGCCTGGTGATGTCCCCGTTCTTCGACATCGTGCTCTCCGGAGTGGAACCGGCCGAGACCGGCTCGGCCTCCGGCACGCTCACCGCCGTCCAGCAACTCGGCGGTGCGCTGGGGGTGGCGGTGCTCGGCACGGTCTTCTTCGCCCAGCTGCCGGACGGCGGCGCCGGCTCCGCGGTCCGGGCCACGCTCTGGGTGGAGGCGGCGCTCCTCGCAGGCACCGTCGTCGCCGCGTTCTTGCTGCCCAGGCAGGCCCGTGACCCGGAACCGGGACAGCACTGATCAACCGGTGGGGGCGGCGCCGCCGCCCTCACCCCTGACAAATGTCACGGCGGGAACGTGACGCGCGCTCGGGGCACGAAGCGCCCGGTCGCAAGAGCATGGTTGCCATGACGAGCACTGAACCGGCCGTGGAGCTGAGCGGCCTCACCAAGACCTTCGGCGCGGTCACCGCGGTGGACGGGCTGAGCCTGCGGGTGGAACCCGGCGAGGTGGTCGCCTTCCTCGGCCCGAACGGCGCCGGCAAGACCACCACCATCGACATGCTGCTCGGCCTGGCCCGCCCGGACGCCGGTTCGGTGCGGATCCTCGGGGGCAGCCCGGCGGACGCGATCGCAAGCGGCCGGATCGCCGCGGTGCTCCAGACCGGCGGGCTGCTCAAGGACCTGACCGTCGGCGAGACGGTACGGCTGACCGCCAACCTCTACCGGCACAGCCGCCCCGCCGAGGAGGTGTTGGAGCGCGCCGGAATCACCGGCATCGCCGACCGGGTGGTGGGCAAGTGCTCCGGCGGCCAGCAGCAGCGGCTGCGCTTCGCTCTCGCCCTGCTGCCCGACCCTGACCTGATGGTGCTCGACGAGCCGACGACCGGGATGGACGTCGAGGGGCGGCGCGAGTTCTGGCAGGCGCTGCGCCGCGACGCCCGGTCCGGACGGACCGTCATCTTCGCCACCCACTACCTGGACGAGGCCGACGCGTACGCCGACCGGATCGTGCTGGTCCGGCAGGGACGGATCGTGGCCGACGGCACCACCGCTGAGATCAAGAACCTGGCCGCCGGCCGCCTCGTGCGGGCCACTCTCCCCGGCGCCGACCAGGCGGCGCTCGCCGCGCTGCCCGGCGTCGACGCGGTGGAGGTACGCGGCGACAGCGTGCTCGTGCGTACCGCCGACTCCGATCTGGTCGCCCGGCACCTGCTCACCCGGACCGAGGCCCGGGACGTGGAGATCACCTCCCGCAACCTCGAAGACGCCTTCCTCGCCCTCACCACCGACCACGCCGGAGTCTGACGATGACCATCTCGCTGAGCGCCACCACCGACCGCGTCACCCCCGACCGGCGTCCCCCGGCCCTGGGCGGGTTCTCACCAGCCGTGCTCCGCATCGAGCTGCGCCGGGTGCTGCGCAACCGGCGAACTCTCGCGTTCACCCTGATCATGCCGGCCGTCTTCTTCCTCATCTTCGGCCTGCCACAGCGTGGGCAGCAGCTTCCCAACGGCTACGCGGTGACCGCGTACATCATGGTCAGCCTGGCCGTCTACGCCGCCATGGTCGCGACCACCAGCATCGGGGCCGCGGTCGCCACCGAGCGGGCGCTGGGTTGGAGCCGCCAGTTGCGGCTCACCCCGCTGCGGCCGACCGCGTACGTCGCCACCAAGGTCGTCACCGCGATGGCTCTCGGCCTCATCGCGGTCGGCGTCGAGTTCGTCGTCGGCGCGGCCTCCGGCGTACGGCTATCCGCCGACGTCTGGCTGCTGACCGGCCTCGGGGCGTGGCTCGGTTCGCTGGTCTTCGCCGCGTTCGGCCTCTTCGTCGGCTACCTCTTCCCGGCGGAGAACGCCATGCAGTTCATCGGCCCGATCCTCGCCGTGCTGGCGATGTTCGGTGGGCTCTTCGTCCCGCTCGAGGTGCTGCCCGAGGTGCTCCAGGACGTCGCGCGGTTCACCCCGGTGTACGGCGTCGGTGAACTCGCCCGCGCCCCGCTGACCGGCGACGGCGTCAGCCTGGCGGCGGTGGCCAACCTGGTCGTGTGGACGGTCCTCTTCGCGCTCGGCGCGACCCGGCTGTTCCGCCGGGACACCGCCCGCGTCTGAGCGGAAACCGACCGCTAGCGTGGGCCCGATGGACGTTCCGAAGGGTCAGCCCCAGCCGGCGAGCCGCAAGTGGCGGCTCGCCGGCTGGTTGCTGGCCGCGGTCTGGCTCTTCTTCCTCAACGTGCCGCTTGGTACGGCGCTGGGTCAGGCCGAGCTCTGGCGCAAGTGGCTCGGGGTCGGCTCGCTGATCGCCTTCGGCGTGGCGTACGTGCTGCTCTTCGAGTGGGCCCGGTCGCACCGGCAGAACGGTCGACCGATCCCGCGCGGCCGGGCCAGCGTCCTGCTGCTGGGGCTGCTCGTCCTCGGCCTGGTCGGCATTCCCGGCACCGGCACGGACTGGATGACCACGCTGGTCTTCGTCGCCACGGGGGCGGTCTTCCTGCTCCCCGGGGCGTGGGCGCTGGTCGTCGTCGCCCTCGCCGCGCTGACGCCGCTGGTGGTGGGATACCTGCTGTCCAACTGGTCGGGTGTGAGCGGGGTCTTCTTCGCCGTGCTGCTCGCCTCGTTCGCCATGTTCGGCGTGGCCGCGCTGGCCCAGCGCAACGGCGAGCTGCGGGCGGCGCAGCAGGAGATCAGCCGCCTGGCGGTGGCCGAGGAGCGGGCCCGGACCGCGCGGGACCTGCACGACATCCTCGGCCACTCGCTCACCGTGGTCGCCATCAAGGCCGAGCTGGCCGGCCGGCTGGTGGAGGTGGACCCGTCCCGGGCGGCGGTGGAGATCGCCGAGGTGGAGCAACTCGCCCGGGCCGCACTCGCCGACGTACGGCGGACCGTCGGGGCGTACCGCGGGGTGCGGCTGGCCGAGGAGGTGGCCGGCGCACGATCGGCGTTGATAGCCGCGGGTATCGCCGCCGACCTGCCGGCCGACCTGCCGGAGCTGCCGGCCGAGCAGGACCAGCTCTTCGGCTGGGCGGTACGGGAAGGAGTGACGAACGTGGTGCGGCACAGCGGAGCACGCCGATGCACGATCCGGGTCAGCCCGGACGCGGTGGAGATCAGCGACGACGGCCGGGGGCCGACGTCGGAGGACGCGGCCACCGGGCACGGCCTGATCGGCCTGCGCGAGCGTGCGCAACGGCTCGACGCGACAGTGAGCGTCGGCCGCCCGCACGGGCACGGGTTCGTGCTCCGGGTCGGACTCCCGGCGGGTGCCCGGTGACCGAGCCGATCAAGTTGTTGCTCGCCGACGACCAGGCGCTGGTACGCGGGGCGTTGGCGGCGCTGCTCTCCCTCGAACCGGACCTGACAGTGGTCGCCGAGGTGGGCCGGGGCGACGAGGTGGTGGCCGAGGCGCGGCGGACCGGCCCGGACGTGGCGCTGCTCGACGTGGAGATGCCCGGGCTGGACGGGATCGCCGCCACCGCCGCGCTGCGGGCGACGCTGCCGACCTGCCGGGTGCTGGTGGTGACCACCTTCGGCCGTCCCGGTTATCTGCGGCGGGCCATGGAGGCCGGTGCGAACGGCTTCGTCGTCAAGGACACCCCGGCGCGTCAGCTCGCCGAGGCGGTCCGCCGGGTGCACGCCGGGCTGCGGGTGGTCGACCCGACGCTGGCGGCCGAGACGCTCGCCACCGGGGCGAGCCCGCTCACCGAGCGGGAGACCGACGTGCTGCGGGCGGCGCGGGACGGCGGGACGGTCGCGGACCTGGCCGCCGCGTTGCACCTGTCCGAGGGGACCGTGCGCAACCACCTCTCGGCGGCCATCGGCAAGACCGGCGCCCGCAATCGGGCCGAGGCGGTCCGCATCGCCGAGCAGAACGGCTGGCTGCTCGGCGACTGAGCGGCGGCCGTGCCCAGTGCCGTCGGCGGTTCAGGCGGGCTAGGAGTGTCGGACCGGTGTCCGGGTCACGCGGTGGCCGGCGGTTCGGGCAGCTCCTCGACCACCACCACGCTGCTGCCGGGCAGTACCTCGGCGAGCAGTTCGCGCTGGCCGCTGCGGGTGAGCCGGATGCAGCCGTTGGTGGTGTTCTCGCCCAGCTCACCGTCGTGGTACCAGGTGTGCAGGCCGATGTGCGCGTTGCGCAGGCTTTCCGGCACCGCGTCCGGGTCGTCGGGGATCGAGCCGAGGGCGTAGATGTCGACGCCGCCGTACACGTCCTGCGGTGGAGGGGTGCGGCCGAGGATGAAGGTCCGGCCCAGCGGCGTCTCCTGACCGCGTTGGCCGAGGCTGACCTCCCAGGTGCGTACCGCCCTGCCGGCCCGGTACCAGGTGAGCCGATGCACGCGGCGCTCCACCACGATCTGGTCCCGCAGCGGGACGGTGGTGTAGCCGCCGGGCGGAAGCCAGGCGAGCTTCCGGTTGGCCGAGGGAAGCAGGACCGCCGTCCAGCCCGACTGCCGGTCGGCGATCGGCATGGTCACGTCGACGCCGGTGATGGTCGGTGCGAGGAAGGCGATCGGCCGGCCGCCCGGCGCGTCGTATGCGGCGAGCCTCCGAGCCGGGCGCAGCCCCTCGGTGAGCGGGGTCGTGTCCATGGTCTCGGGGTCGTCCGGGAACCCGGCCGGCGCCGGGTCGTACGTCACCACCGGTAGCCCCTTCGGAGCCGGCGCGGCGGGAAGCAGCGTCGCCTCGGCGCTCTGGTCGACCTCACTCGGTGTCGAGGTCGGGACAGGCGTGACCTGCTGGGCCACCGGTTCCGTTCCAGGGGTCAGCGCCAGGCCGGTGAGCAGGGCGGTGACCAGGAGCGCCGGTACACCGACCCCGGCGGCCACCCAACCCCGACGTCCAGGGGGGATCATTCGGTCAAACGACACAAAAATACTGTACGGGCTGGGAAGGCCTCAACGGGTCGGATACTCCCAAAACGCCGAAGCGCCTTGAGGGGACGCGTTGCGGCCGGTTTCAGGCGTGTGAATCCCCCGGCGGGGTCCCGATCCGATCTGCGACGCCCCGGCCATCCGGGCGGCCGAGTCGACCTCGACCGGGGTCGGGCGCGTCGGCGGGAGCCGGTAGTCCCGGCTCCCGCCGACAGCGGTGTGGGTCAGCGGCCCGGCGTGAGGCGGTCGACGCCCAGACGGTCGCGGAGCACCTCGGGCACCAGCACCGAGCCGTCGGACTGCTGGAACTGCTCGAGGATGGCCGGGAAGAGGCGGCTGGTGGCCAGCGACGACCCGTTGAGTGTGTGCACGAACCGGGTCTGCTTGCCGCCCGGCTCGCGATAGCGGATGGCCGCGCGGCGCGCCTGGTAGTCGCCGGCCCAGGAGACCGACGACACCTCCTTGTACTTGTCCATGCTCGGCATCCACACCTCGATGTCGAGGGTCTTGCGCATGGACGCGCTGGCGTCGCCGGCCGACAGCAGGCTGCGCTGGTAGTGCAGGCCCAGCTTCTCGACCAGGCTCTCGGCGTGGGTGACCATCTCCTCCAGCGCCGCGTCCGCCTGCTCCGGCAGCGTGAACTGGAAGATCTCCACCTTGTTGAACTGGTGGCCCCGCACGGTGCCGCGCTCGTCGGAGTGCGAGCCGGCCGCCTCC
Source organism: Micromonospora sp. NPDC023737 (assembly GCF_040639715.1). Lineage (NCBI taxonomy): Bacteria > Bacillati > Actinomycetota > Actinomycetes > Micromonosporales > Micromonosporaceae > Micromonospora > Micromonospora sp. NPDC023737. Next base: position 98,832 of record NZ_JBFAAL010000012.1, read on the forward strand.
CGGCGGTAGCACGGCGTGTACGCGAACCGTTTCAGCGGCAGCGTCGTGGTGTCCAGGATCTCGTCCTGGTACGCGCCGAGGATCGCCGTCTCCGAGGTGGGCAGCAGGAACTGGCCCCGGGGGCCGCTCTCCCGGTCGAGGTGGTAGACGTCGTCGTAGAACTTCGGGAACTGCCCGGCGGCGAAGCCGGCCGTGTCCAGCAGCAGGTGCGGCGGCAGCAGGAACTCGTAGCCGGCCTTGACGTTCTCGTCGATGAGGAAGTTCAGCAGCGCCCACTCCAACCGGGCGCCCATGCCGGTGTACATCCAGAAGCCGGAACCGCCGAGCTTCACGCCCCGCTCGTGGTCGACCAGACCGAGCATCCGGGACAGCTCCACGTGGTCGCGGACCTTCTCGATCACCGGTGCCGTGCCGAAGGTCTTGACGACCCGGTTGGCCTCCTTGCCGCCCGCCACCACATCATCGGCCGGTAGGTTGGGCAGCTCGCTCATCGCGGTGCGCAGCCGGCCCTGCACCTCGTCCAGCTCGGACTCCAGCTCGGAGAGCTGCTTGCGACCGGCCTCGGGCGCGACGACCTCCGGCTCGCGGCCGGCCCGCTTCGCCTCCGCGTACGCCCGGGCCTCTGCCTTGCGGCGCTGCCGGTCGGCGTCGATCTCGCCGATGAGGGCGCGACGCTCCTGGTCGAGCCGCTGGATCTCGTCCAGCGCCCGATTGACCTCGGCGGGATCCAGACGCTTCGCCAGCGCGGTCGCCACCGCCTCGCGATCCTTCCGGATCAACTCCATGTCGAGCATGCTGCTCCGTACGCCTCCGTCCGGCAGTCGGGTGGACTCCCAGATGCTACCGTCGCAGCCCGCCGCACCCGGGTCGGGGAGCGAGGCCGGGGCTGCGCTCCGTCGAGCCGACGGGGCTGACCGGTGGCACTCCCGCCCGTGGCGGGCCGGAGCCGACGACGAGCCGGCCCGCCGGTCGCGGCATCTGCCCGGGCGAGGACGGGGTCAGAGACGGATCGGCATCAGGATCGAGAATGCGTCGTCGTCGCCGGGGCGGCGTACGGCCAGCGGGGCGATCGGCCCGTCCAGCTCCAGCACCAGCTGCGGCTCACCGGCCGCGTCCAGCGCGTCGAGCAGGTAGTCGCCGTTCACCCCGACCCGCAGCCCGCCGTCCGGGGCGGCCTCGCCCGGTTCGAGCAGGCGCAGCCAACCCGTGTCGTCCACGCCGAGCACGGCGACCGCGACCGGAGCGCCGTCGTGTTCCAGGGCCACCGTCGGCGCGTCGGGACGGCGCAGCGCGCTCCGCAGGGCGGCGGCGTCCACCGGGATCCGGTACGTCGGGGCGTCGCCGGCGGCCGCCCGTAGCAGCCGCTGGTAGTCCGGGAAGTCGTACGGCAGCGGGGTGGCGGTCACCACCCGCCCGGCGACCGACACCGACACCGCGGCGCCGTCGACGGTCAGGTGGGCCTCCGGGGTGACGCCGGCACCGGTGTCGAGCAGGGCGCGTACCTCGTCGACGAAGCCGCCCGGGGCGACCACCCGCACCGCCGGTCCGTCCGCCCGGGTGGCGCCGGCCCGGGCGAGCGCGAGCCGGTGCCGGTCGGTCGCGACCAGCCGTACGCCGTCCGGCGTCACGTCGAACAGGACGCCGGTGAGCACCGGCAGCTCCGGGTCGGTACCGACGGCGAACCGGACCGCGCCGATGGCGTGCGCCAGTTCGATCCGGGACAGCACGAGACGGGTGGCCATGGCGGGCTCCTCAGGGCTGATCAGGGCACGGATCCGGCAGAGTTCGCGGCGGGCGTCGGCGAGGCCGTCCTCCAGCCGACGCAGGTGTGCGTCCAGCAGCCGGTGCACGGCGGCCGGCTCGGCCCGCACCGCGGCGGCGATCTCGGCGACCGGCATGCCGACCCGGCGCAGCCCGGCCACCAGCCGGGCCGGCGCCACCTGCTCGTCGGTGTACCAGCGGTAGCCGGTCACCGGATCGACCAACGCCGGCACCAGCACCCCGGCCGAGTCGTAGAACCGCAGGGCGCTGACCGTGAGCCCACTGGCCCGGGCCAGCTCACCGATGCTGCGCAGCTCGCTCTCCACGTCGACCGATCCTGCCGCCTCAAGCTGGTCGAGGGTCAAGCCGGTCCGGCGTCGGTCTGCTCCAGCACCCGGAACGTGATGCCGGCCCGGGTGAGCCGGGCGAGCAGTGGCTCGCCCATCGCGGTGACCGCGGTGACCTGGCCGGCCGTCGGTGGCAGGTCGTCCAGGGCCAGGCAGAGCGCCGACTCGGCGAGCATCTTCGCGGTCTCGTCGTAACCGGGGTCGCCCCCGGCCACCTCGGTGCGTACGCGCCGCCCACCGCCCGCGCCGAGGAACCGGACCCGGAACCACGAGCGTGCCCGCTGGTGCGGCGCCGGTCCCTGCCCGGAGGTGAGTCGGCCGAGCAGCCAGCGGCGGGTCGGCGCCAGCCGGACCAGGCCCGCCAGGGCGCCCAGCCCGACCCCGGCGGCCAGCACCGTGGGCAGCCGCTTCACGGCGGCGAAGTTTCGGTAGCGAAAGTCCGGGCCGTACTCCGGGCAGGCCGCGGCCGAGCGGCACACCACCTGCGGGTCGATGGTGGGCAGCGGCACGGCCCACATGTGCAGCTCGGCCGGGCGGCCGAGCCGGCCGCGTACCGCACGGACCCGGCGGCCCTCGGGCCGTGGCTCCGTGGACCGCCGCTCCCGAGCCATCCGGCGGGCCTGCTCGGCACGGGAGAGGGCGATCAGCGCCGAGTGGTACGTCCCGGCGGAGAAGCGCCCGCCGACCCGGACGAAGCCGTCGACGGTGATCGGCACGTCGGCGGGCAGTTGCCGGACGGTGAACCAGGCGCCCAGGTCGTGTGGGAGCGAGTCGAACCCGCAGGCGTGCACGAGACGCGCCCCGGTGCGTACCGCCTGGGCGTGGTGGCGCAGGTACATCAGATCGACGAACTCCGGCTCGCCGGTGATGTCCAGGTAGTCGGTGCCGGCCGCGGCACACGCGGCGACCAGCGGTTCCCCGCGTTGGATGAACGGTCCGACGGTGCTGGCGACGACTCGGGTGCGCTCCGCCAGCGTGCGCAGCGACCCGGGGTCCGTCGTGTCCGCGGTCAGCAACGCCAGCTCGGCCAGCGCCGGGTCGATCGCGGTGAGGCGGTCGCGCACCGCCGCCAGCCGGTCGGGGTTCCGTCCGGCGAGGGCCCACCGCAGCCCCGTCGGCGCGTGCCGGGCCAGGTATTCGGCGGTCAGCCCGCCGGTGAAGCCGGTCGCCCCGAAGAGCACCACGTCGTACGTCCGCTCGCCGGCCATTCCGCGAGTCTGCCACCCCCATCGCGCTGTTCGAGAGGGCTGCCGGAAAGGTCCGGGCAAGTCCGTTGTGAGTCCTCCGCCCCCGCCGGGGTGACCGGGCTCGCCCCGAAGGGGTGAACGGCCGCCCGCCGGGTAACCGCCCGCCGACCAGGGGTGGAACGCGTCCGTGGGGGTGGGCCGGATGCCGGAGCAGCGAAGCGGCGCACGGGTGGATACCGCGGACGCGGCGCGGCCGCCGCTGCTCGCGTCCCGCCTGACCCCGCCCGCGCTGCCCGAGCCGGTGGTGGCCCGGCCCCGGTTGCTGCGCCGGCTCGACGAAGGCAGCGCCGGGCCGGTCACCCTGGTCAGTGCCCCCGCCGGCTGGGGCAAGACCAACCTGCTCGCCGCCTGGGCCCGCCTCGCCGGTGGCAGCGCGGGGGAGGGCGCCGAGGTGCGTCCGGACGGCAGCGTCGCCGACGCCGTCCGGCCGGCGCCGGCCTGGGTGTCGGTGGAGGCGGGCGACGACGGTGAGCGGCTCTGGTCGTACCTGCTGGCGGCACTGCGATCCAGCGCGGACCCCGGGCAGGAGACCGCGCCCATGCCGGCCCGCCCGCCCCGGCCCGACCAGCTCGAGTTGCTCGCCGCCGGGCTGGCCGCCCGGGAACGGCCGATGCTGCTGATCCTCGACGACCTGCACCGGGTCACCGACCCGGCGGCACTGACCGGACTGGACTTCCTGCTCCGCCACGCGGAGCAGCGGCTGCGTCTGGTGGTCGGGGCGCGGGCCGGGCTGCCGTTGGCCGTGCACCGGCTGCGGTTGGCCGGGGAGCTGACGGAGATCGGCCCGGACGAGCTGGCCTTCACCGACGACGAGGTGGCCGACCTGCTCACCGCGCACGGGGTGACATTGCCCGGCGTGGCCCTGCACCGGCTGCGGGAGCGGACCGGCGGTTGGCCGGCCGCACTCCGGTTCGCCGCGCTGGCGCTGCACCGGCGTCCCGACCCGACGCGTTGGGTCGAGCAGTTCGGCGGCGACCAGCCGGACGTCGCCGGCTACCTGCACGAGGAGGTGCTCGCCGCGGTCGACCCCGCAGCCCGGGACCTGCTGCGTCGCACCGCGCTCGCCGAGACGGTCTGCGCCGACCTGGCCGACGCTCTCACCGACGGCTCGGACGCCGAACGGACGCTCGCCGACCTGGCCGGCGACGGTGGTCTGTTGAGCCGCGACGAGAGCCGCCCACCCTGGTACCGCTGCCAGCCCCTACTGACCGACCTGCTCCGGGCGGAGCTGGCCCGGCTGCCCGCCGACGAACTGCGTGAGCTGCACCTTCGAGCGGCCGGGTGGTACGCCGACAACGGCCGGCCGGTGGAGGGGCTGCGGCACGCGCTCGCCGCCGGGAACTGGGACCTCGCGACCGAGATCTTCGTGGCGCAGTGGCCGGAGCTGGCCCCGTACGACCGGGCCGACTTCGGGGGCTCGCCGCCGCCGTCCCCGACACCGGAGGCCGTACGCCGCGATCCGGAGCTGGCGCTCGCCTGCGCGGCCGAGCGGGCGTACGCCGGCGACGTGTCGGCGGCCACGGCGCACCTGCACCTCGCGGTCGAGCACGCGAACGCCCTGCCCACCCCGCGCCGGGACCGCTTCCTCCGGCTGGCCACCGCGGTGGAGCTCACGCTGGCCCGGCTCGCCGACGACCACGCCGAGGTACGCGCCGCCGCCGCCCGGCTGATCCGGCCGCTCCCCACGGCGCCCGGATCACGTGACCTGCCCACCGGGCCCAGCAGCGGGCGTGCCACCGGTTCCGCGCAACGATCGGCTGCTTCGGTGACCGGTGCGCGTGGCCTGGAACCGCTCGCCGCGCCCGTGGCCGGCGGGCCGCGTGGCAGCGCCACGGAGGACGCGGAGCTTCGCGCGTTCGCCGGCATCGCACTCGGACTCGTGGAGCTGGCCGAGGGGCAGTTGCCGTCGGCGCGGTTCACCCGGGCGCTGAACGCGGCCCGCGAGGCGGGTCGGCTCCGCACCGAGCTGGTCTGCGCCAGTCGCTCGGCGCTGCTGCACGCAGTGCGGGGCAGACTGCGGGCCGCCGAGGCGTCCGCCCGGGAGGCCCTCGCCATGCCCCCCTGCCACGGCTGGGCCTGCCGGCTCGACTGCGCGTACGCCCACCTGGCGCTGGCCGTGGTGGCTCTGCACCGGGACCAGCCCGAGGAGGCCGCCGGGAACCTGGCTCTCGCCGGCCCCGCGATCGGCGAGGGGCAGCCGGGGACGCCCGGGGCGGGGATCGCGGCCGTGGAGACCACCGCCGTGGCGGTCGCCGCGCTCTGCCGGGCGCAGCTGCTGCACGACCGGGGTGAGGTGGCTGCCGGCCATCGGTTGCTGACCGAGGCGCGGCACCGGCTCGCGGACCGGCCGGCCGCCGCGGAACTGGCGCACCAGTTGCTCGCCGCGAACGCCGACCTGCTCGGTGCCCGGGGTGACCTGGAGGCCGCCCGCGACCTGCTGGCCGGACCGGTCCATGACCAGGTCGAGCCGCTCGCTCCGGTCGCCGTGGCGCTGGCCCGTGTGGAACTCAGAGCCGGTGACCTGCGGGCCGCCGGTCGGGTGCTGCCGGACTGGACGGCGCCGACGGCGGCCGAGTGGCCGCTGCCGGTACGCCTGGAGGCGGGCCTGCTCGACGCCGTGCTGGCGCGCCAGGGTGGGGACGAACGCCGGGCCGGCCGGCTGTTGGAGCAGGTGCTCGATCTCGCCGGCCCGGAGGGCGTCCGGCGGGTCTTCACCCGCGCCGACCCGGCCGCGCGGGACCTGCTCGCGGCACACCTCGACACCGGCACGGCCCACTGGTCGATGGTCAGTGACCTGGTGCGGGGCGCGGACGAGCCGGCCGAGCGCGGGCCGGTCGAGCCCGGCCCGACGCTGGACGAGCCGCTCACCGAGCGGGAGCTGACCATCCTGCGTTACCTGCAGAGCATCCTGTCCAACGTGGAGATCGCCAGCGAGCTGTCACTCTCGGTGAACACGGTGAAGACCCACGTGCGCAACATCTACCGCAAACTCGACGCGACCCGCCGGCGTGAAGCGGTCCGGCGGGCGCGTGAACTGCGGCTGATCTGAACGGTCAGGTCTCGGCCGCGGCGTCGACGGCGGCGAGCAGGTCCGGCAGGGCGTACCCCCCGTCGTGGCGGACGTCGTTGACGAAGAGCGTCGGGGTGCCGTTCACCCCGCTGCGGATCCCGCCCACGAAGTCCCGGCGCACCCGATCGGCGTGCGCGTGCCGTTCCACCTCGGCGCCGATGTCGTCCGGTGGCATTCCGAGCTGCTCGACGCCGAGTGAGAGGTGCACCGGGTCGAGCTGGTCCTGGTGCTCGTAGAGCCAGTCGTGCATCTCCCAGAACCGGCCGCGGACCCCGGCCGCCTCGGCCGCCTCGGCGGCGCTCTCGGCGTAGGGATGCACGTTGGCGATCGGGAAGTAGCGGTAGACCAGCCGTACCGTGCCCTCCCGCTGCCGGAGCAGCTCGGTCAGGTTCGGGTACGCGGAGCCGCAGTACTGGCACTGGAAGTCGCCGTACTCGACGACGGTCACCGGGGCGTCGGCCGCCCCCCGGACATGGTCGGCTCCGCTCACCGGCGTCCGGAGCCGGGCGGTCACCTGCAACGGGGTGGTCATCCAACCCTCACCTCCCCGCCGACCCGCATCCGTTCCAGCGCGTCGAGGATGCCGTCCGCACCCGGGTTGACCTCCTGCGGGTAGAGCTGGCGCCAGGCGACCGCGCCGTCGGGGTCGATCACCACGAGTGCCCGGGCGGCCTCCCCGCCGCGGGTGTACGCGCCGTACGAGCGGGCCACTGCGCCCTTCGGCTCGAAGTCGGATAGCAGCGGGAACTCGATGCCCTGGTTCTCCGCGAAGGCGCGGTGTGACCAGAAGCTGTCCACGGAGATGCCGAGGACCGCCGCCCGGTAGCTCTCGAACTCCGGCATGGCGGACTGGTAGAGCGCCATCTGGTCGCCGCAGACCGGGCTCCAGTCGGCCGGGTAGAAGGCGAGCACCACCGGTCGATCGCGGTACTCGCGAAGACCGGTGCGCCGCCCGTCCGGGGTGGCCGGCAGGGTGAAGTCGGGCGCCGGCCGCCCGGGTCTGATCAGCCCGTTCGGATCAGTCATGGCTCCCACGCTCGCCGCCGGCCGGGTGAGGGCGGCTCACCCGGCCCGGGTGGTTCAGCGCAGCACGGGGGCGACGGCGATGTGGTTCTGCACTTCCCGGATGCCCGGCGCGGACCAGGCCACCCGCTCCACCTCGGCACGTTCCGGCATCGAGTGGACCAGACCGGCCAGCAGCACGGTGTCGCCGTGCACCCGTACCGTGACGTGCTCGGACTCCGTCGCCCGGCTGCGGGCGAGGGCGTCGACGATCCGCTCGGCCAGCTCGTGACCGTCCGGGCGCACCGCCGGGCGGACGGTGATTCCGCTGCTCACCCCACGTACGCCGGTGAGCCGGCTGACCGCCCGTTCGGCGGCTCGGCGCTGGTACTCCCACTCCACTTCGCCGTGCAGGGTCACCCAGCCGTCCGAGACGGTCACCTGCAACTGCTCGATCGGCACGAACGCGTCCCATTCCAGGGCATGGCCGACCGCCCCGGCGATCTCCGGGTCGGCGCGCTCCGCCCCGCCGGGCAGTTGCACGGTGAGGTCGTTCGCGACCGCGCGGACCCGGGGCACCCGGTGCGCCGCCCGCTCGGCGGCCCACTTCTTCGCGTAGCTGTCGACCCGCCCGGTGAGTGTGACCACACCCTCGGACACGATCACGCCGATCTCGTGTGGCCGGACCCGCGGCTCCCAGGTCAGCTCGTCGAGAACGTCGGACTGGATCTCCTGGTCGGTACGGGTGACGGTCTCGGTGGCCATTCGCTCCGTCCTCCTCATCGCGTCGGGCGGCTCCCGCACGCACGCCCGCCTGGAGGCGATGCTGCCGCCGGCCCGGGTGAACCACCCTCGCCCGACCCGGGTGATCGCCCTCGACGATCTTGGTGGTGGGGCGAGGTCTAGGCTCGCCGTGGTCCCAACCCGAGGAGGTGCGACATGGCTTCGATCAGGACGGCCTATCTCACGGCCGCTCGCTCGGCGGTGCGGCTGCTGGACGACCCGGCGGTCGCCGAGCGCTGGGAGCAACCGAGTGCGCTCGCCGAGTTCGGCGTCGCCGGCCTCGCGGGGCATCTCGCCTCGCAGGTCTTCCAGGTCGAAACGATGCTCGCCGAGCCGGTCCCGCCGGGCGATCCGATCGAGCTGCTCGAGCACTACGCGCGGGGGAGTTGGCTCGGCGCGAGCGTCGACGACGACGTGAACGTGGGGATCCGTCGGGTGGGGGAGAGCCTCGCGCAGGAGGGGCCGGACGCGTTGGTCGCGCGTACGACCGAGGCGGTGGACCGGCTCACCGGGGCGCTGACCCGGGAGCCGGCGGAGCGCGTGGTGCACCTGGCTCGGGGGCCCTGGTCACTCACCCTGGACGACTTCCTGACCACCCGGCTCATGGAGCTGGCCGTGCACTCGGACGACCTGGCGGTCAGTGTCGGCGTGGCCACCCCGGAACTGCCCGCCGACGCCATCGAGCCGGTGCTGTCGCTGCTCGCTCGGCTGGCGGTACGCCGACACGGCCAGCCGGCCGTGCTGCGCGCCCTGGCTCGCGCCGAACGTGCCCCGGACAGGATCAACGCGATCTGACCGGACCGACTCGACCTCGTGGATGTCCGGGGTGTCATCGAACGCCGGACACCCCGGACTTCAGCGAAACCCGGTGGCCCGCGCTGCCGCCTCCCAGCGCTCGAACCCGTCGTCCGACGTGGATCCGCGGTCGTGTCGCGTCCGCTCCGGTCAGGTGTCCAGGTCGACCGGGGAGTTGGGGCGGTCCACATCCACGAAGTCGATGTCGTCGACCGCGCGGTCCTCGCGACTCCCGGCGGCCCGTGCGGCGGTGCCGGCGGCCCAGCCGATCGCGGCACCGACCAGCGCCACGCCGATCAGCAGCGTCCAGGGCAGCGCCGGTCGGCGACCGGCGAGCGCATCGAACGCGAAGGTGGCTCGGCGGCGTGCCTCGTCGGCGGCGTTGCCGACCAGGTCGCCTGCCCCGTCGCCGAGGCGGTGACCGCCGCGCTGGGCGGAGCGGGCGGTGCCTCGGACGGTGTCCCCGGCGGCGTTGACCGTGGAGACCAGGTGTTGCCAGGCGTGGTCCGCGATCCGCTCGGGTCTGCTGCGGCGGTCCAGCAGGTTCGTTCCGAACATCGGGTTACCTCCTCGGGGTGCCGGCCGCGGTGGCCGGGTCGGCATCGGCCGTCCGGACCGGCGCGTCACGGTTGGCCTACCCGGCAGTGCCCCGGCCATCGGCACCCCAAACCCACCGAACCGCCCACCCGGGTCATCCACCGGCACGTCCCGGTTCGGCCCCGGCATCGAACTGCCGGCCGCGATCGGGCGGCCGGCAGGTCCGAGAAGGAGGTGTCGCGGTCAGCGCGCCAGGACGACGGCCGCACCACGAGCGAAGTCGTCGTCATCGTCATCGTCGTCGCCACCGCCGAAGCCGCAGGCCAGTACGAGGGCGAGCAGGGCACCGACGCCGGCCAGCGTGGCCAGTCTCTTGATCATTGATCATCCCCTCTGTGGTGGACTCCCGGCCGATGCTAGGCGGCAGGGGCAAGCGCGAATCGGGCTCGCGGGGACCGATCGATGCCTGGTCATGACGTCCGGAGCCGTCCGGGGCCGCGTCGTTTCGGCCCGACTGGCCTTCACCGGTTACCCTGGGCGGCGATACGTCGGCCCGCGACGGGCCGTTGAACGAACAGACGAAGAGAAGAATCCGGACAGGGGTGACGAAATGTGCCCTGATCCGCGAATTGCTCATCCCCCGGGGGTGGCGACCGAGGCCATCGGAGGAATACTCTCGGTCGCGGCCCGCGTACTGATGAGACGCCCGGGGGACGGGCGGGTGGAGGTGCTCGCGTGAGCCTGTCGATCGTGAAGTCGGTTCTTCCCGGTGGTGTCGTGGAGATCGCCCCGCGGGGCGAGATCGACGTGGACACCGCGTACGAGGTGCGCGAAGCGATCGCCGAGGTGCTGGCCAAGGGGCGCCCGGCGCGCATCGAGCTCAACATGCGCCTCGTCACCTTCATCGACTCCGTCGGCATCAGCGCGATGGTCGCCGGCTTCCAGACCGCCGAGGTGAGCGGCGTCAAGCTCGCCGTCACCGAGCCGAGCCGGTTCGTGCACCGGCAGCTTTGGGTGACCGGCCTGCTCGGCCTGTTCGGCGCTCCCGAGCCCTACTACGCCGGCACCGCCACACCTGAGGTGCTTCCCGGCGCCTGAGTCGCGCCACCCCTCGTCCGGGTCGGCGCGAGGTCCACGAGGCCCACGGTCACCCGTAGGCGGGCTCGCGAGGTCCACGGTCACCCCATGAGCAGGGGAGTGGCGCGAACGCGTGTCCGTTCACGCGCTGCCTCCGGCCCTGGTTCCGGCTCCCGCGGCCCGCGCCGCCCGTCATGCGACAGGTATCCGAAACCACGGCATGCGCTCCGTGGCCCGCTCAGCCGTTGCCACCCCGCCTCGGGTAGGCGAGGATCGGGCGACCGGCGACGGCGGGAGGCGGTGTGCTCAGGCGCGATTCCTTCAGTTACACCGTGCAGGCGCGCTGTGCCCTGACCGACGCCGCCGCGCTGCTCGGCGACCTGGGCCGGCAGGGCGCACTGCACCCGTTGGTCGTCCGGGTCCGCCGCCTGCCGCCCCGGCCGGGAGCCAGGGCCAGCTACGCCATCACCGACCGGCTGGCCGCCGGGTCGCTGCGGTTCCCGGTGACGTACCGGGCCGACGTGCTGGTCCGGGCGGACGACGAGATCGTGACCGTGGCTCGGCAGTGGCCGGCGACCATGGTGCGCAATCACACCTTGCTGCGTGCCGAGGCGGACGGGCTCGTGCGCATCGACGTCGAGATCACCCTCGCCGCGCCGGCGCCGCTGTTCGCGTACGCCTTCCGGCAGGCCCGCGCGGCGCACCTGGCACTGGCCAACCGGCTCGTCTCCGCGCTCGAACGACACCGGGAGAGCCCGCCCACCGCACAATGACCGGCACCGCGACAGCGGCCGGCGAAACGATCAGGCACCCGCGCGGCCGGCCACCGCGGGGCGCCCGCGCCTCGCCGCCGGTCCGGCCGGCCGCATCCGCCCCCACGGCTTGTACGTCGAGAGCACCGTCGCGATGATCATCAAGCTGGTCGACACGGCGGGCGCGATCACCAGGTCGGCGCGGTCGTGCGCCGGAAGCGCGGCCCCGAGGTCGCCGGCGGCGCGCAGGTTCGGCGTGAGCAGGAACAGCACGAGCCCGACCATCACCGTGGTGATCAGCAGTTTCACCAGCACCCAGCGGTACCGAAACAGCTTCCACGGGGTCAGCAGGGCGCTGGCCACGCCGACCACCCACACCGCTACGGCCAGCGGCGTGAAGAGCGTCGTGCCGATCAACGCGGCGACCGGATAGACCGTGGCTGCGTCGGCGCCGCGCAGCACCGCCACGCCCAACGCGAGCAGTACGAGGTCGGTCCCGAGCCAGCCCAGTGAGGTGACCAGGTGCAGCGTGAGCAGAGCCTTACGCACGGTCGGCGGTGTTCGGGTCATGGCCTCGATGCTGCCCGTGCGGGCCGGCCGGATCGTCCGCCGGCCGGCGACATCGTGGCTACGTTGCGGAACGTACCCGGGCAGTGCGGGTGGCCGCCGGGGCCGCCACCCGCACCGCGGCGTCAGTACACCGAGAGGTGCACGTGGTTGGTGTGATCGCTGGACGGGTCTCCGCCCGCCCCGCTGTACGACTTCCATCCGCTGCTGGGCAGCCAGATCTGCCGGTACCAGATCACGTAGAGCACCGCGAGCCGGTCGGAGTTGCGGATGAAGTACGCGGCCAGGTTGTTGCCGTACGTCTTGTCGCCGCCGGTGGCGTCACCGCCGAAGCCGTTCTTCTGCGCGGCGAAGTCGCATGCCCGCCCCTTGGGATGCTCGCCGGAACCGCCGTTGCGATGGCACGAGACGTAGCGGCTGAAGCCGGCCGCCTTGGCCTGCTCCAGCGCGTGCAGCGCGCGCGGGGTGATGCAGCCGCTCGCCGGTGTCGGATCGTTGACGCTGCACGACTCCTTGGGCCAGGAGCCGTCTGGGTTGCGTGGCGCCGGGTCGGCGTTCGCGGTGGAGGTGCCCCGGTTGGACCCGCCGGCGGAGGAATGGACCGCTGTCGCGTTGGCCACCTCGAGGGCTCGCTCGGCCTGTTGCTTGCGCTTCGCCATCACGGCGACCTGCTTGCGCTGCTCCTTGATCTCACCGTTCAGCGCGACGCGGGTCCGGTTCGCCTCGTCCCGGGTCGCCATCAGGTCACGCAGCGCCCGGTCCTCGTTGGAAGCGACGGCCTCCAGGGCGGCGGCGCGGTCCATGAAGCCCTCCGGGCTGCTGCTGCTGAGCAGAGCCGAGACCGCGCCGAGCCGGCCGGTGCGGTAGGCGACCCCGGCGATCTCGCCGACCTTGCCGCTGCGCTCCGCCAGTTCGGCGTCGGTCTTCTTGAGCCGGTCGGCGAGCTGCTGCTGCCTTGTCACGGAGCGGGCCAGGGCTGCCTTCGCGTCGAGCCAACCCTTGCTGGCCGCCTCCAACTGGGCGCGCAGGGCGGGGGTGCCGCCCTCGGCGTCGGTGCTGGGGGCCGCGGCGGGCAGAGCCGCCGGGGGCGTGGCCGCGGTGCCGGTGCCGGGGGTGGCCGCGAGGGCGAGGGCGAGCGCCGCGGCGATCAGGGCCGCCATCCGGGCGGCGCGTCGTCGTACGGGTGCCACTACTGGCATGCACATGTCCTTCCGTCAGCCGCCGACCGGGTTAGCTGACGGGTTCGGGACGGAAGATCCCTACCGCTCGCGCGGATGCACCCCAGGAACGTGGTTCCCCGGCTCGCCGAACGTCGGCGATTAGGCGGCGGTCGCCGCCGGCGCTGGTGGGCGCCTCCTGGCGGAGACCGGGACCGAGCCTACCGGTGCCGGTGGGACTCGTGCAGCAGTTGTGACTCCCCGTGCCGCTGGGCTCACCGGAAATTACGGCATAACCGCATCATGCGTCCGAAAACCCCGGGTGTTCCCGTCACCATTCGACCGCCCCGCAGGCCCCAGGGGCCGCGCCGGGCTCGATCTGCAACGTCGCGTGCTCGATGTGGAAGTCCTCGTGGAGTGCCTCCCGAGCCGCCGCGAGCACGGTGCCGACCTCCGCGCCGGGCGCCATGGTGAGGTGCGCCGAGGCCACCTCCATGCCCGAGGTGAGCGTCCAGACGTGCAGGTCGTGTACGCCGGCCACGCCGGGCACCGCGGCCAGCCGGTCGTGCACCGCCGTCACCTGAAGATGCTCCGGGGCGGCCTGGACCAGGATGCGGACCGCCGCCCGCCCGAGCCGCCAGGTGCGCGGCAGGATGAACAGGCCGATCGCCACCGCCACCAACGGGTCCGTCCACCACCAGCCGGTAAACGTGATGAGCAGCGCCGCCGCGATCACCCCGAGCGAGCCGAGCAGGTCGCCGAGGACCTCGAGGTAGGCGCCCTGGAGGTTGATGCTCTCCCGGGCACCGGGTCGCAGCAGCCAGAAGGCGGCCACGTTGGCCAGCAGGCCCAGCACGGCCACCGCCAGCATCGGGCCGGCGAGCACCTCCGGCGGGTCGCCGAACCGGCCGACGGCCTCGACCACCACGTAGACCGCGACCCCGGAGAGCAGTACGGCGTTCGCCAGCGCGGCGAGCACCTCGAGGCGGTAGAGGCCGAAGGTGCGTTGGGGGTCGTGACCGGCCCGTCGGGTGGCGGTGATCGCCGCGAGGGCCATGCCGATGCCGAGCACGTCGGTGAACATGTGCCCGGCGTCGGACAGCAGGGCCAGCGAGCCGGTCCGGAAGGCGGCGACCGCCTCGACCAGCATCAGGGCCGCCAGCAGGGCGAATGCCGCCCAGAGCCGGCCGCGGTGGTGCTGCGCGGCGTTCACCACCGACTCGTCGTGGCCATGCCCTGCGCCCACGAGACCACCCTCCGCCGACGGTCGGAACCTCTCAAACATATGCTCACATCGCAATGTGTGCAACTGTCGGCCGTGCCGGGGGCTGAGGCAGAGCCGCCGGGGGACCGGTCAGCCGGTCGGGTCGATCGTGCTGAGCCGCTGAGTGGCCCGGGAGAGCGCCACGTAGAGCGTCCGGACGCCCGAGCCGGGATCCGCCCGGATCTCGCTCGGCGCGACCAGCACCACCCCGTCGTACTCCATACCCTTCGCTTCCAGGCTGGTCACCACCTGTAGGCGGGACCCGCCGACCGTGCCGAGCCAGCCGGCCACCTCGTCCCGGCGGGGCGCCGGCGTGATCACTCCGACCGTCCCCTCCACCTCACCCAGCAGGGCCGCGGTGGCCGCCACCGTCGCGCTCTCCAGCTCCGCCCGCGGCACCGCCAGCTCGACCGGATCGATCCCGGTGGACCGGACCGCGGTGGGCAGCGCCAGGTCCGGGTCGAGCCGGCGGATCTCGGCCGCCGCCACCGCGAAGATCTCGGCCGAGTTGCGGTAGTTGGTGGTGAGGGTGAAGTTCTGCCGACGACGCCGGCCCAGCGCCTGGTCCCGGGCGCGCGTCAACTCCGCCGGATCACCGGTCCACGCCGTCTGCGCCGGGTCGCCGACCACCGTCCAGGACGCCAGACGGCCACGGCGGCCGATCATCCGCCACTGCATCGGCGACACGTCCTGCGCCTCGTCCACCACCACGTGCGCGTACTCCCGGTAGTCGGCCGGGCGCTCCCGGGCCGCCTCCCGGGCGGCCCGTTGCCGGTCCGCGTACGTGCTCAGCTCACGTACGCCACCCGCCAGCTGGAACGGATCCCGTTTCCGCCGGGCCGGCTGCACGGGCTTGCCGAGCAGCGCGTCGAGCTCGTCGAGGAGCGCGATGTCGGCGATCGTCAACCCCTCGCTGTCCAGCGTCCGGTACGCGCTCGCCAGCAGCCGGATCTCCGCTCCGGAGAGAACGCCGCCCGCGTACTGGCGCAGCCGCTCGGGGCGCGCCAGCCAACCCAGCACGTGCCGGGGGTGCAGCCTCGGCCACCAGGCCTTGAGGAACTCCCGGAATTCCGGCCGGTCGGCGATCTCGTCCTCGAAGGCGCGCTGCTCCGGCAACCTGCTGATGTTCAGGCGGCGGGCCTGGGCCCAGAGCGCCGCGAAGACCCCGTCGAAGCCGGCCCGGCGCACCTCGTTGCGGCGGGCGCCCCGCGGCAGCGCGCGATCCCGGATCCCGTCCAGGTCCCGCCGGTCCAGCCGCAGCAGTTCGCCGCGGTAGAGCAGACGCAGCTCCGTCGGACCGTCCGGCACGGCGTCCCGGACCGCGCGCTCCAGCACCCGGCGCATACGCAGGGAGCCCTTCACGGCGGCGACCTCGGGCGCGTCTGTCCGGGTCGCGCTCATCCCCGGGAACAGCGTGCCCAGCGAGTGCAGCGTGGCGGTCTCCTCGCCGAGGGAGGGCAGCACCGAGGCGATGTACTCGACGAAGACCGAGGAGGGTCCGACGACCAGGATGCCGCCGCCGGCGTACCGGCTGCGGTCGGAGTAGAGCAGGTACGCGGCCCGGTGCAGGGCGACGGCCGTCTTGCCGGTGCCGGGCCCGCCCGAGACGATCGTGACGCCGGAGCCGGGGGAGCGGATCGCCTCGTCCTGTTCGCGCTGGATCGTGGCCACGATGTCCCGCATGCCCCGCCCGGTCGCGCGGGAGAGCGTGGCGAGCAACGCGCCGTCGCCGACCACTGCCATGTCCGGCGGAGCGGCACCCGGGTCGAGCAGGTCGTCCTCGATCCGTACGACCCGCTCCCGGCTCGACTGGATGGTCCGTCGGCGTACCACGCCGAGCGGCTGGGCCGGAGTCGCCTGGTAGAACGCGGCGGCGGCCGGCGCCCGCCAGTCGACCACGAGACTGACCGCGTTCTCGTCCCGGATGCCGAGCCGGCCGATGTGCAGCACCTGGCGGTCGCGCAGGTCGAGCCGGCCGAAGACCAGTCCCTCGTGCTCGGCGTCCAGGGCGTGCCGCCGCTGTGCCGCGTGGAAGACCATGGCGTCCCGCTCGACCAGCGCGCCGAAGTTCCCGACCCGGGCGAGCCGGTAGCCGTCCCGTTCGGCGCGGACCGCCGACTGCCGCAGCTCGGCGAGTCGGGAGTACACCCGGTCGAGATGCCGCTGCTCGACGGCCATCTCCTGCTCCAGGGTGGTCTGGTCGGTCACGCGTGCTCCTGATCCCTCACCGGCGACGGGCACCGCGGTACGCCGCGGGCCGCACGCCGGGCCAACCGAACGAGGGTACGGCCCCGGCCGGTGGTACCGCTTCGCCAGGTACGGCGTAGCGCCTCGTCAGGCCGGCGAAGCGGGCGTGAGCGGACCGGCGGACAGCGGTCGGCCGAGCACCTGGTGGAGCACTCCGAGCAGGGCGGAGTTCACCTCGTCGGGCCGTTCCATCATGAGCATGTGCCCGGCGCCGGGACAGACGGTCAACTCGGCGGTCGGCAGCGCGGCGGCGATCGACTCGGCGCACGGCGGCGGGGTGAGCCGATCCCGGTCGCCGACGAGGGCGGCGGCCGGTAGGTGGGCCAGTTCGGCGACGGTCGCCAGGCGGTGCTGCGCCCCGATCGAGGCGCGGAACCCGCCGATCGAGCGGAGCGAGGCGCGGGCCACCGCCGACGTGACCAGCCGGATGTCGGCCGGGTCGCACCGGTCGCCGAAGAGCAGCCACCGGATGCTCGGGCGCAGTGCGCGTAGCAGCGCCAGCGGCGGCCGCCATGAGCCGCAGCGGGCGAGTACGCCGGCGCCGGTGGTCTCGGCGAGCCGGATCAGCCGGGTGATGCGGGAGGAGAGCCCGTAGGCGGTGTGCGTGTGCCCCTCGGCGGTGGTCGAGATGAAGGCGAGGCCGGCCGTACGTGCCGAGAAGTGCTCGGGATGCCGGTGCGCGTACTCCATGATCGTCATTCCGCCCAGGGAGTGCCCGACCAGGACGATCCGGCCCGTCGGGGCCAGCGCGTCGACCACTGCGTGGAGATCGTCGCCGAGTTGCGCCAGGGTGGCCGTACGCAGTGGCATGCAGCTGGAGCGTCCGTGACCGCGGGCGTCGTACGCGACCAGTCGCACCGTCGTGCCGACCGTCTCGCTCAGCGTCGTGAGTTGCCGGTGCCAGCTCC
Source organism: Micromonospora sp. NPDC023737 (assembly GCF_040639715.1). Classification (NCBI taxonomy): domain Bacteria; kingdom Bacillati; phylum Actinomycetota; class Actinomycetes; order Micromonosporales; family Micromonosporaceae; genus Micromonospora; species Micromonospora sp. NPDC023737. The sequence continues at coordinate 116,346 of NZ_JBFAAL010000012.1, forward strand.
GCGCGTCCAGCGTCCAGCCGTGCAGCAGGATCATGGTGACCTCGGCGTCGGCCGGGCCGGACGTCTCGACGTGCAGGCGCACTCCGTCGGCCAGGCGTACCTCCGACTGCTCCGGCATCGCCGCCTCCCCGGGCCGCCCGGATCTTCCCACCGGCGTACCCGGTGGTAACACCGGCTACCCGCCATGACACCACGCCAACCCTGGCGGTGAAAAGATCCCCGCCACAGCCCCGCATCTGCCGATCATGAGGTTTCGGCGATGTCGCTTGCGGCCGATCTCATGATCACGGGGGTGGGGTGGGCCGGGCCGGTTCGGGGTGGGAACGCAGAACCGCCCGCCGGGATGTCCCGGCGGGCGGTTACGTGTTGCTCAGAGAGAGGGCTCAGCCCTCGAAGACGCCGGCCTCGACCAGGCGCTTCTCGGTCGCGTCCCAGCCGTCACCGGGGTGCGCCTCGGCCAGCGTGTTCAGCTCGGCGCGAATCTTGGCGGCGTGCCCGGCGGCGGCCAGCACCCGGATCTCCTCGACGAAGGCCTCGGAGTCGGTGCGCAGGTGCGCGGTCTTGCCGTTGGTCAGGTTCCGCACGTAGGCGTGCTTGCCGCCGTTGAGCGGGATGAGGTACTTAAACTCGCCCAGCACGCTGAGGGCGCCACCCTGGCCAGCCTGGCCGGCCCGGACGGACGCGCGCGCGGTCTTAGAGGTGTTGCTCGCCACGGAGGTACTCCTTGCAAGACGTACGGGAGGACTTGAACGTCCGGGGGCTGTTGCGGACGACTCCGGATGGATAGCCCGCGAAAGACGTGCGCGGCACAAGCCGCCGATGGAACTGTACACGACCACGATCCCTGGCTGGTCATCGCGCCGTCGTGGGTTCCAACGGCGGCCACCCTTCCGGCTATTCCGGCGGTTCTACCCGGTGAATTTTCCGATTCTCTGGCGCACCGTCCGTCACACCAGTCATCATGTGTCGCAGGAGCCACTCGGGTGGTCGAGGTCGTAGGGGAAGACGCACCTCGCTCTCCGGGAGGTCACCGTGCCAACGCGTGGCGTCGTATACGTCCACTCGACCCCGCTCGCCGTGTGCTCGCACGTCGAGTGGGCGATCGCGCGCGTCCTCGCCGCGCCGGTCAACCTGCAGTGGACCGCACAGCCCGTCGACCCCGGCGCACGCCGGGCCGAGTGCGGGTGGACCGGCCGTCCGGGAACGGGCGCCGATCTGGCTGCTGCCCTCCGGCAGTGGCCCATGATCCGTTTCGAGGTGACCGAGGAGCCGAGTCCCGGGGCCGACGGCGAGCGCTTCATGCACGTCCCGGGGCGCGGCCTGTTCCGGGCCACCGTCGGTGCGGCCGGTGACATCCAGCTGGGCGAGGACCGGCTGCGCAGCATCCTGGCGACCGCCCGCGCCCCGGAAGCGATCGCGCACGCTGTCGAGAAGGCCCTCGGCACCGCGTGGGACGCGGAACTGGAGCCGTACCGTTACGCCGGCGACGGCGCCCCGGTGACCCTGCTCACCCGGGTCGGCTGAGCGGAGACGTCGCGGCGTGTCGATCCTCACCGGCGGTCGCGCGGCGCCGACCGGCCGAGTTGCCCCGATACGCGGTGAACTGGTGGGATGGGCGGTGTGTCGATTCGCCCCCACCGCGCCATCGTCGCCGTCGTAGCCCTGACCGCCCTGCTCGCCTCCGGTTGCTCAGGAGCCGAGGAGCGCCCGTCGCCGCCATCGCCGTCGGCCCCGCCGTCCCCGTCGACCGCGCCGTCGGCCAGTGACCCGGCGGCCCGCGCCGCCGCCCTGGTCGGCACGCTCACGGACGAGGACCTCGCCGGCCAGGTGCTGATGCCGTACGCCTACGGCAGCTCGGCGTCCGAGGTCTCATCCGGCTCGGCGGCCGGCAACCAGGCGCTCGCCGGGGTCGACACCCCCGCCGAGATGATCGCCAAGTACCACCTGGGCGGACTGATCCTGGTCGGCTTCAGCGCCGACGACCCGACCCAGGGCAACCAGGAGACCACGAACGTGGACAGCGCGGAGCAGGTCCGTGAGCTGACCACCGGGCTGCGCGACGCCGCGGCCAAGCTGCCCACCGGCGCCGCTCCGTTCCTGATCGGCACCGACCAGGAGTACGGCGTGGTGACCCGGATCACCGACGGGGTGACCGCGCTGCCCAGCGCCCTGGCCGCCGGGGCGGCAGGTGACCCGGCGCTGACCGAGGCGGCCTGGCGGGCCGCCGGCGCCGAGCTGGCCGCGCTGGGGATCAACCTGGACTTCGCGCCCGTCGCCGACGTGCTCGCCACCCGCAGCACGGTGATCGGTTCCCGGTCCTTCGGCTCCGACCAGAAGCGCGTCTCGCCGCAGGTGGGCGCTGCCGTCCGTGGCCTGCAGGGCGCCGGGGTGGCGGCCACCCTCAAGCACTTCCCCGGGCACGGGCACAGCGCGGACGACTCCCACAAGGAGTTGCCGGCCCTGACCCAGTCCCGGGCGACGCTGGAGGCCGACGCCTGGCCGTCCTTCAAGGCGGGCATCGACGCGGGCACCATGGCGGTCATGTCCGCCCACCTCGACGTACGGTCGGTCGACCCGGGCACCCCCGCGACCTTCTCGCACAAGCTCCTCACCGACGTGCTCCGCGGCCAGCTCGGCTTCCAGGGCGTCGTGATCACCGACGGCATGAACATGGAACCGGCCAAGCGCTGGTCGCCGGGGGAGGCTGCCGTGCGCGCGCTGAACGCCGGCAACGACCTCATCCTGATGACCCCCAACGTCAGCCAGGCGTACGACGGACTGCTCGCCGCGCTGCGCGACGGATCGCTGCCCCGGGCCCGGCTCGTCGACGCGGTGACCCGGGTGCTCACCATGAAGTTCCGGCTGGCCGGCACGACCGCCCCGGACATGTCGACGTTGAACGACCCGGAGCACCGCAAGGCGGCGGACGCGCTCGCCGCCGCGGCGGTGACGGTGCTGCGCGGCTCCTGCGACACCGCCCCGATCCCGGGACCGGTGACGGTCACCTCCTCGGACGGGCGGGACAAGACGCGAGCCCTGCTGGCCGACGCCCTGAAGGCAGCCGGGGTGCGGGTGGTGCCCAGCGGCGGAACCGTGGTGCACCTGGTCGGCTACGGCGACGGCACCGGCGACCTGCGCGCCGACGCTGCCGTGACGGTCGCCATGGACACCCCGTACGTGCTGGCCAAGGCCAAGTCGCCGACGTTGCTGGCCACCTACTCGTCCAGCCGGGCGGCCATGAACGGGCTGGCCGCCGTGCTGGCCGGCAAGGCCCGTCCCGGCGGCCGGTCCCCGGTCAAGGTGACCGGCCTGCCCGCCACCACCTGCGACAGCTGACCCGCTCAGGGCTGCGTACGGCCCGGGGCGTCCGGATCGAACTGCTTCGCCGGTACGCCCCGGGCCCGCGGGTCGGGCAGGCACAGCGGCGGTGGCCCGGCCAACCCGGGGGATCGGCGCTGGACGCCGCCCGACCGCGCGTCGCAGGCGGAGGGCGCGACCCCGACGGGGGTCAGCGGTCAGCGCGCAGAGCGGCGATCAGCCACTCCACCGCCGGGACGGCGGGCGGGAACGGCTCCCGGCCGTTGAGCACCCCGATCAGCTGCCAGTACCGCTCGACCCGCCGGTCGGTGAAGGTGTCGAGGGAGTCGGCCAACGCCCGGCGCTGATCCGGGGTGAGCGTGGGACTCACCATCTCGTCGAGCACCGCCCGCCCCTCCGGCGAGGCCGGGTCGGTTCCGGCGGTCACCGCCGCGCGTGCCAGCTCGAGTTTCGCCATCGGCTCCGGCGAGGGTGCCGGCTCGTCGGTCGTACCGGCCACGGCCATCTGGCGTACCCGTCGGCGGAACTCCGGGTCGGCCACCAGTTCGGCCAGCTCCAGCCAGGCGTTCACCTCCTCGTCGGTGGGCTCGTCGGGCAGTTCCGCAGGCAGTGCCCGCATGGCTTGCGCCAGTCCGGCCGGAGGGCCCTCGACGCCGGCGAACACCTCGGCGACGAAACCGTCGATGATCTGCTGCCGCTCCCGTGCGGAGAGGCGGGCCAGGTCGTTCATGAGTCTCAACTCCTCGGTCGTGCTGCCACGTCGTGTGATCGACCGCAGCACCGCCCGGCGCAGCCGCAGCGTACGGATCTCCGCGTCCAGCGCCAGCAGGTGCGCCCGCGCCACGTCCTGCACGTTCGCCTGCCGGTCCAGGATCCGGCGTACGTCGTCCAGGCCGAAGCCCAGTTCACGCAGGCTGCTCAGCAGCTCAAGCCGGGCCACCGCGGCCGCGTCGTAGCGCCGGTAGCCGGCGGCCGAGCGGGCCGTCGGCGGCAGCAGCCCCAGGTCCGACCAGAACCGGATGGTCCGCACGGTGAGGCCGGTCCGGCGGGCGAGCTGCCCGATGCCGAACAGGTCGGTGCTGTCGTTCACAGCGGTGAGCCTCCCGTCTCCAGCCACTGGAGAGTCAACCCGATCGGCGGAGAATCCGGTCGCGCCGTCCCGGGCCGCCCTGACACCCTCGACCACATGGCGAAGGCGGAGGGGTTCGGGTATGTCGAACGGGCCGACGGCACCGTGGTGATCCGGCACCACGGGCGGGCCGCCGTCACCCTGCGCGGTGATCGAGCCGCGAGGTTCCTCACCGAGGTCGACGACGACCCGCAACTGGTGATGGCGCGATGGACCGGCAACTACCGCCGCGGCACCGAGCGGACGGCGCAGCGACACCCGCGCAACCGGGGCTGACAAGCGAAAGGGCCCGCGCTCACGAGCGCGGGCCCTTGTGTGTCAGTCGTTACCGGGGGAGGTTGCCGTGGGCGTTCCGGCCAACCGGGACGGCGGTGGTCACCTGCGCCGCCCGGACTGTGCTCAGGGCCGCGTGAAGACGAGCGCCACGTTGTGCCCACCGAAGCCGAACGCGTTGTTCAGCGCGGCGGGGATCTCCATGTTGCGCGCCTTGTGGGCGGCCACGTCCAGGGTGAGGGCCTCGTCCGGGTCGTCGAGGTTGATCGTCGGCGGAACGACACCATCACGGATGGCGAGGATGGTGGCGATCGACTCGAGCGCGCCGGCCGCGCCGAGCAGGTGCCCGGTCATCGACTTGGTCGCGGAGAGCACCGGGTGGTCGCCGAGCGCCTTGTGCAGCGCGCCGATCTCCAGCATGTCGCCGATCGGGGTGGACGTGGCGTGCGCGTTGACGTGCACGATGTCCTGCTTCGCGACACCCGAGTCGGCGATCGCCTTCGTGATCGCCCGGATCGCACCCTCGCCCTCGTTGTGCGGCTGCACGATGTCGAACGCGTCGGAGGTGATGCCGGCGCCCGCCACCCGTGCGTACACGCGGGCTCCACGCGCGGCCGCGTGATCGGCCCGCTCCAGGATGAGGACACCCGCACCCTCGCCGAGGACGAAGCCGTCCCGGCCCTTGTCCCACGGCCGAGAGGCCTTCTCCGGCTCGTCGTTGCGGGTGGACATCGCCCGCATCGAGGCGAAGCCGGCGATCGGCAGCGGGTGGACGACCGCCTCGGTGCCACCGGCGACCACCACATCGGCCCGGCCGGACCGGATGATGTCCAGGCCGAGCGCGATCGCCTCCGCACCGGTCGCGCAGGCGCTGGCCATCGAGTGCACACCGGCCTTGGCGCCGACCTCGATGCCGACCCAGGCGGCCGGGCCGTTCGGCATCAGCATCGGCACGGTGTGCGGAGACACCCGGCGTGGCCCTGATGCCTCGAGGATGTCGTCCTGGGCGAGAAGGGTGGTCGCGCCGCCGATGCCGGAGCCCAAGCTCACCGCCAGCCGCTCCGGGTCCAGCCCGGAGTCGGCCAGTCCGGCGTCCGCCCATGCCTGCTGCGCCGCGATGAGGGCGATGGCCTCGGAGCGGTCGAGCCGGCGCAGCCGGACGCGGTCCAGCACCTCCGAAGGTTCGACGGCGAGCTGCGCGGCGATCTGGACCGGCAGTTGCGCCGCCCACTCCTGGGTGAGCGGACTCACCCCGGAGCGGCCGGCGACCATGGCGTCCCAGGTCGACGCGACGTCCCCGCCGAGCGGGGTCGTCGCGCCGAGCCCGGTGACGACGACGTCGGGGCGAGTCATGATCAGGACTGCGCCTCGATGTAGCTGACCGCGTCACCGACGGTCTTGAGGTTCTGCACCTCGTTGTCCGGGATCTTGACGCCGAACTTCTCCTCGGCCGCCACGACGACCTCCACCATGGAGAGCGAGTCGACGTCCAGGTCGTCGGTGAACGACTTCCCCTCGGCCACGTCGTCCGGGCTCACCCCGGCAACCTCTTCGAGGATCTCGGCGAGGCCGGCGGTGATCTCGTCACGGGTCATTACGGTTGGTTCCTCTCATCGGGTTGATCTCGTCGGACGGCCTCGCCGCCGACGTACGCCTCGACGCTGCGCGTCGAGTCGGGTCTCAGGGGCAGCGGACGACCTGACCCGCGTAGGTCAGGCCACCGCCGAAGCCGAAGAGCAGCACCGGGGCCCCGGAGGGGATCTCCCGCCGCTCGACGAGCTTGGACAGCGCCAGCGGCACGCTCGCCGCCGAAGTGTTGCCGGACTCGACGATGTCCTTGGCGATGATCGCGTCGGGGATGTCGAGCCGCTTCGCGATGCCGTCGATGATCCGTGCGTTCGCCTGGTGCGGCACGAACGCGGCCAGCTCGGACGGGGCCACCCCGGCCCGCTCGCAGGCCTGGAGGGCCAGCGGGGCGAGCGCGGTGGTCGCCCAGCGGAACACCGTCTGGCCCTCCTGCTGCACGTACGCGCGCCAGCCCTCGATCCGCACCGCGTCGCTCTTCTCGGGCACCGAGCCCCAGAGCACCGGCCCGACCCCGGCGGGCTCGTCCTCGCCGCTGGCGGTGACTACCGCGGCACCCGCGCCGTCGCCGAAGATGATGCAGGTCGAGCGGTCGGTCCAGTCGGTGAAGTCGGAGAGCTTCTCCGCGCCGATGACGATCGCGTTGCGCGCCGCACCGGCCCGGATCGCGTGGTCGACGGTGCCCAGCGCGTACGAGAAGCCCGAGCAGGCGGTGTTGATGTCGTACGCCCCGGGCGCGTTGATGCCGAGCTTGGCCGCCACCCGGCAGGCCACGTTGGGGCTGCGGTCCACCGAGGTGCAAGTGGCGACCACGACCAGGTCGATGTCGGCGGCGGTGAGGCCGGAGTTGGCCAGTGCCTTGCCGGCGGCGGCAGCGGCCATGTCGGCCACCGTCTCGTCACCGGCGATCCGGCGGGTGACGATGCCGACCCGGTCACGGATCCACTCGTCGTTCGTGTCGACCATCCGGGCCAGGTCGTCGTTGGTGACGATCCGGGAGGGCTGGTAGTGCCCCAGGGCGACGATCCGGCTTCCGGCCATCAGTTCATGCCTTTCGTTCGCGACTGCGGGGCCCGCAGGACCGTCTCGTTCCTCGCGCTCACCGTGGTGTCGTTCGTTCGTGACTGCGGGATCTGCAGCCCCGTATCGCTCCTCGCGCTCACCGCTTCCCGCCGACGCGGGCGATCAGGTCGCGCGCGGCCGGAAGGTCGTCCGGGGTGTTCAGGGTGACGATCTCCGGGACGTTGCCGCCCTTGAACTCCCGCTTGACCAGTCCGGCCAGCGTGCCGGCCGGCGGCAGCTCGATCACGCCGGTGACGCCGAGGTCGGCGAGCGTACGCATGCAGAGGTCCCAACGGACCGGGGCGGTGACCTGGCGGACCAGGCGCTGCACCAGCTCGCCGCCGTGGTCGACCGCCGCGCCGTCGAGGTTCGACAGCAGGACGCGGGCCGGATCGCTCGGCGTGATCGCGCCGGCCGCCGCGGCGAGCGCGCTCTCCGCCGGCGCCATGTACGGGGTGTGGAACGCGCCGGCCACCTGGAGGCGGATGATCCGGGCCTTCGTCGGTGGCTCGGCGGCGAGCTTGTCGAGGTTGTCCAGCGCGCCGGCGGCGACGATCTGGCCCGTGCCGTTGCGGTTGGCGGGGTACAGGCCGTGCGCCTCGATCGCGGCGACCACCTCGTCGGGGTCGCCGCCCAGCACGGCGGCCATCCCGGTCGGCTCCAGCGCGCAGGCGGCGGCCATCTCGCGACCGCGTACGCCGGCCAGCGTGATCGCGTCCTCGGGGGTGAGCACGCCGGCCAGGGCGGCCGCGCCCAGTTCGCCGACGCTGTGGCCGGCGGTGACCGACACTTCCTGCATCGGCAGGTGCTCGCCGGCGAGCAGCGCGGCGGCGACCAGCAGCGGCTGGGTGCGGGCGGTGTCCTTGATCTCGTCGGCGTCCGCGGCCGTGCCGAGGTGCACCAGATCGACCCCGGCGAGTGCGGACCACGAACGCAGCCGCGCCTCAGCGCCGGCCAGGTCGAGCCAGGGGGTCAGGAAGCCGGGCTTCTGCGAACCCTGCCCGGGAGAAAGTACGGCGAGCACGACTACGACTCTTCCGGATACGCGCGGGTAGCGCTGTGCCGCCCCCGACCAAACCACACTAGAACCTTTGGAGAGATCCTACAAAGATCGGCGGTGATCATCGCCCGTCTGTGACGTTTTGCCCGCAGCTGGACCCAATGTCTGGGCCGGGACTGGCGGGACCACTGGGTCGAGCCGGCCGACCGCCAGCGCCACCTGGAGCGCGAACGCGTCCCGCGCGGTGAGCGGCGACAGGCCAGTCACCTCGGCGACCCGGCGCAACCGGTAGCGCACCGTGTTCGGATGGACGAAGAGCGCCCGGGCGGCGCTCTCCAACGTACCGCCCGCGGCGATGAAGGCGTCAAGCGTCTCCAGCAGCTCGCCGCCGGCGCGGATCAGCACCCCGTACACGTCGTGCCGCAGCCGCCGGCGGGCCTCCGCGTCCCCGGCGAGGGCGCGTTCCGGAAGCAGGTCGGTGGCGGGCACCGGCCGGGGAGCGCCCGGCCACGCCGGAGCCGCACGGAAGCCGGCCAGCGCGGCCCGTGCCGACTCGGCCGCCGCGTCCAGGCTCGGCACCGGCGGGCCGACCACCACCGGCCCGTCGCCGAACGCGCTGAGCAGTTTCCGGGTGGCCGTCAGTGGATCGTCGGCGCCACCGAGCACGACGACCAGCCGGTCACCGTGCACGCCGCCGATCACCTCGGCGCCGATCCGTCGAGCCTGCCGGTACACCGTGTGCAGCACGGCGGAGACCTCACCGCCCGGGGACCGGCCGACCGCCACCGCGACCGGCGGGGCGTCCGCCCAGCCCAACGCGGCCGCGCGACTGGCCAGTACGTCCGGCGAGTCGCCCCGCAGCAGCGCGTCCACCAGCAGCGCCTGCAACCGGGCGTCCCAGGCGCCGCGCGACTCGGCGGCGCGGGCGTAGACCCGGGCGGCGGCGAAGGCGATCTCCCGCGAGAACCGCAGCACCGCGTCACGGAGCTGCTGCTGCTCGCCATCCGCGGCGAGGTGCGGCACCTGCTCCTCGACGACGTCGATGGTCACCTTGATCAGCGCCACCGTCTGCTGGAGGGTGATCGAGCGCGCCAGCGCCTGCGGGGCGGCCGCGAAGACCTCGTCGGAGACCTCCTGGGTGCTGTCGGCGCTGCCGCCGCCGGAGCGCAGCCACTGCACCAGCGACCGGGTGCCGGCCTGGGCGACCAGCATGACCCAGGACCGTTGATCGGCCGGGAGGGTGCGGAACCACGGCAGCGTCTCGTCCATCCGGGCCACGCTCGCCGTCGCCAGAGCCCCCGCCGACCGCTCGATCCGGCGCAGCGTGGCGCTCAACTCTCCGTCGCCCGGCTGATTCCCCACCCCATCAGCCTGACACATGCGCTGACCAGCCCCGCTGCGCCCGGCGACCGGAGGCTCGTTCAGGACGCACCGGACGGTCGGTGCGGCACCGGCCGGGGCGTCAGCCGGGCGACGGCGCGGGCAGCTCCAGTTCCTGGGCCAGGATGGCCGCCTGCACCCGGCTGCGCAGCTCCAGCTTGGCCAGGATCCGGCTGACGTGGGTCTTGGTGGTGCTCTCCGCCATCGCCAATCGCTCCGCGATCTGCTGGTTGGACAGACCGAGCCCCAGGCAGGCCAGCACATCGCGCTCCCGCCGGGTGAGCGCGTCCAGCACCGCCCCGCTCACGACCGGGGCGGCCGGGGCGGACGACGCGAACGCCCGGATCAGTCGCCGGGTCACCGCCGGCGCGATCATTCCCTCGCCCCGGGCCACCGCCCGCACCGCGGCGAGCAGACCGGCCGCGTCGGTGTCCTTGAGCAGGAAGCCGGCCGCCCCGGCCCGCAGCGCGCCGAAGACGTACTCGTCGAGGTCGAAGGTGGTGAGCACCAGCACGTCGGCGAGCTCGTCGGAGACGATCTCCCGGGTCGCCGCCACACCGTCCCGACGCGGCATACGTACGTCGAGCACCGCGACGTCCGGGCGCAGCTCCCGGCAGAGCCGGACCGCCTCGTCGCCGTCGCCGGCCGCACCGACCACGGCGATGTCCGGTGCGGCGGCCAGGATCAGGCTCAGCCCGGCCCGGACCGCCGGCTGGTCGTCGGCGAGCACCACCCGTACCGTCGTTCCTTCGGCCGCCGGCTCGACACCGCGGGCGTTCACGACGGCTGCCGGGCGGTCGGCAGGGCGGCCCGGACGCGCCAGCGGCCCGACCGCGGGCCGGCGGCGAACCGTCCGTCCAGGAGCGCTGCTCGTTCCCGCATGCCGATCAGACCGGCTCCCGCCCCGGGCAGGCCGGCCCGGTCGGTGCGGACGGGATTGTCGACCGTGACCACGACTTCCGCCGGTCGGTACGCGATGTCCAGTTCAGCCTCACCGCTGCCGTGCTTGAGGGCGTTGGTCAGCGACTCCTGCACGATCCGGTAGGCGGCGAGGTCGACGCCGACCGGCAGGTCGTCAGGCGTTCCCGTCGTGCTGACCCGGACGACGAGCCCTGCGGCCCGGGCGTGCTCCACCAGCCGGTCCAGTTCGCCGAGCCGAGGCGGGACTGGCCCGTCGGGGTCACCATCGTCGGCGCCGGACGGCTCCGCCGGGGCGCGCAGCACGCCGATCATTTGCCGCATCTCCTTCAAGCCCTGCACGCTGTTCTCCCGAATCACCCGCAGCGCCGAGTCGACCTGGGCCCGGTCGAGCCCCGGTACGGAGAGCGCCGCGGTGGCGTGGATGGCAACCGCGCTCAGATGGTTGGCGATCACGTCGTGCAGCTCGCGGGCCATCCGGGCACGTTCCCTGGCGACCGCCTGCCGCCGGTCCAGCTCGGCGAGGCGCGCGGTCTGCTCCGCCCGGGCCCGTTCGGCCGCCGCCTGGTCGCGGTGCTGCCGCACACTTATCCCAGTGAGTACGGGCACCACTGCGGCGAGCACGATCGGTGTGCCGAAGCCCACGCCGCGCCAGCTGCCCACCAGTAGCACGCCGAGTGCCGTGGCCAGCACGCTCAGCGCGACGGTGATGCGCAGCAGCCACCGCCAGGTGCGGGGTGAGCCGTACACGCAGGCGTCGTAGAGGACCTGGGTGTAGACGAGCACGGTCCCCAGGGAGGTGCCGAGCAGCAGGTCGGTCAGGACCGCGACGGTGCCGACGAGCAGGCTGGCCCGGGTGGCGACCCGGCGTAACCCGATCGCTACGCACGCCGCCAGCAGCGGCGGCAGGAACAGCCACTCGGGCAGGTCGGGGTGCCAGGACGTCTGCCAGCGGATGTCCAGACCGAACAGGACCAGCCCGCCGACGAGCGACGCGCCGGCCAGGGCGAGGTCGCGGCCCCGGGTGCCCGAACGGAGCCACGGGGGCAGTCGCATGGCTCGATCCCACCACATCCACGGCCCGTCACCGTCCGCCCTCGGGAGGACTCCGGGCCGGTCCGACTCCACCGAAGGTGCTACGCGAGTCGCGTCCATCCGGCGGGCGACCCCGGTACGCCCCGCGCAGCCCGTCGGGGGCGGCCAGTAAGTTGGCAGGGCGCCCCGGCCGACCACCGAGGTGCGATGGCGAGTGTGAGGAGACCGGGATGGCGCAGGGGGAGGCCGATCACGGCTGCGCCCGGGGCGAGCCGTGCCGGCCGGGCAACGACCAGCAGGCGGCCGCGAAGCCGCGCCGGCTGACCGGTGGACTGCCCCCGTTCCCGACGGATCCGGCCGCAGGCCGGTCCGGGCCGGCGGAGCCGGCGCCCGGGCGGGGCGCCGAGCGGCCCGAGGAGGACGTCGCCGTGCCGCGGCAGCGGTCCGGTGAGCCCGTCCCGCCCGCCGAGCCGGAGCCGACCGAGCCCCGTTCGGGCTGCCGCAGCGAGCTGCCCGGCTGGGCGGGCGCGCACCGGCACGGTGCGGTGCGGCCCCCGTTGCGGGACGTCCGTCGGGAGCGGCCGCCGCGCCGCTGGTGCTGACTTGTCGTGATCTTCGATCGTTGCTGGTCCCGCTGCTTCCGGTTAGGACCAGCGGCGGCGGTCAGCGGGTGCGGCGGCGGATCAGCAGCGCGATCCCGGCGAGGCCGGAGGTGATGACCAGCACCACCGCGACGTTCAGCAGCAGCAGGCGCTGAAGGTCGCTGAGGGCCTGGTCGATGTCCTTGGCCGGGTTGAGCGAGTCCTCAGGGATGACCCGTTCGCCGCCGCCGACGCCGCCGCTGACGGTGTCGTACTCCCGCTCCAGCGGGACGCCCGCGGTCCGCAACGTCTCGGACATGGAGAGCCGGCCGAGGAACCATCCGGCCTGAGTCTTGCGGGCGTCCGGCTGCTTGGCCGGCCGGTAGATCCGCGGCCCGCCGACGGCCTTCGGGTACAGGTCGTAGGTCTGCTTCGGCTTGTCCCCGGCGAGCACGACGACCGTGTACTTCGGACCGAGATCGGCCGGCTTCGGCCCGGTGGCCGTGCCCGTACGGCCGAGGAAGTTGACCTGGTCGATCACGGCGGTCACCTGGGCCTGCTGGGTGTTCGCGCGCAGCCGCAACGGCTCGGCCAGCCCCACTCCGGTGATGTCCACCCCGGGCGGTGGCGGTGGCGGCTTCGGGGCGGCGTGCGCCGGGCCGGCGAAACCGACCGACAGGGCCGCCGTGAGCGCGCCGGCCAACATGGCGACCAGTCGCCTCACCTGTCGGACCATCGCCGCCTCCTCGCCCCGTTCGATGGATGGCTTCGCTGCGCCGGACGCCTCATCGGCGGTGGCGACCCGGATCCGCTGGCCGCACGCCACACTTCAAGACTCCGTGAGAAGTTGATTGGTTGCAGCTCGTGGAACAGTAATTGGAACTATTTGCGATCCCGGATCGACCAACGAGCAGCCGTTGATCAGCGGGCGGATCGTACCTTTACGGAGGCCTTCATGTGGGGCAGGGTCGCACGTTTGCTGCGCTTCGTGCTAGCGGTATCGGGCGTGGCGCTCGGTGTGTCGTTGGCTCTGCCGGCGGTGCCGGCCGCCGCGCACAACTCGTTGACCGGCAGCGATCCACGCGACGGTGCCCGGGTCGCGACGGCGCCGGCCCGGATCGAGCTCAGGTTCCTGTCCCGACTGGATCCGGCTACGACGAAGATCACAATCATCGGTCCGGACAATGTGGCCGCCGCCGGCGGCGCGCCGAGCTTCTCGGGCAGCCGGGTGAGTGTGCCGTTCAAGCCGGGCCGGGCGGGGCTCTACATCGTCGGCTACCAGGTGGCGTCCGGAGATGGGCACCCGATCTCCGGAGAGGTGCGGTTCACGCTCACCACCGGCACCCCGGCTGACCCGTCCGCGTCGCCGGGGGAGCCGTCGCCCACACCGTCGTGGACCGGCGGCACCCCGGCCGCTCCCGTGGCCCCCTCGTCCGGCCCGGCCCTCACGGCGGGGCCGGACGCCGCCAGCCCGAGCGCGGCCACCGTGCCCACGGCGAACGAGAGTGACGATGTCAGCGGTTGGCTGTGGGCGGCCGGCGCGCTGGTGCTGCTCGCCGCCCTGGCGGCCGGTCTGCTGTTCCGTCGGCGCTCCGCCCGCGGCCGTCCGTAACCCCGTCTCACCGGCCGACCGCACGTGGGATCGGCGCGCGGCCGGCCGGACGTTCGGTGGCCCGCGCGATGCCGGTCGGCGTAACCGTGCGTGACGACCGATGCAGCCTGCTGCTACGTAACGGTCGGTGACCGGCGAGGGAGGGCTCAGCTCGTTCGCTCACCGGGCCGGCCGATCACCACCGCCTCGACCTGCGGAGTCGCGCCGTACCTGCGGGGAGCCACGGGTACCCCTGGCCGCCTTTGCTCTGCACCCGCATACGCACCGGACACGAAGCGTGGCTGGCGCGGATCGGGGTGCAGAGCAAAGGCGGTGAGTTGAGGTGGGCGGCGGTCGGGCCGCCGTGACAAACAGTTAAGACGATCATCGCGGAGGCGACCACCGCAGGGGCGGCCACGGCAGGGGCGGCCACCGCGGAGGCGACCGCCCGCAGGGGCGAGTCGCGTGGTCAGACCAGGCGGACCCGGGCGGCGCGCAGCCGGGTGAGGGCGCGGTCCCGACCGAGCACCTCCAGCGACTCGAACAGCGGCAGGCCCACGGTCCGACCGGTGACGGCGACGCGTACCGGTGCCTGGGCCTTGCCCAGCTTGAGTCCCCGCTCGGCGCCCACCGCCTCCAGGGTCGCCTTGATCGACTCGGCCTCCCAGGTCGCAAGCGCCTCGAACGCCGAGATCGCCGCGTCCAGCAGCTCCGCCGAGCCCTCCTTCATCGCCTTCGCCCAGGCGGCCTCGTCGATCGCCGGAGTCGCCAGGAACAGGAAGTCGACGTTCGGCACGATCTCGCTGAGCACCGCGATGCGGGTCTGGGCCAGCGGGGCGACCGCGGCGAAGACCGCCGCGTCGAACTCCTCCGGCTGCCAGGGCGGCGGGGCGATCGTGCTGGTGCCGGTCAGCCACGGCTGGCAGGCCGCGACGAAGTCGTCCACCGACAGCGCCCGGATGTACTCCCCGTTGAAGGCGCGCAGCTTCTTCTCGTCGAAGAAGGCGGGCGACGGGTTGACGTTCTCGAGCCGGAACTCCTCCTCGATCACGGACCACGGGACGATCTCCCGGTCGCCGGAGGGCGCCCAGCCGAGCAGCATGAGGTAGTTGCGCATCGCGTCGGCGAGGTAGCCCTCGTCGCGGTACGCCTCCAGGGCGACCTTGTCCCGCCGCTTGGAGAGTTTCTGCCGCTTCTCGTTGACCACCACCGGCACGTGTGCCCAGACCGGCGGCTTGACCCCGAGAGCGTCCCAGAGCAGCTGCTGCTTCGGGGTGTTCGGCAGGTGTTCCTCAGCCCGGATCACGTGCGTGATCCCCATGGTCATGTCGTCCACGACGTTGGCCAGCAGGAAGACCGGCGAGCCGTCGCCGCGAGCGATGACGAAGTCCTCGATCAGCTTGTTCTCGAACGTCGGCTCGCCACGGATCAGGTCGACCACCACGGTCTCGCCCTCGTCCGGGGTGCGGAAGCGCAACGCCCGTCCCTCGCCCGGGCCGAGCCCCAGCTCCCGGTGGTAGCCGTCGTAGCCGGCGTACTGCGAGCCGGTGCGGGCCTGCACGTCCTCCCGGGTGCAGTCGCAGTAGTACGCCCGGCCCGACTCGTAGAGCCGCTGCGCGGCCGCCCGGTGCTCGTGGGCGTTCTCCGACTGGAAGTGCGGGCCCTCGTAGCTGGTGCGCTCGATGCCGATCCAGTCCAGCGCGGAGAGGATGCCCTCGGTCCATTCGGGCTTGTTACGGGCCGCGTCGGTGTCCTCGATGCGGAGCACGAACACCCCGCCCTGCTGCTTGGCGAAGATCCAGTTCTGCAGGGCCGAGCGGGCACCGCCGACGTGGAACATACCGGTCGGGGAAGGGGCGAAGCGTACACGTACCGTCACGCCCCAAGCCTACGGCGCTGTGCCAGCGGATTCGGCCAGGGGTCCGGTCAGGGCACCGAGCGGATCTTCACCACCAGCACGCTGCCGAGCAGGGTGACAGCGGCAGTGACGGCGTAGAGCGTCGGATATCCGCCCAGGTGTACGACGAGCGGCGCGGAGAGCGCCGGGCCGAGCACCTGCGGCGCCGAGTTCGCGATGTTGATCACTCCGAGGTCCTTGGCCCGATCCGTGGCGCGGGGAAGCACCTGGGTGATGAGCGCCGCGTCCACCGAGAGGTAGACCCCGTAACCGGCGCCGAGCAGCAGCGCCGCGACGACCGCCATCGGCCAGGTCGGGGCGACCGTGAGCAGCACCGCCGCCACCGTCATGATCAGCCCGGACACGATCACGAAGACCTTGCGCCGCCCGGACCGGTCGGAGAGCCGACCCGAGACGACCGCGGTGAGCATCATGCCCAACGTGTAGAGCAGGATCAGCACCAGCAGCGACCCCTCCGGGTCCGCCACCCGTACCCCGTCGGCCAGGAAGTACAGCAGGTAGAGGGTGCCCAGAGCGTTGCCGGTCTGGACGAGGAACCGGGTGAGCCAGGCCCAGGCGAAGTCCGGGTGCCGGCGCGGGCTGACCCACATCGAGATCAGTAGGACCCGCAGCCGCAGCGCCGGCCGATGCGTCCGGGGCAGCGGGTCGTCGCCGGTGAGTAGCGCGAACGGCAGCGCCAGCACCAGTACCGCGAGCGCGATCGCCAGGTAGCCGGCGGCGTTGCCGGTGACCACGGCCGTGACCAGCAGCGCACCGACGACGAGCCCGAGCGCCTGCGGGATGCCCACCCAACCGGAGACGCCCCCGCGCTGGGCCACGGGCACCCGGTCCGGGACGGCCGCGCTGAGACTGGCCAGCATCGCGTTGAAGCAGACCTGGGCGGCGACCCAGCCGAGTGTCACGCCGAGCACGGTGCGCTGCTGAGCGAGCAACACCAGGGCGGCTGCGCCGAGCACGGCCCCGCCGACGGTCCAGACGTGCCGGCGGCCGAACTCGCGCCCGGCCAGGCGCAGGCAGGTCCGGTCGGAGAGGGCGCCGGCCAGCGGATTCACGATCACCGCGGCGAGGGCGCCCAGCCCGGTGACCACGGCCAGCATCTCCTCCTTGCCGTCCGGGGAGATCCGCTCGATCTGCTGCGGCAGCAGCACCTGGATCGGGGTGAAGAAGGCCATCCAGACCCCGAGGTTGGCCGCGAAGATCAGCGCGATCCAGCCCCGCCGGACCGGGGCCGTCGGCTCGGCCAGCGCCGCCGGCAGGGCGACGGGCGACGGGTCGACGGTGGTCACCGTTCCGGCTTCCGGCGCGCCGCCGTGACGACGTCCCGCAGCCAGGCGTACGAGGACTTCGGCGTACGCGTCCGGGTGGCGTAGTCGACGTGCACCAGGCCGAAGCGTTTGGTGAAGCCCTCGGCCCACTCCCAGTTGTCCAGCAGCGACCAGACGAAGTACCCGCGTACGTCGACTCCCTCGTCGAGCGCAGCCCGCACCGCGCGCAGGTGCCCGTCCAGGTACGCGATGCGCTCCGGGTCGTGCACCCGCCCGTCGGGGTCGGGCGTGTCGTCGTACGCGCAGCCGCTCTCGGTGATCTCGACGGGCGGAAGCGCGTCGCCGTACGTGCGGTGCAGCCAGCCGAGCAGCTCGTGCAGCCCGTCCGGGGCGACCGGCCAGTCGAACGCGGTCCGCGGGTAGCCGTCCAACGGCACCAGCTCGAACGGCAGCGGCGAACCCTCCTGCGGAGCGCGTACCCCGGTCGGGTTGTAGTAGTTCACCCCGAGCACGTCGATCGGGGCGGCGATGACGGTGAGGTCCCCGTCGCGCACCACCGACGGGTCGCCGACCGTCCCTTCCGGGTAGCCCCGACCGAGCAGCGGGTCGGTGAAGAGCCGGTTGTGCAACGCCTCGTACGCGGCGGCGGCGGCCCGATCCTCGTCCGTGTCGCCGATCGTCCGTACCGGCGAGTAGTTGTTGGCGATCGCGACCGGGCTGCCGCTGCGCGCACGCAGCGCGGCGACCGCCGTCGCGTGCCCGAGCAGTTGATGATGGGCGACCGGGAAGGCGTCGAAGAGCAGGGTCCGTCCGGGCGCGTGCAGGCCGGTGCCGTAGCCGAGGCTCATGTGGACGAACGGTTCGTTCAGGGTGATCCAGAGCTTGACCCGGTCGCCGAGGCGGGCGGCGACCAGGTCGGCGTACGCCGCGAAACGGGCCGCGGTGTCGCGGGTCAGCCAGCCGCCGGCGTCCTCCAGTGGCTGGGGCAGGTCCCAGTGGTACAGGGTCGCCACCGGGTCGATGTCGTGCGCCAGCAGTTCGTCGACCAGCCGATCGTAGAAGTCCAGCCCGTCGGGGTGAGCCGGCCCGGTGCCGGTGGGCTGGACCCGTGGCCAGGCGACGGAGAAGCGGTACGCGGTGACGCCCAGGCCGGCCAGCAGCGCGATGTCCTCGCGGTAGCGGTGGTAGTGGTCACAGGCGACGTCGCCGGTGCTGCCGTCGGCGATCCGGCCGGGGGAGCGGGCGAAGGTGTCCCAGATGGACGTTCCGCGTCCCTCCGCCTCGGCGGCGCCTTCGATCTGGTACGCCGACGTCGAGACGCCCCAGCGGAATCCGGCGGGGAACTGTGGCAGCGGTGCGGTCGGCATGGCGTCCTCCCGGTCAACGCGAAACGTGTTCGGGACTCTAGGACGCGAGCCGGGATTGCGCTATAGGCCGTCATGACTGTCCGCGCAATGCTTTTCGGCGTGTCTTTTTCCGAACCCGTCCAGGTACGTCCGAATTTGCGCATAGAGTGCCGAATATCGCGGATGTCCTCACTGGAGGAAGACGGAAATGATCCTCGTGGAACGCAGTGCGCACGTGGTTGCGCCGGTGGAAGCGGTCTGGGATGTCGTACAGCGGGCCGAGCAGTTGCCGGCCTGGCTGGCGGGGGTCCGTGCGGCCGAGGTGCTCTCGGGTGAGGGCTTCGGGCGGCGGCAACTGGTCCAGGCCGGGCGTGGCTCGGCGCACGAAGCCGAGGTGATCGCCTACCAGGAGCCGACCCTGATCGGGTGGCGCGAGCGCGCCAAGGGTGCCGGCGCCCGGGCAGAGGCGCGCACCGAGATCTACGTACAGCTCACTCCCGACGAGGAGGAGGGCGGAGGCACGGTCGTGCGGCTGATCGTCGTACGCTGGCCGGCCGGTCCGGTCAAGGCCGCTCTGCTCCGCCTCGGTCTGCGTCGGGTCGGCGCCGATCTGGAGGAGTCGTTGGCCCGGCTGACCGACCTGGCCGCCGTCGGCTGACCGGGTCCGTCCCCGGCGTCACCCGCGATGGTGGTGGCCCGGCGTCCCCGCCAGGGGCACCGGGCCATCGCCGGCTCTCCGCCGGTCGCCCGCACGTCGATCACTCGGCGTGGTGGTCGACCGGTACCCGTCCGGCATCAGGTCGATGACCGACCGGATCGGGAAGCTCCCCGACGAACGGCGAAGGGCCCGCGCGGTGTGCGCGGGCCCTCCTTCGATCGGTACCGCTAGCTGTCGCCGCCGGTCTCGCCGACCGGGGCCGCGCTGACGTCGTCGATCGCGTACTTCTTGGCCGCCTCGGCGGGCACGTTGGCCGGCACCACACCACGCAGCGCGAGCTGGCGCAGCGTGGCGACCGCCACCGACTCGGCGTCCACGTTGAAGTGCCGGCGCAACGCGTGCCGGGTGTCCGACATGCCGAAGCCGTCGGTGCCCAGCGAGGTGTAGTCGCCCGGCACCCAACGAGCGATCAGGTCCGGCACGGCGCGCATGAAGTCACTGACCGCGATCTTCGGACCATCCGCGTCGGCCAGCTTCTGCGCCACGTACGGCACCCGCTGCTCGGCACCCGGGTTGAGGAGGTTGTACTCCTCGCACTCCACCGCGTCGCGGCGCAGTTCGGTCCAGGAGGTCACCGACCACACGTCGGCGGCCACCCCCCAGTCCTGGGCCAGCAGCTGCTGCGCCTTGAGCGCCCACTGCATGCCCGTACCGGACGCCAGGATGTTCGCCTTCGGGGCTCCGCCGTCCAGCTTCGGCGCGGCGGCGTAGCGGTAGACGCCCTTGACGATGCCCTCGACGTCCACGCCCTCCGGCTCGACCGGCTGGAAGATCGGCTCGTTGTAGACGGTGAGGTAGTAGAAGACGTTCTCCTGCGCCTCGCCGTACATCCGGTGCAGGCCGCTCTCGACGATGTGCGCGATCTCGAACGCGAACGCCGGGTCGTACGCGACCACCGCCGGGTTGGTGGCGGCGATCAGGTGCGAGTGGCCGTCCTCGTGCTGGAGACCTTCACCGTTGAGCGTGGTCCGGCCGGCGGTGGCGCCGAGCAGGAAGCCCCGCGCCATCTGGTCGGCGGCCGCCCACAGCCCGTCCGCCGTGCGCTGGAACCCGAACATCGAGTAGAAGATGTACATCGGGATCATCGGCTCGTCGTGCGTGGCGTACGACGAACCGGCGGCGGTGAACGACGCGACCGAGCCGACCTCGTTGATGCCCTCGTGCAGGATCTGCCCGGCGGTCGCCTCCTTGTAGGACAGGAACAGCTCCCGGTCCACCGAGGTGTAGCGCTGGCCGTGCGGCGAGTAGATCTTCGCGGTCGGGAAGAGCGAGTCCATGCCGAAGGTCCGGGCCTCGTCCGGGATGATCGGCACCCAGCGCTTGCCGAACTCCTTGTCCTTCATCAGGTCCTTGAGCAGGCGGACGAAGGCCATCGTGGTGGCGACCTTCTGCTTGCCCGAACCCCGCTTGACGTCGGCGAACCGCTCCGGCCCGGGGATGGTGAGGCGCTTCGAGCTGGTCCGCCGCGAGGGCAGGTAGCCGCCGAGCTGCTGCCGCCGCTCGTGCAGGTACGCGATCTCGTCGGACTTCTCACCCGGGTGGAAGTACGGCGGCAGGTAGGGGTTCTCCTCCAGCGCCGAGTCCGGGATGTCCAGGTAGAGCCGGTCGCGGAAGGTCTTCAGATCCTCCAGCGTCAGCTTCTTCATCTGGTGGGTCGCGTTGCGGGCCTCGAAGTGCGAGCCGAGCGTCCAACCCTTGATCGTCTTGGCGAGGATCACGGTCGGCTGGCCGGTGTGCTCCACCGCCGCCTTGTAGGCCGCGTAGAGCTTGCGGTAGTCGTGGCCACCCCGCTTGAGGTTCCAGATCTCGTCGTCGCTGAGGTGCTCGACCATCTTGCGGGTGCGCGGGTCCCGCCCGAAGAAGTGCTCCCGGACGTACGCGCCGGACTCCGCCTTGTAGGTCTGGTAGTCACCGTCGGGCGTGGTGTTCATGAGGTTGACCAGCGCGCCGTCGGTGTCCGCGGCGAGCAGCGGGTCCCACTCGCGGCCCCAGACAACCTTGATCACGTTCCACCCGGCGCCCCGGAAGAACGCCTCCAGCTCCTGCATCACCTTGCCGTTACCGCGAACCGGGCCGTCCAGCCGCTGCAGGTTGCAGTTGATCACGAAGGTGAGGTTGTCCAGCTCCTCGCGGGCGGCCACGCCGATCGCGCCGAGCGTCTCCGCCTCGTCCATCTCACCGTCGCCGAGGAACGCCCAGACGCGCTGGTCGGAGGTGTCCTTGATGCCGCGGTGGTGCAGGTAGCGGTTGAACCGCGCCTGGTAGATCGCGTTCAGGCCGCCGAGCCCCATCGAGACGGTGGGGAACTCCCAGAACTCGGGCATCAGCCGCGGGTGCGGGTACGACGGCAGCGCGCCACCCGGGTGCGACAGCTCCTGCCGGAACCCGTCCAGCTGGTGCTCGCTCAGCCGCCCCTCGAGGAACGCCCGGGCGTACATGCCGGGGGAGGCGTGACCCTGGTAGTAGATGTGGTCGCCACCGCCCGGGTGGTTCTTGCCGCGGAAGAAGTGGTTGAAGCCCACCTCGTAGAGCGACGCCGAGCTGGCGAAGGTGGAGATGTGGCCACCTACGCCGATCTCGGGACGCTGCGCCCGGTGCACGAGCATCGCCGCGTTCCACCGGATGTAGGCCCGGATCCGCCGTTCGATGTGCTCGTCACCCGGGAACCACGGCTCACGCTCCGGGGGGATCGTGTTGATGTAGTCCGTGGTGGTCAGGGACGGAACCCCGACCTGGCGTTCCCGAGCGCGCTCCAACAGGCGCAGCATCACGTAACGGGCGCGTTTGGTTCCGCGCTCGTCGATGACCCCGTCGAGCGACTCGACCCATTCGCTGGTTTCGTCTGGGTCGATGTCCGGGAGCTGGCTCGGCAGGCCGGCGGTGATCACCGGGCGCTTGCGTTCCGTAGCCACAGGCGGTCCCTCGGTTGTGTGTGGGATAGGTCTCTAGCGCCATCCTGCCCCCTGCTGGCACCCGGCGTCACGTCTAGGTCCCCGCGACGCGACGCTCGACACAGGTACCCGTCGGTAACTTTGGGTGCCGATCGATTTGTCCCAGGCCACTTGTCCGGTCTCAATACCATGCCTGGATGAATTACCGATGGACGGTGTGGGGCGGGATTCTCCTGGCCGCCGGAGTGCTCCTGGCGTTCCCGGTGACGTCCGTGCTGCTGAGGGGTGACCTCGCGGTGTTGCCCGTCGCGCTCGTCGCCGGGCTGGCCGTGGTCCTCGGTGTCTTCCTGATCGCCGCCGGGAAGCGGGCGCCGGCGCCGCGACGGCGTCACGGCAAATCCGGGCCCTCTCGGCGGCACGCCGGCACCCCCATTCCGCACCAGGGTCCCCCCGACGCGTACTCGTGGGGTGAGGTGACCGCCCCCCGACAGGACAGCGGTGGCGATTCGGGCGGCGGCGGTTGGTCCGGCGGTGGCGATTCCGGTGGTGGCTGGTCCGGCGGCGGGGGCGGTGACTCCGGCGGTGGCGGGGGATCCTGACCCCCGGGCTGCGGCAGAATGCGACGTATGCGTAGTGACGTGATCACCGTCCAGACCGGCTCCCGCCCCACCGTCCGGGACATCACGGCCGAGGCGCAAAGCTTCGTCTCCGGCGCGGGGGACGGTCTTCTGCACGTGTTCGTCCCGCACGCCACCGCCGGGCTGGCGCTCATCGAGACCGGGTCGGGCTCCGACGACGACCTGCTGGCCGCGCTGGACGAACTGCTGCCGTCGGACGACCGCTGGCGGCACCGACACGGGTCGCGCGGCCACGGCCGGGATCACGTCCTGCCCGCCTTCGTCCCGCCGTACGCCTCGGTGCCGGTGCTCGGCGGTCGCCTCGCGCTCGGCACCTGGCAGTCGATCTGCCTGGTCGACACCAACGGCGACAACCCCACCCGCCAGGTCCGCTTCTCCTTCCTCCCCGCCTGACCCGCACCCCCACCTCCCACCCCCTCCCATCGAGGGGCCTCGTTCACGGAAAGAGTGGCCATTCCGCACAGAATGGCCACTCTTTCCGTGAATTTGCGGCCTGGCGGGAGGGGTGAGGAGGGGCGGGGTTGGGGGCGTGGCGGGGCAGGGAGGTGAGGATGATCAATTTCTCTCACGCTCCGTAGACTGGGTGGCATGACGTTGGCAGCCGTCCCCACCGCCGGCCCGGATCCGGCTGACCGTTCGGGGCTGGCGGGCGACACCGTGCGCCGGATCATGCACGTCGCCGCGGCCATCCGGCACCAGCAGGACGTCGAGATCGCCGAGCTGGGCCTCACCCCGGCGGTCGCCCGCGCCCTGTACGAACTCGACCCGGACCGGCCACTGCCGGCCCGCGACCTCGCCGAGCAGTTGCAGTGCGACCGGTCCAACGTGACCGCCCTCGTCGACAAGCTGGAGCAGGCCGGCCTGGTGCAGCGCCGGGTCGACCCCACCGACCGCCGGCAGAAGACGCTGGTGGTCACCGAAGCCGGTCGGCGGGTCCGGCAACGCGTACACGAGGTGATGTCGGACTCCCGACTGCTCGACGGGCTCAGCACCGGGGAACTCACCGCCCTGCATGAGCTGGTATGGAAGGTCTCCGACGGGGGCTGCGCCCAGCCCTGCGGGACGTAGCGTCCCCGACCGGGTGTTGTGTGTCCGACTGGGCGCGACGGGCGCTCGTCGGTAATGCTGTCCGACGTGACCACCCCGCAAGATCTCGACGACCGGTTCCGGGAGACCCTGGCCGCGCTGGGTACGCCGCCGCACCGGCGTGATCCGGCCGAACCGGTCACCGACGGTGCGACGCTGACCGGCGCGCAGGCCCTCGACCTCTTCGACGCGCAGGTCACCAGCCGGCAGTTGGACCTGGCCGGGCGCTGGCTGCGCAGCTTCGGCGAGGGCTTCTACACCATCGGGTCGGCCGGCCACGAGGCCAACGCCCTGGTCGCCGCCGTGCTGCAGCCGACCGATCCGGCCCTGCTGCACTACCGCTCCGGAGCCTTCTACTGCGTCCGGGCGGCTCAGGCCGCGTCCGGCCCGGCCCAGGCGGTCGCGTCGGAGCCGGCCGAGGTCACTCCGGCGCAGCCGGCCGGCTCGGCCGCCGGCGCGCTCGGCGCCGTCGAACCGGCGTCCCGACCGCCCGGCGTGCGGCACGACCCGGCGTCGGACCCCTCCGACGTGGGAGTGAGCCTTTTCCAGGCCACGGACGACCCGGCGGACGAGCCGCCTGCCACGTCGACGCGCGACGACGCCGCCCCGGCCGCCACCGATCAGGCCGGCGCAGCGGACGAGGCCCGGGGCGACACCCCGGCGGCCGACGCCGGGTGGGCAGCCGCCGGCGGGGCGGCGTGGCCGGAGCGCCCCTGGGCGTACGCCGAGGCGGCCGGGGACGTGCTGCGCGGCATGGTCGCCTCCACCCGGGAGCCGATCGCCGGTGGCCGGCACAAGGTGTTCGGCCACCCCGACCTGGGAATCGTGCCGACCACATCCACCATCGCCTCGCATCTGCCCCGCGCCGTCGGCATGGGGCTCGCCGTCGAGCGGCTCCGCCGGCTGGAGACCCGGCGAGTCGGCGGGGTGCACCTCGGCGACGACACGAACGTAGCCCCGCCCTGGCCGCCGGACTCGATCGTCGTCTGCTCGTTCGGCGACGCCTCGATCAATCACGCCAGTGCCAGCGCCGCGTTCAACACCGCGGGCTGGTACGACCACACGGGCCTACGCATCCCGGTGCTCTTCGTCTGCGAGGACAACGGCCTCGGCATCAGCGTCCGCACCCCACAGGGCTGGGTGGAGGCCACCCTGCGCTCCAAGCCGGGGATCCGCTACTTCGCCGCCGACGGCGGTGACCCGGTGCAGGCGTACGCCGTGGCGGCGGAGGCGGCCGCCTGGGTACGCCGGCACCGGCGGCCGGCGCTCCTGCACCTGCGTACGGTCCGGCTGATGGGGCACGCGGGCGCGGACGCCGAGACGGCGTACCGCAGCCCGGCGGAGATCGCCGCGGATCTCGACCTGGACCCGGTGGCCGCCATGGCCCGCCTGCTGGTCGAGGCGGGCGTGGCCAGCGGCGAGGAACTGCTGGGCCGGTACGACCACATCGGCTGGCAGGTGCGCCGCATCGCCGAGGAGGTGATCGGTGAGCCGAAGCTCACCGCCGCGGCCGACGTGGTCGCCCCGCTGGCACCCAGGCGGCCGGTACGGGTGGCTCGCGCGGTGGCCGAGGCGGCGACCCGGGCCAGCGGGCCGGGCGCGGCGGCCCGCAACGAGATGTTCGGCGGCAAGCCGCCGGAGTTGGCCGGCCCGTTGACGCTGGCGCAGAGCATCAACGCGGCGCTGACCGACGGGATGCTCGACCACCCGGAGATGGCGGTCTTCGGCGAGGACGTGGCCGCGAAGGGCGGCGTGTACGGGGTCACCAAGGGCCTGCGTGACCGATTCGGGCCGGCCCGGGTGTTCGACACCCTGCTCGACGAGACGTCGGTGCTCGGGCTCGGGCTGGGCGCCGGGCTGGCCGGGATGCTGCCGGTGCCCGAGATCCAGTACCTGGCGTACCTGCACAACGCCGAGGACCAACTCCGCGGCGAGGCGGCCACGATGCAGTTCTTCTCCCAGGGGGCGTACCGCAATCCGATGGTGGTGCGCGTCGCCGGCCTGGCGTACCAGGAGGGCTTCGGCGGGCACTTCCACAACGACAACTCGGTGGCCGTACTCCGGGACGTGCCCGGGCTGGTGATCGCGGTGCCGGCGCGGCCGGACGACGCCGCGCCCATGTTGCGTACCTGCCTGGCCAGCGCGGCGGTGGACGGCAGCGTCTGCGTCTTCCTGGAGCCGATCGCGCTCTACCACACCCGGGATCTCTACGTCGATGGCGACGGCGAGTGGCTCGCCGGATACGCGGAGCCAGGGGCCTGGGCGAGCGGGCACGTGCCGATCGGCCGCGCCCGCGTGTACGGGGTGGGGTCCGCAGAGGATCTGACGATCATCACTTTCGGTAACGGCGTACGTCTGTCGCTGCGCGTGGCGTCGGCGCTCGCCGACGAGGGCGTCGGCACCCGAGTGGTGGATCTGCGGTGGCTGGCCCCCCTGCCGGTGGCGGACATCATCCGGGAGGCGTCGGTGACCGGCCGGGTGCTGGTGGTGGACGAGACGCGCCGGTCCGGAGGGGTCGGCGAGGGAGTGATCGCCGCGCTGGTCGATGCCGGATATGTCGGTGCGGCACGGCGAGTAGCCGGAGTTGACTCATTTGTACCATTAGGTCCGGCCGCGCGTCAGGTACTGGTCTCCGAAGAGGCCATTACCCAGGGTGCCCGCACACTCCTGGCACGGTAAATTCCGTTCCACCCGGTGCGCCACTTGCGCGGGGACGCACAACTGTGTGGACTTTGCCTGACGGCGTCGAACCGGCGTCGAGCAGGGACGAGATGAGGAGGCACGCGACAGTGAGCGCGACCGCTGGTCAGGCCGCCGACGGGGTACGCAGCCTGGCGGACCGGTTCGGGATCGAGCCGGGCATGGTCGTCATGGAGATGGGGTACGACGAAGACGTCGACCACGATCTCCGTGACGCACTGACTGACCGCTGTGGAGATCTGGTCGACGAGGACACCGACGAGGTGGTCGACGCGGTACTGGTCTGGTACCGCGACGGCGACGGCGATCTCTTCGAGCTTCTCGTCGACGCCCTCGGCCCGCTGGCCGACAACGGGGTCGTGTGGCTACTCACGCCCAAGGCAGGGCGCGAGGGGCACGTCGAGCCGAGCGAGATCGCCGAGTCCGCTCCAACCGCCGGCCTCCAGCAGACCTCGACGGTCAACGCCGGCCGGGACTGGAGCGCCGCGCGCCTCGTTCTGCGCCGCGGGGCCAAGAGTAAGAAGTAGTCCTCCGGCGGCCGGACGCCCCGGTGACGACGGGGGCAGCCCGGTACCCCGGCGGTTCCGCCGCCGGGGTGGCTCATGTCGTCACGATTCGAGGAGTTGACGCATGCCGTTGGCCGTCGGCGCGGAGGCGCCGGACTTCGTGCTGAAGGACCAGAACAACCAGGAGGTGCGGCTCTCCGGCTTCCGCGGCCGGCGCACGGTGCTGCTGGTCTTCTACCCGCTCGCCTTCACCGGGGTCTGCCAGGGCGAGCTGGCGGAGGTCCGGGACAACCTCGACGAGTACGTCAACGACGATGTCCAGGTTCTCACCGTCAGCGTCGACTCGGTCTACAGCCACAAGATCTGGGCCGACCGCGAGGGCTACCAGTTCCCGCTGCTCGCCGACTTCTGGCCGCACGGCGCGGTCGCCCAGGCGTACGGCGTCTTCAACGAGGTCGCCGGCGTCGCCAACCGGGGCACCTTCGTGATCGACAAGGCCGGCACCGTCCGGTACGCCGAAATGAATATGCCGGGGGAGCCCCGCGACCAGCAGGCCTGGCGAAAGGCGCTGGCCGAGGCCGCCGGCTGACCCGATCCGGCCACGCCGTGCGACCGGGCCGGCAGCGAGCAGGTAAGCTTGCCAGCCACCGGCCCGCCGCACGGGCGTTCCGGGCGCGTAGCTCAGTGGGAGAGCACTCGCCTTACAAGCGAGGGGTCGCAGGTTCGAAACCTGCCGCGCCCACCCATCAGCATCAGCGCGAATGCCGCCGACAAGATCGACCCCGGCGGCAGTCGCCGAGCTGAGGCGATGTGGCGGTCAGGGGTTGTCGGCACCCAGCTTTCGGGCGAGTGCTGTAACCTGCTCGACCTGCGCCGGAGTCAAGCGCGTAGCCGCGGCTACTAAGCTTCCGATCTCCTGACTCGCCCGCCATGGCCCCGGCCGCTCCGGGTCGTAATCCACGGGTAGTCCGGCGATGACCAGCAGGTCGGCGACACTCATCTCCAGTGTCGCAGCGATGTCCTGAAGTACCTCCGTCGTTGGTTGGAGGGTCCCGGCGAGTAGCTGGTTGATAGTTGACTCAGCTCGTCCGGACGCTCGGCTCAGCGCTTGCCGGTCAAGGCGGCGATTGGCCATCAGCCCTTGGAGGATCGCGGCGAAGGGGGCACTCACCCCGGAGACGGTAGCGACCGTTCCAGCCGGCTGGCTGCCGGCGACGCGGTTCGATCGCCGCCATCTGTAACGGATCGGGCGGAGTACGACAGTCGCGGCCGGCGATGTGGCTGACGCCGGACAACACCGTCCCGGGATCGTCGTTAAAGGTTTCGGTACGCCTCGCTCGCTTCCGGTCAGGGCGGGTCGAGGCACGCGGGACGGTTCGGACCAAGTTGCGGTGGCTTCCTAGCCTGGGATCGATACCCGACCGACCCGATGGAGACAGGACTTGACTAGGCGTCATCCTGGCAGGCCGAAGCAGGGTCGACCCGAAACGCTGCGAACCGGCTCGACAGACCCGGCTCCAAGCAGTGCCGTCGTCTCTATTGCGGCGAGGTTGGACGTGCTTGAGAAGGCTCAGAGCACGCCGCAGCGCCTATGGTATCGGGACGCGTCTGTGGTGGTAGCAATTCTGGCGCTGCTCATATCATTGACTGCTTCGTACTTCAGTTGGAAGCAGAACGGCGATCAGCAAGAGTTGGCAGCGCGGTCGGAGCTGTCGCAGCTCATCCAGCGAATGACCGCTCTGCAGCGCGATGGTTCCGAAGATATTACCGACGCGGACGGCCAGCGAATCGGTGTGACGGAACGTGGGGATGCGGTAACCGAGACCTTGGCGTTGGCTGAGCAGGCGGCCGAGATAATGGATCATCTCGACGACGGTGGAACGGCGTCGGAGTGCTATGCGGTGGCGCTCGCCTTCAAATTCGTGAGTGAAGATGGGCGGACGGCAGAGTTCGCGGAAAAAGGTCTGAGGAAAGATCCGCCACATTTGACGTTGCGCATAGGCCTGCTCCACGTGAAAGCGTACAGCAATTTCAAGTTGGGCAACTACGAGGTCGCCAGAGACGCGATGAGGGCGGCGATTGGCACCAGGGACTCTCAATCGGGGCTCATCAGGGCATATGGCGAACTGCATTCGTACACCTATTGGGCGGACCGGGAGCGCACAACCGGAAGCTGCGATGAATGGGAAATGGCTATCGGCAAAGCCAGATCCTTGCTGGAGGAGTTGGCCGCGAACAAGGCCGCGCGGGAGCGAGCATCGCAGTGGATCAGAGCGGTTGACAGCTGCCCCGAGTGAGGGGCTGGTCTAGGAATCTCACCCAGCTCAGTCAGTGCGAGGCGGCGACCAACTCCGGACGGCACGGGGGCGGTTTGAGCGACCGTGACGGGTCGCGTTGTCGAGATCCAGATCCGATCAGCGCAACCCGCGAAGCTCGCCATGCCGGGACCCATGGTCGCGAGCACGACGTCGCGCGCGTAGAGGCGGTGAATCCAGGTGCCTGCGGATCAGTTGCCGACTCAGTCGATGCGGTCGCTCAGGCCCAGCACCTTCGGGTCGTCACTCGGGAAGCTGCTGGGCATGCCCGGCACATCGATGGTGCGCCCGTACACGCCGGCCAGGAACTCGGCGGCACCGACCGGGAACTCCGACCAGTCGCCGTTGGCTCCGCGGACGACCACCGACCAGGCGTCCGGGTCGGGATAGCTCGTCCTCCAGTAGAAGGCGTCCCCCGAATCGGAATTCGCCCAGCAGACCAGGCCGCCCGGCTCCGGGTAGGGAACATAGTTCTCGGTGTCATCCATCTCGTACAGGTCCTGAAGGATCTCGGACGAGTACCGGACCCCGGACGCCCACGCCGCCTCTGCGCCGGGCCGAGGAATGGACACTGTGAGGAAATCGTCGATGATCAACGTCGGGTACGCCTCTGCCAGGGAGCGGTAGTCGGAGGGCAGAGCCGTCCCGAGGTCCGCCCCGAGCGCGGCCCAGTCCACGCTACGCCGCGCGGGCGCACGCCACTGTGTCATCGACGGAAGCGCGGCCTCCAGCTCTTCGACCCTCAGCATTCCGCCTGCCAATCCGTGCTGCTCTCGCCCATCACGCTCTCGGACGCTACTCCGTCCTCGGTGTAGGCAGGTTGATGCCGGTCTCGCCCTGCCTGCCCGGGGCGGGTGTTCAGAGTCAAGCGGATGTGGCGGTCTGTGCGATCAACGCCGTGCCGGACGCGATGAGGGTGGCCGCGACCATCACCAGGACCAAGCGGGTCAGGATCCGGCCGGAACGTGCCCCGACGATGGGGGCGTACAGCTTCTGTTCGGCTCGGACGAACCGGCCGGGCAGCAGCAGGATGGTCACCCCGGCGAGTAGGAGTGCGGCACCGGCGACAAAAGGCATGAGGGACCTCCTCCACCGATCCTAGTTCCCAGCGCGGGGCTCGCTCGTCGTACAGGAGAGCAGCCGAGTGAGCAGCCGAATCGGCGAGCATGAGCGGACGATCGGGGACGGAGACGCCCTGCCCGGCAAGAGGGACCGCTGACATCTGCGACTGACATCAACGAAGCCGGCTGTCGGCGGACTCGTCCGGATGCGTGCGGCGGTCAGTTGGTCGCTCCGTAGCCCGGTGGTTACGGTACACGCATGTCAATGGTTGGCGCAGATTGGTGGTCAACGCTCCGGGCGCTGGACAAGCCAGTTGCGCCACCGGAGAGCATTGGACGGGAGTCGATCCTGCAGGCCATGGTAGCGGGATCCATGCCGGAGCCGACGCTCGCGGCGTTGAGACAGCGGGTGGCGCGAGGTGAAGGCGATGGCCTGGAGGTGCCACGCGACTTCGACCACGCTGGGACCCAGCGCCGGTTTGAGCGACTCACAGAGCGGTTGAGCGAAACCTACGGTTGCCCGTGCGACTCAGCGCTGCCCCAGGACTCCGCCTGTTTCGGCAGCATCCAGATCCCGGCCGAGGCCAGCCGCAGTCACACGAAGCGCACACGGATTCCGCTGCCCTTGGTCGTGAGCGTGAGCGCGGTGGGTGGCCTCGCCACGTACGCAGCGTCCAGTCCGAGCGACCAGAAACCTTACCTGCACCCCGACGACCGGCGGCGGATCGAACAGGCTCTTGCCGGACTCGGTTATCTCGTCGTGCCCGAGCACATCCTCGCCGCGCCATACGACGGGCCCAACGGCTGGGTCTTCGGCCCGGGAGCCGATGCGACTTGGTTCACTCGGTTCTTCGACCATTTATGAATACGCAGGAATCCCGCCGCACGAACGGGGCGCGCACGTCAGAGCCGATTGGTGCCGTGAGACCTGGCGAGCCCCGTCCCGGCTGGCAACCGGTCCTGGCTGGCATTGGTCTGGCTGGGCTCGGTCACCTGCTGGCCATCGCCGCGATGGGCGTCACTGCGCGGTTGGCCGGTGGCGCTCGCGGAAGCGATGTGGAGCTGGACGCCGGCGGTCGCGAGTTTCGTGGTCTAGGCTGCGTCGCCATGGATGAGCCGCGCGGGTCTGGGGTCCTTCGTCACCAGCCGCTGCACGAGGGGTTCGTGCCGGCCCGGGGGCCGCAGCAGACCTTCGCCGAGGCGATCGATCGACACATCGAGGAGCACTTCGGGCCGGTCGAGTTCGTCTATCACGAGATCGCCTCGCACCTGGTCGGTGTGCACGTCCTGGTCGTGGGACCGACCGAGGAACGCCCGTACCGGACCCTGATCACTACCGGGATGAGTGACCTACCGATGACGGTCCCGGACGGTCACGACATCAGCCCGTACGCCGAACTGATGCTCAGCCTGCCGCCCGACTGGCCGCTGACCGAGAGGACCGGGCTGGGCGAGGACTCGACGGGTTGGCCGGTGCGAGTCCTCAAGGAGATCGCTCGACTGCCGCACGAGTACGGGACCTGGATCGGCGAATGGCACTCGGTGCCGAACGGCGATCCCGCGCAGCCGTACACCGCCGGTACCCCGTTCGCCGGTGTCGTCGTCACACCGATGCTGCGCGTAGCCCCCGACGCTCGGACGATCGAGGTCCCCGACGGCAGCCGGATCGCGTTGCTCGCGCTGATCCCGCTGCACCCCGGCGAGGTGGCGGTCAAGGTCGAACGTGGGACTCCTGCCCTCATCGAGGTGCTCGATCGTGGTCGGGTCACCGAGTTGCTGGACCCTGACCGGCCCTCGTACGCCTGAGGAAGCGACCCGCGCGCGGGCCTTGGCAACTCTCACATGAAGTTGCGGGTGTGCAACGCGGAGAGTGCGGCGGCCTCGTCGGGCGGGAAGCCGATGTATTCGAGCCGCCGGCGGCGGCCCTCGTCCATCGCCTGTTGCAGACGGAGCACCTCCTGCCAGCCGCGGCTGATCGCCGCCGGTGTCCAGGATCCGGCGGCGAGGACGACCAGCGCGTCGAAGACCTGCTTGTTGAGCCCAGCGGTGTCGGCGAGCACCGCGTGGCGCCGTTCGACGGCCGTACGCAGCCGATGCAGGAAGGCGCGATCCGTGCGGACCACGTGCGCGGTGTGAGCGACCCCGAAGGCGACGTGACGAGCCTCGTCGCGGGCGGCGAGCCGGGTGACGTCCGCGGTGACCCGGTCCGGTGCGTGACGGTGCAGGAAGTGCAGCAGATCCAGGAAGCTGCCTTCGCCCAGAACGGAGAGCAGGAACGAGGCGAGGGTGAAGTCGGGCTCCTCCAGCAGGGTCTGCAGGGACGCCCGGCCACCGGCTCCGGAGAGCCCGAGCGTGTCCCGGTGGAGCAGGGCACGGCGGGTGAAGATCTCGACGTGCCGGGCCTCGTCCGCGGCCTGCGCGGCGAGCAGTTGCATGACCTCGCGGAAGTGCGGATGCAGCCGGGACAGCAGCCGGGCCGGGATCATCAACGCCGCCTGCTCGTTCTCCACCAGGTAGGTCATCACCTGGACGACCGCGTCCTCGACGCTGTCCGGCAACGACACGCCCGCCGCCCAGCCCACCGCGGTCGCCGGATCCCACTGGTTGGCCGTGGCCTGGGCGTACAGGCGTGGTGCGAGGTCGGCCCAGACCAGGTCACGGTCGACCCAGTCGACCGCCAGGGCAGGGCCGCCGGGCTCCACCAACGCACCCCGGGCGGCCAGCCCCCACCGGCGGTCGGCGTGTGCGACGACGTCGTCGGCCGTCCGCCCGGCCCGCTGCGCGCCCCGCCAGCGGTCCAGGTCGGCCCGGCCCCGGATGACGGTCGGCGTCTCGGCCGCCGTGTCGAACAGGTGCCCTTCGGTGCGGCACCAGGCAGCCAGGTGCACCCCGAGTGCCGGATGACGGCCGCGCACCACCAGCCGGTCACCGGGCGCCAGCCCGGCCAATGCCCGGTCGATCAGCAGGTGACCACCGGCGTCCAGGCTGAGATCCTCAAGGTCGATAGCCGGCAGCACCGAGTGCTCCCTGTGGATCGTAGAAGTTGGTCTCGGTGACCGCCCGTTCCAGCGCGGCGTAGCGGTCGGTCCGGCCCGGCAGCCACTTCTTGAGTCCTTCGAGGTCCAGCAACGGCCGGGCCGTGTCGTCCGCGTAGGACATGCTGAGCAGCAGTTTGCCGAAGTGGTCGACGAGTGCCGGGTCTGCGGCCGGCCCGGCGGTCAGGTTGCAGTGGTCGTACGGTTCGGTCTCGGCGAGGACGCGCACCGATCCCGCCGGTAGCGTGCCCTCCCGCCCGAACAGCAGCAGGCTCGCGTCGATCAGACAGGCGGCCTCGGCGCGTCCGGCCCGCAGCGCCTGCGCCGCGTCGCGCTCCCCACCGATGTGATCACCGTGCAGACCGACTCCCACGTCGAACCGGAGCAGTTCGAGGTCGGCGTCCGGGTCGAGGCCGGCGGCGCGCAGCAGCGCCAGTGGCAGCAGCGTCGCCTGAGGTGAGTCGATCGCGCCGACGGCCACGGTCCGGCCCCGCAGATCCGCCAGAGTGCGGTGCTCCGAATCGGCCCGAACCACGATGACCGAGGTGAGGTCGCGATCCGTGTCGCGCATCGCGACAGCGCGTACGGTCGTGCCCTGCGCGCGGGCCAGCCGCTGGGCGCGCAGCCAGGCCAGTGGGGAGTTCCAAGCCACATCGATCCGGCCGGCGAGGAGGTCCTCCACCTGCCGTTCGTACTGCGAGTACAGGACGAAGTCGAGGTCGAAACCGCGGTCGCGGAACCAGGAGCGGAAGCCGGCCCAGATGGTCACGACCTTCGGGTCGTAGGCGACGGCGCCGAGCAGCAGGGTGTCGCTCATGCCTCGGGTCCGTCCAGCAGCGGCAGGCCGGTCAACGCCCGCCCGACGAAGTCCAGCAACGCCGATGTGGTGGGGGCCATCACCCGGGCGGCCCGGGAATCCCGGAACCGACGTTCGATACCCAACTCCTTGCGGAACGCGGCCCCGCCGCACGCCGTCATCGCCAGGTCGGCGACCTCGGCGGCACTGCCGTCCGCTGCCGCCTTGACCTCCAGGACGAGCAGTTGGGCGTCGGTGCGTCCCTGCTCGACCGCGGTCAGCGTGCCGTCGAGGAGCGCGGCCGTGCGATCGGTCTCGATCCGCATCCGGGCGAGGATCGCCCGGGACTCCGGCCGCTGCGCCAGCGACCGGTCCAGGTGCTGGAGCCGGGTACGGGTCAGGTGGTCCGCCGTCTCCCGGGTCACGGCCTGCATCAGTCCGACGCTCGCGGCGGCGTTGAGCAGGAGGAAACAGGGCAACACCGCGCTGAGCGCGAGGTCCAGGCCCGCGCCGTCGCCGCCGAGCCGGGCGCTGTGCGGCACCATCAGACCGGCGGCGGTGACCGGACGGGAGTCGTTGCCGCGCAGGCCGAGACCGTCGAACTCCGGGCCGATGGACAGCTCTGCCTCGCCGGTCGTGACCAGCCACAGCGTCATCGGTCCCGGGGCGGCGACGGGGCGGCTCGACCAGACGTAGCTGTCCGCCTGGCCGGCCGAGGTGACCCAACTCTTGCGCGCGTCCAGGCGTACCTGGTCGCCCTCGTCGGTGGCTGTGCTCACCGGCGCCCAGAAGTGGCTGCGTGATCCAGCCTCGGAGAAGGCCAGGGTGCTCAGGTGCCGTCCGGCGGCTATCTCGCGCAACACGTCGCCGGATGCCGCGGCAGTCAACGCAGCCACCGCGCTGTAATGCATCATGACGACCATCGCGGTCGACCCGCAGGCCGTCGAGAGCTGCCGGATCACGTCGGTGGCGGCTCGGAGGTCCTGTCCGCCGCCGCCGTACTCGGTCGGCACCGTGAGTGCGAGCAGGCCCGCGTCGGCGAGCGCGTCGACGGCCTTGCGCGGAAAGGTGGCGGACCGGTCGACGTCCCCGGCCTGCGGTACGACGATCTCCTCGATGATCCGGCTCAACGACTCCTGATGTCCCATGTTTGCTCCCCAGATGCAGGCTGAACTGACCTGTGGCGGCGCGGTGCTGGATCCGTGTGGGATGGGGACTACCTTCCACCGATCCGGTGGACGTCTGGCGTGAAAACGGCCCGAACCTGAGAGGCGGCAGGCAGTGCTTCAGGCCGGGCGGCACGTCGGTGTTGCTGGATTGAGCAACAGCGTAGTTACCGAACGCGACGACTGGAAGGGGGCGGATCCAATCGCCCGTGACCTCACGACCGTCCATTCGCGCTGCGCCCACGGTTACCAGGCGTACGAACTGTTCCAGGCCGTCGAGTTGGCCGACGAGCCGTACGACCCGCACGAGGTCGGCGACGCCGTCTGACGGCCGTGCTCCGATGTCGGCGGTTGCCGGTCATTGGTGAATGTCGGTGGTCATTGGTCCCGGAGGGCGTCGTCGACGCCGGTCTCAGGCGGGCCGAGACGGTCCGGGTCCCTGCCGGAGAGCAGGTCCAGCGCCGCCTTCACGCAGGCGCCGTACTCGCGGGTGGAGCTGACGCGCCAGCGCTGGGCGTTCCGCCTGGCGGTTTCGTCACCCACGCCGTTGGCGTCGATGCCGAGGCGCCGGCACAGTGCCACAGCCCGGGGCAGGTGGAACGACTGGGTCACCACCGTGGCGCGCTCCACTCCGAAGATCCGCTTCGCTCGCGCGCACGAGTCGTACGTGTCGAAACCGGCCCGGTCCAGCACCACCTTCCGCGCCGGCACCCCCCGGTCGACCAGCCACCGCCGCATCGCACCGGGCTCGTTGTAGTCGGCGTTCATGTTGTCGCCGGACACCAGGATCGCGCGTACCTTGCCGGCCTCGAAGAGCCGCTGGGCGATCTCCAGCCGGGCGGTGAGGAACGGTGACGGTCTGCCGTGTGCGTCCACCTTGGTACCCAGCACCAGGGCGACCGGCGCATCCGGTACGAGGGCCTCGTCGTAGATGTGGCCCTCCGCGCCGCCACGGATCCACACCACGCTCGCCACCGTCCCGCCGCCCAGCAGCACCGCGGCGGCAATCGCCGAGAGGAGGGCCCGGCGGACGAACCGCCGATGCTTCCCGCACCACCAACCGGCCGTGACGATCCGTCCCCGCATGGCCCGGAATTATTCCGGTGCCGCCGTGCCGCCGTGCCGCCGTGCCGCCGCGTCGCCCGTGCCGGTGGGTCGCCGGGCGGCGGGCGGCGGCGTGATCAGCAGATAATGGCCCGGTGACCACCGAGTTCCCCTCACCCACCGTGCCGGCCGCCGGTCGTGCCGAGGTCTTCCTGCGGTACCTCGACTACTTCCGCGAGAACGTGGTGGCGAAGCTGTCCGCGTTGCCCGCGGACGAGGCCCGCCGCAGCACGCTGCCGTCGGGGTGGACGCCGCTGGAACTGGTCAAGCATTTGCGATTCGTGGAACTCCGCTGGATCGAGTGGGGTTTCCAGGGGCGCGACGTGGGCGATCCGTGGGGCGACCGGCGTGGGGACCGGTGGTACGTCGCGCCGGAGGAGAGTCGCGAGGAGTTGTTGGCCGCGCTGCGTGCCCAGGGCGCGCACACCCGGGCGGTCGTGGAGCGCAGCGAGCTCAGCGCGCACGGGGCGCCGAGTGAACGCTGGGAGGGCAGCGAACCGCCACCGCTGGAGCGGGTGCTCTTCCACCTCATGCAGGAGTACGCCCGACATCTCGGGCACCTCGACATCGTGACGGAACTGGCAGGCGGCCCGATCGGCGAGTAGCCGGCGGAGTGGCCCGTCGGGTGGTGCCGCCGACCGGTCGGATAATCGCTGGCACCGCCGACACCAAGCCGGAAAGCTGTCGCCTGATGCTGCACGAAAACGAGATCCAGGTCGACGAGGACGTCGTCCGGTCCCTGCTGAAGGACCAGCGGCCGGAGTGGGCCGACCTGCCCGTCGTGTTCGCCGGGTCGGGCACGGACAACACCATGTACCGGTTGGGTGACGCGCTGCTGGTGCGGCTGCCGCGTACCGCGGGCAAGGCGAAGGCGTTGCGCAAGGAACGGACGTGGCTTCCCCGACTGGCGCCGCACCTGCCCTGCCGCGTCCCGGAGCCCGTGCACGCCGGGGAGCCGACGTCCACGTTCCCGGCCGCCTGGTCCGTCTACCGCTGGATCGACGGCGAGGTCGCCGGCCCGGCGACCGTCACCGACTGGGCCACGTTCGGTCGGGACCTGGCGGCGGCCGTGCGGAGCCTGCACTCCACCGACCTCATGGGTGCGGCTCGCGAGGGTGAACTCAGCTGGTACCGCGGCGGCACCCTCGAGCCGTGCGACGAGTCGATCAGCAGGAGTTTCGCGGAGTGCCGGGACATCGACGGCCTCGACCTCGACGTCGCGACGCTGCAACAGCTGTGGCGGGACGCGCTCAGCCTGCCCGAGCCGGCCGGCCGGCACGGGTGGCTGCACGGGGATCTGCGGCCCGCCAATCTCCTGGCCCACGAGGGGAGGCTCCACGCGATCATCGACTTCGGTGGTCTCTCGGTCGGCCACCCCGACGCTGAACACGCCCCCGTGTGGGACCTCCCCGGCGAAGCGAGGCAGGCGTACTGGGACAGCGCGAACCTCGATGAGGTGACCTGGCTTCGCGCCCGGGCCTGGGCCATCGGCGTCGGGATCAGCGGCGTCCCGTACTACTGGGACACCTACCCGTCGTTCGTACGGGAGTGCCTGTCCCGGCTGACGGCGATCCTGGACGACGTCCGGCGTCGCTGACCGGCCGATTGTCGGCGGCCGCCCCGGCCCCGCTCAGTCGATGACGGAGCTGCGGCGTTCGATGAGCGTCACGTCGCGCCAGGCGCCGTGGTGGCGGCCGATGCGGCGGCGGATGCCGACGGTGCGGAAGCCGCAAGCTGCGTGCAGGGCGAGGCTGGCGGTGTTCTCGGGGAAGACCCCGGATTGGATGGTCCAGATCCCGGCCTGCTCGGTGGAGGCGATCAGCGTTTCCAGCAGAAGGCGGCCGACCCCCCGACCATGGGCGTCCGGGTGTACGTACACGGAGTGCTCGACGACTCCGGCGTAGACGCACCGGTCGGACACGGGCGAGCAGGCGACCCAGCCCAGGGTCCGGCCGGCCGGATCGACGGCCACCCAGCGGTGCCCGGGGAGGCGCGTGGCGGTGAAGCGTTCCCACGTGGGCGGCTCGGTCTCGAAGGTGGCGTTGCCGGTGGCGATGCCGAGCCGGTAGATGTCGAGCACGGCGTCGGCATGCCGATCGTCCAACGCGGTGATTGCGATCCTGTCGGCGCTCATCGAGCCTCCTCCCACCGAGCGAGGGTACGTCGCCCGGGCGGGCTCCGGCTGGTCCGTCTCGCGTTCCTGGAGCACCCCGCCATCGCGCCCGCCTGACCCGCCGAGCGGTCGGCGCCGGCGGCACTCGGCTCGGCGCCGCGACACCTGCCCGGTGACGGCCGTCATTCGTCGGGCCTGGGCGCGGCGGCGTTCCCGCCGCGCCCAGCCGTCGATCAACTGGTGAAGCCACCGTCCACGTTGACCACCGCGCCGGTCACGTACCCGGCCTCGGGCGCGGCCAGGTGTGCGACGGTGGCCGCGATGTCGGCGGGCCGGGCGAAGCGGCCCAGCGCGGTGAAGCCGGCGATCGTCGCGGCGTTCGGGCCGTCGGCCGGGTTGGCGTCGGTGTCGGTGGGCCCCGGGTTGACCAGGTTGACCGTGATGCCGCGCGGGCCCAGTTCCCTCGCCAGACCCCGGGTCAGCCCGGCCAGGGCGGTCTTGCTCATCGAGTAGAGCGCGAGCCCGGGAAAGACCGCCCGTTCACCCACGTTGCTGCCGATGCTGATGATTCGTCCACCCTCGCCGAGGTGGCGTGCCGCCGCCTGAGCGGCCACGTACGGGCCGCGGACGTTCACGGCGATCGTCTGCTCCAGCTGGTCCGGGCTCAGCTCGTCGACCGCGCCGACCAGGAACACCGCCGCGTTGTTCACCAGGATGTCCAACCTGCCGAGCACGATCGCCGTCCGGTCGACCGCGCCCTGGACGGCCGCCGGGTCGGCGCTGTCCGCCGGAATGGCGAGCGCCCGCCGGCCCAGTGCCTGGATCTCCTTCACCACCGCGGCGGCCTGGTCGGCGTTCCGCCGGTACGTCAGGGCCACGTCCGCGCCGTCCTGGGCGAGGCGTAGCGCGATACCCGCCCCGATGCCCCGGGCGCCGCCGGTGACCAGGGCGACCTTGCCCTCGAGTGTCGTCGTCATGTGAAGATCCTCGGGCTGCGGGAGGGGTCCGGTCTGGCGGCGATCGGACGCCTCGTTCCCCGGCCACCATCAGGTCCGTTCTCCGCCATCGAAGGTGGCCACGCCCTCGATGTTGGCGAGGTGGTTGTCGCTGATGTGCGCGATCCTCACCCCGCCATCATCGTCAGCCTTCGCTGCCCGAGCCGCCCTCCGGCCGGGCGTAGCGCAGGATCACCACTCCACTGTCGAAGGGCTGGGTGTCGACCAGCGACCACCGTCGCGGGTCGAAATTTCGGGTGACGAGCGGGACGCCGCTACCGACGACGACCGGGTTGAGTTTGAGGATCAGCTCGTCGACCTCGGGCATGAGCTGCCCGGCGAGCCGGCCGCCGCCGGCCAGCCAGATGTCCTTGCCGTCCCGCGCCTTGAGCTCGCGGACGAGGGCGACCGGGTCGCCGGCGACGATCTCCACCTCCGGCTCGGCGGCGGGCGGCAGCGAGCGGGAGAAGACGTACTGTCGCAGGTGGGCGTAGGGACTGGTGATGCCGGCCGCGAGCGCCGGGTCGTAGGTGCCCCGGCCCATCACCACGGTGTCGAACCGGCCTTCGGGCCGGTCGATGCCGAACTGCGCGTGGGCGAAGGTGGGCAGCGTCTGGGGGTAGGTGGCCACCAGGTGGGCAGCCACGTCGGGCTCCAGCGGAAGGAAGTCGTACGACCCGTCGGGTGCTGCGATGAAGCCGTCGAGGGTGCTGGCGACGTAGTACACGAGCTTGCGCAAGCGGGATCTCCCTGCAATCACTACTGATGTCGTGGTTCAACCTACAACAGGTGTAGTGGTTTTTGTTAGAGTCCTGTCATGGCGCGAAACGTGGAGCGGCGGGAGGCCCTGGCGGACGCGGGCCTGCGGGTGCTGGCGGCGACCGGTGCGCGGGGACTGACCCACCGCGCGGTGGACGCCGAGGCGGGAGTGCCCGTCGGCACCGCCTCCAACTACTTCCGCTCGCGGGACGCCCTGCTCGGCGCGCTCGGCGAGCGGATCATGGAGCGGTTCGCGCCGGACGACGAGGTGCTCGCCGCGCTCGGCGCGCGGGAGCCGTCGCTGGAGCTGTTCACCGACTACGTCCGCCACATCGTCGAGCGCACCACCCGCCAGCCCGAGCTGACCCGCGCGCTGTTCGAGCTGCGGCTGGAGGCGGTCCGCCGCCCCGACCTGGCCCGGATCCTCGGCGGTACGCTCCGCCGTGGCTACCGCGACGACGTCGCCTTCCATGTCGCCAACGGGTTACCGGGTGGCGCGTTCGAGGTGGCTCTGCTGCACTACGCCATGGACGGGCTCCTGCTCGACCTGCTCACGACCTCCATCGACGCCGGTTTCGACGCCGACGAGGTGGTGTCCGCGTTCGTGTCCCGCCTGGTCGCCGGGGTGACCCACCCGTCCGGCCGGGCCGACCTCGGAAGGGCTCCTACCCCATGACCCTGACCCTCGCCCTGATGACCGACGAGGAGCTCGCGACGCTGCTCGGACCGCTGCAACGGTCGTACGCCGAGGACTTGACCCGGCACCGGGGGATTCCGGCGGACGCGGCGTTGGACCGGGCCGTCACCCAGACGCGGGACCTGTTGCCCGCCGGGGCGGCCACCGAGGGCGTCCTGCTGCGGATCGCCCGGGTCGACGGCGTCCAGGTCGGCTGGATCTGGGTGACCCTGCCCGGCGCCGCCGGGGCATCCGACGCGCCGACCGGCTCCGGGCGGGCCTGGATCCACAACATCGAGGTGGATCCGGAGCACCGGGGACGGGGGTACGCGCGGCGGATGATCCAGCTCATCGAGGCCGAACTCACCGGGCTCGGCGTGACGGAGCTGGGCTTGAACGTGTTCGGTTCGAACACGGTGGCCATCGGCCTGTATCAGAGTCTCGGCTTCCAGGTCGCCGCCCAGCAGATGACCAAGCAGCTCGCCGCCGCACCGGAGCCTCCGCCGCCGTCGCTGGGCTGAGTTGAGGCGCAGGAGTGTTCACCGGTCCAACGGGAAACCCTCGCCGACGCACCCGGGGAGGAGCGACGGATGAGGCATGGCGCCGGACTGACCATCGGTGTGCTC
Organism: Micromonospora sp. NPDC023737; assembly: GCF_040639715.1. NCBI lineage: Bacteria > Bacillati > Actinomycetota > Actinomycetes > Micromonosporales > Micromonosporaceae > Micromonospora > Micromonospora sp. NPDC023737. Next base: position 157,931 of record NZ_JBFAAL010000012.1, read on the forward strand.
GGCTCGTACGGCGGTCGGAACCTCGGTGACGAGGCGATCCTCACCGGCCTGCTGGCTGATTTGCGAGAACAAGAGCCGAATGCCCGGATTATCGTTTTCTCCCGAAACCCGGAACACACCCGGGTGGCTCACCCGGACGTCGAGGCGGTGCCCTGGGAAGGTGTCAGCCGCACCGATTCCTCGCTGGTGCTCGCCCAGCTCGACCTGCTGATCCTCGGCGGCGGCGGCATCCTCTACGACAAGGAGGCACGCCGCTACCTGCGGGTGGTCCGGGTCGCTCAGGAGCGCGGCCTGCCGTTGATCACGTACGCGGTGGGGGTCGGGCCGCTCAGCGACGGGGTGGACACCGGCATGGTCCGGGAAACGCTGGCCGGCGCCACCCAGGTCACCGTCCGCGACCAGGAGTCCCGGATGGTGCTGGAGGAGGCCGGACTGGTCAACCCGATCACGGTCACCGCCGACCCGGCGTTCCTGCTCGAGCCGGCGGACTTCCCCGCCGAGCTGCTGCGGGAGGAAGGTGTGCCGGCCGGCAGGAGGCTGGTCGGGATGAGCGTACGGGAGCCGGGCCGGGCCGCTGAGCGGTTGGACGTGGACGGCTACCACCGCCTGCTGGCCCAGATCGGCGACTTCCTGGTGCACCGGATAGACGCGTACGTCCTCTTCGTGCCGATGGAACGTGACGACATCCGGCACTCCCACGGGGTGCTCTCACACATGATCGCAGCCGAGCGAGGCCGGATCCTGCACGGCAAGTACTCGCCCCAGCAGGTGCTCGGCCTGATGCGTCACTTCGATCTGGCCGTCGGCATGCGGCTGCACTTCCTGATCTTCGCCGCGATGGTGGGCACGCCGTTCCTCCCGCTGCCGTACGCGGGCAAGGTCTTCGACCTGGCTCAGCGGCTCGGCGTACCGGCGCTGCGCGGAGTGGAACGTGAGGTGGAGGGCCCGCTGCTCGCCGAGGTCGACCGGCTCTGGGACGAGCGGGGGCGACGCGCGGAGGCCACCGCACGCCGAGTCGCGCAGGTCTGCGACGAGGCGAGGGGCACCTCGCAGGTCACCCGTGCCGTGCTCGACAGCCTGCGAGCCCACACGCTCACCCGCGCCTGAGCAGGCCCGGGGACCACCGCGTCGGCTGGGCTCCGCCTCCCTCGCCGCGGGGTTTCCCGATGGCCGCTCAGGCGGCCGGACCCCGCCAGCGGTAGCGCCAGTCGCGGGCCTCCTCGCCGGCGGACTCCAGCTCGTAGATCTCCGCAGCGGCCAGCCCGCCGGGGCCGAGATGGTGATGGGTCAGCGGCGGGCGGCCGTTGCTGTCCAACTCGACGACGACGCGCTGCCCGGCGGCCGGGCCGTCCTCGATGGGAATCTCTACCGTTGCGGCCATGGGCCCATCCTGCCCTTCCCGGCGGGGCCGCGCAGCGGATAGCGGGCTGGGCGGCGATTCCCGTCGGCGGTTGCCCGGACGTGGACTCTCGCGGCCGCCCACCAGGCCGCCCGGACATGGCGGCGCCGGAGCGGCGGCCCTGTTCGCCTATCCTGGGCCGGGCTGTCGACGAGGGGGAGCACGTGCTGGTCATCCACGGGTCGTGGCTGCCCGGCACACCCGGCGAACCGTCGCTCGCCGTCTGGGGCGAGGAGAGCGCCCTCCCGCCCGCCGCGCCCCGCCGGCCGGGCCGGCCGCCCCGGGAACGCCCGCACCCGTTCGCAGCCGACCACCCGGCGCTGGCCGCCGCGCTCGCCGAGGTGGCCGAGCCGGCCGGGCTCGGCTCCGAGCTGCTCACCCTGCCGACCCACGGCGGCGTACCCGTCGAGTCGCCGGAACTGGTCCGGCCCGCCGTCGAGGAGCCGCCGCGTGGGCGGGTCGCCCTCGCCGGTTGGCGGGTTCCGGTGCTGCGGTACGCCCCGGACGCCGCGCTGTCCCTGCTACGCGCCCTGGACGAGCTGCCGGTGGTGCCGGGGGCGACCCTGCGCCACCTCGCCGAGCTGGCCCGCTTCGCGGTCGACCTGGTGGCCCGCGGCCGGGTGCTGCCCGGCGTGGTCGACGGACGCCCGGCGCGAGCGGTCTGGCGACCGCTGCTCACCGGCACCGACGCCGGCTGGGCGCGCTCCCTCGCGCTCGCCCTGCCGCCGGCCGCCCGTGCCGCCCACCCCGACCGGGCCCAGGGCGACCTGGTCGCCGACGCACTGGACGCGCTGACCGACGCCGCCGCCCGCACCGCGCTCGCGGAGACCGCGTTGCACCGCGGTATGCGCCCCGGCGGCCCCGTGCCGGCCTGGCTGGCCGCCCTCGCCGGACCGCAGCGGGAGTTCACCGCCGACCCGGCCGCGTTGGCCACCCTCCGGGCGGAGCTGGACGCGTGGCAGCGGGACGCCGCCGGCGGCCGCGTCCGGGCCAGCTTCCGGCTGGTCGAACCGGCCCCGGACGAGATCACCGAACCGGTCCTGGTGACCGTGCCCGGCACCGGAGCCGACGACGGGCAAGCTGCCGTCACCGAGGGCCGGTGGCGGCTGGAGTTCGGGCTTCAGGCCGCGGACGAACCGAGCCTGCACGTCGACGCCGGGCAGATCTGGCGGGAACCGGCGGCGGTGGCCGCCCTCGCCGGCCGGGCCGGGAACGTGCAGGAGACACTTCTCGCCGAACTGGGCCGGGCCAGCCGCCTCTGGCCCGACCTGGACGAGGCGCTGCGTACGGCCGCGCCGGAGGCGCTGGAACTGGACGTCGAGGGCGCGCACCGGTTCCTGCGGGAGGGCGCCCCGGTGCTGCACGCCGCCGGGTTCGGTGTGCTGCTGCCGTCCTGGTGGCGACGTCCCTCGGCCCGGCTCGGCGCCCGGCTGCGCGCTCGCGGCCGCACCGCCCCGGGCACCGTCGCCACCACCGGGGGTGGGGTCGGGCTGGACGCCCTGGTCGACTACCGGTGGGAGGTGGCCCTCGGCGACCAGCCGCTCACCGCCGAGGAACTGGCGTCGCTGGCGTCGCTGAAGACCCCGCTGGTGCGGCTGCGCGGTCGCTGGGTCGAGCTGGACCCGAAGCGGCTCGCCGCCGGGCTGCGTCTGCTCCGCTCGTCCGGCGAGCTGACCATCGCGGACCTGCTGCGTCTCGGCCTGACCGCCGGTGACGACGAGGAGACGCTGCCGGTGCTGGAGGTGAGCGCGGACGGGGCGTTGGGCGACCTCCTCGCCGGGGCTGTGGAACGGCGGCTCACCCCGCTGGACCCGCCCGCGTCGTTCCGCGGCGTGCTGCGCCCGTACCAGCGGCGGGGCCTGGCCTGGCTGGCCTTCCTCCAGTCGCTCGGCCTGGGCGGCGTGCTCGCCGACGACATGGGTCTGGGCAAGACGGTGCAGCTGCTCGCGCTGCTCGCCGGGGACCCGCCGGAGGCCGGGCCGACGCTGCTCGTCTGCCCCATGTCGCTGGTCGGCAACTGGCAGCGGGAGGCGGCCCGGTTCACGCCGGAGCTGCGCGTACACGTGCATCACGGCGCCGACCGGGCCCGCGGAGCGGAGTTCACCGAGGCCGTGCAGCGCGCCGACCTCGTGCTCACCACCTACTCGGTGGCGGCCCGCGACGCGGTGGCGCTCGCCGGCATCGACTGGCACCGGGTGGTGGTGGACGAGGCGCAGGCCATCAAGAACGCGGCCACCCGCCAGGCCGAGGCCGTCCGCGCGCTGCCGGCGCGGCAACGGGTGGCCGTCACCGGTACGCCGGTGGAGAACCGGCTCGCCGACCTGTGGTCGATCATGCAGTTCGTCAACCCCGGGCTGCTCGGGCCGGCGGCCACGTTCAAGAAGCGGTACGCCGAGCCGATCGAGCGCCACGGCGACGCCGAGACCGCCGAGCGGCTGCGCCGGATCACCGGCCCCTTCGTGCTGCGCCGGCTCAAGACCGACTCGTCGATCATCTCGGACCTGCCCGAGAAGCTGGAGATGGAGGTGGTCTGCAACCTGACGGCCGAGCAGGCCTCGCTCTACCGGGCGGTGGTCGACGACATGCTCGCCAAGATCGAGTCCAGTGAGGGCATCGAACGGCGCGGCCTGGTGCTGGCCACCATGACCCGGCTCAAACAGGTCTGCAACCACCCCGCCCAGCTGCTGCGCGACGGCTCACCGTTGGACGGCCGCTCCGGCAAGCTGGCCCGGCTCGACGAGATCCTCGACGAGGTGCTCGCGGCGGGGGAGAAGGCGCTGCTCTTCACCCAGTACGCCGAGTTCGGCGGCATGCTGCGCGGCCACCTCTCGGCCCGCTTCGGCCGCGAGGTGCTGTTCCTGCACGGTGGCGTCGGCAAGGCCGACCGGGACGCCATGGTCACCCGGTTCCAGTCCCCGGACGGCCCGGCGATCTTCATCCTGTCGTTGAAGGCGGGCGGCACCGGGCTCACCCTGACCGCCGCGAACCATGTCGTGCACGTCGACCGCTGGTGGAACCCGGCAGTCGAGGACCAGGCCACGGACCGGGCGTTCCGGATCGGTCAGCGCCGCCGGGTGCAGGTACGCAAGTTCGTCTGCGCCGGAACGGTGGAGGAGAAGGTGGCCGCTCTGATCGCCGACAAGCGCAGCCTCGCGGCCCGGGTGGTGGGTACCGGTGAGCAGTGGGTCACCGAACTGTCGACGGCGCAGCTGCGGGAGCTGTTCGCGCTGGAGGCCGGGGCGGTGGTCGAGTGAGCGAGGGGACAACCAACGGCCGCTTCGCCGACTACGGCCGTCCGCGAAAAGTGGCGGGCGGCCTGCGGGCGCGCAGCACCCGCGGCGCGATCGGCCAGTCCTGGTGGTCACGCCGGTTCCTGGAGGTGCTGGAGTCCTTCGCTCTCGGCACGCGGCTCACCCGCGGCCGGTCGTACGCGCGGGCCGGCCAGGTCGTGCGGCTGGACATCGCTCCCGGCGTGGTGAGCGCCGTGGTGCAGGGCTCCCGGCCCCGTCCGTACGACGTCCACATCGGGCTTGCCCCGTTCCCGGCCGAACTCTGGAACCGGATCGAGGCGGAGCTGGCCGCCCAGGCGTTCTTCAGCGCCCGGCTGCTCGCCGGCGACCTGCCGTCCGAACTGGAGGAGCTTTTCGCCTCGGCGGGCGCGCCACTCTTCCCGGCCGGCATCGACGAGTTGACCCAGCGGTGCAACTGCCCGGACTTCGCCGTGCCGTGCAAACATCTCGCGGCCACGTTCTACCTGCTCGCCGAGGCGTTCGACGCGGACCCGTTCGAGCTGCTGCACTGGCGTGGCCGCAGTCGTACCGAGCTGCTCGACCGGCTCCGGGCGCTCCGGGCGACCAGCGACGGCGCGGTGGCCCCGGCATCGTCCGAAGAGGACGAGGCGACAGTCGCCACCGAGCCGGTCGACGCCCTGCCGGCCGGGGCCGCGCGGGCCCTGGCCACCCTGCCTGCGACGCCGATGGCCGAGGCGACCGACCGGTTCTGGTCGCCACCGGTGCCCCTGCCCGACCGGCCGCCGATCCTGGCCACCGGCCCGGACCTGCTGCTGCGACAGCTGGGACCGCCGGCTCCCGCCATCGGCGGGCCAGGTCTGCTGGAACGTCTCCGGCGGGCCTACCGCGCCTTCGGCGGCTGAGGCCGATGCCGGCGCGCCGACCCGCTCGCGGTGCGGGTCTTCCCGAAGCCGCGGGCCGGCCGGCGCGGACGGTCATAGCCAGCGGCGCCGGAAGCGCCACATCAGCACCGCGTTGGCCACCAGTACCACTGCGCAGATGGCGCCGGCCAGCCGCCCGGCGAGTACGGTCATCGCCGGCAGCGCGGCCCACAGCACGATGGTCAACAGCAGCAGGTAGCGGCCGCGGCGGCCGCGTGCCCGGTTGTCGAGCCGGGCGAAGAACGCCGGGTCGCTCTCGCGGAGCTGCCGGGTGATCTGTTCGAACCTGCGCTGATCCTCTTTGCTGAGCATGGCGGTGCCTTCCCCTCACGCGGTTCAGCGGTCCGGCGGCATACCCGCTGGGGCGGTGGCTCACGCCGCCCCCTGCCGGTCCTTTTGCCCTTGCCCGGCCCTGCCGCGCGACCGTGTTACGCGCCCCGCCCGGGCGTGCCACGGCGGGCCGTACGGACGTGCCACGCGCTGGTCCGTACGGACGTGCCACGAGGCCGACGCGCACGCTGGCACCACTCTCACCCAGACGTCCACCGAGGGATCTGTGCGGCCCCGTGCGCCACACCGGCAGATGCGGACACGTCCGGTGCCCACTGGCAGGCTGGGCGTGTCGCGCGGAGCGGCCCCATCGGTGTCTCGCACTGATACCTCTGAGTCATATATATGCCTCTGAGGTATCACGCTCTATCCCAGATACCGGAAGCAGCCGGAAACGTCGCAGGAAGTCGTAGCCGCCGCGACTTGTCCGTCCGAACGCTTACGGCGCCTCTTGTCCGGGCCTGCGGCCGTCGCGGTCGAATCGCCCATCAGGCGAGGCGCACGGCGGGGTGTGCGGGTGCCGTACGTCCCGCGCACACCGACGGGCAGGAATGCCGGAGGCGGGCCGACCACCTCTGCGGCGATGCCGGTGAGGTCGTGGGGGGCCGCCGCAGGCACCCGCCTCGGCCTCCCTTGTGGTCGGCAACCTCCGCTGAAAGACCGCCTACCGCCAGGACCGCCACCGGGAAGAACGGCACCGGGAGGAACAGCTACCAGGGGGACCTGTCATCAGGGCCGCTAACTGGGCGCCGGGCGGTGGGTCGGTCGGGTCAGCGCACCGGGCGGTGCGTGCCGGCCGGGCGGGAGCCCATCGGCCGGGGACGACCGGGACGTGAACCCGCCGGGCGGGTGCCGGCCCAGCGACGCCGGGGGCGGCTGCGGTAGGGCGGCTCACTGCCGCCGGTGTACGGCGCGGTGTTGTCGGTGGACATTGTTCCCCCGCTCCCGGCGCGGGTCCGCGCCGTCGCCCTGCTCAACGAGGACAGGCACCTACACGACGCTGCCGTTTTCAGGGTCCCGCAGGCCCCGCGGCCTCGCCCGTGTCGCTGTCCGGTTGCCGCTGGAGGCAGCGGCCACCCCGACGTCCCGGCCCCGTCCCGCCGGGTCACATGCCGCGACGGGGGAGGGGTAGATGACCGGGGAGCAGATCCGAGGTGAGCGTGATGCCGGTCGCCCGGAGCGCGTCGATGAGGGTGTTCTGCACGAGGTAGGAGTCGGGCAGTTGCCAGCGGGCCTGCTCGGGCGCGACCGCCCAGCGCACGGCACCCTCGGGCAGCCGGGTGGGGGGCGCCGGGATCCACGAGCCCGGCCCGTGCCGTACCACGTGGAAGCAGTGCTCCAGTTCGGGCCGGAGCGGGTCGCCGGGGCGTACCAGGAACATCCAGCGGCCGGTCGGCGTGACCAGCACCGGCCCACGTACGCCGGCGCCGGCCGGGTGAACCTGAACCGCGTCCAGCACCAGCCGACCGAGGTGGGCGGGGACTTCGAGCACGTCGAACGCGCGGCCGGTGGGCAGCAGCACGCCGTGTGGCCGGGTACGCCACCAGGTCGCCACCCGGGCCGGGTCGGCGCTGGCCGCGTGCTCCCAGTTCTCCAGCGCGGGGTGGCAGCCGACCGTGGGACAGCCGGCCCGCCCACAGACGAAACGGCTACGGGCCAGGCAGGCCCCGGGGGTCACCTCCCAGCCGTGGACGGCGTAGCGCACCGCGACCCGGCGCAGCCGGACCCGCTCCAAAGGCGACAGTTGCGCGACCCGCGGGCCGACGTTCCCCCACATTTGTGCCATCTCCCCTCGTCGGCCCGACGGACCCCGTCTATTACGTCGAGCACCGTCACTGCCGTAACCCGCGATCGTTGAGTTGACGAACGGCTGATGCAAGTTGCACGAAAACTATGAGGACTGGCTGTACGGCTGACGCACAGACTGTGCGACCAGCGGAAATCTGAGACGTGCCCGCGCCCGCAACCGCGAGGAGTCGGACCGGCCATCGGCCCGCGTCTCAGCAGGGGAGGGATCGGTAGATGGACGAGCTACCCATAGGTCGACGGGTCGCCTACTGGCGAGGCCGGCGCAAGATGTCGCAGCAGGTCTTCGCCGACCGGCTGGGCAAGTCGAAGAGCTGGGTGGACAAGGTCGAGCGGGGTGTCCGCCGGCTGGACAAGTTCTCCGTCCTGTACGAGATCGCCGACATCCTCCAGGTCGACGTGCAGTTGTTGCTGGGCAAGGACCCGGAGCGGCGCACCGACGCGCTCAACTGCATCGACCAGGTCGAGGTGGAGGAGATCCGGGCGGCCCTCGAGCGGTACGACTCGATGAGTGCCTACTTCGACGCCGCGCCGTACCCGCGGCCGCTGGCCGACATGCGCAAGGCCGTCAACCACGCCTGGCTCACCTACCAGTACGGCCGCTACGGGATGCTCACCCGCGCCCTGCCGAAGCTGCTGCGCGATGCGCAGGCGGCGGACGCCGGTTACAGCGGCGACGAGGCCCGCGAGGCGGCCCACCTGCTCGGGCAGGTCTACCAGATCGCCTCCTCGGTGCTGCGCAAGCTCGGCGAGTGCGACCTGGCCTGGCTCGCCGCCGACCGGTCGATGGCGGTCGCCCAACGGGCCGACGACCAACTCCTGGCCGGTATCGCCACCACCCGGGTCTGCAACGCGCTGGTCGCCATGGGCCGGCCACGGCCGGCGCTGGAGCTCAACGTCACGATCGCCAACCGGCTCGCGCCGGGCGGCGCCAACGACGCCTCCCCGGAACGGCTCAGCGTCTACGGCATGCTCCTGCTCCAGGGTGCGATGGCGGCCGCCCGGATCGGTGACTCGGCCACCGTCGGCGACCTGATCAGCGGCGCCGAGGAGGCGGCCATCCTGCTCGGTGGCGACCAGAACCACTACTGGACCTCGTTCGGCCCGACCAACCTCGAACTGCACCGGGCCGCCGCCGCCGTCGAGCTGGGCGACGGGGGCCGGGCCGTGGAGGTGCACCAGCTCCGCATCCAGGAGCCGCCGTTCAACGCGCTGCTGCCCGAGCGGCGGGCGCATCACCTCCTCGACATCGCCCGGGGCTACGCGCAGATGGGCGACGTCGCCAACGCCGGGGAGATGCTGCTACGCGGCGACCGGCTCGCGCCGTCGGAGATCCGGTGCCGGCCGATCGCGCACGAGGTGATGTCCGACATCCTCCGTCGCACACGTGGTGCGCCGCCTTCTCCGATTGCGGAGTTGGCTGAGCACATGGGAGTAGGAGTATGAGCACGGAGTCGGCCTGATGACCGGCCCCGGATCCGTCAACGGGCGCCGTGAGGTGCTCTACGTCATCGCCTGCGGTTCGCCGCTCGCTCGGCACGTCGGCCGGCTGGTTAGCCTGGCTCAGCAGGACGGCTGGGACGTCTGCGTGATCGCGACGCCGGACGGCGCCAAGTTCGTCGACCGGCCCGCCGTGGCCCGGCAGACCGGCCATCCGGTCCGTACGCACTACAAGCAGCCGAGCGACCCGGACCTGTTGCCGCCCGCGGACGCGATGATCGTCTGCCCGGCGACGGTCAACACGGTCAACAAGTGGGCGGCCGGGATCACCGACACCCTCGCGCTGGGGCTGCTGGTGGAGGCGCAGGGCCTCGGCAAGCCGATCGTGGCCGTCCCGTTCACCAACGCGGCCATGGCCGCCCACCCGGCGTTCCGGGCCGGCCTCGCCCGGCTGGACGAGTGGGGCGTGACCGTGCTCTTCGGCGACGACGTCTTCCCGCTGCACGCACCCGGCACCGGCGAACGGCACCTGCACGCCTTCCCGTGGGAGATCGGGCTCGTCGCGCTGCGCAGCCGGCTCTGCCCAGTGGTCTGACCCGCCCGGGCAGACGCCGACCGCCTGGTCCGGCGGGGGAGGCGGCCGGGCACGGCCCACGCCGGTAAGCTGGCCCGCCGTGAGCACAACCGGATCAGGGCCGACGGTGACCGAGGTGGTCGCCGAGTTGGAACGGCGCTACCCGCCGGTCTGGGCCGAGGACTGGGACCGGGTCGGTCTGGTGCTCGGTGAGCCGTCCGCCCCCGTACGCCGGGTGCTCTGTGTGGTCGACGTGGTCCCGGAGACCGTCGCCGAGGCGCTCGATGCCGCCGTCGACATGATCGTCGCCCATCATCCGCTGCTGCTGCGCGGTGTCTCCTCGGTCGCGCCGACGACGTACAAGGGGCGGATCGTCCACCAGCTGATCCGGGCCGGAGTGGCGCTCTACGTGGCGCACACGAACGCCGACGTGGCGGCCCCCGGGGTGTCCGACGCCCTCGCCGCCCGGTTCGGGTTGACCGATCTGCGCCCACTCCGCCCGGCCACGCCCGGCTCGCCCGCGTACGGGCCGGGTCGGGGCTTCGGCCGGGTCGGTGAGCTGCCCAGCCCGATGACCCTCGCCGAGCTGACCCGGCACGCCGCCGCAGTGCTCCCCGCCACATCCTGGGGCGTACGCGCGGCTGGCGACCCGGGGCGGATGGTGCGTACGCTCGCGGTCAGCGGTGGCTCCGGCGACGCCTTCCTCGGTGACGCGACCGCGGCCGGGGCGGACGCCTACCTCACCGCCGACCTGCGGCACCACCCGGCCGGCGAGCACCTCGCCGCCGAGGGGACCGCCCTGCTCGACGCCGCCCACTGGGCGACCGAGCGACCCTGGCTCGACGACCTGGCGGCGCTCCTACGGGAGACCACGGGCGTCGAGACGCTGGTGTCCGACCTGGACACCGACCCGTGGACCATGCACGCTTGCGCCCCCGCCCTGGACGACAAGGAGCTCCGAACGTGAAGGCTGACCCGAAGGTCCAGCGCCGCCTGCTCGATCTCCAGGCGATCGACACCGCCCTCGCCCAGCTCGCTCACCGCCGGCGCGCGTTGCCCGAGCGGGCCGAGCTGGAGGCGCTGGCGCGGGAGCTCTCCGCGCTGGAGGACGAGCGGGTACGCGCCCAGGTGGCCGTCGACGACCTGGACCGGGACATCACCCGGATGGAGAAGGACGTCGAGCAGGTCCGGGCCCGCAAGGAGAAGGACGAGGCCCGGCTCGCCACCGGCAGCGGCCCGGCCCGGGAGCTGGAGGCGCTCCAGCACGAGCTGGTGTCGTTGAACCGGCGGCAGAGTGACCTGGAGGACTCCGAACTCGAACTGATGGAGCAGCGGGAGACCGCCCAGAGCGTCCTCGACGGTGTCGAACAGCGGCTGGCCGAGGCCCGGGACAAGCGGGCGGCCACCGAGCAGCGGCGCGACGAGAGCCTCGCGGAGATCGCCAAGGAGGAGGAGTTCAAGCGCACCTCCCGCCAGCCGCTCGCGGCCGATCTGCCGGCCGACCTGGTCACGCTCTACGACCGCATCCGGGAGGACACCGGCCTCGGTGCCGCGCTGCTCACCGCCGGTCGCTGCGGCGGCTGCCGGCTGGAGCTGTCCGGGGCGGATCTGGCGCGCATCCGCAAAGCGGACCCGGACGACGTGGTCCGCTGCGAGGAGTGCCGACGGATCATGGTGCGTACCAACGAGTCTGGTCTGTAACGGCCATGGCTCCACAGGTGGTGCTGATCGAGGCCGACGGCGGGTCGCGGGGCAATCCCGGTCCGGCCGGCTACGGCGCGGTGGTCCGCGATCCGCAGACCGGTGAGGTGCTCGCCGAGCGGTCCGAGTCGATCGGGGTGGCCACCAACAACGTGGCCGAGTACCGCGGCCTGATCGCCGGGCTGGAGGCCGCCGCCGAGCTGGGCGCCACCGAGGTCGACGCCCGGATGGACTCGAAGCTCGTGGTCGAGCAGATGAGCGGCCGTTGGCAGATCAAGAATCCCGGGCTCCGCCCGCTCGCCGCGCAGGCCGCCGAGCTGGTGGCCCGGTTCGCCGCGGTCCGGTTCAGCTGGGTGCCACGGGAACGCAACCGGCACGCCGATGCCCTGGCCAACGCCGCCATGGACGCGGCTGCCGGCGCGCCGGCGCGGCCGGTCGTCGAGCCGCCCCGGATCACCGAGCCGCCGCGCGAGGTGGCCGGCCCGGATCCGGCGGCAACGGACCGGGCGCGTCAGGTCGGCACCAGCGCCGCCAGTGTGCGTGCCACCGCCGGTGATGCGACCACCGCACCCGCCTCCTGGGAGCCCCGACCGAGCTTCACCGCGACCCGGCTGCTGCTGGTCCGGCACGGCGAGACCGAGTACACCGAGCAGGGGCGCTACTCCGGTCGCGGGGACGTCGCGCTCTCGGCGCGGGGGCGTGAGCAGATCGCGGCCACCGCGGCCCGGGTGGCCGCGCTGGCGCCGGGTGCGGTCGCCGTGGTCAGTTCGCCGCTGTCCCGGTGTACGGCGACGGCGGCGGCGATCGCCGAGGCGCTCGGTGGTGTGCCGGTGCGCCGCGAGGACGACCTCATCGAGTGTGACTTCGGCGCCTGGGAGGGACGGACGTTCGCCGAGGTGCGCGAGGGCTGGCCGGGGGAGCTGGACGCCTGGCTCGCCTCGACGGCAGTCGCGCCGCCGGACGGGGAGTCCTTCGTCCAGGTCGCCGAGCGGGCCGGCCGGGCGGTAACGGCGCTCTGTGCGGCGTACCCCCGGGAGACCGTGGTGGTGGTCTCGCACGTCTCGCCGATCAAGCTGATGCTGCGCGAGGTGCTCGCGGCCGGCGACGCCTTCCTGCACCGGCTCTACCTCGACGCGGCCGGCATTTCCGTGGTGGACCTGTGGCCGGACGGCGGGGTGGCGGTCCGCCTGGTCAACGACACCGCTCACCTGGCCGAGATCGCCTGACCCGCGGCCGGTGGTGTCGCGCGCCACACTTCACGTTCCGTGTGCCGGTTGACAGCGCGCTGTGAGACATCGAAGATCTGTTACGTGCGAAGCGTTCACCTGACGAAGCGGGGTCACATCGACCTCCTGCGCGTCGCCAGCGCTGCCTGTCGACGCTCCCTCTGACGCCGGGTTCCACCCTTCCTCGCACGCTGCTGGCGATATCCCGACTCCGCAGGTCTCCGGCCCTGCGGTGCGTCCGCCTGCGCGCACCCCGCCTCCAGACAGGAGACGTGTCCTTGTCGGTACGCAGAATCCTTCCCCGGCTCACCGCCACCGCGGTGACCGCCGCGGTCCTCTCCACCGCGGCGCTGACCGCGCCGGCCGTCGCGTCGGCGCTGCCGACGGTGCCACCGGCCGCCCCCGACCTGGCCCACATCCTGGGCTATCCCCGGCAGAGCGTCCTGCCGGTCTGGCCCGACAACCCGACGGACGCCTCCATCCCGATCGGCGTCATCGCGTACGACGACATCGCTCCGAAGCTCAACGCCCTGCAGACCGCCAGCCGTCGGGTCTCCGCCCGTGTGGCCGGGAAGTCCGCCGGCGGCTACGACCTGTACGCGGTCACGGTGACCGCGCCGGAGAGCCGCGCCGAAGCCCGGCAGCAGGAGATCTGGAAGCGTCGCATCGAGGACGAGCCGGTCAGTGCCCGGCAGGACCCGGCGCTGCTCGCCGGCTACAAGACCCCGCTGTTCGTCAACGCCAACATCCACGGCAACGAGTGGGAGGGCACCGACGCGGCGCTGCGGGTGATCGAGGACCTGGCCACGGACACCAGTCCCGAGGTGACGCGGCTGCTGGAGCGCAACCGGCTGGTATTCAACATCACCTCCAATCCGGACGGCCGGGTGGCCGGCACCCGGGCCAACGCCGCGGGGTACGACCTGAACCGTGACCTCACGACCGTGTCGCAACCGGAGACGAACCTCATCCGCGAGCTGATCGTCGACACGAAGCCGATCATCACGCTCGACCTGCACGGCTACGTCAACCCGACACTGCTGCACCCCAGCACGCCGCCGCACAACGTGAACAACGAGTACGACCTGTACATCAAGCACGGTCTGCCGAACGCGCTGGCGATCGAGCAGGGCCTGCGCGACCTCGGGTACGCCGAGACACAGCGGGCCCGGATCCCGTTCCGCGACGACGAGCCGGGCGTGTGGGACGACTTCCCGCCTGTCTACGTGCCCTCCTTCGCCATGCTGCAGAGCAGCATCCCGTACACGATCGAGGCGCCGCTGAACCCGCGGGGCAGCGACCTCACGCCCGAGGAGCGCGTGCGTCGCTCGCGCATCAACACGGACGTCCACGAGGTGGCGATCCGGACGTCGCTGCGGTACATCCAGGAGCACCGGGCGGAGGTGCTGCACGACCAGGCGGAGGTCTACCGGCGTGGCTGGGCCGGTGAGCCGCTGCGCGACATTCCCGACGGGTACGTGCCGGGCTGGGGCCCCGAGGACGACTACCGCACCACCTTCCCCCGCGCGTACGTCATTCCCAGCGGGACCGGCCAGCGGTCCGAGCCCGCCGCCGCCCGCCTCGTCGACCTGCTGATCGGCAGCGGAGGCCGGGTGTGGCGGGCTAAGAAGGCGTTCACGGCGGACGGAAGGCGCTACGAGGCCGGCTCGTACGTGGTCGACCTGCATCAGCCCAAGCGTGGCCTGGTCAACTCGCTGCTGGAGCCGGGCGCCGACATCACCGAACGGGTGGACGACCTCTACGCCGGCCCGGCCGCCTGGAGTCAGGGGCTGACGTGGGGCGCCACCGTGGACACCCTCTGGGACGAGCTGCCCGACGTGCGCCTGGAGCGGACGTACGACGGGGTGGCCGAGGGGCGTCTCCCGTCGGGCAACGGTGACCTGCGCCTCGACCTGCGCGACGCCGCTGATCTGCTCGTGGTCAACTCGCTGCTGGGCATGGGTGTCGCGGTGCACCGCCTCGCGGACGGGTCGGTGGTCGTACCCGGCACGCCGGGGAACCGGAAGCTGGCCCGCGCCGAGGTACGCGCCCACGGCGTGACCTTCCAACCGGCGCCGAAGCACTGGCAGGGGACCCGGCTGGACGAGGTCGTCGTCGGCTACCTCGGCACGGTCGAGGAGCGGGACACCCTGGCCGAGCTCGGTTTCGCGGCCCGTGCCCTGACCGCGAGCACGCTCGGCACGACCCTCACCGCGGACGTCGACGTGCTGGTCGTGGCCGGCAACGTCAACCTGGCGAACCTGTCGGCGGAGAACCGTGCCGCCCTGGACGCCTTCCTCGCCCGTGGCGGTGGCGTGGTCGGCCTGGGTACGCCCGGGGCGGGCTTCAGCAACGCCGCCGGCCTGCTCACGGTGACTGCCACCGCCGGACCGAGCCTGGCCAGCGGGGTGGCCAACGTGGTCAACACCGGCGGTCCGGTCAGCGCCCGTGCGGCCGACCACTCGTTCATCAGCCAGCCGGTGTGGTTCACCGGTCTGGGCTCCGGAGTGACCGTCGAGCAGTCGTACGCTCCCGACCCGCTGCTCTCCGGCTGGTGGGTGGCCGAGGGCGCCGGCGGCCAGTCCGCGGCGGCCGACCGGGCCAGCATCGTCCGTGGGGTCTCCACCGGCGGCAACGGCGTGGTGCTCTTCGGCACCGACCCGACGTTCCGCCTGCACCCGAAGGGTCTGCAGGCGCAGTTCGGGCGCGCCCTGCTCTGGGCCGCGCAGCGGTGACGCGCCGTGCGGCGCCGAGGACCGCGGTCGTGACGGCCGCGCGGCGCTGAGGACCGCGGTCGTGACGGCCGCGCGTTGAGCCGGGAGACGGGCCCGGGTGCCGGAAGGTGCCCGGGCCCGTCGGGTTTCGCGGGGCCGGGGCAGCGTGGCGACGGGCCTGCGGGACGCCGTGGTGGGCCGTCGGGGTGACGGTGACGGCGACGAGTCGCCGCGCCGTTCGGCGCAGCCCGAGCGCCGTTCGGCGCAGCGCCTCCCGCGCGGGTCGCGTGACGGTGGTCACACAGCCGTAGCCTCCGGCCGTTACAACGCGTGCTACGACTTCCCGGAGGTCTGTCACATGGCTGCACCGGACCCGGAGGCGCCGCCGACGGCGTCGGCCAGGGCGAAGGACAAAAGCCCCTGGAACTGGTTGCTCTTCATCCCGATCGTGGTGCCGCTGGTCCCGTCGTTCTTCAACGGGGACTCGCCGCGCCTGTTCGGCTTCCCGCGTTTCTACTGGCTCCAGCTCGCCTACATCATCCTCGGCGTGACCACCACGACCGTGGTCTACCAGCTCACCAAGAGGCGGGGTGGCCGCTGATGTGGCGTGACCATCTCACCGAGATCATCATCTTTTCCCTGCTCTTCCTGCTGGTCAGCGGGATGGGTTTCGTGGCTGCCCGGTGGCGTGCGCCGAAGGACATGGCGCACCTCGACGAGTGGGGGCTGGGCGGGCGCAACTTCGGCGGCTGGATCACCTGGTTCCTGGTGGGCGGTGACCTCTACACCGCGTACACCTTCGTCGCGGTGCCGGCGCTGGTGTTCGGAGCCGGCGCGATGGGCTTCTTCGCGGTGCCGTACACCATCGTGATCTACCCGTTGGTGTTCCTGGTGCTGGCCCGCCTCTGGTCGGTCTCGCACCGGCACGGCTTCGTCACCCCTGCCGACTTCGTCCGCAGCCGGTTCGACTCGCCGGTGCTGGCGCTGGTCATCGCGATCACCGGCATCGTGGCGACCATGCCGTACATCGCGTTGCAGCTCGTCGGCATCGAGTCGGTGCTCAAGGCCATGGGCGTGACGGGGGAGAGCACCCTCGCCCGGCACCTGCCGATCATCGTGGCGTTCGCCATCCTGGCCGCCTACACCTACCAGTCGGGGCTGCGCGCGCCGGCGCTGATCGCGTTCGTCAAGGACTCACTGATCTACATCGTGATCCTGGTCGCGATCTTCTACCTGCCGTACAAGTTGGGTGGTTGGGGGGAGATCTTCGACGCGGCGGACGCGAAGTTCGACGCGTCACCCGCGCCCGGCGACGGGGTGTTGCTCAACGCCAACAACCAGCTCCAGTACGTCACGTTGGCGCTCGGCTCGGCGCTTGCGTTGTTCCTCTACCCGCACAGCCTCACCGGCGTGCTGGCCAGCCGGAACCGGGACGTCATCAAGCGGAACATGTCCGCGCTGCCCGCGTACAGCCTGCTGCTCGGTCTGATCGCGCTGCTCGGCTACATGGCGATCGCGGCCGACGTGACGCCGCTGCCCGGGGCGTCGGAGGGCACGGTGGACAACAACACCGTCGTGCCGCTGCTGTTCGACCAGCAGTTCCCGAGCTGGTTCACCGGCGTGGCGTACGCCGCCATCGGCATCGGCGCGCTGGTGCCGGCGGCGATCATGTCGATCGCGGCGGCGAACCTGTTCACCCGCAACATCTACAAGGAGTACCTGCGGCGGAACGCCACCCCGGCGCAGGAGGCGAACGTCTCGAAGATCACCTCGCTGGTGGTCAAGATCGGCGCGGTGGCCTGCATCGTCTTCCTCGACCCGCAGTTCTCCATCGACCTCCAGCTCATCGGCGGCGTGATCATCCTGCAGACGCTGCCCGCGGTGGCGCTGGGCATCTACACCCGCTGGTTCCACCGCGGCGGGTTGGTAGCGGGCTGGGTGGCCGGCATGGGTCTGGGCATGTGGATGCTCTACCAGATCTCCAGCCCGACCCGGAAGCACTTCGCCGGCTCGGCCTTCCCGCTGGAGAAGTTCGGCTTCGACACGCAGAAGACCATCTACGTCGGGATGGTCGCCGTGCTGGTCAACCTGCTGGTCGCGGCCCTGGTGACGCTGGTGCTGCGGGCCGCCAAGGTGGCCGAGGGTGTCGACGGCACCGCGCGGGACGACTACTTCGCCGACGAGGGCGACCCCCGGGTCACCCCCGGCACCCGCACCGACGCGGACGCCGCCCCCGAACCGGTCGCCTGAGACGAAGAGGCCCTCGGTCGACGCCCGGCGTCGGCCGAGGGCCTCTTCGTGCCGTGGCGCGGGCTCGCGTCAGGGGCGGGGTCGGTGCTCCAGGGCCTCGTTGAGCCGACGCAGCATCTCGGCGAGGATGTCCCGGTCCTCCGGCGCCCAGCCGGCCAGGATGTCGCCGTACAGCCGGGTGCGGGCCGCCTGCACCGCCGCCATCCGTTGCAATCCGGTGGGGGTGGGGGAGACCACCATGCCCCGCCCGTCGTGCGGGTCGGGCTCCCTCACGATCAGGCCGTCGCGCTGCATGGCCGAGACCTGCCGGGTCACCGTCGAGCCGTCCAGGTTGAGCCGGGCGGCGAGCGCCGAGATGTTCTGCGGGCCGACGTCGGCCAGGTGTCGCAGGATCACGTACGCGGCGCGGTCGAGCACCCGGTGCTCCGCGCCGGTGCGGCGTCGGGTGGCCTCGCCGAACCGCATCAGCAGCGCCACCTCGGTCTCGATCCGGCCGAGGGTGACCTCGTCGGTGTCGGCTCCCGTGGAGAGGTCCTCGCTCATAGCTGTAGGATACAGGATAAGTACCTGTAAGATACAGCTATCTGGGAGGCGGAGTGGATCGGCGCGCCGAACCGAACCGCAGTGCCATCTACGCCACCACGCTGGTGGCCTTCCTGGCGATCGCCGGCATCGCCGTGGTGGATCCGATCCTGCCGGCCATCGGCGAGGCCATCGGGGTCACCGCCTGGCAGGTCGAACTGCTCTTCACCGCGTACATCGCGGTCATGGCGGTCGGCATGATCCCGGCGACCCTGGCCAGCGGGCGCTTCGGGTTCAAACCGGTGCTGATCACCGGTGTCTCCGTCGTCGGGCTCGCCGCCATCCTCGCGTCCCTCAGCGGGGACATTGTCCAGCTGAGCATCCTGCGTGGCGTCTGGGGCCTCGGTAACGCGATGTTCTTCGCCACCGCCATGGTGGTGCTGGTCAACCTGGCCGTCGACCGGGAGTGGGTCGTCGGGCTCTTCGAGACCGCACTCGGCCTCGGCTTCGCGGTCGGCCCGCTGATCGGCGGCCTGCTCGGAAAGATCACCTGGCGGTTGCCGTTCTTCGTCTGCGGTGTGTTCATGGTGCTCGCCCTGGCGGTGGCCGCCCGGAAGCTGCGCGAACCCGCCAACCGGCAGGCGCCCGTCCGGGTGGGGCAGATCTTCGGCACCTACCGGCGACCCGCGTTCATCGCGCTCTGCCTGGTCACCGCGGCGTACAACTTCGTGTTCTTCGTGGTCCTCGGCTACACGCCGCTCTTCCTGGGTCTCGACGTGGTACCCCTCGGGCTGGCCTTCACCGGCTGGGGCCTCGGTCTGGCCGCCGGCATCCTGGTGATCGGGCACCGGCTCGCCCACCGGATCGGCGCCGTGCAGACCATCGGCGTCGCCATCGTCGGACTGCTCGTCTGCATGGTGCTGTTCGCCACCTCGACCGGCACCGTCGAGTCGCTGATCGTGCTGGTCCTCTCCGGACTCTGCATGGGCCTGGCCAACGCCAACCTCACCGACCTGGCCCTCGGCCTCGGCTCGGCGGACCGCCGGGTCGCCACCGGGGCGTTCAACCTGGTCCGCTGGGGTGCTGCCGCCCCGGCGCCGATCATCTCCGGCAAGCTCGCCGAGCACTCGCTGGGCCTGCCGTACTGGGTCGGCTTCGCGGTGCTCGCCGTTGGCGTGCTGGTCTACCTGGCCACCGCCCACGTGATGGCCGCCGGCTACGGCGAGCGGGTGCTCTGGTCCCGGTGGAACCGGGCCGCCGCCCGCGCCGAGGGCGCCCCGGAGGAGCCGGTCGGCGAGGCGTATTGACTCACCGTCCCCCAACCCGTGCCGCCCCGCCGCACCCCTGCGGCGGGGCGGTGCTGCGTTTCAGGCCCCGCGCGGTCGCGGGCGTGCGTCAGCTGAGGGCACGCGAGAGCAGATAGAGGCCGATCACCGTGCCGAAGAGCACGATCAGGGTCTTCAGCACCATCGGGGGCAGCCGACGCACCAGCCGCGCGCCGACGTACCCGCCGACCAGCGTCGCCGGTGCGACCACAGCGACGGCGGCCCAGTTGACCGGCCCGAAGAGCGCGAACACCACCAGCGTGGTCAGCCCCACCACCGCGGAGAGCAGATTCTTGATCGCGCTGACCCGGGCCAGGGTGGCATCCAGCACCAGGGCCAGGCCGGCCACCAGCATCACCCCGAGCGCCGCGCCGAAGTAGCCCCCGTACACCGCGCCAAGCCCGACGATGGCCTGCACCGTGACCGTACGGCGGCGCGGCGACAGGTCGCGCGGGTGGCCGACCAGCCGGCGCAGCGGGTCCTGGAACGCCAGCACCGCCGTCGCGCCGAGCACCAGGAACGGTACGACCACCTCGAAGGCCCGGGCCGGGGTCGCGAGCAGCACCAGCGATCCGACGATGGTGCCGAGCACGGCGGTGGGCAGCAGGGTGGCCAGCGCGCGTGGACGCGGGAGGTCCATCCGGCTCCCGGCGACGCTCGCCACGTACCCGGGGAAGACCGCCACCGAGTTGCTGACGTTGGCCGGCACCGGGGGCAGCCCGATCGCGATCATCGCGGGAAAGGTGATGAGGGAACCGCCACCGGCCACCGCGTTGACCGTGCCCGCGGCGAGGCCGGCGGCGAGCAGCAGCGCGGCGTGGGAGAGGTCCATGGTCCCACGAGGCTAGTCCCCGCCTGTCCGGTCCGAGCGGGCGGCGGCGTGCCACCCGGTGCGTACGCCATGGCCGTCATCGGGGCGATCCGGCTGACCTGGGCCGATGCCCCGGTACGTCGGTTCCTCGGGTGCGGCGTGGCGGATCGCACACGTGGCACGAGGCCGACGCCGGCACCACCCCCACCCGGAGGTTCGCCGGTCGACCTCTGCGGTGTCTGTGATCGAGCTTGATACCACAGAGGCATCAATATGACTCTGAGGTATCACCGCGAGACACCGATGGCGGCCGCTCTGCGCGGTACGCCCAGCCGGTCGGCGGCACGCGATCGGGTGACCGGGTCAACGGCGGATCTTGGCGCGGTGGGGTGGCAATAGGCGGCGCTCCGCCGTCGTTAGGATGAGAGCGCGACGGACGAGTCGACCGGGCGGTCGCGTCGGCGGGGTTTCGACCCCGCCGCCGAGGAACGTCCGGACTCCACAGGGCAGGGTGGTTGCTAACGGCAACCCGGGGTGACCCGCGGGACAGTGCCACAGAAAACAGACCGCCGACCCCATCGGGGACGGTAAGGGTGAAACGGTGGGGTAAGAGCCCACCAGCACCCCGGGTGACCGGGGTGGCTCGGTAAACCCCACCCGGAGCAAGGCCAAGAAAGGCCGTCACCGCAAGGTGACGACCCGCGCAGACGCTTGAGGGCTGCCCGCCCGATGTCTGCGGGTAGGCCGCTGGAGCCTGCCGGCGACGGTAGGCCGAGATGGATGGCCGCCGCCGGCGCGCGCCTTCGGGTACGCGCCGCGCACAAAATCCGGCGTACAGGTCGACTCGTCCGTCGCCCACCAGCTCAGAGCTTCGATCAAGGCTCTGAGCTGGTTCTATGTTCGGGTGTCGATGGTCGTTCTTGGTCAACTTTGGCCGGCATCTGACGCCCTGAGGACGCCCTGACGCCCTGGAGGCGCCCTGGTCTTGGTCCCGGCCTTGCGCCGGCCTGCCTTGTCGACGTGCCCACGATGCTGGGCTTGCAACTCGTTGGGGCCACGCTGAGGTCAGCTCCCGGACAGACCCTTTGATCCGTAGCTCCGGGCGAACTGGTCCCCTCCGGCCGTCACCGACGTTGGACGGCCTTGGTCGCCGCCTGGCGGCTCTTGCAGCTCGACTGGTTGCTGTACTCCACTGCTGTACTGCTGTACTGCTGTACTGCTGTACTCCCGGGCCCCTCTCCCAACTACCCTCCGAGGATCTACACGCAGGTTCGACGGCGACCCTCTGTCCACATAAGGGGCAGTCATCTCCCGGCACCCGGCCGCAGTAGATCAACTCCCAGTGGTTCTTCGAAGTATCGACGAGCGGGGGCGTTGGCGGTTGCCATGATCCAGTAACGTCCGAGCGGCAACTGCTCTCGGTATGGGGGAACCCTTGATGAATTCGTTCAGTTCTCGTCGCCTGCTCGCCTGGACCGCGCCCGTGGCGCTCGCGGTGACCGCGCTCGCCCCGGCCCTGCCGGCCCAGGCCGCGGCCACGCCAAGGTCCACTCCCACCGTCGTCACTGGTCCGGTTGACAAGGACCTCAACGGTGACGGTGTCCCCGACCTGGTCGCTGTCGGCGGTCCAGGCACCGGCCTCGACTCCGGCGTCTGGTCCGCGCTCGGCGTCAAGTCCGCCAAGACCGGCGTCGGTACCGGCCGGGTGCAAACTCCGGCCACCAACATCGGCCTACACGGCACCGGTGCCCTCAGCAACGACGCGACCGCCTTCGATGGCACCCAGGTCATGACCGGCCGCTTCTATGGCATCGACCGTCAGGACTTCCTCTACTATCATCCGACCGGTATCCGCGCTGGCGGGGGCGGCATCGTGGGCGGCGCAGGCGACGGCACGATGCTCGACCCGCGGCGCGACGCGAATACGAGCCTTTTCATGTATGACCTCCTGCTCGATGCCAACGGCAACAGCCCTCTTCAGTTGGTAAGCGCGTTCCAGGCCGACGGCGTCGACAACTCCGGAGCCGGCATCCCGGACCTGTTCGGCGTCTCCGGCGACGCCACCAACGGCTACCGGCTCGGCTACCTCCCCAACATCGGGGCACCGGGCCTGAACGTCGGGGTCACCGCGCTGACCAATCCCACCCCGACCGGCGGTACCGACTGGCAGAACTGGAGCCTCGCCAGCACCGAGACTGCCTCCGGGATCGCACTGTTCCTGCGCAACGCCGGCACCGGTGACCTGTACCTGTGGAGCGGCGTCACCATGGTCGACAACGGTGACGGCACCGGCACGCTGACCCACACCCAGTACCAAGTGGCAGCGAACTGGAACACCGGCGTCACCATCGGCACCCTGGAGGCCGCCGACATCAACACCGACGGCACCCCCGACCTGTGGGCGGTCTTCACCGACGGCACCTACCGGGCGTACCTGATCTCCGACCTGACCACCGACAGCGCCGCGACGGTCACCGCCACCCGCGCACGACCGCTTGTCTAACCACCTTGGCCGCGCCGCCATCCGGCAACGCGTTCCAGACCGGTCAGGCCGTCGAGTCTGACTGAAAATCGGAAGGTCGGCGGTTCTGACCCCGCCCCTGGCCACATAGCCTTTCGCCGGGCTACAGAGAGATCCCCACCAGCGGAAACGCGGTGGGGATCTTGCTTTTGGCGCCCTATCCGCATCGATCGCCGTTGCCCGTGGTTGACCGCTCTTAGCCGGGATCACCGCCACAAGTTGCACGTTGGCTGCACGGCTCCCAGCACTGCGCGCCCGCCTCTCAACGTCATCGTCACCATGGGCTGCGGCGATCCCTGCCCCGTCTTTCCCGGGTCACCGCATCGCGCTCGATAAGCTGCCATCCCGATGCTCCTGTGGAGGTCAAGGGGTGAGGGCGGCGAAGTCTGCGTGTAGGGCGGTGTAGACGTCGCGGACGATGTAGCGCTTCAGGCAGCGGAGGATTTCCTGCTTGCTGAGGCCTTCGGTGATGCGTCGTTGCTGGTAGGCGCGGGTGCGTGGGTCGTAGCGCATGCGGCAGAGGGCGATGGTGTGCAGGGCGTGGTTGGCGCCGCGGTCGCCTCCGCGGTGCAGGCGGTGGCGGCGCACCCGTCCGGAGCTTGCGGGGATGGGTGCGGCGCCGCAGAGGTGGGCCAGGGCAGCTTCGGAGTGCAGTCGGTCTGGGTTGTCGCCGGCGGTGGTGAGCAGTTGGGCCGCGACGTCGGGGCCGACACCGAACAGGGCGGTGGTGCGGGGCGCGGCTTTCTGGACGATGGGTGTCACCTGCCGGTCGAGGGTGGTGATCTCCTCGGTGAGGGCGGTGACCCTGCGGGCGAGCCCGACCAGGGCTGCGGCGGTGGCGTGCTCCGGCTCGTCGAGTTTGGCCGGGTCGTAGGTCGGTGCGGCGGACCGGCTGACCAGCACGGCGGCGCTGACCCCTGGTCAGGTGGGCTCGCAAGGGCTCGGGGGCGGCGGCGACCAGGCCGCGCATCTGATTTAGGGCGGCGGTGCGGGCCTTGACCGCTCCTCGGCGGGCGACCCTGAGGGCGCGAATCGCCTCGACCGGCCCGGTGCGGGTTTTCGGGGTGCCCATGGCGGTGCCGGCGAGGGTTGCCCGGGCGGCGGCGATAGCGTCGATCGGGTCGGTCAGGTAGCGGGCCAGGCCGGCCCCGTAGCTGTCGGTGCCCTCCACGCCCACGGCCGTGAGCCGCCCGAAGGAGCGCAGCCAAGCCAGAAGATCCGCATATCCGGCGGTGGTCGCGGGAAACTCGGCGTCGCCCAGGAAGCCGCCGGTGCTGTCGATGACGGCGGCGTGGTGGGTGTCGCGGTGGGTGTCGACACCACCGATAACCGATCGCTTCTTCGCTGCCATGCTGGTGAGGTCCGCCTTTCTCGGTCGAGTCGAGAACACGTGGACACGTCACCGGTCAGGCGATACGGACAACACAGTGGTGGGCGCCTCTCGCACAGGCTCCTATCAAGTCACGACGCCTGACCGGTGACATGCAGCTGCCGGGCCACCGAGCCGGCCGACGAATCGGCATCAAGACAGCAACCGTCGGTCTGCCGGTGAGTCAGACCAACCCGGCGACCCACCCCACCATCCTCACTGTCTGCCGCCGACTCACACTTCGGTGGAGCGGTGCCTGGCGCGCTCGGTTTGCCTGAGTCGGCGGTGGGCGGGATGGCTTTCTAGGGCCTGCACGTCCCGACCTGCGCAACCAATGCACGTGTTGCGGCACTTCTACGCCTCGGCGCTCCTGGACGCGGGGGAGAGCATCAGGCGCTTGCGTCCTAGCTCGGGCACGCCGGCCTCGGATTCACGCTCCGGGTCTACACCCATCTGATGCCCTCCAGCGAGGAACGCACCCGCCAGGCCATCGACAACCTCTTTCCGGAGGTACACCGAAGCGACGGTGACGCCCTGCGGACGCCCTGAGAGCCAGAACCACAGCTGTTTCCGCAGTTCACAGGGCATGTTGAGTTCAAAATCCGGCGTACAGGTCGACTCGTCCGTCGCCCACCAGAGAGCCGGACCGCTCGTCGCAGGGCCGGGCGGATGCGTGGCAGCCGGCCGAGACCGGCGGTGGTGGGCGGCGCGTGAGCTCGCCTCTATGGTGGACCGATGGCGTCGGTCAGGCAGGTTCAGGTCACCTTCGATTGCGCGGAGCCCGAGCGGGCGGCCCGGTTCTGGTGCGAGGTGCTGGGGTACGTCGTACCGCCGCCACCGGAGGGGTTTGCCAGCTGGGGCGATGTCGACAGCGCGCTGCCACCCGAGCGTCAGGGTTCCGCGTTCGCATGCGTCGATCCCTCGGGAGTGGGGCCGCGGCTGTACTTCCAGCGGGTTCCCGAAGGCAAGGTCGTCAAGAATCGGCTGCATCTTGACGTGCGGGTCGGTACCGGGCTCGTGGGTGAGGAGCGCCTGACCGCACTTGAGGCCGAATGTGCGCGGCTGGTCGCGCTCGGCGCGGTACGCGTGCGACTGCTGCCTGCCGATGACGAGAACGAGTCGTGCATGGTGATGCAGGACATCGAGGGCAACGAGTTCTGTCTGGCCTGACTGGCCGGGCGGCGCGCCACGTGCTCGGCGGCCTCGCAGCCTGGTAGGCGCTCGGTAACGTCGATGGCATGACCCTCGTGGTGGTGTCCGTCGTCGTGTTCGTGGTGTTGCTGGTCGCGGCCTTCGTCTTCGTCGGCTGGCGGGACCGCGAGCGGCTCTCCTCTGCCGAGGATTCGGCTGCCGCCCGCGATGCGGCGGCTGTGCAGGAGCGGCACGCAGCCGAGCGTCATGTCGTCCAGGGCGAGGTGTGGCGGCGCGGTCAGATTCCCAACAGCTGATCAACCTCCCGTCACCCCATCCCTATCACATTTAAAGTGTTTCCTAAGGGTGTTAGGCTTGGTCCTATGGTTCCCCTGACCGAGTCTGCCATCCGCGCCGCCTTCGTCAACCTCACGAAGGGCGAGGCCAAGCGTCTGGCGGTGCCGATCGACCTGGCCGAACGGCCCTGGGCCGACCTCGACTTCTTCGGGTGGCGTGACCTCTCCGCCCCGGAGCGGGCCTACCTGATCGCCGAGTCCGGATCAGGGCCCGTCGGCGTGGCGCTGCGGGTGGCGCCGCACACCGGTCGGGCGCGGCGCAGCATGTGCTCGCTCTGCCTGACCACGCACACCGGTGACGGCGTGTCGCTGATGACGGCGCGCAAGGCCGGTCCGGACGGGCGGCAGGGCAACTCCGTCGGGGCGTACATCTGCACCGACCTGGCCTGCTCGCTCTACCTGCGTGGGAAGAAGAACGCCGGACGGCGGATCGAGGAGTCGATCACCCTGACCGAGAAGATCGAGCGCACCTCGACCAACCTCGCCGGCCTTCTGCGCAAGGTGGTCGGCTGACCCCTGACGACCGGGCCGGTGGAGCGACGGTCCGGGGCGGGGGCACCCGGGACGACGTCCGACTCCGGGCGCGCCGCGAGAGGAGACGGCACGGCCCGCGGCGGCACGGCTCGGCAACCGGTGTGCTGCTCGTCGGGCAGCCGGCGGCACGGCGTGGATCCGATCAGGAATGGCCGCCTTCGCCGGTACGCCGCTGGTTGTCCGGCTGAGTCTCGAACCGCGTTCCCGGCCCCGCGACCTCGTCGCGCGACGTGCCGCCGATGGCGTCCGACCGTGCCGCGGCGACGATCCGCTCCGCCTCACGTCTGGCCTCGTCGACGACCGCCTCGGCCTGCTCCTCGGCCAGCCGGAGGATTCGCTCGACGGCCGGGCCCAGGGCCGCGAAGGTGGCCGGCCGTTCAGCGGACGGGTTCTGCGGATCGGCGACGGGATTGGTCTCCGCACCGAAGAACGAGAGTGCGATGCCGACCAGGCAGGCGCCGACGGCCCATGGGATGGCGGCCGGGCCGACGCCCGCGCCGACCCAGACGCCGACACCGACGCCGAACGACGACAACGCCAGCAGCATGACACCTCTGCGCATCGCTCCTCCTCCGGCCGAAGGTCCGGTAGTGGCCGCCGCTTCACAGTGCATGCGGGGTCAAATCCGCGATGCCGCTCGGCGCGCGGGCCCGGGCGGGGAGCGCTAGCCTTCGCGGATGCATCGAAGTCGGAGCTATGCCCTGCTGATCGACACCCCTCGGAACGAGGCGGACCAGGCGGCCGCCTTCTGGTCGGCGGCGCTCGGTGTCCGCGCCGAGCCGTACGCGCCGGAACCGCAGTTCACGAGCCTGCACGGCGCCCTGCCCGGACTGGTCCTCGCCGTCCAGGCGGTGGACGACACGCCCCGGTTCCATCTCGACATCGAGACGGACGACGTCGAGGCGGAGACGGCGCGCCTGGTCGGGCTGGGAGCCACACCGGTGACGCAGTGGGAGGAGTGCCGCGTCCTGCGCGCGCCCGGCGGGCACCTGGTCTGCGTACTGCCGGTGGAGTCCGCGCCGGAGGTCTTCGACGCCGAGGCGCGCACCTGGCCGTGACCCGCTGACCGCGCCGGGCGGATCCGCACCCCGGTACGTCGCCGGGCGGCGGACTACCGGGGCACGTCCCGGTCGTCCCAGGCCGTGCCGGCGGGCAGGTAGAACGTCTCTGCCGTGTCGCCCAGCGCCTGCTCGATGACGAGCCGGGCGTGCGCGTCGAGCGCGGGCAGCCGGTCGGGCGCGAACCACTCGACGGCTTCGGACTCGTCGTCGTTGACCCGGGCGTCTCCGCCGAGCAGCCGGCACTCGAAGCCGAGGTTCAGGTACTCGCAGCGGTCGCCGTTGGGATAGGTGTGCGGGTGCGACACGACGCTGGAGAGCCGAATCGGCTCGACGTCCAGACCGGTTTCCTCCCGGACTTCCCGGGCCACCGCCGTGGCCGGTTGCTCACCCGGCTCGACGATGCCGCTCACCACCGACCACCGACCGTCGTCGGCCCGCTTGCCGAGCAGCAGCTCGCCGGCGTCGTTGCGGACCACCGCGCTCACGCTCGGCAGCCAGAGCAGGTCGTGGCCGATGTGCTTGCGCATCCGCAGGATGTAGTCGGGTATCACCCGGCGACGATAACCTCGGCGGCCACGCCGGTGGAGGCCGGGATCAGCCGGGTCGATTCCCGGAAGCGCGGCGGACGATGCTCCCCGCCCTGTCTTTTTTGTCGGATTCTGGCCCGCGACGCCCACAGCCTCTCTACTGTGGAGGCCATCGGCGACTTGTGGTGTTCCGGTGGCGGCCGGTGGGTACGCGGTGCACAGTGATCTCATGAGCGACAGCGGACTTGGTGAGCACTACTACTGGTGCACCCGACACCACCGGGTCGAGACCGATGCCGATGTGTGTCCGGCGAGGCACGTTCTCGGCCCGTACGCCTCGGCCGCCGACGCGGAGAACGCGCTGCAGAGAGTGCAGGAGCGGAACGAAGCGTGGGACGCCGAGGACGCCCGCTGGGCCGGGGAGGACAGGTAGACGGCGCGGGACGGCCCGCGTCGAGGTACTCAGTGTTCCGCGAGGAGACACGCGAGAGCACGTCCCCAAGGAGGGAACCGAGATGGCCGTGACACCGAAGGCCACCCGCCCGGCCGCGAAACGTACCACCGCGAAGAAGACCGCCGCGGCGGAGCGGAACACGACCGCGGGCCGGACCACGCCCGCGCGCCGGACCACCGCAACGGCCGCCAAGGCGCCGGCCAAGAAGGCGGCCGGCGGGGCGGGCCGTGCCCCGGCGAAGAAGACCACCGCGGCCAAGGCCCCCGCCAAGAAGGCGGCGACCAAGGCCTCGACCACCGCCCGAAAGGCCGCGGGCACCGCGAAGAAGGCACCGGCCAAGGCCCCGACGGCCGCGAAGAAGACCACGGGCGCGGCCAAGAAGACCACGGCGGCGGCCAAGCGCACCACCACGGCGGCGGCCAGGAAGACGACGGCGGCGGCCCGCAAGTCCACGAGCGCGGCCAAGAAGACCGCCACCGGCGCCGCGAGGAAGACCACGAGCACCGCGAAGAAGACCACCGGCGCGGCGAAGAAGACCGCCGCGAAGAAGGCCCCGGCCAAGCGGACCACCGCCACCACCCGCCCGACGGCCGCGCGCAGCACCGCCGCGAAGAAGGCCCCGGCCCGGAAGACGACCGGCACCACCGCGGGCGTCGCGCGGAAGGCGGCGGCGAAGAAGGCCCCGGCGAAGAAGACGCCGGCGCGCAAGGCCACTCCGACCACCACGCGGGCCACCACCGCCCGCGGCGCCACGGTGGCGGCCCGCAAGTCCGCCCCTTGACCCGCGCCGCCGGCGATTCCGGAGTACGCGACACCCGGTCCGGCCGTCGGCACCCGCACCACCGTGCGGCGGGGTCGGCTCCCGTCGACCGGTCCGTCGTACTCTCCAGCCGGCACGGACGTCGGTCACATCCGCCAGCCTGACGTCGTTGCGCGGCAGCGGCGTACCGCTGTCGCACAGCGGGTGGGCCGCCCGGGTCGGGCGGATCGCCTGTCGCACTGTCAGGATGGGCGCGTGGTCATCCGACGCGTCCTCGCGCCCCGTATCGACTTCGCCGCGCTGCGCCGCGAGCTGGGACTCCCCGAGGAGTTCCCGGCCGCGGCGCGGCGTGAGGCCGACGCCGCGGCCGCCGACCCACCGCGACCCGCCGTCGACCGCACCGACGTCCCGTTCGTGACGGTGGACCCGGCCGGCTCCCGTGACCTGGACCAGGCGATGCACCTCAGCCGACGCCCCGGGGGCGGCTACCGGGTGCGGTACGCGATCGCCGACGTGGCCGCGCACGTCCGTCCCGGCGGCGCCTTGGACGACGAGACCTGGCGCCGAGGCCAGACGGTCTACCTGCCGGACGGCAACGTGCCGCTGCATCCGGAGACCCTGAGCGAGGGCGCGGCGAGCCTGCTCCCTGACGTCGACCGCGCAGCCGTCGTGTGGACCATCGACCTCGACGCCGACTGCGCGACGGTCGCGGTCGAGTTGGAACGCGCGCTCGTCCGCAGCCGGGCCAAGTTGGACTACGCGGGGGTGCAGGCCCAGGCCGACGCCGGCCGGCTGCCCGAACCGATCGCCCTGCTTCCCGAGATCGGCGTACGGCTGACCGCGCGCGGCCTGCACCGTGGAGCGATCAACCTGCCGCTGCCCGAGCAGGACGTCGAGGCCGACGGCGACGGCTGGCGGCTGGTGCTGCGCGGCCCGGCGCCGATGGAGGAGCACAACGCCCAGATCTCCCTGCTCACCGGAATGGCCGCGGCCGACATCATGCTCGCCGGGCGGATCGGTCTGCTCCGTACGATGCCAGCGCCGAAGCCGGAGGCAGTGGAACGGCTGCGTATGGCGGCAGCGCCGCTGGGCGTCCACTGGCCCGAAGGCGCCGGCCCCGGTGAGGTGATCGCCGCGCTCGACCCCGCACAGCCGCGGGCGGCGGCGTTCATCGACCAGGCCGCCGAACTGATGCGCGGTGCGGCGTACACCGCCTTCGACGGGGAGTTGCCGCAGCGTCCGGAGCACGGCGGGGTCGCGGCCGCGTACGCCCATGTCACGGCCCCGCTGCGTCGGCTGGCCGACCGGTACGCGACCGAGGTCTGCCTGGCCCTGCACGAAGGCCGGCCGGTGCCCGACTGGGTGCGTGCGGCGTTGCCCCGGTTGCCGGAGGTGATGGCGACGACCGACCGGATGGCCTCCGCCGCCACCCGTGGCGCCGTCGAGCTCACCGAGGCGGTGCTTCTCGCGGACCGGGTAGGGGAGATCTTCGACGCGGCCGTGCTCGACGTCGACGCACCGCCGAGCGCCCGTTCCCGGCCGCGGCCGCCCGGCGGGACCGTGGCCCTGGACACTCCGCCGGTCCGCTCCCGCTGCCTCGGTGACCTGCCGCTCGGCGAACGGATCCAGGTCCGCCTCGTCACCGCCGACCCGGCCGGCCGGACCGTGCTCTTCGAACGCGCCTGACCCGCGACCCTCGTCACCGGCGGCGTGGCCGGAGCCGCGCCCGTCACCGGCGGCGCGGCCGGGCTGCGCTCGTCGCACAGCCGGTGCGCGACCGGACTCGGGCGACCCGTTCGTCGTGGCGGTGCCTGCCTTGCCGAGCGTGGCCGCGGGTTTGCGAGGATGAGGCCATGGCATACGACGCGAGCACGCTGCCCGACGTGTCCGGACTGACCGTCGGCATCATCGGCGGCACCGGTGACCAGGGACGAGGCCTCGCCTACCGGTTCGCCCGGGCGGGCCAGGCAGTGCTGATCGGTTCGCGCTCCGCCGAGCGGGCGGCCGCGTCGGCGGAGGAGATCGCGGCGCTGCCGGGCGTAGCGGCCGGGACGAGCGTGGCCGGCGCGGACAACGAGGAGGTGGCCCGGCGCAGCGACGTGGTCATCATCGCGGTGCCGTGGGACGGCCACGCGGCCACCGTGTCGGGCCTCGCCGAGCCACTCGCCGGCAAGATCGTCGTCGACTGCGTCAACCCGCTCGGTTTCGACAAGCAGGGCCCGTACCCCCTGCAGGTGCCGGAGGGCAGCGCGGTGCAGCAGGCGGCCGGGCTGCTGCCCGACTCCCGGGTCTGCGCGGCGTTCAACCACGTCAGCGCGCCGCTGCTGGCCGACCCGGAGATCGACCGGATCGAACTGGACGTGCTGATCTGCACCGAGGACCGGGAACTCGTGGGTGTCGTCGCCGCACTCGCCGCCCGGATCCCCGGCATGCGCGGCATCTACGCCGGTCGGCTGCGTAACGCGCACCAGATCGAGGCGTTCACCGCAAACCTGATCGCCATCAACAAGCGCTACAAGGCCCACGCCGGCATCCGCGTCACCGACCTCTGACGTCGTACCCGTGCGGCATCCTCGCCGCATGGAATGGCAACTGGTGGTCGATTGTCGGGAGCCGTCGCGGCTGGTCGCGTTCTGGGCGGAGGCGCTGCGCTACCGGCCGTAGCCGCCTCCCGACGGGCTGCCGAGCACTACGCGGTGCAGCTGGCCGACCCGGAGGGCAACGAGCTCTGCGTGGTCTGACCCGACCGGGCGGCGCGGCCGGTCAGGCGCGCCGCCCGGCGTACGGTCAGAAGGTGTGTTCGGCGGCGGGGAACTCGCCGCCGCGTACCTCGTCGGCGAACCGGCGGGTGGCGTCGGCGAGGGTGCCGGCCAGGTCGGCGTACCGCTTGACGAAGCGGGGCGCCTTGCCGCTGCGCAGGCCGGCCATGTCCTGCCAGACCAGCACCTGGGCGTCGGTGTCCGCGCCCGCGCCGATGCCGACGGTCGGGATGTCCAGCTCGTTGGTGATCCGCTTCGCGACCTCGCCGGGCACCATCTCCAGGACGACCGCGAACGCGCCCGCCTCGGCCACCGCACGGGCGTCGGCGATGACCTCATCGGCGGCGTCGCCCCGCCCCTGCACGCGGTAACCGCCGATGGCGTGCTCGCTCTGCGGGGTGAAGCCGATGTGCGCCATCACCGGAATGCCGGCGCCGGTGATCGCGGCGATCTGCTCGGCGCAACGCCGGCCGCCCTCCAGCTTGACGGCGTGGCAGCCGCCCTCCTTCATGAACCGCACGGCGGTACGCAAGGCCTGCTGCGGGCCCTCCTCGTACGAGCCGAAGGGCAGGTCGCCGACGATCAGCGCCTGCCGGGTGGCCCGGACCACGGCGCGTACCAGCGGCAGCAGGTCCTCGGCGGTGACCGGGATGGTCGTCTCGTAGCCGAAGACGTTGTTCGCCGCCGAGTCGCCGACCAGCAGCACCGGGATGCCGGCCCGGTCGAAGATCGACGCGGTGTACTGGTCGTACGACGTGAGCATCGGCCACCGCTCGCCGCGCTCCTTGGCGGCGATCAGGTCTCGGGTGCGTACCCGTCGGGTCGCCGGCCCGCCATAGAGGGCGGTCACCTCGGTCGGGGTGGACTCCACCATGACTCTCTCCTTCCTCGAGGCCGCGTGTGCGGTCCCCGGGTTCCGCCCCGATCGTCGCACCGGACGAACCGGCGGCGGCAGAGCGCAGTGGAGGATTTCACTCCGACCCGACCGAGGGGGAGCGCGGTCAGCCGTGCTCGCGCCAGCGGTTGGTGACCGGAAGCCGCCGGTCCCGGCCGAACGCCTTCATCGAGATCTTCGTGCCGGGCGCGGCCTGCCGTCGCTTGTACTCGGCGGTATCCACCATCCGCAGCACCTTGTCGACCACCGCCGGGTCGTGCCCCGCCTCGACCAGCCCGTCGCGCCCGAGATCACCGTCGACGTAGCCGATCAGGATCGGGTCGAGCACGTCGTAGTCGGGCAGCGTGTCGCTGTCGAGCTGGCCCGGGCTCAGTTCCGCGCTCGGCGGCTTGCCGATCGAACTCTCCGGGATCGGCGGGGCCTCGCCGCGTCGGACGGCGTCGGCGTTGCGCCACTTGGCCAGCCGCCAGATGAGCGTCTTCCAGACGTCCTTCACCGGGTTGAAACCGCCCACCGAGTCGCCGTAGAGCGTCGAGTAGCCGACCGCCAGTTCGCTCTTGTTGCCGGTGGTCAGGACCAGGTGGCCTTCCTGGTTCGACAGTGCCATCAGGATCACGCCGCGTACGCGGGCCTGGAGGTTCTCCACCGTCACGCCGGAGAGCGACATGTTGGCCAGGAACGTGTCCACCATCGGCTGGATCGGCTCGACCCGGTAGTCCAGGCCGGTGCGCTTGGCGAGCTCCGCCGCGTCCTCCCGGGAGTGCTCGGAGGAGTGCTGGCTGGGCAGCGACACCGCGACCACCCGCTCCGGACCCAGCGCGTCGACGGCCAGCGCGCCCACCACGGCCGAGTCGATGCCGCCGGAGAGGCCGAGCACCACCGACGGGAAGCGGTTCTTGTTGACGTAGTCGCGCAGCCCGAGCACCAGTGCGTGCCAGACCTCGGCCTCGTCGGCGACCGGCTCGATCGTCCCGCCGACCGCGGGCGGGGCCGCCGGGGCCGGCAGGCTCTCGGTCACGGTGGCACGGACCACCCGCAGCCCGTCGGCGACCCGGTCGCCCGCACCGGCCGACTTCCCGGCGGCGGGCAGTTCCAGGTCGTGCACCAGCAGGTGCTCCGCGAACTGCGGGGCGCGGGCGAGCAGCTCGCCGTCGGCCGAGACGATCATCGAGTCGCCCTCGAAGACCAACTCGTCCTGCCCGCCGATCATGTTGACGTACGCGACGGTGGCGCCGGCCTCCGCGGCCCGGCGGCGGACCAGCGGCAGCCGGATGTCGTCCTTGTTGAGTTCGTACGGCGAGCCGTTGATGTTGACCACCAGGCCCACCCCCGCCTGGCGGGCCGCGGCGAACGGGCCACCCGCCTGCCACAGGTCCTCGCAGATCGTCAGCGCCACATCCACCCCGCCGATCCGCACCACGGTCAGCATGTCGCCGGGCACGAAGTAGCGGTCCTCGTCGAAGACGCCGTAGTTGGGCAGGTGGTGCTTGAAGTAGGTGGCGACCACCACGCCGCGGTGCAGCAGCGCGGCGGCGTTGCGCGCTCCCCGGCCCGGCTCGGCGTCGCCGGAGACCTGCGGCGGCCCATCGGCGTCCAGGTAGCCGACGATCACCGGCAGCTCGCCCAGCCCGTCCGCGGCCAGATCCGCGGCGAGCCGGCTCAGCGTCGCCTTGGAGGCCGCCACGAACGACCGCCGGAAGACCAGGTCCTCCACCGGGTACCCGGTCAGCATCATCTCGGGGAACGCGACGAGCTGGGCACCCGCGTCGGCGGCCCGCCGGGTCCAGGTGCGGACCAGGTGCGCGTTGCCGGCGAGATCGCCGACGGTCGGGTTGACCTGTGCCAAAGCGATACGCAGGGTGGGCATGAACCCATCTTGCCCCAGAGCGCGGGGCCCGACACCGTGGGCGTGGGAGAGGTCGGTCGACCCGCGCCCGGGGGTCCCCCGGGGTGTCCGTCCGGGTGGCTCCGCGACCCACGAAGTCCCCTGCTGGGACACCTCGGGCCGGGTGCCGGCCGGTCGCGTAACGTCGGCGTAACCAGGCCCGTGGAGACTGGTCGGTCAGGCGCACCGGCCCGGCCGGCGGCGGCGGAGAATAGTGTCACGAGGGGTGGAAGTGGACCGTCAGCAGGAGTTCGTCCTCCGTACGCTGGAAGAGCGGGACATCCGGTTCGTCCGGCTGTGGTTCACCGACGTGCTGGGCACGCTCAAGAGCGTCTCGGTCGCCCCCGCCGAGCTGGAGGCCGCGTTCGAGGAGGGCATCGGCTTCGACGGCTCCGCCATCGAGGGCTTCGCCCGGGTCTTCGAATCCGACATGGTGGCCATGCCCGACCCGACCACCTTCCAGGTCTTCCCGTTCGAGGGTGGCGTCAGCGGCGAGAGCGCCCGGATGTTCTGCGACATCCTGCTCCCCGACGGCAGCCCGTCCTGGGCCGACCCGCGGCACGTGCTGCGCCGCGCGCTCTCCCGGGCCGCCGACAAGGGCTTCACGTTCTACACCCATCCCGAGATCGAGTTCTTCCTGCTGGAGGACGGCCCGCAGGACGGATCGCTGCCCATCCCGGTCGACACCGGCGGCTACTTCGAGCACACCACGCACGCGGTAGCGCGCGACTTCCGGCGCCAGGCGGTGCTGGCCCTGGAGCGGATCGGCATCTCGGTGGAGTTCAGCCACCACGAGGTGGCCCCCGGGCAGCAGGAGATCGACCTGCGCTACGCCGACGCGCTCACCACCGCCGACAACATCATGACGTTCCGGCACGTGGTCAAGGAGGTCGCGCTCTCCACCGGCGTGCAGGCCACCTTCATGCCGAAGCCCTTCACCGACCAGCCGGGCAGCGGCATGCACACCCACCTGTCGCTGTTCGAGGGGGAACGCAACGCGTTCCACGACGGCGGCGACCCGATGAAGCTCTCCAAGGTGGCGAAGTCCTTCATCGCCGGTCTGCTGGTGCACGCCCGCGAGTACACGGCGGTCACCAACCAGTGGGTCAATTCGTACAAGAGGCTGTTCCCGCTGGCGTTGCCGGACCGGATCACCGAGAGCCCGGCGTACGTCTGCTGGGGTCACCTGAACCGTTCGGCGCTGGTGCGGGTGCCCGCCTACGGCAAGCCGAACTCGGCCCGGGTCGAGGTGCGTTCGCCGGACTCGGCGGCCAACCCCTACCTGGCCTTCGCGGTGCTGCTCGGCGCCGGCCTGAAGGGGATCGAGGAGGGCTACGAGCTGCCGCCGGGGGCCGAGGACGACGTCTGGTCGCTGACCAGCGCGGAGCGGCGTGCCATGGGGTACGAGGCACTGCCGGAGAACCTCGCCGAGGCGATCGACGTGATGGCCGGCTCGGAACTCGTCGCCGAGGTGCTCGGTGAACACGTCTTCGACTTCTTCCTCCGCAACAAGCGGGCCGAGTGGGAGCAGTACCGCCGCGAGGTCACCCCGTACGAGCGGCAGCGTTACCTGTCCCTCTGAGCGTCGGGCACGGCCGGGTTGTCGTACCCCCGGCCTAGCCTCACGCCGTGAACCGCACCGACCGCCTCTACGCCCTGGTCGAGGAGCTACGAGCGGTGTCACCACGGCCGCGCAGCGCCCGCTGGCTGGCCGCGCGCTTCGAGGTGAGCAGCCGCACCATCGAACGCGACATCGGCGCGCTCCAGCAGTCCGGGGTGCCGATCTGGGCCGAACCGGGCCGCACCGGCGGCTACGTGCTCGATCGCGCCCGCACCCTGCCGCCGGTCAACTTGACCGCCGGTGAGGCCGTGGCGATGGCGATGGCGCTGCACCGGCTGCGCGGCACGCCGTTCGCCGCGTCCGCCGCCACCGCGCTGCGCAAGCTAGTCGCCGTGATGCCGGCGGCGGACGTCGCCGCGGCGCACCGGCTCGCCGGCCGGGTGCACCTCATCGGCGACGGGCCGGTGACGCCTGTCCCGGCCGCGGTCGCCGACGCGGTCCTCGCGCGGCGGGTGCTTCGCATCCGGTACGCCGACCGCATCGGCGCCGACTCGCTGCGTGAGGTGGAGCCGTTGGGCTACCTGGGCAACCCGGTGCACTGGTATCTGCTCGCCTGGTGCCGGCTGCGCGCCGGAATCCGCGCCTTCCGCACCGACCGGATCGTGTCCGTGCAGCCGCTGTCCGAGGTGGTGACCCGGGAACTGAACCTCGACGACCTCGACATCCCCCACGAGCGGGTGCGTCCGCTCAGCCTGGTCTGAGCGCCACCGGCCCCTCCCCGACGTCGGAACGGATGCGGAGGTGGACGGCGGCGCCTGGTGATGCTGCGGCGAGCCGGGACAGCGCGGCGGGGCCTCCGCACGGCATTCTGGGGGCTCCGACGCGAGGGGAGCCTCCAGTGCCCGACGCACTCGGCTACGCCGACGCCGTACGCCTACTGGGCGGTGAGAAGAGCCGCCTCGTCGACTGGTTCGACAAGCTGACCGCCGGGACGCTGCTGGTGGCCGCTGTGCCGGTGCCGGCCCTGCTCGGCATCTTCGACGCCCGGGCGGAGTTCGTCCGGCTCGGTCACGAGCTGGTGCGCGGCGTCGCGGAGAAGCGCTCCGGACTGTCCCGGTACGGGCGGACGCGACGACTGGAGGCGGCGCACGCCGTCATCGCCCTCACCGCGTTCTTCGAGCAGTTGGGCGAGCTGGACCTGCCGTTCGACGTCGGCGACCTGAGGATCGGCCGGTCCGAGCAGCTGGCCCTGGCCGGGGCCCGCCCGGCCGACGATCTCACCGCCGCCCTCTTCGCCAACCCCGCGCCGGTCCCCGGGCCGCACCTGCCCTACCCCGCCCTGCGATCGGCCCTCGTCGGCTACTACGAGGAACTGGTGGCGGCCTTCCTCTCGTTCCTGCGCGGCCTGGCGATCGCCGACACGCTGTTCGACAGGCGGTGGCGGGCGACCGAACAGGCATTGGACCGGCTCCCGGACGCCGCCGCCGGCCGGCACCGGGACCTGCTGACCCAGCTCGCGGCCGACTTCCCCGAGGTGTCGTTCTGGCTCGGCCTGCACGAGCACGAGGCGACCCGCCAGGAGGTGCATCGCCTCTCCCTCGGGCTGGCCGAGATGCAGCGCGTGCTGACCGAGTTCTCGACCGGGCGGGCGCCGGACGACCGGCGGGCCGGACTCGGCGTCGCGTACGCCGCTGAACTGCGCCGGCCGATCATCTCCTCCGGCGACGTGCCGGCCGGGCTGACCGTGCCCACCCTCGGCGAGGCGTACGTGCCGCCGCTCTGCCGGATCGCGGAACTCGGCCCGGACGCCCGGCCCAGTGACGAGAGCTGGTGGGACGGCCGGCCGGTGCGCGACGACCTGTGGCAGGCGCTGGTCGTGCACCTCACCTCACCCGGCGCCACCCGGGCGCCACTGCTGATACTCGGGCAGCCGGGTTCCGGCAAGTCGGTACTGACCCGCGTCGTCGCCGCCCAACTGCCGACGGCCGACTTCCTCGTGGTCCGGGTGACGCTCCGCGACGTCTTCGCCGCCGGTGACCTCCAGGACCAGATCGAGCAGGCGATCCGCAACGACACCGGGGAGCGACTCGACTGGCCCGCCCTGTCCCGGTCCGCGGGCGACGCGCTTCCGGTCGTCCTGCTCGACGGGTTCGACGAGCTGCTCCAGGCGACCGGGGTCAGCCAGACCGACTACCTGCGGCGGGTGGCCGCGTTCCAGCGCCGCGAGGCCGACCAGGGCCGGCCGGTGGCGGTGCTGGTGACCAGCCGGACCAGCGTGGCGGACCGCGCCCAGCCGCCACCCGGCACCATCGCCGTCCGGCTCGAACCCTTCGACGAGTCGCGGGTCGGGACCTGGGTGGCGACCTGGAACCGGGTCAACGGTGCCGCCTTCCGGGCGCTCGGCGCACGTCCGCTGGACCAGGAGATCGTGCTGTCGCACCGCGAGCTGGCGACGCAGCCCTTGCTGCTGCTGATGCTGGCGCTCTATGACGCGGAGGGCGGCGACCTGCGTCAGGCCGGGGAGCTGCGCCGGGGAGAACTCTACGAGCGGCTGCTGCGCCGCTTCGCCCGTCGCGAGGTGGTCAAGGTGCGCGACGGCCTGCCCGATCAGGAACTGGGCCGGGCGGTCGAGGATGAGCTGCGCCAGCTCGCCGTCGTCGCGTTCGCCATGTTCAACCGCGGCGCGCAGTGGGTCACCGCGACCGAACTGGACAGTGACCTGGCAGCGCTGCCGCTGGGCGGGCCGCCGGCTCGCGAGCGGCCGGGACTCCGGGCGCCGCTGGCGGCGGCAGAGGTGGTGCTCGGCCGTTTCTTCTTCATCCACCGCTCCCGCACCTCCCTCGACGAGCGGCGGCGCGAGACGTACGAGTTCCTGCACGCCACGTTCGGCGAGTACCTGGTGGCTCGGCTCACCGCGGAGGTGGTGGACGACCTGGTCGCCCGGGACAGCGCGGCCAGCCTGTCCTGGCGTGAAGGGCCGGGGGTCGACGACGACCTGCTGCACGCGTTGCTGTCGTACGCGGTGCTGAGCACCCGGGCCACCGTGCTCGCCTTCCTCGACGAAGGGCTGGCCGGGCGGACCACCGGGCACCGGGACGCCTGGGCGGACCTGCTGCTGCGCCTGTTCCGGGAGGCCCCGTACGACGCGGGGGCGCGGCGGTTCGACGACTACCGTCCCCGGCGGCTGCGGGTGCCCGCCCGCTACGCCGCCCACACCGCCAACCTGCTGCTGCTCGCTCTCGCCGCCGGTGGTTCGGTGACCGGGCGGCAGCTGTTTCCCGATGCCATCGATCCGGTGGCCGAGTGGCGGGCCCAGGTGGGGCTCTGGCGTTCCCAGCTCGACCCGGAGGAGTGGCAGGGCCTCAGCGACCTGCTTGCGCTGCATCGACTCGGGGAGGGCCGCGCGCGGGACATCCGAATCTGGACGGACCACCGGCTCGCGGCTCCACCCGCTGCGGACGTGGCATGGCTGTTGGGGTTGCCGGCCGGGCGCGCGGGGAGTGGCTGGGCTCTGTCGCGCGACTTCCTGGCCCGGCTGCGGCGGAATGCCCACCTGACCTGCGACGCGGACTCCGGCGTGGTGGTGCACGCCGTCGAGCCGTTCCTCGACAAGCTGACCACCGCGCTCGCCGTCTTCCAGAACGAGTCGGGCGGTTCCGCCTCGGCTGCTCGGGCGCTGGTGGACGCCTGGCTCCTGCCCCTGCGACCGGCGACCGAGCGGGAACGGCGCGAGGTCTACCTGCGCTGCGTACGGCTGGTGGCGGGTGTGTCCGAGGTGGTGCCGGAGTGGGACCGAGCGGCCTTCCTGGGGTTGCTGTTCGACCGGCTGGCCGCGGACCGTGCGGCGTCTCCCGAGCTGCTGGCCGAGGTGCTGTCCGCCTGCCCGGTCGAACCACTCGGGGAGCCGGCGGCGAGGTTCGCACTGCTGCGCTGCGCACAGCGGGCGCTGGGCGCGAACGAGGCGACGGATCTGCGGCTCGCCCGGATCGTCAACCCGCTGATGCGCGACCGCGTCGGCCAACTCGACGTCGCTCTGGACGGCGTGACCGCCGACGTCCTGGTACGCCTGCACGAGCGAGGGCTCGGCGAGGCGTTCCTCACCCCCGGGCTGCTGGCCGCCTTCGAGGCCCGGTACGGCAGGCAGCACCCCGACCTGGTGCGGCGGTTGGGCCCGCTGGTGCGGGAGGTGGTGGACCTGCCCGGGAAACGCCGACAGCACGGTGTCGCGGACGAGGTCGAGGCTGGCTCCTGACAGCGCCGGCCGGGTGGCCGGCGCATGGAACGGGAGGCCACAGATGACCATCAGCAACGCCGTCACCTGGTTCGAGATCGGCACCGAGCGGCCCGATGAGGCGCAGCGGTTCTACGGCGACCTCTTCGGTTGGAGCTTCGCCGAGGAGGGGACCGGGGAGACGTCGTACCGGACGACCGTGGGCGCCGGGGCCGGGATCGGCGGCGCGATCCGTGGCACCGCCGGGACCGGGCCGAACTACGCGATCTTCTACGTGCAGGTGACCGACGTGGCGGAGACCTGCCGCCGCGCCGAGGCGGCCGGCGGCAAGGTGGTGGTGCCGGCGAAGACGAACCCGAACGGCCTCACCCTCGCCCACCTGCTCGATCCGGCCGGCAATCACATCGGCGTCTTCGCGCCGCCGCCGGGGCCCGCCGGCGCCTGACCGGTCAGGCGTCCACCGCCGTACCCGGGTCGGCGGCGTGGCGGTGTCCGCGTTCGACACCACCACGCCGCCGGAGCTCCGATCGCTGAGCGGCCCGGCCCGGGCGTCAGGCGTCATGCCGGCCCCGGGCCGGCGACCGTGGCGTTGCGGCCGTGCGTCGGTCCGGGTTCGGCGACCGTGCCGTTCCGGCCCGCACGCCGGTCCGGGGCCGGCGACGGGCGTGCGGCGCGTCAGCTGCCGGTAGTGCCCTCGGGCGTGCCGTTGCCGCTGGTGCGGTGACCGCCCCAACCGCCCCAACCGCCGTGGCGGCCGGGACCGCCCGGGCCGCCGCGGAAGACGCCGGCCTCGACGGCCTTGGTGATGGCGTCGGCCTGCTCCTGGGTGAGCTTGCCGTCCTTCACCGCCTGGTCCAGGCGCTCCTTCAACCGTGCCTGCCGCTCCTCGGCTGACGGGCGCTGCGGCCGGTCGGCTTTGTGCTGGTCACGCAGCTTCTTCAGGGCGGCGGTCACCTTGTCCGTGGGCACGCCCAGCTCCTTGGCGAGCTTCTCGGCGAACTTCCCCTGGTGGCCCGCCGCCTTCTGGTGCGCGCCGCCGTCGGTGGTGCTGCCGGCGCTCGGCGCCGGGGTGCCACCGTCGGCGGCGAACGCCATGGTCGGCGCGGCGATGCCGACGCCGAGCACGCCCGCCGTGGCCAGGCCGGCCAGCAGGTGCTTCTTCCTGATGCTGCGGGACATCGGTCCTCCATCTCGTCGTCGTGTTGCCATGACCCGTCGACAGTGACCAGGCCGGCTTGGCGGGACCCGTGACGAAGCTGTCAGCCGGCTGGGAATCTCGGCGGGGGAACGGGACAAACGGGTTGCGCCGGCGCCGGACCATCGGCAGGGTTGGCCAGCGGACCGGGCGGCACCGTCAGGCCCGGCCGGAGCGGCGGCGAGGAGCGACAGCGTGACCGACACCCCGATTCAGGAGTTCCCGGTGAGCGAGGCGGGCGCCGGCCCGTACGGCGTCACCACCGGCCCGGACGGCGCCTCCTGGTTGACGCTGGTCCATGCCGGCGGTGTCGCCCGGATGAGCGTCGACGGCGAGGTTCGGACCTGGTCGCTGGGCGCGCCGGAGAGCCGGCCACTGATCATCACACCCGGGCCGGACGACGGGCTCTGGTTCACCCGTTCCGGCGACGACCGGATCGGCCGGATCAGCACGGCGGGTGAACTCAGCTCGATCGCCCTGCCGCCCGGCACCGGGCCGTGCGGCATCACCACCGGCCCGGACGGCGCGCTGTGGTACGCCGGGATGAACTCCGACACCGTCGGCCGGGTGGCCACCGACGGAGCGGTGACCACCTTTGCGCTGCCGGTGGCCGGCGCGTTCGCGTCGAT
This sequence comes from Micromonospora sp. NPDC023737, assembly GCF_040639715.1. Classification (NCBI taxonomy): domain Bacteria; kingdom Bacillati; phylum Actinomycetota; class Actinomycetes; order Micromonosporales; family Micromonosporaceae; genus Micromonospora; species Micromonospora sp. NPDC023737. Next base: position 200,068 of record NZ_JBFAAL010000012.1, read on the forward strand.
GATGGCCAGCGGGCCGGACCAGACGGTCTGGTGCACGCTCAACCAGGCGAACGCGCTCGCCCGCGTCGACATGGCCGGTGGCATCACCGTGCATCCGCTGCCGACCCCGAACGCGGGTCCCGTCGGAATCAGCGGCAGCGTCGACGGCGGGCTCTGGTTCGTGGAGATCGTCGCGGGTCAGCTCGGCCATATCGACCCCGGCGGCCGGATCCGGGAGTACGCGCTGCCGGACCGGTCCGCCCGGCCGCACGCGATCGTCGGCGACGCCGTGGGCGGGGCCTGGTTCACCGAGTGGGGCGGTAACCGGATCGGCCACGTCGACGTCGCCGGACGGATCGAGACGTACGACCTGCCCACCCCGAACTCGGAGCCGCACGGCCTCACCGTCGCTCCCGACGGCACCGTCTGGACCGCCCTCGAGATCGGCCGCCTGGCCCGCCTCACCCCACCACCCCACGCGTGATCATCAGGTCGACGGGGCGTAGTGACCGGGTGGGGTGGGTCAGCGGACGGCGGGGGTGACCGTGAGGGTCGCGGTGGTGGTGTCGAGGGTGGCCTCGGTCCCGACGGGAACGGTGAGCTGGCCGACGCCGTGGCCGATCGGCAGGCCACCGAGCACCGGCACGCCGAGGTCACCCAGGCGCTCGGCGAGTACGTCCGCGACGGTCACCGGCCAGCCGTCGGCGCAGTTGGTGAACTGCCCGACCGCCACCGCCGCCAGACCGTCGAGCGCCCCGGCCCGGCGCAACTGGGTGAGCATCCGGTCGACCTTGTACGGCGGCTCCTGCACATCCTCGACGAGCAGCACCGCCCCGGTCAGGTCGGGCATGTCCGGGGTGCCGAGCGACGCGGTGATCATGCACAGGTTGCCGCCGAGCAGCGGGCCGGTGGCGCGACCGGGCACCCGTACGGCGTAGGTCTCCTCCTCGGGCTGCGCGGTCACCGTCACCGGTTCGGTGGTCATCAGCGCGGCGTGCAGCGACTCGGCGGAGCGCAGCGGCGTCCGCTCGTCCGTCCACGCCGCCCCCGGACCGTGTACGCCGGCCAGCCGGGCGCCCCGCCAGAGCGCGAGCTGCAACGCGGTGACGTCGGAGAAGCCGGCCACCACCTTCGGGTCCCGCCGTACGGCGTCCATGTCGATCGCGTCGACCACCCGCTGCGCGCCGTAGCCGCCACGGGTGCAGATCACCCCTCGCACCTGCGGGTCGGCGAACGCCGCGTTCAGGTCGGCCGCCCGCAGTTCGTCCGCGCCGGCCAGGTAGCCCTGCCGGTCGTACGCGTGCGGGGCCAGCACCGGGCGCAGGCCCCAGCCGGTGAGCAGTTCGATGCCTCGGGCCACCCGCTCGGGGCGGGTCGGCCCGGACGGGGACACCAGCATCACCGTGTCGCCGGGGCGGAGCACGGGCGGGCGGAGGACGGTGAGGGCAGCGCTGGTCACAGCGGCTGAGCCTATCCCCGTGCGTCGCGGCCCGGCGCTGCCCCCGCAGACCCGGCGGCGGGTACCCCGGCCGGGCGAGCGTCGACACCGTCGCCGTGCCGGACCGAGGGGGTTCGGGGATCGGTGGGGCACCGGATAGCCTCGACGGCGTGGCAACCGCGTTGGTGATCGAGAACGACCCGACCGATGATCTGTGCCGGCTGGGCGAGTGGCTGACCGAGGCCGGCCTCGACCTGTGGGTGGCGCGTCCGCACGCCGGCGACGAACTCCCCGCCGACCTGGACGGCTACGCCGCGCTGGTGGTGCTCGGCGGTGAACAGCAGGCCTACCCGCTGCCGGACGGCTCACCCGGCGCGCCCTGGTTCCCGGCCGTCGAGGGACTGCTGCGCAAGGCGGTCCGGCACCGGGTGCCCACGCTCGCCGTCTGCCTCGGCGCGCAGCTGCTCGCCACCGCGCACGCCGGTCGGGTGGAGCGCAGCCCGTCCGGGCCGGAGATCGGTCCCACGGTGGTGGGCCGACGGGACGCCGCCGAGCAGGACCCGCTCTTCCGGTACGTGCCACTCATCCCGGACGTGCTCCAGTGGCACTCCGACGAGATCACCGAACTGCCGCACGGCGCCACCCTGCTCGCCGCCTCCACCCGCTACCCGCACCAGGCGTTCCGGATGGGCGACCGGGCCTGGGGGTTGCAGTTCCACATCGAGTGCGACACCGCGATGATCGCCGCTTGGGCCGCCGACTCCAGCCAGCTGGCGGAGCTGGGCTACGACCCGGAGCTGCTGGTGGCCGCCTGCGACGCGGTGATGGCCGACGTCGAGGAGGTCTGGCAGCCGTTCGCCGCCCGGTTCGCGGCGCTGGCCCTCGGCGAGCTGGGCGACGACAGCCCGCGTCGCAGCCTGCCGCTCCTCGGGCACTGATGGCCCGGCCGACCAGCGCGCCCGGCCGGCTCGCCCGGTACGGCTTCGGCACGGCTCAGGGCGACGGCGGCGCCCGGGCGGCCGACCTGCTCGGCCCGGACGGGCTCGGCCTGTGGCGGCCCGACGGCCAGGAGCCGGTCGACGGGCGGGCGGGGGAACTCGTCGCGGCGCTCGCCCGGGCGGCCGATCCGGATCTGGCGCTGCGCCAGCTGCACCGCCTCGTCGAGGCCGAGCATCGGGCGGCCGGCAACGCGGCCGCCGGAACCGTCGCGGCGGGCAACGCCGTCACCGGAACCGACGCGGCCGGCCGCACCGCCGCCGGAACGGGCGCGGCGGGTAACGCCGTCACCGGAACGGGCGCGGCCGGCTCACCGGATGGGGCAGCGGGAGCGGGCGGGGCACCGGGAGCGGCCGGCCTCGGCGTCGGGTCGGCGCTGCTGGAGCAGCTGTCCGCCGACGAGGGACTGCGTTCGCGGCTGATCGCCGTGCTCGGCGCCTCATCGGCGCTCGGCGACCACCTGGTGGCGAACCCGGACCACTGGACCGTGCTGCGTACCGGCGCGGACGGGCGACCGCCGACCGCCGAAGGGCGGTTGGAACCGATCGGCGACGGCAACCCGATCGCCGGGCTGCGGCAGGCGTACCGGCTGGCGCTGCTGCGGATCGCGGCGGCGGACCTGACCGGCGGGCGGGAGCTGGAACAGACCATGGCGGCGCTCTCCGCGCTGGCCGACGCCACCCTGCGCGCGGCGTACGGGATCGCCGTCGAGGAACTGCCGGAGGGCACGGCCCGGCCGAGGCTGGCCGTGGTGGCGATGGGCAAGTGCGGTGGGTTCGAGCTCAACTACGTCTCCGACGTGGACGTCATCTTCGTGGCCGACTCCGACGACGACCTGGCCGCCGCCACCACCGTGGCCACCCGGCTGATCCACATCTGCGGCCTGGTCGCCTGGCCGGTGGATGCCGCGCTACGTCCCGAGGGCAGCCGCGGACCGCTGGTGCGTACGCTCGCCAGCCACCTCGCCTACTACCGGCGCTGGGCCCGGACCTGGGAGTTCCAGGCGCTGCTCAAGGCCCGCCCGGCGGCGGGCGACCTGGCGTTGGGGCAGGAGTGGATCGACCAGCTCGCCCCGCTGGTGTGGCGGGCGGCCGAACGGCCCGAGGCGGTCGAGGACGTCCGAGCCATGCGCCGGAAGATCATCGACCACGTACCGCCGAAGGAGCTGGAGCGCGAGATCAAACGCGGCCCGGGCGGGCTGCGGGACATCGAGTTCGCCGTCCAACTGCTGCAACTGGTGCACGGCCGGGGTGACGAGTCGCTGCGCGAACCGGGCACCATCCCGGCGCTGCGCGCGCTGGTCGGCGGCGGCTACGTCGGCCGCGCCGACGGTGAGGCGCTGCTGCGCGGCTACCGCTTCCTGCGGGGCGTCGAGCACCGGCTCCAGTTGCAGGGCCTGCGCCGCACCCACACGGTGCCGACCGACCCGGGCGCGCTGCGCTGGCTCGCCGCCGCGCTGGGCTACACGGCCACACCGGGACGCAGCGCCGTCGAGGCGTTCCGCGCCGAGTGGGTCGGCCACGCCGCCGAGGTACGCCGGCTGCACGCCAAGCTGCTCTACCGGCCGCTGCTGGAGTCGGTCGCCCGGGTGCCCGCCGACGGGTTGCGGCTCACCCCGGAGGCGGCCCGGCACCGGCTGGAGATCCTCGGCTTCGGCGATCCGGCCGGGGCACTGCGTCACCTGCAGGCCCTCACCGGCGGGGTGAGCCGCACGGCGGCCATCCAGCGCACCCTGCTGCCCGTGCTGCTCAGCGAGTTCGCCGACGCGCCGGAGCCGGACCGGGGGCTGCTCAACTACCGGCAGGTCTCCGACAAGCTCGGCAGCACCCCTTGGTATCTGCGGCTGCTGCGCGACGAGGGGCCGGTCGCCCGCCGGCTGGCCCGGGTGCTCTCCTCGTCCCGGTACGCCGCCGACCTGCTGGCCCGGGAGCCGGAGGCGCTGCGGCTGCTGGCCGAGGAGAGTGAGCTGGTCCCGCGCCCCCGCGACGTGCTCCACGAGGGTTTCGCGGCCGCGGCCGCCCGGCACACCGACCCGGTCGAGGCGACCCGGGCGGTACGCGCGCTGCGCCGCCGGGAACTGGTCCGGATCGCCTGCGCCGACGTGCTGAGCCGGGCCGGCTCGCTGGCCCCCGCCCCGCCCCGTCCGGACGGGACGGGACGCCCGGCTCCGGCGTTGACCGACGTCAGAGCGGTCGGGGCCGCGCTGGCCGACGTCAACGACGCCACCCTGGCCGCCGCGCTGCGGATCGCCCGGGCCGCCCAGCCGGCCCTGCCCGGGCTACGCTTCGCCGTGATCGGCATGGGGCGCCTCGGCGGCTACGAGTCGAACTACCTCTCCGACGCCGACGTGCTCTTCGTCTACGACCCGGCCCCGGGCTCCGATGAGAACGCCGCCAGCGCCGCCGCGCAGGCCGTGGCCGAGGAGCTGCGCCGGCTGCTGGGGATGCCCGCCCCCGATCCGCCGCTCGGTGTCGACGCCGACCTGCGGCCGGAGGGGCGGCAGGGACCACTGGTGCGCAGCCTCGCCGCGTACGGGCAGTACTACGCGCGCTGGTCCCGGGTCTGGGAGGCGCAGGCACTGCTGCGCGCCCGGTTCGTCTGCGGCGACGCCGACCTGGGCGCCGAGTTCGAGACGCTGATCGACCCGGTGCGCTACCCGGCCGGCGGGTTGACCCGGGAGCAGGTGGTGGAGATCCGCCGGATCAAGGCGCGGGTGGAGCACGAGCGGCTCCCCCGGGGCGCCGACCCGGCCACCCACACGAAGCTGGGCCGGGGCGGGCTCGCCGACGTCGAGTGGGCCGTGCAGCTGCTCCAGCTGCGCCACGCCGGGGCCGTACCGGCGCTGCGCGGCACGCGTACCCTCGACGCGCTCGCGGCCGCCCGCAACGCGGACCTGGTCGATCCGGTGGACGCCGCGGCGATGGCGGCCGGCTGGACACTCGCCGCGCAGGTACGCAACGCGCTCATGCTGGTCCGCGGCCGGGCCGGTGACCAGCTGCCCCGACACGGCGTGGAACTGGCCGGCGTGGTACGACTGCTCGGTGCCGACGACCCAGGCCAGTTCCTCGACGACTACCTCCGCACCGCCCGCCGCTCGCGGGCGGCGATGGAGCGGGTCCTCGACGGCTGAGACCCGGCGCACCCTGCTCGGCACGCTCGTCGCGGCGCTGGTGCTCGCCGGTGCCTTCCTGCTCGCCCCGCCGATGGGCACCGATCTGTCGGCGCAGGTCGCCCGGGCCACCTTCGCCGACCGTAACGGTCTCGCCCCGCTCGACTTCTCCTGGTACGGCGGGGACGGCCAGTTCGGTTACAGCCTCTACACCCAGTTCCTCGGCGCGGCGGTCGGCGTACGGCTGGTCGGCGCGGTCGCGGCCGTCGTGTCGGCGGTGGCGCTGGCCTGGCTGCTGCTGCGCGGGCAGGCCCGCCGGCCGCTGCTCGGCGGGATGCTCGGCGCGGCGGTGCTGGTGGGGAACCTGGCCAGCGGGCGGATCACCTTCGCGGTCGGGTTGATGTTCGGGCTCCTCGCCCTCTGCGCCGTGCACGCCACCCGGCCGCCCCGGTGGGCCCGGTTGCTGCTGGGGGCGGTGCTTGGGGCACTGGCCACCTGGGGCAGCCCGGTGGCCGGTCTCTTCCTCGGCCTGGCCGGGGGAGCGCTGCTGCTCACCGACATCCGGCGGAGCGGCCGGTCGCCGCGCCGGCCACGGGCGGAGAGCCTCGTGCTCTGTCTGGTGCCGGTGGTGGCCGTGGCGCCGATGGCGCTGCTCTTCGGCAACGGCGGAACGCAGCCGTTCAGCGCCGAGTCCATGCGGATCAACGTCGCCCTCGCCGTGGTGGTGCTCGCGCTCGTCCCGGTCCGCGTGCTGCGCGTCGGCGGGGCGCTGACCGCGCTGCTGCTGGTCGCGGCGTACCACCTGCCGAGCCCGATCGGCTCGAACGCGCTGCGCCTGCCGATGCTCTTCGTGTTGCCGCTGGTCGCGGCGTTCGTGCCGATCGGCGCGCGCTGGCTCGCCGCCCTGCTGGCCGTCCTGGTGTGGTGGCAGTCACCGGTGGTCACCAGCGACCTCACCAGGATGGGCTCCGCGCCCGCGTACGAGGCGTTCCACCGGCCGCTGGTCGACGAGTTGAGCCGCCGGGCGCCGGTCGGCCGGGTCGAGGTGGTGCCGCTGCGCGACCACTGGGAGAGCGCGTACGTGGCGGAGGCGGTGCCGCTGGCCCGGGGCTGGGAGCGGCAGGTGGACGTCGAGCGGAACGCGCTCTTCTACGGCCCCGGCCCGGACGCCGCCGGGTACGGCGACTGGCTGCGGCGCAACGCGGTCAGCTTCGTGGCGGTCGCCCCGGACGCCGCCCCCGACCGGTACGCGCAGGCCGAAGCGGCGCTGGTGCTCGCCGGCCAGCCGTACCTGCGGGAGGTCGCCCGGCCGGGGCAGTGGCGGCTCTACGAGGTGATCGAACCGGCTCCGCTGGTCTCCGCGCCCGCCACGCTCGTCGGGTCCACGCCGGCCCGGGTGCGGTTCACGGTCGACGCCGCCGCCGACGTCCTGGTCCGGGTGCGCTGGTCCCGCTGGCTGTCGCTCGACGCCGGCGAGGGCTGCCTCGCCCCCGGCCCGGACGGCTGGACCACCGTTCGCGCCCGTACTCCCGGCGCCTACACGGTCACCAGCAGTCTGTCACCCGAGGGTCGCTGCCCGTAGCGTCCCCCGGCCCACCTGGGGACCGCGCACCGGGTGCTGGCAGCATGTCCGGGTGCCTTCCCACCTCGCGCGCTGGACCGGCCTGGCCGGCTCCGCGCTGCTCGCCGTCGCCGCCTTCCTCGGCGGTGCGATGCCGCACGGCGATCTGCGTCCGACCCCGCTCAGCATCTGGCAGGGGCCGTACGGGCCGGTGATCCTCATCGGCTGGGCCGTCGGCACGGCCGTGCTCGCGTACGCCTGGTGGTCGCTGCGCGGCGGGGTGCCGTCGACCCGCTGGGCGCTGGTCACCGCCGGGCTCTGGCTGCTGCCGATGCTGATCACGCCGCCGCTGGGCAGCCGGGACGTCTACGCGTACGCCTGCCAGGGCGCCAGCTACGCCGCCGGGATCAACCCGTACGAGCAGGGCGTCTCCACCCTGCCCTGTCCCTGGCTGGACACCATCTCGTTCATCTGGCGGGACACCCCGGCGCCGTACGGGCCGCTCTTCGTGATGATCGCCGGCGCGGTGGTGAAGGCGACCGGCTCGCTCGTCGGCGCCATCGTGCTGTTCCGGCTGCTCGCGGTGGCCGGTGTCGTGCTGACCGCGGCCTGCATCCCGGCGCTGGCCCGCCGCTGTGGCGTACCGGCCGGGCGGGCCGTCTGGCTGGCGCTGGGCAGCCCGCTGATCGGCGTCCAGCTGATCTCCGGCGCGCACAACGACGCCGCGATGGTGGGACTGCTCGTCGCCGGGCTGGCCGTGGTCGCCGCCCGTCCGGGCCGCCCCGGCGTGCTGCTCGCCGGGGGCGTACTGCTCGGGCTGGCGGGTGGCATCAAGGCGACCGCGCTGGTCGTGGTGCCGTTCGCGGCCCTGGCGGCGATCGCCGGCGGATTCTCCGTCCGGGCGCTGATCCGCGACGGCGGCTGGGTGGTCGGCGGTGCGGTCGCGACAGTGGTCGGGGCGACCTTCGCCGCCGGCCTCGACTTCGGCTGGATCAGCGGCCTGGAGCAGGGCGGCCTCGTGGTCGCCTGGACCTCGCCGCCCACCGCGCTCGGTCAGACCGTCGCCTACCTGGGACTCCCGTTCGGCTGGCACGGCGATCCGCTGCCGGTCACCCGGGGCATCGGCATGGGCGTGCTGGCGATCCTGCTGGTGTGGCTCTGGTTCCGGGCCCGCCACCGGGAGCCGCTCTGGCACGCCGCGCTGGCGCTCACCGCCACGGTCGCGCTCGCCCCGCTCTTCCACCCCTGGTACTGGACGTGGCCGCTGGCGGTGCTCGCGGCCACCTCGCGGCAGCGGATCAACTGGTTCGCCGCGATCACGGTCGTCTCGGCGTTCCTGGTGCTGCCGGACGGCACCGGCCTGCCCCGGTACACCAAGACGGTCGGCGCTCCGCTGATGACGCTGTTGGTGATCGTGGTGGTGGTCCGGTTGGTACGTTCGGCTCGGGCGGCCCGTCAGCCGGTCGCCGCGACCGTCGGCACGGACTGAGGAGGCCCCGCCGGTGACCGGACCCGGCGCGCGTCCGAACCCGGCCGACCGAGCGGAGCCGCCGAACGGCCCCGGGCACGGCCCCGCCCGCACAGAGCATGCCGAGCCGCGTCGGGCCGGCGCGGCACGGTACGCCGGGCTGGCCGGGGCGGTGCTGCTCGCGGTCGCCGGGTACCTCGGTGGTGCGCTGCCGTCCGCGCCGCTCGTGAGGGTCACCCCCGTCAGCATCTGGCAGGGCCGGCACGGGCCGCTCGTGCTCGGCGCGTGGCTGGTCGGCACCGCCCTGCTGGTGGGCGCGTGGTGGGCGCTGCGGCGGGGAGCCCCGTCGACCGGGTGGGCGTACCGCACCGCTGGGCTCTGGGCGCTGCCGCTGCTGGTCACCGCTCCGCTGGGCAGCCGGGACGTCTACTCGTACGCCTGCCAGGGCTGGGCGTACGCGCACGGCGTCGACCCCTACGTCACCGGTGTGGCCGCGGCGGGCTGCCCGTGGGTGGACGCCGTGTCACCGATCTGGCGGGACACTCCCGCCCCGTACGGCCCCGTCTTCGTGCTGCTCGCCGCGCTGGCCGTGACGCTGGGCGGCGGCCTGACCGGCACCATCGTGCTGCTGCGGCTCTGCGCGCTGGCCGGGGTGCTGCTGGCCGCGCTCTGCCTGCCGGGGCTGGCCCGGGCCGCCGGCGTACCGACCCGGCGGGCGGCGTGGCTGCTGCTGGCCTGCCCGCTGGTCGGCGTGCACCTGCTGGCCGGGGCGCACAACGACGCGGTGATGCTCGGGCTGCTCCTGCTCGGTCTGCTGGTGCTGGTCCGCCTGCCCGGCCGGCCGGGTGCGCTGCTCGTCGCCGGGCTCCTGCTGGGGCTGGCCGTGACCGTGAAGGCGACCGCGGCGGTGGTGCTCCCGTACGCCGCGCTGGCGGCGGTGCACGGCCGGTACACCGTACGCGTCCTGGCGCGCGACAGCGGTTGGCTGGCCGGCGGGGTGCTCGCCGCGCTGGCGGGCAGTTCGCTCCTTTCCGGCCTCGGGCTGGGCTGGGTCGGCGGGCTGAGCCACAGCGGTGACTCGGAGCAGTGGACCTCGCTGCCGACGGCGGTGGGCTTCGTCGTCGACTACGCGGGCGGCCTGCTCGGCCGAGACCCCGACGCGGTGCCGGTGGCCCGGGCGGTGGCACTGCTGCTGCTCGCGGCGCTGCTGGTGGCGCTCTGGTGGCGGGCGTGGACGGCGTTGTGCCGCCTTAACGACGCTCGGCAGCGGGTGGCCCGGCTGGCCGCGGCCCGTCCCCGGGTGACGCTGTACGCGGCCGGGCTGGCGCTGGCCGCCACGGTGGTGCTGGCCCCGGTCTTCCACCCCTGGTACGCCACCTGGCCGCTGGCGCTGCTGGCGGTCAGCGCGGGCGGAGACCACTCTTCGGACGTCCCGGTGCGGGTGGGCGTGGGGAGCTCCCACCTCGCGACGCGGACCAGCTGGTTCGTGCTGCCCTGCGCGGTCGTCGCGTTCCTCACCCTGCCCGACGGCACCAACCTGGCCCGGTTCACCAAGGCTCCCGGCGCGATAGCGATGACCGCCCTGGCCCTCACCCTCCTGGTCCTCGCCCTCACCCGGCGCTCCGGTTTCCGCGCGCCCGCCCCGCCCGATTCCTCGCCTCGTTGATCATGATGTTTGGCGGCGCAATGCGAGATCGAACAGCCGCCAACGTCATGACCAACGGGACTGGTCCGGTGGGGAGGATTGCATTCAGCGCGGGGAGCCGCAGGTGGGACAGGTGTGGGCGGTGGGGAGGTTGGCTGATCGGAAGAGGTGGTTGCGGGCCGCACGTCCCGCGGTCAGCGCGACCCACAACACTGTCACGTTCAGCGCCACGACCGCGGCGGCGGTGACGGCGAACGTGGCGGTGTCCTGCGGGTTCCAGTCGAGCGTCTTCCCGGTCAGGAAGGCCAGCGGGCGCAGCGCCAGCAGGCCGACCGGGGCGATGAGCAGCAGCATGGACCACAGCCCCCGCCGATCGCCTTGGAGCACCAGCGCCACCGCGATCAGCATGGCCACCACGAGGACGGCAGGTGCGGAGGTGGTCAGCGCTGTTCCCGGATCACCCCAGCGGTAGGACCAGTCGCCCAGCCCGTGAGCCGTCGAGGCGACGGCTGTCGCCGCGGCCGCGAGTGGCGGCAGCCGGAGCCGCCAGCCGCCACCCGTCGGCAGCGCGAGTGCCAGCAGGCCCAGGACCATCTGGGGCAGGAGCACGAACAACGGCGGCCGCGGTACGCCGGCGAGCGCGCTGACCGGCACCACCGCCACGGTGACCGCCAGGGCGAGCCCCACGGCGACCCGCGCCCACCGGGCGGGTGCGACGGCGGCGACGACGGTCGCGAGTAGCCACGCGACCCAGCAGGCAACGCCGACGGTGGCGAACGGGCCGAACTCCACCCAGTCCACAGTCGGTGCGGTGGTTTCGGCGGTCGCCCAGGTGCCCGCCACGACGGCCGCGGCAGGAAAGGCGAGCAGGGCCGCGAGGCGTACGCCCGGGATCAGGTCGGCGGCCCCGGCGGCCCGCAGCCGCTGGCGCAGGCCGCCGCGCAGCAGGTCCGCGGCGTCCGCGGGGGAGGGCCAGCGCTGTCCCTGCGCGGCGAGGTCGAGGTACGTGCCGATGATCTCGGCGCCGCGCGAGCGGCGGTAGTCGGCCGGGTACGCGCGCAGCAGGCGCAGGTAGCGGCGCTCCAGGTCGCTCATGCCGCCCCTCCGGCGAGACGTGGCGTGCCGGTGCTGGCGGCGCGACGCGGTGTGCCGGGGTTGGTGGCCCGGTTGCGCAGCCGTTCGGTGGCCGCCGCCACGTTGCGGCGAAGTCGTTCGGTCTCGGCGCTGAGGGTGGCCTCGCCCTCCGGGCTGAGGCGGTAGTAGCGGCGCAGCCGGCCGTCGACGACCTCTTCCCGGTCGACGTCGACGAGGCCGGCGTCGACCAGCCGGTCGAGCGCGCCGTAGAGGGTGCCGGGGCGCAGGGTGACGCGGCCGTCGGAGAGGGCGGCGACCTCGCTGATCAGGCCGTAGCCGTGCAGCGGCGCGGCGGCCAGCGCGGTGAGGATCAGGAAGGTGGGTTCGCGTAGCGGTGTGTCCACCGCCCCAATATATCGGGCACGAAGGTATTCCGGTAGTCGTCACATAGAAGCCGGGCCGGGGGCGGGGGGGGGGGCCCCGCCCCGCCGTCGGCCGGCGCCGCGCTCAAGCCGGCGCCGGGGACGCCGCCTGTGTGCGGCGGCCTGCCTGCTCAGTGGCGCGGGCGCCGGGCGACCGTCAGCCCCATGGCGGCGAGTCCCATCGCGGTCACGATCAGGCCGAGCACGACGTTGTTCCAGATGATCCCCGCGCGCGCCGAGTGCGTGACGGTCACGACCCAGGGCGAGATGATCAGCCAGATGCCGAGCGGCACGAGCAGCCAGCCCAAGCGCATCATCCGCTGCGGTGCCAGGGCCATGCCGAGCCCGAGCAGGCCGATGGTGACCCCGATGATCAGGTTGTTCACCGTGATGTTCGGCTGTCCGGAGAAGTGCACGACCCAGGGTGAGATCGCGGCGTAGAGGCCGGTCAGCGCGGTCAGGCCTTCCAGTGCTATTCCCTGTCCGCTGGACCCCGCGCGTTCCAGACGCTCGCGCATCTCGTGCATCTCGGGATGGGTGCCCATGTCGGTGGAGTGCTGCGAATACGACATCGCCGCCGTCTCCTCTCGGTCGAAAAGTGTGGTGTCCACTGCGCCGGTCTCGCGCCCGCGGTTCTTCCGGGGGCGCGTCCCGGGTTCCCCGCTGTGACCCGGTGTCCCGCATCGCCTGTGCGGTGGTCCCTCGCCCGTGGTGTCGTTCGCGTCCCCGTCGGTGCCGACGTTCCCGCCGGGCGGGCGGCCGGGGCGCGCCGCCGAACCGGGTGCCACCGCGGGGGAGCGGCAAACGCGGCAGGGCCGCCGCGGACGACGCCCGGCATGTCCGTCGCGCCCGCCACCGGGCCGTTCACCCCACTGTCCCGCTCGGCGCGCGCTCCCCGGCGGGCGGTGCCAGCCTGGTGCGGGGGCGGACCCACCCTCCTCGAGGAAAGGTGCGATGGACGCCATCGAGTTGTTGCAGCACGACCACCGGATGGTGGAGCAACTGTTCCGCGACTACCACGCCGCGGCCAGCGACACACAGCGTCGCGGTGTGGTCGAGCTGATGATCCGCGAGCTGTCCCGGCACGCCGCGCTCGAGGAGATGATGTTCTACCCGATGGTCCGCAAGGCCCTTCCGGACGGCGCCCGGCGGGCCGACGAGCATCTCGCCGGGCACACGGCCGTCAAGAAGCTGCTGCACGACCTCGACAAGCTGCCCGCCGGCGCGACCCGCGAGGCCGACCTCGTCCGCCGGCTCAGGGGCGCCGTCGAGCAGCACATCCGCAGGGACGAGGACGAGCTGGTGCCCGAGGTGCGCGACCACGTCCGCCAGGAGGACCTGGACCGGCTCGGGCGGCTGCTGACACAGGCGAAGCAGTCGGCACCGACCCGGCCGCACCCGGGAGCCCCGGACCGTCCCCCCGGGCTGACCCTGCTCGGCCCGGTGGCCGCCGCCTACGACCGACTCCGCGACCGTCTCCAGGGGAGGCCGAGCACATGAGCGTGGACAGCACCCTCGAAGCGACCCAGGAGGCCTCGGCGGCCGAGGACAGAGCCGGCTTCGACGAGATCCACATCCTCTGGATCTCCGAGGGCATGAGCTGCGACGGCGACACGGTGTCCATGACGGCCTCGGGCCAGCCGGCCATCGAGGACGTCGTGCAGGGGCTGGTCCCCGGACTGCCCAAGGTGCACCTGTACAACAAGGTGCTCTCGCCCAGCCTGGGCGGCGAGGACTACCTCGTCCCCTTCCGGGCGGCGGCCCGCGGCGAGCTGTCCCCGTTCGTCCTCGTCATCGAGGGTTCCGTGCCCAACCAGAACATCATCGAGGACGGCGGCTACTGGACCTCGTTCGGCAACGACCCGGACACCGGCGAACCGCTCACCCTCAACTGGTGGATCGATCGTCTCGCGCCGAAGGCGTGGGCGGTGGTCGCGGTCGGCACCTGCGCCACCTACGGCGGCATCCACGCGATGGCCGGCAACCCCACCGGCTGCATGGGCCTGGCCGACTACCTCGGCTGGGACTTCCGGTCCCAGGCCGCCCTGCCGGTGATCAACGTGCCCGGCTGCCCGATCCAGCCCGAGAACTTCATGGAGACCCTCACCTGGCTGCTGTACCACGCCGCGGGTTCGGCGCCCCCGCCGCCGCTGGACGACATGCTGCGCCCGCAGTGGCTGTTCGGGAAGACGGTGCACGAGGGCTGCGACCGGGCCGCCTACTACGAGCAGGCCGACTTCGCCAAGGACTACAACTCTCCGAAGTGCCTGGTGAAGGTGGGCTGCTGGGGGCCGGTGGTCAACTGCAACGTGCCCAAGCGCGGCTGGATGGCCGGTATCGGCGGCTGCCCGAACGTCGGCGG